>JBDSKX010000049.1:0-38383 GCA_039916665.1 Chryseolinea sp. | reverse complement strand
TGCCTTCTTGCTAAGGCCGGAGTGCTTCCACTCATTAATGGTCGCCTGCATTTGTTCTTGCGTATGCTTCATAACTTTTTCTTACAAAGCAACGCATTCATTATCTTCCTGTAAAGACGTACTTAGCCGGATGGATATGGTATATCAACAGGCAGGCCATGCCATACGATAGAATAAAAGTAAATTTCAAAAAAAACGCTCTGTAACTATGACGCGGCAGATGAACACTCCGCTTTTCATATTGGATGATTACGTGAACTCACTCACGTTCATTTCACTGCTCGATAGCTAGCAGATTTTAAACCGGTTGGACAACAACGCCGTTGAGGATCACGGTGTCGATAAGCGGAGAACCAAATGCATAAGGGAAGTACGCCAAAGAAGGAATCGGTTTGGTAATAAAAAGGCTTGCCTTCTTCCCTATCGTAATACTGCCGAAATCACTTTCCAACTCCAGCGCGCATGCTGTATTCATCGTACTCGCGTTGATGGTCTCCTCTGGCGTCATCTTCATGCGTATACAGGCAAAGGCTACCATTAGCTGCATGTTGCCACTCGGTGCACTTCCCGGATTGTAATCCGACGCAATGGCTACTGGTAAGCCTGCCTTTATCAAAGCACGCGCCGGGGGAAACGGAAGGTTTAAAAAAAATGCCGCGCCTGGAAGCACTGTAGGTATTACACTACTCCCGACAAGCGCCATGATCTCCTCCTCACCAATGTTTTCAAGGTGATCGACACTTATCGCCTTTGTTCTCACACCAACCTGCACGCCACCAGATCTGTTCAATTGATTGGCATGAATCCTTGGCCTGAGTCCGTATTGTTTACCTGCTTCAACTATCCTTTCTGTGTCTGTTTCGCTGAAGAACCCCTGTTCACAAAAAACATCAATATAATCTGCGAGCTTTTCCGCAGCGACTGCAGGAATCATATCATTGATAATCGTCTCAATGTATTTCTCTTTTGTAGTGTTTTCAGGAATAGCATGCGCTCCGAGAAAAGTAGTCTTCACAGTAAGCGGCGTATACTGACCCAACTTGCGTGCTACACGCAGCATTTTCATCTCGTCTTTCACGGTTAGCCCATATCCGCTCTTTATCTCGACGGCACCTGTTCCCGTTCCGATGATTTCATTGCATCTGATCAACGCACTTTCGAACAATGCGTCTTCAGAACTCTGCTGAATTTTTCTGGCAGAGTTTAGTATCCCACCACCTTTGGCGGCGATCTCAGCGTAAGAAGAACCTTTGATCTTCAATACGAACTCTTCTTCTCTGCTTTTGGCAAAGATCAAATGCGTGTGTGAGTCTACGAAGCTTGGGAATACAAAACGGCCTGTTGCATCAATTGTCTTGATTGTATTCCTGTGTGGCAACTTGTCCATCGGACCGAACGCAGCGATACGGCCGTTGCTGATGGCAAGAAACGCATTGCTGATGGCGGGCAATTCAGCCATCGCTGCGCCGGCTATGATGCCCGTGCCGGAAGGCCGGATCTGTACGAGTTCCTTAATATTTTGAATGAGTATATCCCAGTTGACTACTGGCTCGGATACCATGGGACAAACGTCGGCTTATTTTCCGAATGACTCTACTTTATAATCGAGATTTGTTCCAAATACCGGGAAAGCAATTTTGAACATCACATAGAGGCCACGACCTGCCAAAGTTGGTCTGTATCCAATTTCGCCACCATAAGACCAACTCAGCATTCTGTTGAAACGGCCATCCATACCGGCTCTCCATCCAATCATTTTAGTATCGAGAACACCCGCATTATAGGTATGTGTTCCCGCAGTTGGAGTGGTCGTGCTGTTATCAACATAAAGAATGTTGTCAACCTTAATGCTAGGAGCTATAAGAGCATCGAGATAAACTGTCAGGATCATGTCATCAATACCTTCTTCAAACTTGTCGAAGTTAACCGCTACATTTTTGATCCAGGTCATCGAACCACCAACGTAAATACTTTTTGTCGAGATGTTGGTAAAGATATCAAACGACTCAGTATTGCCATTCTTGACAATGGTTTGTGGCAGTCCGACACCTTCTTCATTTTTGAGGTCGCCATTTTTTAACCCTTGTTTCTGCAGCGCACGACCTACGTCTGTAGAACTGTCCCAATAGATACCACCCAAACGCGCACCATAAATTTTTCTGACTTTACAGGGGATTTCAGCATTCAATGGCACCCTGGCCGCCCACTTATTGCCTTTGTAACTGTTCTTGTAGAGGAACATTTTTGTCTTTGAGCTTTCTTCGAAGTCGCGGATGTGATACGTACCTCCGATTTCGTAGTAGTTATAGATCTCTGCGTGGTTGTTAACATCGCTTTTCTTCACCGCGAGGTCGCGGGAAAAATCATAGAATTGTCTGCTATAAGTTTTTCTGAATTGAGCTTTGACGTCAAACTTATCCTTGTGATAATAGATAGCTTCGGCGCCATAGCCGGCATTCACATTCGTAACGAACATGTCGGCATACATTGGTATAAGTCCAATGAAAAGCTTGTTAACCGAATACGGTTCATCATATAGCTCTTCATACGTGACCGCTGTTTTGTCCTTTCGTTCACCCTGCGCAAAAAGACTGGCACTTACCGCCAGAAACGCAGTCATGGAGATTAAAAAGCGATAATTCATGACCCGGTTTTTAGGTATTTAGATGTAAAAGTACAAAAAGCACAGTTAAAAATTAGTATTCATCAATTCGCGACAACGCATAGAGGTAATAGTCTGCTGGAGAAATAACATTACTAAGTATGTTTTTGAACCAGTTTTCTTAACGTTTCAAGCTCAGCCATGTTGGCCTCGACCTGCGCCTCTTTTCGTTTACGCTCCGTTATATCTTCGAACATTCCCAGTACTGCAACAACCTCCGCGTGCTTATTCAAGACGGGAACTTTGCTTGTCAATACCCATGATTCAACACCTGCGCTATTAACATTTCGTTCCTCAAGGTCGAGTCTCGCTTTGCGACTGTTCATCACACCAAGATCGTCCTCCTTGTAAGCGTCTCCATGCTCTTTCCACGGCATGTCGTAGTCTGTCTTGCCAATGAGTTCTTTAGGAGATTTCAAGCCAGCGACATTAGCAAATATCCTGTTACATCCCTGGAACCTAAGGTCCTTGTCTTTCCAGAATACCGCGCGCGGAATGTTGTCGATGATAGTCTGCATGGTCTCCTGATCATCGCCAAGTTGATCCAGCATCCCATTGATTCTGGATGTATTGAACGCTACAGACAACAGGTCTGAACATGACTTCAGGAACTCAATATCTTCTTCCGACCATTCCTTCTGTTCGTGTTGATGTTCACAACTGATGATACCTGCGATCTTGCCTTCATTGAAAAATGGAACATTCAAGACCGACCGTATGTCATCAGACTTGAATTCAGCAGCCAACTCACGGGTGGCCGGATGATTTTGTGCATCAGAAGCATTGATGATCTCCTCGCTGGTAACGGCTTCAAAGAAGCCCGGATAGTCACGACCGAGCCGTATTTTTCCGGATTCAAAAGTACCTCTTGAATGGTTATAAACTTTCGCGCAAAAGAGTCTGTTCTCTTTGCGTTGAAACTCCCAAATACCTGCCTTTGATACCCCTAGCTGTCGTGTGATAGAACTGCTGACCCGCTCGAGCGATTCATTCCAGTTACCATCCTGAATATCTTTATTCTTGGTGAGTTCCATGATCAGCTGACGATTCTTGTTACTGATCTCATTTCGTTTCTTCTCACCGTCAAGCATATCCTGAATATGCTTTTCTTTCCTGCGCATCTCTTCCTGCGTGGCCTCAAGCTCTTCCATATTCTGGCGCATTTCTTCTTCCTGTGCGCGCATCTCTTCGGCTTGTTGTTGAGTTTTCTCCAGAAGTATCCGGGTACTCTCGCTTATCCTCACCGAGGATATCGTAGAGGCTATGCTTTCTGTCAGTTTCTCGACCAGATCAATTTCATGTGCCTCATACTTTCCGAAGGTGGCAAGCTCTAAAACGCCAAAGATCTTATCATTTATTTTAAGTGGCACAAGCAGTAATGCATTCGGCGAAGCCCCTCCAAGTCCGGAAGTAATTGCAATGTATTGAGCAGGTACTTCAGCCAGGTAAATACGTTCTCCTTCAAGATAACATTGTCCGACAAGTCCTTCGCCTTTGCCAATCCGGCGAGTGAGATATTTTTTTCTTTCGAAGGCGTAGCATGAAACGAGTTCAAGAAATAAATCGCCTTCTGTTTCTTCATTTACGATAAAGAGACCGCCTTGATTACTCTTTGTATAGCGTACGACAAATTTGATAATGTTGTCGTACAACTCAGTGACGCTGCCTGAGTTAACCCGGAGAATATCGCCAATCTGTGCAAGACCTGACGTTGACCAATTTCGCTTGCGATCATCTTCGGCGTTCACAAGCAGTTTGTCTCGCATGTTTGTCAAACTCTCTTTCAAGTTTGAGCTATCTCCTTCAATGTCAACTTCGGCAGAATAGTCGCCGGCGGAAATAGACTCAATGAATCCTGAAAGCGATTTCACTGCGCGTCCTGTCTGTGCAAGACGCTCATCTTGTTCGGCAATCATTTTTTTAGAAGTAACCTGAAGTTTGTATAGCCAGAGGCATACGACACACAATGCAACCAGGAACAAAAAGATGTCAATATAGGAAAGGATTTTTAGCGTCGAACCCTTCGATGAGAGTAATGCGTTGACTGTGGTTTCGGCATTTTCGATTGAGGACTGCAGGGTAGTAAATGCTGATTCAGATTCAGGATCTACCGAAGTGCTAACAACGGGAGCAGACACAACAATAGTTGTGCTGTCGGATACAACCGGTACGCTCGGCGCCTTAGGTTTCCATCGTACCTGACCGATCTCCAATAGTCTTTGAACATCAAATATTGTTTGCTTGAGGACTGCGCGGGTTTCTTCCCCTTGAAACATCTCCAGGTCGATGGCTTCAACTTTATTGTCGTAAGCGGCCTGCAAGCTTGCCTTTGCAGTTTGAAGCGGAGCATTAATCTGATCGACACTGACCGCAGGATCACCGGCAACGAACCTTTGCAGGGCGATGCGACCGGACGAAATATCGGTGCTCGTCTTGGTCAGCAGTTGAAGCATCCCAAACCCTTGCGCGTTCGAGTTGTTCATTCCACGCTGGACGTAGATAGTCAGTAAAATTATACAAAGACCCAGGACTCCGAATCCTATTGTAAAAGTAGTGGCACGATTCCTCATGGCAATCTGCTGAAAGTTTAAAAAGCAGGATCAGGTGAAAAGTTAACCATTAATGGAGGTAAAATGAAAGCAACGGGATCTGAGAGAAGGTCTGATTAAGCCATTTCAATGTATGAAATTGGCTCAATTTCAATATTTTGACCGCAATGTTGTACAACTCGCGCTGCGTTACAACACCGCGAGTGCTTTCTGGCTTGCCGACAATACGCGGTCTATAATTCCCTGGTCAATTGAGTTCGAAATGAACATAGCTTCGTACTGAGAAGGCGCAAGGTAAATCCCTTGATGGAGCATTTGCTGGAAGTAAGATGCAAACCGACTCGTGTCAGAAGTGGTAGCCGTTGCAAAGTCTACGACGGTCTTATCTGTAAAGAACAGGGTGAACATTGACCCCACCTGATTGATCGTGTAATGGAGCCCAGCTTCGAATAGTTGGTTTTTTATGCCCTCAACAAGCATGGATGTGCTTTTATTGATATTACCGTAAATCTCGGGATGATCTCTCAGGTGCTTTATCATTGCCAAACCTGCAGCCATAGCCAATGGATTTCCCGACAATGTACCAGCCTGGTAAACCGGACCAGCAGGTGAAACGGCATCCATGATTTCTTTTTTACCGCCGTATGCCCCAACCGGTAACCCGCCGCCGATGATCTTTCCCATCGTAGTCATGTCGGGTATAACGTTATATAATTCCTGGGCTCCACCTAATGACAGTCGAAATCCCGTCATCACTTCATCGAATACCAATATGATACCCGCCTCGTCACATAACGACCTGAGACCTTTTAAATATCCTTCGTTGGGAAGTACGCAACCCATGTTACCCACAACCGGCTCAAGTATAATTGCCGCAATTTCGTTTTTGTTTTTTTCGATAAGCCCAACCACTGCAGCCAGGTCATTGTACGGTGCAATCAAAGTGTCTTTGGCAGTGCCTTTGGTAACACCCGGGCTATCCGGCGTGCCAAAAGTAAGTGCACCACTGCCAGCCGCGATAAGAAATGAATCACCGTGACCGTGATAACAACCTTCCATTTTGATGATCTTATCTCTCCCTGTGTAACCACGTGCAACACGTATTGCCGACATCGTTGCCTCAGTTCCTGAATTGACCATTCTGACTTTTTGAACCGACGGAACAATAGAACAAATCAGTTCGGCCATTTCCACCTCGCGTGCTGTAGGTGCGCCAAACGACGACGATGATTTGAGCGCGTTGACAACAGCTTCCTCAACGATCGGATGCGCGTGCCCCAGTATCATAGGACCCCATGAATTGATGAGATCGACATATTCATTATCATCTTCATCGTAGAGAAAGGCCCCCTTCGCCCGCTTCATAAATACTGGATTCCCTCCAACCGCGCGAAATGCTCTGACAGGAGAATTAACACCACCGGGAATAAATTGCTTTGCGCGTTCGAATAAGACCTTGCTCGTATTATGCATTTAACACATCGATTATCTTTTTTCAATTACTTTTTCGACCCCTTTTTCAAATCTTACAAAAGGTATCAATTCATTACTGCGCCCGGATTGAAAATTATATCCCTCAGAAATGTAACCTGGAATAATTCCCGCCTTTGTCATTGCATCCTGAAAGTACACGCCATTCTTTTTGAGTTGATTTCCAAGGAACATCATGAACTCGTAACCGGTACTGGCATAATTGCTGGGTATACGGCCATGAGTTTTTACATATTTTCTCGCAAAGGCTCTGGCGTGCGCTTTTTCAGTAGCCACATAATTTGGAGACGTCAGAACAATTGGAAGATTTTGAAATTTTTCGAGGTCTATGGTTCGTTGATCAATCCAGCTTTCAGAACCCAGTACAACAATGTTGTCGCCGCGTGTTTCGATACTGCTGATCACCTTAGCGTAGATAAGCGCATCATCGGAGGCAACGAAAATACTGCCGACACTATCCTTCTTCAAAGTAAACTCTTTAGGGTATTTGAAGTCATCGTATTCGGTTGGCGTTGCCAGCATCGTGAGCACAGTATTTGATGCTTCGCGTGATACCCGGTTAGATGACATTATTTTGAGTCCTTTTTCCGCAGCAGCAGCGGCAAAGCTTGCTGCCAATACTGAATCTCTTCTTGACGTTCCGTAAAAAATTATACAGGTCTTCTTCTTCGTGTATGCCGACAAAAATTCTCCGGACTTCTTTCCCAATGTTTCCAACGATGGTTGAAAGAGGAAAGCATAGGGATCAAGACCTAGCAGATCAATGTTGTTGTGCAGGGGATTGAAGAGATTGATTTTGTTGGCCAGCGAAAAATCAACAAGCGGTTTACATTCATCCTGAAAAAATGGTCCAACGATCAGGTCAGTTGTTTTCAATTCCTCCTGCTTAAGAATAGATTTTATCTTTTCCGTGCTTCTCTCTGTGTCATACGTTCTGAGGCTGATCTTAACCCCCTGTTTGCTAAGTGTATCGACCGCTTGTTTCATGCCTTCGTAAAGGTCAATGACATTTTGATTTCGCTTCATTGTTGGCGATGCGTCAAGCGTATTCACCATCAATGGGAGCATCACCGAAACTGCATAAACATCTTTATAAAAAGTTTTCGGCGCTTCTGGCAGGAACAATGAACGATTCAGATTGAGTTCCTTTACCAATGATTCCAGTAATGTCCTGTCAGAAGGGTTCGATGGGTTTTTCGCCAACGCCGTGGCTAGAGCTTTCGCGACTACTGCGTCCTTTGGATTCTCCTCACGCATCATCTTGAGGGTCTCCGCATCATTGACATCTGCAAGGCTCTTTGTTTTGATCGATTCGATCAATGGCTGCATCGACTTGTCCTGTACCGCGGAAAATACTTTGAGACCTTGAAAATAATCGTGGTCTTCCATCGTGATCTTTCCAATCCAGAAATTTACTTCATCGATTTTATCCCAGGTAGGATGCAATTTCTTCAGTTCGCTAAGGCCGGTCTTGGCAAGTGCTTTATAACCCTGGCGATACGCGGAGAGTGCATAATAAAATGAAGCATACTCGGAGAAGGCATTATTACGGTCGTATGGAATCAGCGGCTTAAAAGTTTCCATCGCGAGGTTATATTTTCCCTCGCGTAACAAAGTTTTTGCATTGGCATATTGCTTTGTGTAGTCAATTTGCGCGAGTGCAATACTTTGAATCAGCAACAATAAACAGAATACTATTTTTCCTTTTCGCATCATAGTGTCAAAAAAAATCGGGCAGGTCTAACCCATTCAATTCAAGGTCAAAAATTATACAGTCCCCTTTTTTACTCCCATTCTATCGTTGCGGGAGGCTTGGAACTGATATCGTACACGACGCGGTTAACGCCTTTCACTTTATTTATAATGTCACTCGAAACAGTGGCAAGAAACTCGTAGGGAAGATGAGCCCAATCGGCCGTCATCCCATCCGTACTCGTCACTGCGCGCAGGCTAACAACCCGTTCATAAGTACGTTCATCTCCCATTACTCCTACTGACTGTACTGGTAATAGCATAGCACCTGCCTGCCATACCTGATCATAAAGTCCGTGAGTCCTTAGTGCACCTATAAAAATGCTGTCAACTTCCTGAAGAATTCTCACTTTATCAGCGGTAATATCGCCCAATATACGAATGCCTAGACCAGGACCCGGAAAAGGATGTCTGCCAAGAATGGCCGGATCAATGCCCAGCGCCTTGCCCACAATTCTAACCTCGTCTTTAAATAGCGTGTTCAATGGTTCAACGACCTTTAGCTTCATAGTTGCCGGAAGTCCTCCAACATTATGATGCGACTTGATGGTTTGAGATGGGCCGCCGTTAACGGACACAGACTCGATTACATCAGGATAGATTGTTCCTTGTCCCAACCATTTGACATCGCGAATTCGTTGGGCTTCCTCATCGAAGACTTCAATAAAAGTCCTGCCAATAGCTTTTCGTTTTGCCTCAGGTTCGGTTAAACCTTCGAGCGCAGAATAGAATTTATCCTTCGTATCGACGCCTTTAATATTCAAACCCATATCCTTATACGAATCGAGCACCTGGGCAAATTCGTCCTTTCTCAACAGTCCATTATCAACAAAGATGCAATGAAGATTTTTACCGATAGCTCTGTGAATCAGTGTGGCGGCAACTGTAGAATCTACGCCACCCGACAAAGCCATGACGACCTGATCGTTCTCGAGCTTTCCACGCAATTGATTTACCGTCGTTTCAACGAATTGATCCGAAGTCCAGTCCTGCGCGCAGCCACAAATATGAACGACAAAGTTTCTGATCAACGCTTTGCCTTGAGTCGTATGTGTTACTTCGGGATGAAATTGTATTCCGTAAACTGGTCTGTCTTTCACTTTATAAGCAGCGACTGCAACGGATGGTGTGCTGGCAATGATGTCGAAGTTTGGCGGTACAGAAGCGATCGTATCGGCGTGCGACATCCAGACCTGGGTATCGACCAATATTTCTTTCAGCAGTTCACTGCTTGAATCGACTGTGGCGAGCAGTGCCCTGCCATATTCACGGATCTGCGATGGCAATACATTTCCGCCACCTAACAAAGCTATGAGCTGCGCGCCATAGCACACACCAAGCACAGGCGTGTCTCCAAAAATTTTAAGGTCGACCGATGGCGCGCCTTTATCCCTTACAGAACAAGGGCTTCCAGACAGAATAATGCCTTTGACTTCGTTCGTGATTTTGGGGATCTTGTTGAATGGATGAATCTCGCAATAGACATTGAGTTCCCTAACCCTTCTCGCAATCAATTGCGTGTACTGGGAACCAAAATCGAGAATAAGAATCTGCTGCATGGCTGCAAAGATAACAGCATCGGCCAAGCGGGCAGGATATGCGGATTAAAAAATTCCGATGGAAGAGTTGGCAAAGTTATTTTCACCGCAGGCGCATGGACGGTGAGAAATACAAGATATGCGATTATAAATTTTCAATTCTGCGCGTATCCGCGCCTCGTGGGGTGAGGAAAACTCCGCCTCTACCATTGCCAAATCATCACGCCAAGCTGGAACCCAACGGCGGAATAACTATTGTAATCGTATGTAGCGTTTTTGTTTGTTGAGTAGTCATAATGCACCGCCGCCATCGCGCCCCATCGGCGTCTCCCGCCCAATCTTACCAGAATGCCAGCCTCAGGTCTAACCAGAAACCCATACTTGGTTTCGCTATCCTGATAGATGTTATACGACTGCGAATAACGATTACGGTTTGCGCCCATTCCTAATCCTGCGTATGGGAAGAAGTGTTCTTTGTTGCCCAGCGGAAAGTAATACTGTCCACTTGCGACAAGTGCAATCGATGCTATATTATTGAAGTAGTCTGTCGTGAAAGCGCCTGTGCTGGTCTGAACCGTTTCTGTGGGTTTATACTCCTGAAGGTAGTTCCAGTTAAAATCGACGCCAGCGGAAAATCGACGCTCCTGACCAATAAATTTTCTTACGCCAGCTTTTGCGCCTCTCGCCGTCCCACCACTGATCCAGCTTTTATTGGTTAAAGGTTGTGTATAATCCCAGCTGAAGTAGAGGTAACTCTCCTGTGCTAAAGCCGGCGCAGCTGCGAACGCGACCAGAATCAATATAAATTTTATCGTTCTCATTACTTTCCGATGTAAGGTGATTGAATGAAGGCCTGGTCAATGGCGTCCTGCGATTGTTGAACCAGATTGATAGAGCTATACACGTCACCCATATAAGCACTCCACAACACTTTCACTTTGTTATCAGGCGTTATATTTCTGAGATCAAGAATCTCAACCACGAGCGAACCTGTATTAGTTGAGTATGTGCTGACGTTGGGGTAACCATAGTATCCCCCACCATAACCATATCCGTATCCGTAGTACGAAGGATAATAGTAGTTATTATAGCTAACGGATTGATAAATATTAAAGTCATTGATGACATACACGTTGATGCGCAGATCAGGATTCTGATTCTTGGCAACGCGCGTATACCCCTTCTCATTCAAGTTTTGTTCAACTTTCTGAAGGACGGGGCGTGGGTAATCAATGTCCCTCTGCGTTTTAATCGTATCGTTTGATTTGTTGGAAATAAATCCGATGGTATCCGTTGACATTGAGTATGTCGCGTAGCCGCTGAAGTGCGCAGTGTTATCATAAGTGGTTGATACAACAAATTGATCCAGTAGTCGCTGCGCGTCATCCTCCGGTTTACACGACCACGTCACTAGCGCCACACAAGCAATGATTACAAGATACTTTTTCATAGTCTTTTAGGTCTTTAAACAAACGAACTTTATTCCTCGAAAATTGCCCAATCACCAATCACTCAATCGTTAAATCAAGCAATCACTAAATAATTAGACACGGTTCGACGCGTATAGGTTTAAAGCTCAGGCCAAAATCAGGCCTATTCCAAAAAGCAAGACAAAAAGCAATGTGGAGAGTGCCATCTTTTTAAGATACGGATCAAGGTCCGCGGATGGTTTTCGGCCTACCGCGATTCCTATGCTGGCAAAAAATGGCGCACTCAGGAGGAAAAGGAACTGCGTAGGTGATTTATAATCCAGCACGGAATACAGGAGGGCTGTAAATAACCCACCGATTAATAAAAACCAATGATATCTAATTGCATTGGCTCGCCCCATACGTACCGGAATTGAAAATTTACCTGCCTGCCGATCCGATTCGATGTCGCGAATGTTGTTAACATTCAACACGCCTATCGAAAAAAATCCGCAGCTAAAAGCGGGTAGTATTGCCAGCCACGAGAAATGTTGGGTGAACAGATAATACGATCCCATTACACCAACGAGTCCAAAGAATAAAAGTACAGAAAGATCACCCAGGCCAACATAACCATAGGGTTTACGTCCCATAGTGTACGCGATCGCGGCGAGAATGCTGAGTATTCCCAACCCAAAAAAGAATAGTATAGCGATCCAGTTAATTCCGAATGAAATCAATAATAACGCAACGCCACTAACGAGGCAGAGTATTACAAAGACCCCAACAGCAGTTTTCATTTGGATCGCTGAGATTGCTTTGCTTTGGACTGCCCTTGATGGACCCTTTCGATTTACATGGTCAGCGCCATGAACAGAATCACCGTAGTCATTGGCGAGGTTAGATAGTATTTGCAGAAAAATCGTGGTGAGGATACAAAGGAGGAATATATCCCAGCGAAATGCGTTTACCGATGCTGCAAGAAACCCGCCCATCGCAATGCATGACAGCGACAACGGAAGGGTTCGTAATCTGAAAGCCTGCAACCAAACTTTTACTGTCATAGGATAATTATGACTCAAAGATAATTATTCGTCACAAAATGTTCGTAATAGTTTTCACATTGCCGGCAATAACAAATTCGTCATTAGCACCTTTATTGACCAGTGATTTTCCCAAAGGTGAATGTGGTGCGACGATCAGATATTCTTTCCCATCAATACTTGCCTTCCCTATTCCGATCGCCAAGAAGATTTCCATGTTTTTACTGATGACGAGACTACCCAACGCAACCCTGCCAGTGACACGTTCAATGTCGATGCCTTCCAGCAGCTTCTTCAACTTCAATGCTTCCGACAATTGTGCTGCTGCCTGATCTCGTTCGATCTGCATCATTGCTCTGCCAGTTTCGTATTTGTCGCCCGCGCTGCTCTTACCTTCTTCATTTGCGGCCTGTTGAGCAGACACCATGGCCTGTGATGCCGTCGCAACGCGGTGATCGACAAAGTCATGGCAAAACCTTAGCAGTTGTTGCTTTACTTTATTCTTGTCCATGAATTTCTGATGAGTTTATTCCGATCGTTTATTTCTCAATCGCTGAGATGATGGTCGGATCGAGAGGTTTCACAGCGCTAGAAAAGAATGAGATATCAGTGCCGTTTTTACTGACGACATATTTGCAAAAATTCCATGACGGTGTTTTGCCGCTCTTTGCTTCAAGCCATTTGTAGAGCGGATGCTTGTCGCGGCCTTTCACTGAGATCTTATCAAACATCTGAAATTTGACGCCGTAGTTTTTCTGACAGAATTCTGCGATGTCCTTGTTTGTTCCAGGCTCTTGCCACAGAAAATTATTGGCAGGGAAACCCAAGACTACAACCTTACCGCCATACATTTCATGGAGCTTTTCCAGTTCCTCGTACTGAGGTGTGTACCCGCACTTTGAAGCTGTGTTTACAATTAGTAGTGTTTTGCCTTTGAATTGAGAGAAATCAATAGTATCCCCGTTAAGCGCCGCCATCCTGAATTCATAAATGGATACAGGAAGCGGCGTTTTATCGTCGGGATTGATTTTGGCTGATATAAATGCTGCGATACCCATCAGTCCGGCAACTAAAGCAAATGCTTTAATTAAGCGCATCAATTATTTGTTTGTCCATCGGACTGACTTTGGAAGGGAAGAATTTTACGGTCCCGTCGGCCTTCACGAGAAACTTACAGAAGTTCCAGCTTGGTTCTTCGCCAGTTTTCTCCTTCAACCATTTGAAGAGGGCATCCTGATCGTCGCCTTTCACAGAGACCTTTTCGAACATCTGGAAAGACACGCCATAGTTCTTTTGGCAAAACTCAGAGATCTCTCCGTTGGTACCAGGCTCCTGGCTACCGAAGTTGTTTGCGGGAAATCCAAGGATTGTCACTTTAGAACCGAATTGCTCGTGAAGTTTTTGCAGTTCAGCGTATTGAGGCGTAAAGCCACACTTAGAGGCTGTGTTAACGATCAACAGGGTTTTGCCTTTGTATTTGGCGAAATCAATGACCTGGCCGTCGATCGCGTTCTTTTTGAAATCGTAGATTGATACCATAGGAGAAACGAAACACACGATAAAGGTAAAAATGAGTGCTTTCATAGCAGTTTGTTTTTGTGTTAAAGTGCATTTTGTTTGAGAATAATTCCGGGCTTACTGTATTTATTTTTTGAATGGTCTCCCGATCACATCTTGTCTGGAACTGCAATGCCAAGAATTGACATTGCATTCCTGATTGTATCTGCTACAATCGTAGAAAATGCCACTCTGAAGCTCAATTTAGCGGGATCACTCTCGTTGAATATAGGAATGTTCTGATAGAACTTGTTGTACGATTTCGCCAGTTCATACACATAGTTCGCAATGACTGCCGGCGAATATTCACGGGCGGCTTCCAGTAATTTTGATTCATACTGACAAATCACCTGAAGGCATTCGCGTTCGGCAGGTTCAAGCGCTGTAACGATACCAGTAAAATCCCGGTTTGTTTGCACGCCCATTTGCGCTGCTTTTCTCACAATGGCACGAATGCGGGCGTGAGTATACTGTATAAAGGGGCCGGTGAATCCTTGCAGCTGAATGGACTCATTTGGGTCGAACAACATTTTTTTCTTTGGATCGACTTTCAGCAGAAAGAACTTGAGCGCGCCAAGTCCGATCATTTCGAATAATGGAATTGTTTCTGCGTCAGCCCAGCCTTCAATTTTTCCGAGTTCACGTGTTTGTTTTTCAGCTTCCTCCACCATCTCTTGCATCAGGTCATCGGCATCGACGACTGTACCTTCGCGGGATTTCATTCTACCCGTAGGAAGGTCAACCATGCCATAAGAAAGGTGATAGCAACGACTTGCCCACTCGAATCCCAATTTTTTCAGGATCAGGAACAGCACTTTGAAATGATATTCCTGCTCATTGCCTACTGTGTATATCTGGCCTGTTATTTTTGGAAAGTCTCGGAATCTTAAAATTGCAGTTCCAATATCCTGCGTCATGTATACCGATGTTCCATCAGACCGCAACAGTACTTTCTGATCCAGGCCATCCGTTGTAAGATCAACCCAGACTGAACCATCATCTTTTTTAAAGAATGTTCCGTTCTCCACTCCGCGAAGCACTTCTTCTTTTCCAAGGAGATAAGTTTCAGACTCGTAATACAGTTTTTCAAAGTCAACACCCATTCTTTTGTACGTGGCGTTGAATCCGTGGTACACCCATCCATTCATGGTCTTCCACAACTTGAGCACGGTGGCATCTGCCTGTTCCCATTGTATAAGTAGCGTTACTGCGCGCTGCATGATGGGTGATTGCTTTTCTGCTTCTTTTTCGGTTAATCCGGTTTGTAACAACGCTGCCACTTCTCGAGTGAAGTGCGTGTTAAACAAAACATAATATTTCCCAACAAGGTGATCACCTTTGATACCACTGCTTTCGGGTGTTTCTCCATGGCCATAAAGTTCCCATGCAGCCATCGATTTACAAATGTGTATGCCTCTGTCGTTGATGATCTGAACTTTGTGAACTTTATAACCAATGGCGTCGTAAATCTGCGAGACGCTATACCCGAGGAAATTATTTCTAAGGTGTCCGAGATGAAGCGGCTTGTTTGTGTTTGGCGATGAATACTCCACCATGATCTCGTTATCATTTCGAGGAAGACGACCAAAGGATTTATTCTTAAGAATGGACGTAAATACCGAAAGCCATACGCTGTCATTCAGCACAAGATTCAGAAATCCTTTTACAACATTGAAACGATTTACTATTACTGAATTCAGTACGAGGTGATCGCCAATCAGTCTTGCTGTTTCCTCTGGTCCTTTACGAGAAATCTTCGTGAGTGGAAAACAGACCAGTGTATGCGAGCCTTCGAACTCCTGATTCGTTGGCTGGATCTGAAGATTGTCGGGACATTGCCCATACAATGCAGTGAATGATTGCTCAACTGCTGCACGCAAAATCTGCTCGAGATTCATGAATAAAATTTAATTCGCCACGTAATCGGAAAGGCAGTTTATATACCTCTTTTATCAGACCTTACCACTCCAGCACATATGCGAATAACAATGGCGCGACAATAGTAGCATCGCTCTCAATAATAAATTTCGGTGTTTCTATGCTAAGCTTTCCCCAGGTTATCTTTTCATTCGGAACTGCGCCCGAATAAGAACCGTAACTTGTTGTTGAATCACTGATCTGACAGAAGAAACTCCAGTAAGGCACGTTGTCTTTCTCGAGATCCTGGTGAAGCATCGGCACTACGCATATTGGGAAGTCTCCGGCGATACCACCACCGATCTGGAAGAACCCAATTCCTTGTTCACCTGAATTCTTAATGTACCAGTCCGCGAGCCATACCATGTACTCAATGCCACTTTTCATGGTTGACGCTTTGAGTTCGCCAGTGAAAACATAAGAAGCAAATATATTGCCCATCGTAGAATCCTCCCACCCTGGAACTACCATCGGCATATTTCTTTCTGCCGCGGCAATCATCCAGGAATTCGCAGGATCTATTTCATAATACTGTTTCAGCACGCCGCTGTTCAGAAGGCGGAACATGAATTCGTGTGGAAATAGTCTTTCGCCTTTATCTTCTGCAGTTTTCCAAACATCATATAGATGCTTTTGAAGTTTTCTGAATGCTTCCTCTTCGGGAATACAAGTATCCGTTACCCGGTTGAGGTGATTCTGCAGAAGATCCCACTCCTGCTCGGGGGTAAGATCCCGGTAGTTTGGAATTCGTTTGTAGTGGGAATGCGCGACAAGATTCATGATATCTTCCTCGAGATTAGCTCCTGTACAGGATATAATCTGCACTTTGTCCTTTCTGATCATCTCAGCGAAGCTGAGGCCCAACTCTCCTGTGCTCATCGCACCGGCCAGCGTTACCATCATCTTCTTGCCTTCTTCGATGTGCTTCTTGTACCCCTTGGCGGCGTCAACAAGGGCTGCGGCATTAAAGTGTAAATAGTGCTTCTCGATGAAAGAAGAAATAGGTTTGTTTAGACTCATGATTCGTGCTGATTGACGTTAAACTCATTTTCCCGGCGAAAATAAGGAAAAAGGTTGAAGAATAAGGACTATTTTTAGCGTACGCATCTTGTAGCCTTTTACGTTTGGTTATCATGAACACAGCTTCTCGATGCGCATAGCACTGGCAACATTTTTTATGAAGACGTTTCTGATTGTCCTTTTTGTCGTGCTTCAACTGTCACAGGGGACTGCCTTCGCTCAGGAGAAAGATAAAGAGGGGTTTACTCTGGTGAGACAGGATCGTAACATCAGTGTGTTCGAAAAGTGGATGACATGGCCCGGGTCAACTCCTCCAGATCCGTCACGGGAATTGAAATGTGAGTTCTATTATAAGAACACTATCTATGCCGGTCTTCACTTGATCAAGGATGACAAACAAGTGATGAATTGGCAGACGCACGTCAGCGAATACAAAATATACCTCCAGCAAGATACCACGGCATGGTTTGAATATTCTTATCACGATATCCCCTGGCCTGTCAGCGACCAGGATCATTATATGGAGTACAAAGTCGTTGCAAAAAGTCCTACGCTTTTGCTGATCACTTTTAAATCCAGAGTGAACAATAACGTAGCCCCACAGCGCAAAGGGGTAACCCGACTTCAACTGACCGGGAGCTGGACTTTAGAACAAGTCTCACCAGAAAAGGTGAAAGCGACCTACAGGGTTCTTTCAAAGCCAATCGATATTCCGAAGATATTTATAGATCCCATTATCAGGGGCAACATGGTGACGACCATGGCCGAGTTCAGTAACATTATCGAGGCAAAGGAAAAGCTTTAGCCTCATGAGCGGTTATCCCATGAGCTTTAGCGGCATAGCTTAGCTCATCAACCGCATCAGCGTGCACTTCAGTTTGGAGGTCCAGGATTAGTTTGTCAAAACCGGTCTGTTTGCAACCGCTCTGGCTGTTGACTCCAGAACTTCAAAGGCGCTTTCCGCCATTCTGTTCTCTGTATCCAGCGTTGGATTAACTTCAACGATTTCCCAGG
This sequence comes from Chryseolinea sp., assembly GCA_039916665.1. Taxonomy (GTDB): domain Bacteria; phylum Bacteroidota; class Bacteroidia; order Cytophagales; family Cyclobacteriaceae; genus Chryseolinea. The sequence continues at coordinate 20,431 of JBDSKX010000049.1, read as the reverse complement.
CGCATACTTTTTGACTTTTCGCCAATTCGGTATTAAGTATTCTGGCTTCCTCAACGGTAAGGCCATTGGGCACTGGCGTACCTGTGCCGGTCGAAATTCTTGAGTCGAGTGAATCAACATCAAAAGAAACGTAAATCTGATCGCAGTGGTCAAGCATCGCGAGTGCGCGTCTGGCAATTTCTGCCGGCCCGGCCTTCTTTACTTCCTCCGTCTCTATGAAGTTTATATTATATTTATTGACGATGTAGTTCTCAGGCTTTTCAATATCGCGCACAGCGATGTAGACGATATCGTCGGGATAAATCTTCGGTCCTGCAAGTCCAACGTTCTTGATTTGCTCCCAGTAATCCAGGGTCTCGCCTCGAGGATCATTCACCTTGCATTCCAGGTTGTCGATTCCACAAGCCATGGCAAGGGCCATACCGTGCATATTGCCCGAAGGTGTTGTGAAAGGCGTATGAATGTCAGCATGTGCATCAATCCACACTACGCCTACGCGCAGTTTAGGATCTGACTTCTTAATCCCGGCGATTGTGCCGTATGCAGTACTATGATCGCCAGCGATGATTATGGGGAAGTAATCCTCCCACAATGTTTCGTAAACCTCGAGGCAAACCCGCTCCTCCATGATCATTACGCCTTCAATGAACTTCGCGTGGGAGTGTTTAGCACCGTCGAACAGCAATTCGTTTACGTTGTCCACTTCAACAGTCTCATAAACCTTGAAGAAATCCGATTGAAGATCCAGACTGGCAATTTTGATTGCTTCAACGCCGAGGCTTGCACCGCGTGTTCCGGCACCGATTTCTGATTTTACTTCAATTATCTTCAACGTTTTCACGGGAACAGGAAATTAAATTTGGAGAGATGGTTAACGACCTGAAAGGCAAATGCTGTTAATTAGCAATTCCCGTTGCCTTAGAGATCAGGCAATGCGCGAATCCCGAAAAAAGGCGGGAGAAATATCAAAGTGTAAAATTGATTAACCATGCGTTCTGTATGTATTGCAAAGATGGCAAAATTATCACAATATTGCACCTCTTTCATTGAACCAACAGATCGCAAGAAGTAGGGATTGAGGCAAAGAGTGCTACATTATTGACGAGGTAGTATAATTTCAATTTTCAGTCGCGGTTAACCGAAGGACTAACGCATTAAGGATTAAATGAAGAGTTACCGAGAACTTGTTGAGCAAACTTTTGAGTTTCCCCAAAAAGAATTTAAGGTCCGTGACCACGAATTATTGTTCAATGATGTGCCGCTTATGGACATCATCAAAGAGTACGGCACGCCGCTAAAGCTTACGTATCTCCCGCGGATCAGTGAAAACATCAGATTCGTTCAGGCTACTTTCAAGAGTTCGATTGAACGTTTTAACTACAACGGCAAGTACACATACTGCTACTGTACAAAATCATCACACTTCTCTTTCATCACAGAAGAAGCGTTGAGGAATGAAGATGTGCATCTCGAGACGTCCTCCGCGTTTGATATTCCAATCGTCAGGTCCCTGTTCGATTCCGGCAAGATTACAAAAGACACTTACATCTTATGTAATGGATTTAAAATGCCATCGTATCGGCAGTACATCAGTGAACTCCTCAATGACGGATTTCACAACTGTATGCCTATTCTGGATAACCTTGGCGAAATCGACTACTACGAAGACAATGTAAAGGTTCCGTATAAAGTTGGTATCCGCGTTGCTGCCGATGAAGAACCAAAATTTGAGTTCTATACCTCGCGCCTCGGGATTCGATACAGTGATATCAATAGTTTCTACAAAGATAAGATTGAAAACAGTTCCAAGGCTTCATTAAAGATGCTTCACTTCTTCATCAATACAGGTATAAAAGATACTGCGTATTACTGGAGTGAGTTGAGCCGGTTTATTTTTAAATATTGTGAACTTAAGAAGATTTGTCCAACACTTGATTCGATTGACATCGGTGGTGGATTTCCGATCAAGACATCCCTCACCTTTCATTATGACTATAAGTACATGATCGAACAAATCGTGGAAAATATCAAATGGATATGTGATAAGAACAACGTGCCTGTTCCAAATATCTTTACAGAGTTCGGTAGCTATACCGTTGGAGAAAGTGGCGCGGTGCTGTATTCACTGGTGGATCAAAAGCTTCAAAACGATAAGGAGTTGTGGTATATGATCGATGGCTCCTTCATTACACATCTGCCAGATGCCTGGGGATTGAATCAAAAATATATCCTTCTCGCTCTGAATAAGTGGGACGACCCATACCATAAAGTAAACATCGGCGGACTAACCTGCGATAGTATGGATTATTACAATTCAGAAGCCCATACAGGAGAGGTATTCTTACCGATGATAACCGACGAAGAACAACTTTTCATTGGTTTCTTCCACACTGGAGCTTACCAGGAATCTCTCGGTGGCTATGGCGGTATTCAGCACTGTCTGATTCCGGCACCTAAGCACGTGTTGATCGATAGAAACGAGGACGGCGTTATTACAACCAAACTATTTGCCAAGGAACAAACGAGCGAAAGCATGCTTCGTGTTCTTGGATATAACAAATAAAAAAATCAGGTTGGGTCCTTCACGAATCCAGCCTGATCATTATATCTCCTGCGATTAATTGCCAAAAACATTCTTGGTTTCCTTGTAATCCGACGGGATCACAAAATCTGACGCGGGCAATGATTCTTTCTTTACTTCAGTCACCTCCATAGTCATCGTTCCGGTAGCCATCTTGATCTCCATCTTAAGTGGGAATCCATCAATCTGATCGTAGTAAGTGTTGTTTTTGTTACCGGTCATGGTATGTCTTGAAAATTCCTTAAAGTCGAGATTACTGATCTCTTTTGTAGCCCAGATAAATTGTTGTACGTCTCTGTTATTTTCTTTAAGGTCGACAATATACTTGGTGCAAGTGTAGCCCATGATCTTCTGCGTCTCGCTGGTCTTGGTCACTTTAACATCTTTTTGTTCCGTTACGCCCTTGAGGTCTTCATCCTTGATTGTCCGTTTGCTGTAAGTCTTGTCTTCTCTGTTGATCTGATAGGACTCTTTCTTATCCTTCAGATACAGATGATCGAAGTTGTATGCTCCTCCTTCAGTATGCGTTAGCAAATCATGGCCTTTAATCTTCAGGGTTATTCCTTTCGGCATCATTGATTCAAGACCTCCACCCTGTTGCATTTTCATAGCAGCTTCCATAGATGCTTTTATTTGCGGATTAGATTCCATCAATTTTTTCATTTCCGGATCATTCATCTTCTCCTGCATCTGCTTCATCTGTGCTTGCGTTGCCGGATCATTCATTTTCTTCTTTGCCTCTTCCATCTGAGCCTTGACTTTAGGATCAGTGATCTCCATGGCCATTTTCCAGTTGATTATTCCCTCGAAGGTCTGGGCATATCCTGCGACAACAGGAATGAGGAAAAGGAGTGCTAAAAACTTTTTCATTATGGTTATGATTTATTTTCGAATCCGTGGGTTACACAAACTAAGCCAAATTTTCTCAAAATGGAGAATGATAAATCAATGTCGTTGACTTTAAGCACGGCTACAGCTGTTGTCAGCCAAAAAGAATATGAGCAGCGGGAGAATGATGGGATTTATCGACGACATCGCACCAAATCCAATAGACGCCATTCCAGAAGTGGATGTCGAGGGTAATCTTATTGCTTTTGGCGATACAAAACCTGCATAGCATTTGTTTTCAACCCGCACCTTGAACCCAACCTCGGTAAGCTCACATATTTTAAAGTGATCAGGGGAGAAATTAACCCCACCTCAGAACTGACCAATAGCCACACCGATATGACTAAAAAGTTGCATCAGCTGTTTATCATGGACGGCAAAACCAGGAACGCCGTCGATCGACTTATTGCCGATGATATTGGAGCGGACACTGATGCTCAAGGAGACTTATACCAACCAGACGCTGCATGCGAAAGGTCATCCCATAACCATCAATGCTATTGCATATCCAGAACCTCGCATCCGAACCTCCGTAGCCGCTTTGAGCAAAAAAGGCGATGAACGCATTCGCGAAGTGCTGCATAAAATTCATCAGGAAGATCCAACGCTTCAAGTCGAATACAACAACGAAATCAGTCAATTGTTGATTTATGGTCAGGTGAATTACGCCTGTCGGCGTGTAAGTGTTTGCTGGAGCACGTTTATATATTGCCAGTCGAATTTGAAGTGCCGAAAATAGCCTATCGCGAAACAATCCGTAAGTCTGCTAATGCCATCTTTCGTCATAAAAAACAATTTGAAGGATCGGGGCAGTTTGGCGAAGTGCATATGAAAGTTGAGGCATATGCTGAAGGGATGCAAGAGCCGGCCAAGTATACGATCCGTGATAGGCAGATAATCGAACTTAACTGGGCGGAAAACTGGTCTTTTACAACTGTATTGTTGGTGGCGTCATCGAGTCACGGTTTATACCCACTCTTCTTAAAGGTGTGATGATAAAAATGGAGCAGGGGCCAATCACAGGTTCCCACGTTCGGGATGTCAGGCAATGGTTTATGATGGTCAGATGCATCCAGCAGATCCAAATGATCTTTCATTCAAGATCGCGGGATGATGGCATTTAAAGAAGCATTTATGAAGTCAGAGCCCCAGTTGTTGGAACCCATTTATGATCTTGAAGTAATGGTTCCAAGACATCATGAGTGAAGTCATGGGGGACCTGCAGACTCGCCGATCAATCATCATGGGAATTTCAGGAAACGATAGCCACCAGGTTATAAAAGCGCGGACGCCGCTGGCAGCGTTAGATCGATATTCGACAACACGCAGGTTATTGCCGCAGGCCGTGCGCGCTTTACTCAACATTTCGTTGATTTTGCTCCTGTTCCCGGAGAAGTTCAGAAAAAACTTTCAAAAAATCTTCAGGAGATTGAAGTAGGATGATCTGGAAATAGTAAGGGGTTAAGACAATCAGGGTTCGTTAGAACGTTTGAAAAAACGCTTTTTTTCAAGTTTTTGATCATGGTGACTCTGCTTTGCCTAAGGCTTCTCGTCGATGAAAAAATATTGGTCACCAATCAAAAGAAAAATTCTGCAGAATTTAAGCAAACCAAGTTCTGGAAACGATTGTTTAAATAGTGACTTTTTATAGTTTTGTCTGATCCGGTATGCCCAGTAATAACGCCATTGTTATCATTCCAACTTATAAGGAGCGAGATAATATCCGCGCCATTATCGACGCAGTATTTAGTTTACCCAAAGATTTTCACATTCTAATTGTTGATGATAACTCTCCGGATGGTACGCCGGAAATCGTCGAACAAATGCAGCGGGAGTACAATGACGAAAAAGACACGAAACTTCATCTTGTAAAAAGGCGCGGCAAACTGGGTTTGGGTACTGCATACATCACTGGCTTTCGATATGCGATAGATAAAGGCTATGATTATATCCTTGAGATGGATGCTGACTTTTCGCATGATCCAAAAGATTTAGTTAGCCTCTATCTAACGTGTTCGGAGCGTGGAAGTGACGTTGCAATCGGTTCCAGATATGCGACGGGGGTGAATGTTGTGAATTGGCCAATAGGCCGGGTGTTGCTTTCGTATTTCGCGAGTAGTTACGTAAGACTGATCACAAGCATGCCAATTCGTGATACGACTGCTGGATTTCTTTGTTATCGTAGAAAGGTCCTCGAGACCATTGCACTGGACAAAGTGAAATTTGTGGGCTACGCTTTCCAGATAGAAATGAAATTCCTTGCGTGGAAATTCGGTTTCACGCTGAGTGAAGTGCCAATAATTTTCACAGAACGCACGCGCGGCGAATCAAAGATGTCGGCGGGGATCTTTAAAGAAGCATTCTTTGGCGTGCTTCAAATGACCATACAAAGCTGGTTCAGGAAATATATCCCTTTCGGGCAATCGCTACCTGAACCAACCGTGTTTAATCGTCATTCCTGAAATCCCACAAAGGAGATCGGACCGACGTGTGATTTCACCAATTCCAAGTCTGGCTCGGTAATTTCAACCTCATAACCATCTTCCTTGAGCATGTTAAGAATGTCTTCAGCAGCTTCTTGCTGTTTGTAGATGTGATAATCTTCGCGTGCAAAAACGGGATAACGACCCAGCTTTTGTTCGCGGTCGACAAAGTTGAAGCCACACAAATACAGTTTGCTGTCTTTGTGCTGAATTCTAAACAGCGGCATCTGCGGATACTGCTGTAACCATTCAATCACTTCCTCGCGTGTGCCTTGGATGATTTCAGTGAGTTTGTAAATCTTCATCACTTCTCCCTGATTGGGTTTATCCAACATTCTCAGGTCGAAATTGTGAACATAAGACGACAAACCGACGCAACCACACAATACCATCAATGGATTCTGTGCGTCGCCGTGCAATCGAACGTCGAGGTTCTTCGCATTGAAGAAAGCCTGGAGCCTTCGATTTCTTTTTTGAATTGTACTTGTCAGGTCTGGCCTGACCGGATTCTTGAATTTAAGCTGCATAACAATTGAACATTTCGGATAAGGGTGGGCTCCCTGTTAAGCAAAAATATAAAAATATTTGACTTAACATTCGCTTAATCAAATCGAATTGCTTTTATAGGATTAATACGTGCAATGATCATCGTTGGAATAATAAGAACAAACGTGACAACACCAAAAGTTAAGAGGTTCAGGATCAAAACAACATCCCATGACCAACTGATGGGAACAAAGTTCATATAATAATCGTGCGGATTTAATTTGATTACTTTCCAATGGTATTGCACGAACGCCAATCCCAGACCAATCACATTTCCCAGAAAAAGACCTTTCGCAATCAGATTGATACCGTTAAAAATGAATATAGATCGCACAACCGAATTATTAGCGCCGAAAGCCTTGAGCATTCCAATCATTTGAGTGCGTTCCATTACGAGAATCAATACGATAGATATCATATTTACGCATACAACGATCAGGATAATGGCCAAAAGGATATTTACCTGTCTGCTCAATAAATTAAGCCATTCGAACACCTGGCTGAATTTATCACTGATGCGCTCTACATCAAGGTCAAAATCCATCGTTTCAGCGATCCTCAATCCTGCTTGATCAACGTTGTCATCGTGTACCAGATACACTTCCACACCGCCGGCAAGGCTATCTGACCAATCATTTAATTTTTGGATCATTCTGATATCGGCGAGTACCACTTTACCATCAAAATACTCAGAGAGATTGGTCTCATAAATTCCGGAGACTTTTAATTTTCTAAATCTGGGAGGATCCTGAAAAAAATGGACAATGATGTTGTCCCCTACTTTAGCATTCAGTTTGTCGGAGATAATTCTACTGAGTACAACTTGCGAGGAATAACCGGAATCAGGTAGTTCAAGAAATTTTCCCTCCCTCATATTCGTTTCAAACGATTTGACATCATAGCTTTTGCCAACACCTTTCACGACAACGCCCAAGACTTCATCGGTTTCAGTCTTTACAAGCCCTATTTTGTGCGCGTATTCCTGGACGTGGCGGATGAAAGGATACTCTTCCGGATGATCAAATATTTTAATGTGGTAATTCATCCCTGCTTCTTCGGGAGAATTGTTCATCGAAAACTTAGTGACCATCAAATGACCACTGAAACTGTAAACTTTTTCCTTTACCGTCTTCTGAAAGCCCAGCATCACAAGAAATGAGATCATTGATGCTGACAAACCGATGGCAATACTCGCGATCGCTATTTTATGAATGGCAGATGCGAAACCAACTTTCTGTTCACGACTTATTCTTCGCGATATGAAATATGAGAGGTTCAACGTAATTGCTAACTTAACCCGTTAATAAAATGTACTAAATAAGATAATAAGAAATCGGTCATTGAGTGCACAATTACCATATTACCCATAACAAGTATATGCGAAAAATGTTTCTAATACTGCTGATACTGCCATTGTTTGCTCAGTGTAAAACAACACCAGCGCAAAATACATCAGAAAGCTCAATTGAGATGGCCGGTCATAAAACACCTCCAAAACTCACATTGGGCGCCGAACAACTCCAAACACTGCTGTCGAAGTTAAAAGGAAAGCGTGTAGCCCTTGTTGTAAACAATACCGCCATGGTGGGTAGGGTCCATCTCGCAGATACGCTCAAGAGCCTTGGTGTGGATATTCAAAAGATTATGTCACCTGAGCACGGTTTTCGGGGAAACGCCGCCGCCGGAGAACATGTTAGCGATGACGTTGACAAAAAAACAGGAATCAAGATTGTCTCGCTGTATGGCAAGGGTCGAAAGCCTACAGCAGAGCAACTCAGTGATATCGATGTGGTGATCTTTGATATTCAGGATATAGGTGTCAGATTCTTCACTTATATCGGAACACTTCATTATGTGATGGAAGCGTGTGGTGAGAATGGCAAGGCGGTTATCGTGCTCGACCGGCCAAATCCAAACGCGAGTTATATAGATGGTCCGATTATGTTACCAGAATTCAAATCATTCATTGGAATGCATCCTGTTCCGATCGTGCATGGCCTTACCATTGGTGAATACGCAGGCATGATCAATGGCGAAGGTTGGCTGGAAGGAAAAGTTAAATGTGAACTTGAAGTTGTCACCATGAAAAACTGGACGCACAACGATGAATACGTTTTGCCGATTAAGCCTTCACCTAATCTACCCACACAACAGGCGATCAAACTTTACCCCGGTGTTTGTTTCTTTGAAGGAACTCCATTGAGTTTAGGAAGAGGAACACAGATACCCTTTCAGGTGATCGGCCATCCTGATCTCACGACGTTGCCTTTCGAATTTACGCCGGTCGATATTCCGGGAATGGCAGTTGATCCACCGCTGGAAAATAAGCTGTGTCATGGAATAGATCTCCGGACAGTTGAAGCACCCAAACGCGTTGATATTCATTATCTGATTGACATGTACAAGTTGTTCCCAGAAAAGGAAAAATTTTTCGTTCCTCACTTCGGCAGATGGGCAGGAAGCAATGCCCTTGCTCAGCAGATTAAAGATGGGATGACGGAGGAACAGATACGCTCAACGTGGCAAACTGACCTCGCGAAGTATAAGGAGATGAGAAAAAAGTATCTGCTCTATCCTTAGAATATTAACTGGAGAAAGTTCCTTCAACTCTTTTTTTATATCACAGAAGAGATGGCGCAAAAAAAATCTGACAAAGTTGACGACATCCTTGTGCTGCTCGACAAATATATTCCCGACTATGAAGTGCCTCTGCATCATAAAGATGCTTACACCTTGCTTATATCGGTACTCCTATCCGCACAGTGCACTGACGTAAGAGTTAATCAAACTACGCCGCATCTTTTTAAGCGTGCTGACAATCCCTACGACATGATAAAGATGAGTGTCGAAGAGATTCGTGAGATCATAAAGCCATGCGGACTCTCGCCGATGAAATCAAAGGGTATACATGGATTGTCAAAAATTCTCATTGACAAATACGATGGTGAGGTCCCGAACACCTTTGCAGGTTTAGAAGAATTACCCGCGGTCGGCCACAAAACCGCCTCAGTCGTAATGACACAGTGGTTTGGTGTTCCTGCTTTTCCAGTTGATACACACATTCATCGCCTGGCGTATAGGTGGGCACTTAGCAATGGCAAAAATGTCGAACAGACTGAACATGATCTGAAGCGGCTTATTCCTCAAGACCAGTGGAATAAAGCGCACCTTCAGATCATTTATTTTGGAAGGAAGTATTGTCCTGCACGTGGACATGTGTGGACGGAGTGCCCGATATGCTCGAAGTATATGCGCAAGGATTTGAGGGATTAATTCATCACGCTCTCACGCGTTCGTTTGAACCATTGATTTCCTGTACAACCTAAAAAACAGGAATGGCAGAAATATTAAAACAAAGAACATGGTTGATGCGACAAATAATAAGTCGAAACCCTGTAAATGAAATATCTTGAAGACGTGATATATCGCCAATGTATTAATTATTTCTAAGGAACTTGTTATTTCGCAGATACAATGAAAGACCTCAGGATCATTTTTATGGGGACGCCAGAATTCGCCGTTCCGAGTCTCGAAATACTAGTAGAAAATAAATTCAACGTTGTCGCTGTCATCACTGCACCCGACAAACCACAAGGCCGTGGTCAAAAAATTCTTCCATCTCCCGTAAAGGAAGTGGCCCTAAAACATAAAATTCCGGTGTTGCAACCATCGAATTTGTAGTCGCCGGAATTCCTCGAAGAATTAAGCAGTTATAAGGCCGACCTTCAAGTTGTGGTCGCTTTCAGAATGCTTCCAGAAAGTGTTTGGTCGATGCCAGCGCAGGGCACGTTCAATTTGCACGCATCGCTCCTTCCGTTATATCGCGGCGCTGCGCCCATCCACTGGGCGGTTATGAACGGTGAAGAGGAAACCGGCGTCACAACTTTTTTTCTGAAACATGAAATTGATACCGGGAGCATTATTTTTCAGGAGAAAGAACCCATTCTCTATAATGACACTGTTGGAACTGTCTATAGTCGATTGATGAATAAAGGTGGTCAGCTGGTGCTTCGCACAGTTGAAGCGATACGTGATCATACTTATAAGTTGACAATACAGGACGAAACGCAACAAGTTAAGCCTGCACCAAAAATATTTCGCGAGACCTGCGAGATCAATTGGAATCAGAATAGCGAAAGTGTAAGAAATTTCGTACGCGGACTTAATCCTTTTCCGGTCGCCTGGAAAAAAATCAACGACAAGACTTTCAAGATCTTCGCAGTTTCCGTTGTTCAAAACAATATTATGGTCGCGCCAGGGCAAGTTGAAACGGACCACAAAACCTTTATCAAAGTGGCCACACTTGACGGCTGGATAAGTATTGAGCAATTGCAGATGGAAGGAAAGAAAAAAATGAATATTATTGAATTCTTCCGGGGTAATGATATCTGACTTAGATTGCGTAGCCGGACGGAAAGTGCCGATACCGTTGACTAATTAACCCTCTCATGATCATCTCCTTAATTGCAGCATGCAGCGAGAATCGCGTCATAGGAAAAAATAATGACCTCCCCTGGAAATTACCCGATGATATGAAGTATTTCATGCGAACTACGAAAGGCCATCATGCGATCATGGGTAGAAAAAATTATGATTCACTGCCCGAAAAATTCAAGCCGCTGCCCAATCGCACAAACTTAGTTGTCACGCGACAAAAAGCATTTAAGGCACCTGGTTGTATCGTATGCAACTCTCTTGAAAAAGCACTCGATATCTGCCGCAACAATGGCGAAATAGAAGCTTTCGTGATTGGGGGTGCCGAGATATACGACGCAGCCTTACCAACAGCCAACCGGTTATATTTGACCGAAATACACGCAAAGATCGATGGTGACACTTATTTCCCGGAGTTTGATAAGAAGGACTGGAAAGAAAATTCGCGTGAAAGCCATTTAAAGGATGATAATCATCTTTATAGCTTTGATTTTGTGGTTTACAACAGAAAATAAAAATTACAATTTGCCTGTCCGGAAGTTTAACCGTTCCCTCGAAAACGATAATATTTAATTAAGGAATGTCCGATTTGAAAAATAAGGTTGTTTGGCTGACCGGAGCATCTTCAGGAATTGGAGAAGCACTGGCTTATGCGCTTGCCAAAAAAGAGTGCAGGCTGATCTTGTCTTCGCGAAGAACCGATGAGTTACAGCGCGTGAAGAAACAATGCGCAGGTTCACCATCGAATATTTGCATACTCCAGATTGATTTGAACGATACTCCATCACTCGTCAAAGCAACTGAAGACGCCATTCAATGTTTTGGACATATTGACATCCTTATCAACAACGGTGGGATCAGCCAGCGCAGCACAGTACTAGAGACGTCAATGGAAGTCTTTCGAAAACTCTTCGAGGTAAATTTCTTTGGCGCGATTGCACTCACCAAATATTTGTTGCCACATTTTATCAGCCGGAAACAAGGACAATTTGTGGTCATCAGCAGCGTGGCAGGTAAATACAGTCCACCCAAACGGTCAGGCTATGCGGCCACTAAGCATGCTTTGCATGGATTTTACGATTCACTTCGCGCCGAATATTGGCAAGACAATATCAAAGTTACAATCGTCTGTCCCGGAATGATCAAAACTTCAATTTCATTTGCCGCACTGATGGGCGATGGCACTCCTAACAACAAGATGGATGAGATGCAGGAAAAAGGTATGCCTGCTGAAGAATGTGCGTCGCAGATTGTCAGCGCAATTGAAAAGGACAAAGCCGAAGTAAATATCGGTGGAAAAGAAGTTCTGATGGTTTATATCAAACGATTCGTGCCCGCTTTATATCGCCGTATCATTCGCAAAGTTGTCATGAAGTAAATCATAATGATTAACCAGTTACGGCTATGTGAGCACGATAAAATGGAAAAGTATTCCATTGCAATAACATGGACTAATCTCACGGGCCTTACTCTTGTCTTTGTAATTTTTCCAATTCGCCCATTCTGAACGATGCCGCGGAAGGTTGTATTTCTCCACTACCACGGCATTGGCCACATTAACCCCTGCTTTCCATTGGCACGGATCCTTGAGCGGAAATCGTTCAAAGTAGTATTTGCCGGCGTTGGCTTTTTTCAGGAACACGTGCGCCGAAACGGATTTGAGTTTTATCCGCTTAAATCTGTTCCTTTCGGACTCGGTTTCGAGCGATGGTCGAATACAACCAAAAGAAAACGAAATCTTTATTTCTCTTGTCTTAAGGATCGAATTACGGACCGGCTTCACGATGAACGTGAAAAGGATTTGCAGTTATTACTCCAGGAGTTAAAGCCAGATGTTCTTCTGATTGACGGCACGCAGGCAACTGACTTCATAATCTTATATCCACTTCTACGCGGCACATCCATAAAAGTCGCCGTGATACATGCGATGTTTCCCACCTACGTCGTTAAGGGAAGGCCTCCTGTAAACAGCGCCTCCTTACCTGAGAACGAAACGGCAGTTGCGGCTGCGATACGTTCGCTGAAGGCGCAGCAAACGAGAAAATCCTGGGGCCAAAGGTTATTGTATGTATGGCACGACGATAGATATATCATTGATCGCGCGATCAAGCGCAGCAAGCTTCCACAAAAGTACCGCTCAGAAGTCCTTGGGCTATTCTACTACAACATTGCAGGCGTTACTGAGTTTGTTTTATCTCCCCGGGAATTCGACTTTCCAACTTTCGATGTTCCGACAAATCAGTTCTTTACCGGATTTATGATGAATCCTGTTCAACACGATTTCATCAACGACGACTATATGCAAGTACGTGCATTGCTTAAAGACGAGTTGGCAGAAAACAAAACAAGAGTCCTGTACTGCTCATTTGGAACCATTGAATCCGCACACAACGATGCTATTACGGAATTTCTGAACAAACTCATCACAGTGACAGAAATTCTGGATTATCGACTTATCATTTCTACAGGCTCACAAAAGGACAAAAAGATTAAACTACGAAAATCCGATCATGTCTATTGTTTCCAATCGGTTCCTCAAACAGATGTTTTGACTTATACCAATGTTTTTATTACCCACGGTGGGTTAAGCTCAATTAAGGAAGCTATTCATGCCAGCGTTCCAATGCTTATGTATCCTGTGCACGGTGACTATGATCCGATGGGGAATGCCGCGCGAGTAGCGTACCATGGACTTGGTCTTCGCGGCGACGCAGTCACGGATACAGAATCTGAGATTGTAAAAAAGATCCAAGACCTCATTGATGACAAGCGCTTCGTACAAAATGTCAATAAAATGAGAAATATAAACTTAAGGTATACCGCTACAAAATTCCTCAGCCTGTTTTCAAAGCTCGCTCCAGTCAATTAACTACTTGGGGGTAACATAGTCGTAGATAAGCTTCGAGACGTTGGCCATCGCGTTAAGGCCAGTCACGTCATCCGTGAGGTCCTTTGATAACAATACCAGTATATATCGCCGGCCATCGGGAAGCATTATGATTCCAGAGTCATGATGAACGCCCTTGATGAAGCCCGTTTTATGCGCAACTTTCACGTCGCCAGGCAACTTGGCCGGTATGATGTCATCGAATTTTTGTTCCAACAATATTTTGATCATTGCAGATGATGCATCTTTATTCACGACTTCCCCTTTTGATAGCTTGCTGAACAATAACATCAGATCATAAGCTGTCGTCGTATTGTTCATTCCAATATCAAACGCTTTATTGTCTTCAACACCGCGAAGGACCTTGATGTCATTTGCTCCAAGTTCTTTCATCGTAGCCATAACATTGTTTGCATCGACAAGGTCGATGATGATATTGGTGGCGAGATTACTACTCACAATAATCATGTCATACATCAAATCATAAATGGTGCTTTTCGTCCCAATTCTTGTGTAAAGATCAAATTCGCTGTCGTCCGTCGACTCAAGGGTATATGGGCTGCCATCCACAATACTTTTGAATTCGTTCTTTATAATGATCGAATCGTCCAGCGAGAATTTCTTTTCAGACGCCTGTTTGTAAACTTCAATCATTACCGGAGTTTTCATCGTGCTCGCGGCATGAAAATTATCGTGTTCATTAATCAGTAACTGTTCGCCGTTCGACAAATCTTCAAAGGCGACGGCAAAGGTTCCGGGAACGGAAGAGAGTTCGTGTTCAATGCTTTCCTTCAACTGAGAAACCCTGGATTGGCAAGACATCAGGCATAGCAGAAAAGCAATAGAAGGAATGACTTTAGAGATCATCGGATGAGGTGTAGGTTTATCTGCGAGAGTTAAGTCCGACAATTCAAAATTCAAAATTTATCATTCATAATTTTGTTAAAAAATCAAATTAACAATACAATCCGCCACATTTATTTAAATTCACACAAACAGCATCCCTAAAACGTTATGAAAACATCCCCACTATTGATTTGCGCAGCCTTTATAGTCTTTGGATGTACCACTCGCCAATCCAATTCATCAGACTTGTCCGATGAAGCCGCGACCAAGGCAGTTCTCGAACATCATTGGAGATCTTTTCAGGAAAACGATCTTGAAGGAACAATGGCAGACTATTCAGAAGAGTCAATACTGATTACGCCCGACAAGATTTACAAAGGATTGAAGGAAATCAGGGGAAATTTTGAATCTGCATTCGCAGCATTTCCCAAACAATCCACGATCATGCAATTGAATAAGTCGGTCGTGCAGCATGATGTTGGCTACATTATCTGGGAGGCGACAAGTCCGACTGTAAAACTTACTTACGGAACAGACACTTTTATCATCAGAAATGGGAAAATTATTCGGCAGACGTACGCCGGAGTGAATGCTGCGTTGTAGCGCTGTAATCTATTAGTGTCGGGAATAAAACATGACAATCTCCCCCAAATGAAAAGACGAAAATTTTTTCGCGCCGGAATGGCCGGAATAGGCGTGGCCGCAGTGTACATATCTGGATGCAAAATGCCCTCAGGTGAAGCATCCCATGTTTCAACATCCGTCACAACGCCGGCTTCGCCTTTTGAGTTACAGGAAGCCGACATCTTATCGCTTCAGGAGCTTATGAATTCCGGTAAGTATACATCGCGGTCAATTTGTGAAGCCTACTTAAAAAGAATCGAGTTGGTTGACAGGTCGGGGCCGATGCTCAACACAATTATCGAATTAAATCCTGATGCTTTATCATTGGCTGATGCGCTCGACAAGGAGCGTAAGGGCGGGAAGGTCCGCGGTTATCTTCACGGCATTCCCGTGCTCGTGAAAGACAATATTGATACTGGTGATAAAATGATGACCACTGCTGGAGCTTTGGCAATGGTTGGGAATGTTGCTGCGAAAGATGCGTTCATCGTTGCGCAGTTGAGAAAGGCCGGTGCAGTAATACTGGGGAAGACGAATCTAAGTGAGTGGGCAAACTTCAGAGCTAATCGTTCGAGCAGTGGCTGGAGTAGTCGCGGGGGGCAAACCAAGAACCCTTATATACTCGACAGAAATCCCTGTGGATCGAGTTCAGGATCCGGTGCAGCAGCATCAGCGAATTTGTGTGCCATTACGATCGGAACAGAAACGAACGGCTCCATTGCCTGTCCATCTTCAATCAACGGTATCGTCGGCTTAAAGCCAACGGTTGGCCTGGTGAGCCGTTCGGGAATTATTCCTATCTCGCAAACCCAGGATACTGCCGGACCGATGACGAGAACTGTGACGGATGCCGCCATCCTACTCTCGGCTATCGTTGGAGTTGACCAGGAAGATCCTGTCACAAAAGAAAGTGAGGGAAAGGTTCATGCTGATTATACAAAATTCCTGGAGGTAAACGGTCTGGCCGGGAAACGAATCGGCGTTGAAAAATCAATGTTGAAGGGACATGAAGGAGTCGATAAACTCCTCCTCGAAGCGCTTGACACAATGAAATCAAAAGGCGCAACAATTGTTGAAATAGACCTGATAAGCAAGGTCAAAGAAATCGGCTCGTCGGAATTTACGGTCCTTCAATTTGAGTTTAAAGACGGACTGAATAGATATTTGTCGAAGGCAAAAGCTCCCGTAAAATCGCTGCAGGAAGTAATCGATTACAATTTGAAAAATGAAGCGAAAGCAATGCCCTTCTTTAAACAAGACATTCTTGAATCCGCTCAACGCAAAGGCGGACTTGATTCTATTGAATACCAAACCGCGTTGAAAAAAATCCTTGACATCAGCAGGGGTGCTTTAAACGTTGTAATGAAGAGTGAAAAGCTCGATGCCATTTGTGGTCCAACAAACGGACCTTCATGGTGCACAGACCTTGTAAATGGTGATACGTCTACAGGATACGGCATATATGGTTCAGCCGCCATCGCCGGGTATCCTCATATCACGGTTCCGATGGGGCTGACTTTCGGACTTCCAATCGGACTTTCTTTCATTGGATTACCATACTCAGAACCCTCTCTATTGACGCTTGCTTTCGCTTATGAACAAGCATCACAAAAACGGACTGTTCCGGAATTCAAATCGATTGCTATCTTACAATAGAATTGGGAAAGGAGTTATGGGTTATAAATTAGGGCGCCTTGAACTAGGCGTCGCCGTTATCAACGGTCCGTGCAGCCTTAAATCAACCACATTGAATTAGGAATTATCAATTGCCCGATCTTTTAGTCGTGGCACTGACAGGTTTTAAAATATATCGAGACGTCCCAATCAAATCTTATATGACAAACAATCAAACTAAAGGCAAATTTATTTTCGTCGTCGTGTTGACGATCATTGGATTCAGCAGCTTTGCGCAAGGCGTAGTTAAGGAAAGCTTAACCGTGAAGAGTGCAATCCTCGGGAAGGAAGTAAAGTACAGTATTTACCTGCCTGCTGATTATGATCGGTCTAATCGCGCATATCCAGTCTTGTATTTATTGCACGGTTATACGGATGACGAAACAGGATGGACACAATTTGGAGAAGCCCATATCCTTGCCGACAAGAGCATACAGGCCGGAGAAGCGGCGCCTATGATCATCGTTATGCCCGATGGAGGCCTGACCTGGTATATCAATACCTATGATGGAAAGGTGAAATGGGAAGACTTTTTTATCAAAGAGCTTATTCCCCATATCGACGCTACTTACCGGACCAGAACATCACGGCAATACCGCGCTATTGCAGGTTTGTCAATGGGTGGTTATGGAACATTACTCATGGCTACGAAGCACCCCGATCTTTTTTCATCAGCCGCACCGTTGAGTGCCGGAGTTTTCACAGATCAGGAGATCATTGATGGCAATGACGACCTTTGGAAAGTTGAACTCGGTGAGCTGTATGGGAAAAAAGAACTTAAGGGAAAGAACCGCTTAACGGAACATTACGACAAGAATTCTATTGTTAGCCTCATCAACAAAGGGAACGCACAGGAGTTGAAAAAAGTACGGTACTATATCGATTGTGGCGACAAAGATTTTCTGATTAAAGGGAATATGGCCGTGCACACTGCTATGATCGACAAACAAATTCCCCATGAATTCCGGGTACGGGAAGGCACTCACAACTGGACGTACTGGCGCACTGCATTTCCTGAAGTACTGAAATTCATTAGTATAAGCTTCCATCAGTAAAGACGCTTTGGTTAAGCGTTAGGAGTTATCACAGTTTAGATCGTTGGCCGCGAATTACTATTTTTGTTCCGCAGTCAGGACAACTGTCACAGGTTTCTGACCTTTTAACTTATGTGGGAACACGTGAAGTATTTTAATTTTGTTGCTGCCATTCTGCTTTCGTTGCTTTATGCAACAGGTAAGATCCCGCCTTCAGAGAAGTTCAATTTGTGGTTTACGATATTCGTCATTCCCTTCGCGATGTTAGCCAATACGATATTACTGATCGTGGCGATCGTTATGAGCAAGAAGTCAGGATTGTATTACATCATCCCGATGATCATTGGCGTTCCTTATATGATCAGTACAATTGGGGTCAAACACTTCTTTAAGAAAGAGAGCAGCAAACCCAGGTTTTCAATAATGAACTACAATATATCTCACCTCAGTGTAAAGCCCGGAGGAACTACGGGATATGATTCTGGTCGCAAGATCCTCATGGATCTGGTATTGCATCCAACGACCGACATCCAGTGTTACCAGGAGTTCGTTAATTTCCCCAGAAGCAAAGACTTGAACATTATCTCACGACTGGAGGAACGAAACATGAATTTCTATTTTTCCATGGAGCCCGACAATGTAAATACCGCAAATGCGCGCGCTGGTATTCTCATTGTATCAAAATATCCAATCGTTTCGCGTGGCGATATATTAGAAAGCACAAACGGATTTAACCGGGTTGCCTATGCGGATGTCAAGATTAATGAAGATACCGTGAGAGTGATCAACGTTCATCTCGAGTCTATGGGTCTGGGGCAGTTTGATCCCAGATACAGATCGCGCTTGAGTGAAATGAAAAATAAAACACGAACGATTCTTAGTAAACTGAAATTCGGCGTTTTAGAACGCAGCAAACAGATTAAGCAAGTTGCCGATTTTGTTGCCACAAGTCCCTATCCTGTTATTTGTGTCGGTGATTTTAACGACATGCCATATTCCTACTCATATCAATATCTGAAGTGGAGGATGAAAAATTCCTTTGAAGAATCCGGATCAGGTTTTGGATTTACATACAACGGTGGTACGCTTCGAACACTCCGGATCGACAATCAATTTTATTCCGGTCGTGTGAGATCGACAGATTTGAAAACAAGATATGACATGGCGTACACGGATCACTTTCCGTTGGTTGGCACTTACGAATTCAACGATCGCGAGTAATGAGAAAGCGCCTCGCCAGCGATACCGGACTTCGCACAGCATTCCGTGCAAAGTTTGTCAGAATAGGTAAGAAGGTGAACTTCAAAGGCATCAGTGAAGAGACGATACTTCTAACTGGAATTATCGATATTTCAAAAAATAAGGTTGTCGCGGATCACCTTTGGTTCAGCTATACCAAGGCATTTCAGGCAATAGCGCTCACAGCGGACATAGAAATACAATTTGAAGCGCGAATCAAGCAGTACACCAAGGGTTATGTCAATAAGAAATACGGTATTGACAATCGACAACAAGATTACAAACTAAGTCATCCGACAAAGGTGAAGCTTGTTGACACGATCGGTAAATAATACCCCATAATTAATCCTACCTCGCGCAACACTTCTCCGGGCGCTGGACAGTTAATAAAAAACGTACGAGACTCTTTTTTTAATGCCGCAGGCAATGTGGTTCATTTAAGCGCTGCGACTGCCGAGAGGGTGCACTGCACCGACAATTATGAATTATTAATTGCCGTGTCCGCCATAGCATCTCGAGCAGGATGAATCAGGGCGCTTTGAACTTCGATTTCTGTTATCATCTGCGCCTACGGCGTTAAGTCAACGACATTGATGCCGCAGGTATTATTTATTAGCGGATCTTTTGCCAGCGTGGAACTCCAATTCACGAAATCTTCGCAGAGATCAACCACCAAGAATATAAAAACACCATCATAACTGTTCTCAATCACTATATTTACCCTGAATGGTAAGTCTAATACATTATATATTCAGCAAACCTGTATTCTATTTACGGGACAAAATGTCCGCAAGACAATTCTTTGTCTTGTCGAGCATACTGGTTGGCTTATCATCTGGATTAGCCGCCATCGTGTTGAAATACTTTGTGCATTCGATAGCAAAGTTTGTGCGATATTATGCCACACATTATGACGAGTTTTTGGTGTTCGCGCTTTTTCCACTCGTTGGAATACTCCTCACGGTTGTATATGTGAAGTATATTTTAAAAGATAATTTCAAAAAAGGAACTGCCGACATCGTTTATTCTATTGTGAAGAAGTCAAGCATTCTGCCTGTCCAGCAGCTGTATTCACATCTCATTACCAGCGCCATGACGGTCGGTTTTGGGGGAAGCGTGGGACTAGAGTCACCTATGGTGAGTACTGGATCGGCGATTGGTTCGAACTACGCTCGTATATACGAACATTCCTATA
>JBDSKX010000048.1:0-5691 GCA_039916665.1 Chryseolinea sp. | reverse complement strand
ACTAACGTCTAAAGAATCTTGCAGAGAGATATGCTGACCGATTGCATCATATGGATTTTTAAATCCTAGCAACTCGCCGGCTTTTTCATTGATGATAACTTCCGCTTCAATTGCAGATTCATGTTCGCGGAAGTTGGTGCCTGCAACCAGTGTAAGACCCGAAACCGGGATAACATCACGGTTTACGAAATAATAGTTTATATCGAAACGCTTGTCGGCGCTTCTTTCGGTTGAAACAGAAATCCTTCCCGAGGCATAACGTCCGAACTGATCAGAGGATGCTGACACTTGCTCAACTTCGCCTAGTTGTTTAAGCTTGGCTGAGAGCGTTTCATACGATTTTACACCACATGGCACACTAACAATTCCACTCATCCGATATCCTGGGTCAACCCCGGCCATGAAACTGAACTGAGAATGAAAGGTGACCATGAATATGAGAATGATCAGCGAGATGGAGAATTGAAAAACAATCAAACTTTTTCTTAAAGTCAGTCCTGCAACTAACTTCTCACTCACAATATTCTTCAATAGTCTGACCGCCTTAAACGAAGATAGAATCCATGCAGGTAAGGTCCCGGCGAGGAGCCCGATAAGTACGGTCATTAATAGCATTGCAAAAATGCTTGTAGCATCCAACGACAAATAGCTGGATTGATCAAATACATCCAATTCAACCAAAAGGGCAAGCATAATTTGAGCAAAAAAAAGCGCGATAAACGCGACCAGCACAGCCTCGATATTATACTGCGAAAAAATTTGGAATCGTGTCGCGCCAACCACCTTACGTAAACCAATTTCTTTCATTCTCGTAAGTGCCCGGGCAATTGACAAATTGGTATAATTAAAGCAAGCAGAAAGTACAATCACCATGGCAACTCCGACCTCAGCCATCATCTTTCCCCAGGTAACACCTGATCCAATATCTCGATAAAGATCATCTGACGTAGGGGTGATAGACGTGAGCGACTGGGGACGAAGTGCAAGCGATCCTGAATTACCAGGACGATTGATCTCACTCGAAATAGATTGGAGTTCAAAATCCAAATCGCTTCGCGAATGATGCTTGCCTAAGCGAACATAGGTGTAAGCAAACTCAAACGAATCCCACTTCTCAGAACGAGCTGGAAGTATTTTGTTCGCCTCTAAGTTTGCAATGGCATTACTGGAAATGAGTACATCGAAATTAATATGTGATTTTGCATTCGGCTTCCTTAGCACTCCAGTAATCTCAAACCTTCCGAGCTTGCCAAGCGTGAGGTATTTGCCAACGACGTTGATGTGCCCGAATATTCTTTCGGCTGCCGGCTGACTGATAACGATCTCGCTTGGCTTAGACAGTACCATTTTCTTGCTACCAGAAATGAGATCGAATCCAAAGACATCAAAGAATGCATTCTGTGTGAATACGCCAGTCACGCTAATCGGTTTATCATCTTCAGAAGTAGCATCTGCCATTTCACAGGGATACAAACTTACCACAGCATCAAAAACGTCATCGCGCTTGGACAACATTGCTGCCAATGGCAAAGGCGTACTGGCTAAAGTCCACTCTCCTGATGTGCCGGATTTTATGTTCGATATAACGCGGTAAATCTTCTCCTTTTCAGGATGAAAAGAATCATAACGCATGATGTCCAACACATGGGCTAGTATTGCGATAGCGAGTGAGATGCTGAGAGCAAGACCAAACACGTTGATGAAGGAAAATAACTTGTTCTTGTAAAGGTTCCTCCAGGCAGTAAGCAGGTAGTTTTGTAGCATTTACGAATTAAATTAGATGTAATTATTTCAAAAACCAGTCCAGGAAGAAAAGTCATTAAAATGATGTGTTGGCAATTTTCGCGCGACCGGAATCGATCAAACATGGTCGTAGGTGAACGATTATATTGTGGAACATATAATACTGCAATTAACTTCCAAGTTGCACTTAAAGTGCTCCCCTGCCAAGAAACTTCCGGAAGTTTACTCGCGTTGTTAAATAAATAACGATTAAACAACTGTAATGATACTCAGGTTATTGCCCCCGATCGGAACGATGATGGTCAAGTGTATCCTTGGAGATTGGTTCTCAAACGTATTCAATACCTATGGCCTGATCAGCCCCTAAGAATGTCCCGTTTACGGCCCGTCGGTAGTAAGTTTAAAAAATATCTTTGAACCCTGTTAATAACCATCGCCTAACAGATACATACGGCACAAAAACATTTTTCATAATGTCCGTTCCCAGCCACTTGTGTATAATAATAGACTCAATTACTCATAAACAATAAACTGTTCTTACTATTACATATTAAAATAACTGCTTATGAATAATCATTACGAGAAATTTTACAAGTTGCATCAGCAGCATAAACCAACCGTCATTGCCAATGTCTGACAATAAACTGACGCGCCCGTTGAAGTACCACTCCGTTTTATCACAAAACTCGACGAGCATACACATCTCAACGGATAATCAATAGCGCTCACCATTTGCGTAGACTCACTTCTTGAAGGTGATATTTGCGACAACGGAGGCGGTGATTGTGACAACCTATTTAAAATTTTTTGTATTTTAAAATGCCTAAACTTTACACCACAAAAACTGAACAAAAAATGAAAAAATGGTTTATCATACCAATTCTGATTTTCGTCTGTCAGATAGGGACTTCCGCTCAAAATGTAATTACCAGTAACAAACCAACCATTTGTATTATCGGCGGCACGCCTTCTACAGCGAACATTCTGACGTCACTTCCGGACTCGTTGAAAACAAAATATAACCTTATTTCATTTAACCGGCCTGGGTATGGTGGAACACAAAATCACATCATGTCCGATGAATTACTTTTTAAACTTGCACGTAAGGCAGGACTTCGCGATAATGACTACGGAGTCATTGGCATCAGTGGCGGCGGCCCACTCGCTATCCTCCTTGCATCCAAATTTAACTTGAAACATTGTGGCGTCGTGAGTGGAATGGTTTCAAGAGATGCATTTTTCGCGTTTGCGGATTCAGCGGTGACAAAAGATCTGATGGAAAGTGTCATCAACGGCAAAGACTCCTTTTCCCAAACAATAAGAAAATTTCCACACCTCGATGAAATCCTCAAGCAAGCAGAAAGCACCAATCAGGAAACAGCTATCGTTGCGAGCTACGATGACCTACATTATATTCTCTCGGACGCCTTATACAAGTCGATTAAAAACAAGCACCTGAAAATAGATTGGTGGCATGGGGAAAAGGATAACAATGTTCCTTTCAGAAGCGCAGAATATTTCTTAAAGGATTATAAAAATGCCAAGTTAAATATCATCCCGGATGCAACACACGGAATTGATTCCCGGATTTATGTTGGGCAAATAATCCAGCAATGGAAGAACTGATAAATAACTCGTCTCAATTCGGAGAACTCACCAGCGGCTGGGAGATCTGTTAAAGCATTCGCGACTTTATTCAATCTCTTTTGAAAAATCGCACGGGTCGAAGGCCACAACACTTACGCTTAATCTATTCGCACCGAAAACCCATCATCAAAACCAGCAGCGTTAATAATATTTTCACGGTTGAACTTAAAGAACTGGCATGCCTATTTTCACTTTGTTAAATATAGTAGTTCCATAATGTCCCTCCAGCTTCACAAATTCTCTGGATGTTTTGCTGATCCAGCTATAGTCAAAACTGTTCTCATCGTATCGGAGTAGTATCTTCCAGCAAATGACCTTCTGACCTCCCATCAGTTCCAATTCTTCCAGGCCGATAACATCAACTGGGTAATACTTCGGCAAGGTTTCGCCACCGGGATGGTAAAAATTAACGGCGAGTTTTTGCCCTACCTTTAGAATGGGGAGAAGCCTTAATGTTTCAAGATCAATCTCAAAGCAATACGGAGGTTCCTTAACGTGGAGTGTAAAATCGCGTTTGGTGTTTTCTTTTACAGAATCAGCTCCTGAAATTTCTCGGTCGTTGTAGTTATAGGCCTCAATCTTCATACCGTCTCTGGCGGATTTGTTATAGATTGTTTGCATGGTTGCGCGATCACTGACCGTGTACACATACTTATTCTTTTTTTGATCAGGCGAATATCTCATTTGTTTTACAACCACAACCTTGTGTCCATTCATTATTGCAAATGATACCTCACGATTCCAGATAGAGATTTGTGAAACCAAACCAGTATTTACGTCCTTTGAAAAAATGCAATAACTGCTTTTCCCTTCGGTCAATTTCCCGGTGAGCAAATTATTCCTGTTAACACTCACCGAATCCACCTGACCGAAACCAGCAATACTTATCATAATAAGCGCCGGCAAACCCAACATTTTATAGTGCAGCATCAAAAAAATTATTTGTCATGTAAAGTAACGTGTTTCAGGCAAGACCGATGCATGAAACGCTGGCGTTAACAATTCATTAAGAAACTTTAAAGAATTCCAATTTCATCATTGATCAAGATGTCCGATGACCATTCGACAGCATTCAGATAACCACCGTTCCCGTTCATCAGATGTACTGGTAACGACAATCCGGAACGTATCGCGGTGAAAATTGTCTACACCCAAAAAATCACCAATACAATTTTTCCAGATGAACTGGAGCGGATCGTGGAAAACATGTTCTTCTCTATCCCGGGTAGTATTCGATGTATTAAACACAAAAAAGTGTCGCAACTTGAGTATCCTCACAGGTTCGCCCTCCCCACGGTCATCAAACCCATAACCTACATTCAGTCGGACGACTCTATCAATCCATCCCTTAAGAATTGCTGGTGGCTGACCCCACCAGTTCGGATGTACAATGATCAGAACATCGGCGGCCGTAAGACTTTCACAATACGGCTTTATATCCTCACTGAAAAAGTTAATATCAAGTACCTCGTTTTCTTTCAGGACCGGATCAAAGTTATCGCGGTACAAATCATGAAGAATAACTTTGTGTCCGCTCAAACCGATCATCAATCGCTGAGCAAGTGCAACGTTCAGACTATCAGTCCTCGGGTGGGCTAAAACAATAACAATGTTCATAACATTTCATATATACATACGATACTCTTCAAGCTTCTGAAAACAGTTTGCTCTTATCGCCCGCAGGAACAAAATTCCCGGCTTAATGTATCCTGTTTTAAAATCGACAAGTAATTATCTGTACTGCGAGAGTGAAAGACCAGATTTTCGGTCTGAATATAACCGTTAGAAGCTGTATTTGCAGAGGTGTTCATTCAAAAAAACAATTATATCCCTTTTTATCTTTAACGCCTTAGCGAGGTCTCCAAACATCCATCATATAGAATCAAAATCTGGAAGAGAATATTGGAACAAACGCTTCATGGAAGTGTGAGTTTGCAATAGTACCATTCATTAGTGCCAAGGCTGAACGCCTCCGTTTCCAGGTTATTCAATCGAATGCGCAAACGTCTTTCTTCAATATCTTTAAACCGTGCGAACTGTTAAAGACCTTGGACTAATGCTAAACACAAACAGACCTGTCAGCTAAATTGGGAAAAACACCTTTTTTGGCGATAAATTCAGAAAATAAAGGATACTTTTATCTTTTATTATCATATCTCGTTTTATCTTTGTATCGTAATACGAAACCATGTTTTCCAAAGCTTGTGAATATGCCATTCGGGCTATGATGTATGTAGCCCAGAAATCCAAAGAAGGGATGCGTGTGAGTTTTAAAGAAATAGCCAAGGGACTCGATTCCCC
>JBDSKX010000047.1:0-63994 GCA_039916665.1 Chryseolinea sp. | reverse complement strand
ATAATACATCCTGTTATGATTCAAAACTATTTCAAAGTTGCGTGGCGAATAGTGAGCAAGAACAAGATCTACAGCATTATCAATGTTTTCGGACTTTCATTGGGTGTATGCGCGTGCCTCTCGATTTATTTGATTGCTGAGCACGAATTTAACTTCGACACATTTCAGGCAGACAAAGACAGAATCTACCGACCTGTGCTTGAAGCCAAAATGGGCGATAATAATTGGATCGAAAAGAGCGTGATAGCGCCGTTCCCAAAAGCGATTCGAGACGAGGAATCGGTTTTTGAAGTCGTTGCTGCTTATCATGTGCTTGATGCCATAATCAGTATTTCAGATCTGGCAAATGCTCGACGTAAATTTGATCGGGGAAGCAGTAAGGTGATCATCGCTGAACCAGAGTATTTTCAGATTTTCAAATACAGCTGGCTGAAGGGAGACTGTAAATCACTAAAGGAACCGAACAAAGTTGTCTTAACGGAATCTAAATCGCGTATTTATTTCGGAACAATTGATCTGGATAAAATGATTGGCCGTGAGATTGTGTACAACGATTCGCTTCATGTGACAGTGTCCGGCATTATTAAGGATTGGGATGCGCCAACCGATTATCCTTTCACCGACTTTATTTCTTTTTCGACCATTGAACATAGCTTTTTGAAGAGGTTGATACCGCTTGATGACTGGAATAATATATCCGGTTCTTCTAAAGCTTTCGTGAAATTGAATACCAAGGTTTTGGCAAGTGACGCCGCTCAGGCACTTACTAATAATTTACAAAAGCATACATCCCAATGGCCAGCGCAACCATTGGTCAGGCTTCAGCCTTTAACCGATATCCACTTAAATCCGGAATTTGAAGAGCATTCGGATTCAAAGGCAAGTTTGTTTATCCTGATGGGTCTGGCATTCTTTGTCCTGGTGATTGCAGCAATTAATTTTATTAACCTGTCGACAGCGCAATCGATCAAGAGGTCAAAGGAAATCGGCATCAGAAAAGTAATGGGTAGCGTCCGCAAAGGCCTGACTATTCAATTCTTGATTGAGACATTCGTTTTAACTGCATTTTCCGTCGTGATTGCGGCGTTGCTTGTAAATCCTTTATTTTCATTCTTCAACTCGTTTGTTCCGGCGGGTTTAAAATTCACTCCATACGAACCACAAAACATTTTATTTCTTGGTATGATTACATTGGTAACAACGGTACTCGCTGGGCTATATCCAGCGCGGGTATTGTCGTCATATCAACCATCGGTTTCGTTGAAGGGTGATGGCCACCAACCCGGAGGTCGTTCGTGGCTGGTACGCAAAGGACTCATCGTATTCCAATTTTCTTTTTCAATATTCTTTATAGTAGGTGCGTTGGTGATGAAAAATCAACTTCAAATGATATCTGAAAGTGACAAGGGATTTAATACACAGGGGATCGTGATGTTCTGGACAAGCTTTCAAGATTTTAGCGGCAAACCCAAACACCTCGTAGAACAAATAAAGCAACTGCCAGGAGTAGATCAGGCTGCATTACACGGTGGATCACCCATGGGCTGGGCGACGATCGTCCAGGATATTCTTTACAAAGGAAAAACTGAGATCAAGGTTTCTGTTACCATGAAGTCAGGTGGATCTGATTATATACCCTTGTATGGAATTCGATTGCTCGCCGGAAGAAATATCAATCCAAGCGATAGCCTTACAGAGTTTGTGATTAATAGCAAGTATGCAAAGATGCTTGGATTCGCGAGACCGCAGGATGCTATTGGTCAAATCCTGGATTACCAAAATAGAACCTACCCAATAGTCGGTGTCGTGGAGGATTTTCATGAACATTCGTTTCGTGATCCTATCGAGCCGGGCGCCATCGGAAATCTTCCGCAGTTTCAGCATGCAGTGAGCATCAGACTTGCTAAGGCAGACATGACTTCTGAAGCCGTAAAATCATTGCTGAATAAGGTTGAGGGATTGTACAAGAGCGAATATCCCGATGAAACATTTAGCTACCATTTTACCGACGAAGAGATCGGATGGCTTCACGACTCAGATGCTAAAACTGCTAGACTTGTGACCGCAGCAATGATAATCACAATATTTATATCAGCACTCGGCGTATTCGGACTCATGATGTTCACGGCAGAAATCAAAACCAAAGAAATAGCAATCCGAAAAGTATTGGGTGCTACGGTATCCAACATTGCGGCAATGCTCAGCAAAGAGTTTGTTGTACTGCTCGCAATTGCTATGATGATTGCCGCACCGATATCGTGGTACTACATGAGTAACTGGCTAATGGAATTTGCCTTTAGAATAAACATGAGCATTTGGGTATACGTCTTGGCATTTGGTGCAACACTCTTGATCGGATTATCAACAGTAACCTTCCACACGCTTAGAGCAGCAAAGGCAAATCCGGCGAGAACACTAAGGGCCGAATAAGGTGTTAATAATTCAACGACATTGATTTATAATTCATAATTATCTAACAAATCCTGCAGCAACACCACCATCAACATTCACCACATTTCCGGTTGACTTATTCAGTAGTCCACCCACGAGTGCGTAGCATGCATTCGCGATATCGACAGGAAGAATCATTTCGTTGAGCAAAGTTCGTTTCGCATAGAATGCAGGCAGCTCTTCAACCTTCACGCCATAAGCTTTTGCACGACCTTCGGCCCATGCACCGGCCCAGATCTTGCTATCGGCGATGACAGCATCAGGATTGATAACATTTACGCGAATTTTATCGGGTCCGAGTTCAGCAGCATTCAATCTGCTCAAATGAAGCTGTGCAGCTTTTGCAGAACCGTATCCAGCGTTGTTTGGTCCGGATACCAAAGCGTTCTTGCTCACGATATTGATAACATCACCGCCAAGTCCCTGTTTACGCATGGTGTTTACACCGGCTTGTGTAATGAGGAACTGTCCCTTCACCAGCACATCATATAATATGTCCCAATCTTTTTCGGTATGTTCTTCAAGCGGTTTAGATATCGAGAGCCCGGCGTTGTTTACAATAATGTCGACGCCGCCAAAGGCGAGTGATGAAGCGAGGAATGCCTCCGTGATCTGTTGACCATTGGTCACATCCATGATCGTCGTAGCAAAGGCATCCTTTCCAAAAGTGATTTTGAATTCTTCTTCCGCTTCTTTCATTCGATTAGCGTCATTGTCGCTCAGCACTACGCACGCGCCTTCTTCAGCGAATTTCTTTGCGATAGATTTTCCAATACCACCCGCACTTCCTGTCACCAGAGCAATTCTACCTGACAATGCTTTTGGTTTAGGCATGCGTTGTAATTTTGCTTCCTCCAGTAACCAGTATTCAATGTTGAAGGCTTCCTGTCTTGGAAGCGAAGTATAGGATGAAACCGCTTCAGCGCCTTTCATCACATTGATAGCATTGATGTAAAACTCGGCGGCAACGCGCGCGGTCTGTTTGTCTTTCGCGAACGTAAACATCCCTACACCTGGATACAGCAACACGACCGGATTCGGATCACGTATCGCGGGACTGTTACTATGCTTGCATTTCTCGTAATAATCGCGATACATCGCGCGATAACTTTCGTACGATGGCTTCAGTTTTTCCACGATGGCTTTGAAATCTGAAAGATCCTGATCTGCTGCCAGGGGAAGTACAAGCGGACTGATTTTCGTTCTCAAAAAATGATCCGGGCAACTGGTTCCCATTGGGGCAAGTTTGTCAAGATCATTTGAGTTAATGAATTCAAGGACACGATCGTCATCTGTGAAATGGCCGATCATTCGCGTGTGACTTGAACAAAATCCGCGAAGTACAGGTGCAAGCCTGGAGGCCTGAAGTTGTCGCTGTGATTTCTCAAGGCTTGTTATCTTTTGGCCTCCGAATACAGGTGCCTTCTTTCCATAATTCTCTTCGAGATATTGTGCGCAACGCTCTACCACTTCAAGTGTGTTAACGTAACTATCATATGCAGTATCTCCCCATGTGAATAAGCCGTGTGATCCAAGCATGATCCCGCGAATTCCAGGATTTGCCTCCAGGCATTGCTTGAGTTTTAGTCCCAGATCGAATCCCGGTCTTTGCCAGTCAACCCATCCGATTGTTCCGCTAAATAACTCCTGGGTTATACGTTTTCCATCTTTTGCTGCTGCTATTGCAATTGCCGCATCCGGATGAAGGTGATCAATATGTTTAAAAGGTAAAAATGCATGGAGGGCCGTATCGATCGACGGAGCTTTGGATGCGAGATCATAAATGCAATGATTGAATAGTTCAACCATTTCATCTTCGTGCTCAATTCCCCTGTAAATTTTTTGGAGAGAAATTAATCTGTCCATGTATAATGCAGCGAGTCCACTTTTCTTAAGCGTTCCGATATCACCACCCGATCCTTTTACCCACATGATCTCAGTGTCTTTTCCGGTCAATGGATCTTTGGCCATCGCCTTACACGAAGTATTTCCGCCCCCGTAGTTGGTTAGTCTCAAATCAGCGCCAAGCAAGTTGGATCTATAGATCAGAAGTCCTACTTCATCTCCTGCGAGGTCTCCCGCCTTTTTTTCATCCCACAAATAACTGACGTGTTTGAACTGCGTGTTTACTTTCGTTGACATGTGATTAATTTTTATGCCTTTTATTTAATTGCGTTACCGTAGCCAACCACCAACACGGAGAGTATGATGGTAGCGATACCAAACGTGATCGTCGTTCTGGTGCGCTTGCTTACGCCATGCCATTCTTTCAACACAACGCCCCACATATTTGCGATCAGAATAATGAATGCCATGTGAATAATCCATGAACTTGCACCATTGCCAAGCTTACTTTCCCCCATGCCGTAGAAAAAGAATTGAAGAAACCACGTGGTTCCGGCGATGGCGGAAAATAAATAGTTGTTTATCAGCGGAGTGGCGCGGTTGGTATAGTCGGCAAAACTTTTATTACGCATATTCAGAATCAGGCACCAGATAAAATTGGTAGATAGTCCGCCCCAAAGCAAAACAACATAGGTGACGTTGTTTTGATACAGCGGATTCAGGCCCAAAGATACAGCAGTTTCTGCCATGGGTTTGCCTGCTTCAATTCCAAAATTAAAACATGAGCTTAAAATGCCAGAAGCAACGGCCACAATCAGTCCCTTCGTGAGATCGAATTCGGCAACGCTTTTCTTTTTCTCTACTTCGCCCATTTCGTTTTCTTTCATCACGCCGGCGCGACCACAAACGTAGATTCCCAAAAGACACAATGCCACGCCGAGTAGTACAACACGGCCCCAAGTCGATGAAATCAAGTCTGCAAACGTCGTCTTTCCATCTGATGGAAATAGGTTATAATAAATCGAAGGAACGAGTGCGCCAAACGCGGAGCAAAATCCAAGCACGACAGAATTGCCGAGTGACATTCCCAGATATCTGACACCCAGCCCATAGGTTAGACCGCCAATACCCCAGAGCACGCCAAAAACAACTGTAAATAAAATAACATCGGAAGGAGTATTCGAAATGATGGACGCGAATCCAGGAAGGGTGAGCCAAGCGGCAAGCGGAGGAACGATCAACCACGAAAATAGTCCGCCGACAATCCAATAGCTTTCCCATGACCATCCTTTCACCTTTTTGAAAGGCATATAGAAGCTTCCGGAAGCAAAACCGCCGATGAAATGAAAGATCACGCCTAAGATCACGCCCATAGTAGTGGAGATTCGCGAAGCGGAAAATTGAGAATAATAAATCAATTTTAGTGAGCTTAGGGCCGTATCCCGTCATGCACTGTCATGCCCAAAAAGTGAATTAGCGCTGCAATAACCAATACTTCAATATGAATCATGATCCTTCCGTTCAACATCAGCGAATTGCCTTCAAAATGAAAATGAAGCCAGGATTTAAGGCGGAATATATACGCAGGCATGCTGAGATATGGCCCGCTCTTTCCGAACTATTGAAGAAATCAGGCGTTGAAGACTATTCCATTTTCCTGGATGAAGAAACGAATACGTTGTTTGCTGTGCAGAAAGTTATCGGCAGCGCTGGTTCACAAGATCTTGGTCGGGAACTTATCGTCCAACAATGGTGGAAATTTATGGCAGACATAATGGATACAAATGCAGATTACTCACCTGTGGTACGTGCACTTGAAGAAGTATTTTATTTGCCTTGAGTTGTGACGACTTGAATAACACCAAAGCGGAAAGTAGAGTAAGGTAATACTATTGTGATCCATACATTTGACCAGATTAAAATGTGAATGTCCGATGCTTCTGGATGCCGCAATGGGGTTCGATGCGTAAAAACGCGGAAGATTTCCCCGACGCGTCGGGGTAAACTCTGCTATAACAATTCTCAATATTAAACGGAGTTTCTATTTATAAAACGAAATACGTTCTTCACCACCTCTTTTTTCTTCTTTAGAATCATATAAGCGGCCGTTTCTCCCATCGCCTGAAAGTCGGTCGAGATTACCGTGATTCCGAGAAGATCTTTCAATGGCGTATCATTATAAGAGATCACACCAATGTTCTTTCCCGGAATAAGTTTCCGATCGCGCACCTGCTTCATTAAATTGACAAGATCGCTTTCTTCGATGATGATATAAGCATCTTTGGGATGCAACTCCATGTCTGGGTAAATCTCTTCAAGAACTTCTGATGAAAAATTAAAATCTGAGCAAAACTTATGGAAGCCATTAAGAATATCAACTGGATATGGATACAAAGTATTGCGTGGATATACAAGTATGAGGTTAGCATACTTCTTCAGCAATTCCATGCCTTCTTGTAAGGCTTCATAGATATCCATTTTGAAGTCCTGATACACGGATGCAACGTCGCGGTTAAGCTCGGGAAGATAATTATCGAGGATGATCAGTTTATGCTCCGGTATTTTACGCAATGCCTGAAGCACTAAGTCATCCGTGTTATGATGTGTGAGCGCCTCATCTTTAAAGTGCGGCATGACAACATATTGATCGTAGCGACCCATGTTTTCGTTAAGGGCATTGAGAAACAATTTGGGATCACAATGATAAATGGTCAGGTCAATCTGTGCATTTTGTCCAAGTGCATTCACCATCGAGTTGAATATTCTCATTTTATAAGAACTCAACTTATTCATCAGTACGAGAACATTGACCTTCGAGGGCAATATATTCCGGGCGACGTAATAACCCTTGCCTTTGGCAGAGATGATGATCTTCTTCTCCTTTAATACATTATAGGCCTTCTCAACGGTGTCTCGGGACAGATAATATTCTTCGCTGATCTCGTTGATGGAAGGCACTCTTTGTCCGACAACCAGGAGGCCATTTTCGATGTCAGTAATAATAGAATCCACGATCTGACGATACTTTGGGATTCTTGAATTACTGTCAATCCTTATTTCTATAAGCTCTTCGGTCTCTTTCATGCTTGAAGTGTTTACAGGCAATCTAACAATTATAACCTTTTCCGGAAACGATTTCAGGAGGGTTTTTTCGAAGAAAAGAGGGGACTTGGTTGTGAATTTCAACAGATATTACTTGCGATCCGCAAAAATGTATTCTTGACCTCGGGCCATCTATTATTTTCAAGTAGTATCAATTTAGTCGGGTACAACAATTCACCTCATTTGACACACCGCTTATTAAGGAAGTCAGAACAAAGTGCGATACGCAACCGATGGAAGTATCCTAAAAGAGTGGAGGGGAGTGGGAATACACGCAACTGATTCGTTCAGGGAACATCGACGGTTGCAAAGCTGTTCGATTAATGTCCCTCTATTTCAATTTACGAAGAACTATAGAACTCCAATACTTGTTCAAACTTCGCGGATGTAAATTCAATTTATTTGCATCCCCAATATTCCCAAACATCAACCATTAAATCATAGCCATGCCTACCGCCACATCAAATGCCGTATTCGACCTAGCATTGTTTTCAAAAACCATCATGAAGTCCTGGACACTTCAAGTTTCCAGAATAACAGATTTTCTCGCTACCACCAGTGATGAAGTATTGCAAAATGAAACTGCCCCAGGACGGAATACTGGCATTTATCTGATTGGTCACCTGATCGCCACCAACGACGGACTCTTCCCGCTCCTGGGCCTCGGTGACAAGATGTTCCCAGATCTCGCAAAAGTTTTTGTCTCGACTCCTGACAAATCAGGATTGGAATATCCTTCTATCGCTACGTTGAAAAAATACTGGAGTGATGTCAACGAGAAACTGACCGAACATCTTACCAATATGGAGCCTGAAGAATGGCTCGGAAGGCACGAGGCGGTTACACCTGAAGATTTCGAAAAGGAACCTCACAGAAATAAACTAAACGTCATCATTAGTCGCGCAACGCATTTGAGCTATCACCTGGGTCAGTTGATTTATCTCAGGGAGAAGAAGGCATAAGAGTTTCCTTCCAAAGAAAATGCCGTTGGGTTGGTTGAATGCAGCAGCACAACGGCATTTATTTTGAATTAAGAACCAGACTACATCTTTCTCACGCTGCCGCTACCCGACGAATGGCTGTTGATCTTGCTCGGGTTTCCGCGATAGCTAACTGAGCCGCTACCCGTAATATTTGCATCGATACTTTCCTTTACATTGATCTGGACATCACCCGATCCTGAGATGCGTACTTCGCAGTCGTTAGTTTCCAGATTTGCAGCGAGTACTTTTCCCGATCCACTGATCGTCGCCTTGACCTTGGCGGCTGATCCGCTGGCTTGAATTTTTCCTGAACCTGAAATTCCGAAATCTGCATCTT
This sequence comes from Chryseolinea sp., assembly GCA_039916665.1. GTDB lineage: Bacteria > Bacteroidota > Bacteroidia > Cytophagales > Cyclobacteriaceae > Chryseolinea. The sequence goes on along the minus strand of JBDSKX010000047.1, from coordinate 55,276 downwards.
CAGAAATCTTCAATGCGAGTTCAACTTTGCCAGAACCGCTGACATTACTACTAAAAGACCTGCATGAACCCTTCACAGTAAGATTGCCAGAGCCAGAAACATCTGCGTCCATTTCCCCTGAAGCGTCAGCCTCTATGTTCATATTACCCGAACCGCTCACATTGAGGTCAAGCGACTTTGATGATATTTTGGTTTCGCCGATAATGTCCCCAGAGCCACTTACGGCCAAACCTTCAATGTTGGCAACGGTGATGTACACAGTTACTTTATCATCGTCGCGCCATTTCCAGCTCCACATTTTTTCATTTCCAATAATGAGTTTGTTCCCCTCAACTTTGATTTCCAACGCTTTCAAAACATCTGACTTGCCTTCAACTTCAACTTTCTGAGGGCTACCCTGACGAAGATGAACTGTCCCTGGCACTCTGAAAGAAATCTTAGTGAACGTATCGACATTGCGAGTCTGGCGATTTTGAGCGAAGAGGAGAGCGTTGCCGATCATAGCAGCAAACACTAGGGTAAGGAACTGTTTTTTCATTTGGGTGCAGAAGTTTACTACGATATAGACTCAAGTGGGACGGAGAAGGTTGCAGAAAATGAGGAAAAGATTGTCGAAAGGGGAAAAAGCTTCAAGCCACAAGTTCCGCTTGCAGCTTTTCCCTATTTTGCCCCCAAATTCCGCAAATGGCACAAGGGAAAAAGGCTCTCATCTTCATCTTCATCACTTTGTTGATCGACATCATAGGACTTGGGATCATTATCCCAGTGATGCCGGATCTTATTCAGGAATTGACAGGAGGATCTATAAGTGAGGCGGCAGTCTATGGTGGCTGGATGTATTTTGCATACTCGGTGATGCAGTTTGTTTGCGCTCCGATTATGGGCGGGTTGAGTGATCGTTATGGCAGAAGACCAGTATTGCTTGCATCACTTTTTGGTTTTGGTGTCGACTACCTCTTCCTCGCATTTGCACCGACGATGGCCTGGCTATTCGTTGGTCGGATCATTGCCGGAATGATGGGAGCAAGTTTTACAACAGCGTCGGCATATATCGCCGACGTGAGTACCCCGGAAACACGCGCACAAAATTTTGGAATCATCGGTGCTGCTTTCGGATTGGGTTTTATCATCGGGCCAATGTTAGGTGGATTTCTCGCAGAGTTCGGTTCCAGAGTGCCATTCATGGTAAGTGCTGGTCTTTCATTGCTGAACTGGCTTTATGGATTCTTCATACTTCCTGAATCTTTGAGTGTTGAGAACAGAAGAAGGTTTGATTGGTCACGAGCCAATCCGATCGGATCTCTGATGAACTTGAAACGCTATCCGGTCATACTCGGCCTGGTATTTTCTCTGATCCTCGTGTATGTATCGGCCCACGCAGTGCAAAGCAACTGGGTATTCTATACGAAAGAAAAGTTTGATTGGACTCCGAGAACCGTTGGATTTTCGCTTGCCGTGGTGGGATTAGTGTTTGCTATTGTGCAAGGCGGACTGATAAGAATCATTATTCCGAAGCTCGGTCAGCAACGTAGTGTATACGTCGGCCTCGGATTCAGTGCGGCGGGTTTTCTCTTGTTTGCGTTAGCGACCAAGACGTGGATGATGTTTGCATTTACCGTCGTGTATTGCATGGGTGGTATTGCTGGCCCCGCATTGCAAGGTATTATCTCCACGCAGGTGCCTTCCAATGAACAGGGAGAACTTCAGGGTGCGTTAACGAGTCTCATGAGTGTTACGTCATTCACCGGACCGTTGTTGATGACTTACATTTTTGCATTCTTCACAAAAAGCGATGCACCGATTTACCTTCCAGGAGCACCGATGCTACTTGGGGCCGTGCTCACCGTTATTGCTACCATTCTGGCAAGGGCAAGTCTGAAAAAAACGATGGGAGCTGTAAAAATTAAGCCTTAGGTGTCTGTAACCATTTCACGATTGTTGAGTCCATTCCAATGGAACGCCTAAGCCAATCCTATGCTTAAAAACTGCGTCAAAACTGCTTGAGAAATCTTTTAAAGAACAGAACGTTCTCCATCGTTAACGTTCTTGGACTTCGCCTTTCGACCGCCGTGCTTATCATTCTTTGGGTAATTGATGAACGCAGTATAGTTAAATTCCATGCGCCCGATAGTCAGTTATACGCCTTTTCTGAGCGACAGTCCAAAGAGATCGGAATAAGAAAGTATGAGGAACAAGTCTTGTCTCGTGATTCTGTTTACTGTCCGCGTGACAATGCTTATGGTTACCTTCCCCTATTGATAGCTTCGCCGTTGGCGTGGTATTTTATGGACAACTGGACGGGAGAATATGAATAATACCGTTGACCTGAAGATTTTCGTGTTTGCCCGTTCAGCGGCTATTGTGATCGACCTGATTACAGAAGTTTTCAGACACTTAAGACGTCATTCGCGAATACTGACAATTTTAAGGCACGGCTGATTGCGATTAAAATGACTGAGTCGTATCAGTAGTGGCTTGGTTTTCGCTATGATGATCGCGTATTATAGTCGTGTCGGTCGGATACTCTAACTGACGTGCTTCTTTATTCAATGCTGAAGTGCAAAGGCATCATTCATTCGATGAACGCCTTCCGTCTATAAATTTTTGTTGGGTATGTAAAAAACATTGTGGAATTTTGTCCGCATGGGCCAGACTGTCAATACTAACCTGTATCTCGTATCGTTAGCGTGCTACTGATGAAAGTTAAAACTGGCATAATAATTTGTAAATGTATCCGCGAACGCCAATACTGCTAATCAAAACCAATCAGAAACAATGAAACAAAACACCATGCATCTTCTCCGAACTCTACCGCGATTGACCTTTTTTGCCATTTTCATTTCACTTGTAGCAGTAGGCACAAGTTGTAAGAGCAAGAAGAAGGCCATGGAGGTCACAGACAAAGACGCCGTTGAAAGGGCAAGACTCGAGAAAGAAGCAGCGTTAAAGAAACAACAGGAAGAAGAAGCGCGTATCAAACGTGACGCAGATGAAAAAGCAAGGCTCGCCGCAGAAGAAGATAAGAAACGCGCCCCTTATGCAAAGTTGGAGCAATATTTCGCTTCGATCTCCGGGGCTTCCAGCGCAGATGCTGCCAACAATAGTATCAACGAGGCGCTTTCATTGTTCTCTTCTCCCGATGTTCCTGTTTTGATTGTGATTCATGAAGAGGCTGGTCAAAAGGACTACGACCGTCCAACTACTATCCGCGAGTATCTGAATTATCTGAAGGATCAGAAGAAGAAGGCAGACAAGATCGGGACACTGAAATTTGATGCTGCAGGCAAGATCAATGAAGTTGAATTGATCAAATAATTGAACCCACTTTTAAATCACAAGACTATGTTTAAATTCTTATATTCATTCGCCATTCTGCTCACGATAATTTCCACTCAGCAGGTCAGTGCGCAATCAGCCGAGATCAGTCCTGAAAGAAAACAGGCCATCGATTCACTGGCCCTTGAAAAAGTCAGAGACCTTAGCAAATACATCACTATTATTGGCAACAAGAAAACTCCTTATTCGGAAGCACAACGTGTAATGGATCGTGCTGAGGAACTGTTCGCTCCGGATAGTGAAATGGGTGTTTCTTCTGTGAGTAGAACAGAGATAAACTATTATAAGGTCAGAAAATATTTCGAAAGACTCATAGCTTTGAACTATGATAAAGTATCAATCTCATGGTATGATATCCACTACATCAGTGACCTTGAACGCCAGCCCGATGGTCGTTACGTCGGTGTTGTTACGATCTACCAAAAATTTGAAGGTACTTCTGATGATGGAATGAAATACAAGGATACAACCAAGAAGGATATCACAATTTATGTGGAGAAAAAGAAGACGCAGATTGCTGGTAGAACCGTGGAGTTTTGGGATGTGATGTTGGGTGATATCAGAGTAAGCGAAACACACGCATGAGGATATTAACTCCGTTCATTGTACTCTTTGGAATATTGTGTACCCAACTGGCAGAAGCTCAACTTCTTGATAAGGAAGACGAAAGGCGGCTGTTGGCTGAGACAAAACAGGTAAATCAATTCTTTCGGAGGTTCAATGGAGAGGAGGATGAAAAAGGCGAACGCTATTATGCGCGTGACAAAGCCTATCGGAGTGAAAAACTTAGAAAGAAATACATCGGAATACTATTCGATGCCGATAACAAGTCGATCAGCAGTGATTTGAAAGTACAATTTGCCAAGGATGCGCTGGATAAAACCCATCCAGCCATCCTTGATTTTCATTCTGGCAACTGGTTTGCCGAAGTAAATACAGTTTTCGTGATGAACGGAAAGAACGAGCCCGTTACACTATTGATGGAGCTTGAAAAAGCTCAGGAGGGTTATAAATGGGTTATCAACCGAATTCATGCAGACGTGTTCGATCCCTATTTTAAACGGGATACAACACGCGTCGGCAGATTTCTTCATCCAATGAGTCATGAACTTGATTTCATGAATCTTCGGAAAGCCTTTAATTACACCGACAGTATCAGCCAGTTCACAGTAAAAAGATTTGTTCCTGACCATCTTTCCATTTTCTTGTACGAGGTAAAACGTGGTAATCTGAAATTTAAGACCGTAGAGCAGGTCAAATTTCATTTTTTCCAGGTGAAGGGCTGGTATTTCGAAATCTCTGAATTTAATCGGTCGGGCTACAACAATGGCTGGCTGATCTCAAACCTCGTTAAACTTAATAATGAGAGTGAAACCAAAATACTTCGTAAGTACCTCAACTATGAAGGTCGTTAGATCTCTTATACCCACAATACTTATTTGTCTTGCTTCTGTAATGACCTATGCACAGCAAGTCAAGAACGAGGTGAAGCAGCACGAGCAACAAGTTCGTGACATGGTGAAATTCCTGGAGTATATACTCAATACTTTGGGAAGCCGCACTACTTCGGCACAGGATAAAGACATCATGGTGACGGAGAGCTTTACGAAGATCTTTCGCGATAGCAAAGTGCAGGTCGAAGATGACCTGGTTGAAAAACGAAACGTTATCACAAACAAAGATGTTCAGGCGTATTTAAAGGATGTGGACTTCTTCTTTGATGATGTTAAGTTTGAATTCAATATCAAAGACATAAAGGGAAGTACAAATGCGAGCGGCAAACTTTACTATAAAGTATCGATTGTCAGGAATATGCATGGTACGACGTTGGAGAACAAAGTAGTGAATAACTCTTCGCCACGTTATATCGAAATAAATTACGACCCCAAAGATCAGGATCTGAAAATCGTCAGCATTTATACCAAAGAGTTTGATCAACGCGCCGCGTCGCTGACCTGGTGGAAAGGTTTGTCATACGAATGGCAGGGATTTTTTAAGAAGAAGCTTAATCTAACCACTGACAGTATCCGACTTGAAGATATCCAGAACATTACGTCAATAAATGCTGTGGATCTCAGTCAGAATAAATTGTTACAAGATCTCGAGCCTCTTACACAATTAACGGATCTTCAGGCGTTAAATTTATCAAACACTTCATTCATTGATCTTACGCCGTTACGCAATCTTACAGGACTCACCGAGCTGAACATTTCCAATACGAAAGTTGACGACATCACGCCGCTTCGGTATTCGGACAATCTGATTAAATTCAATCTGAGTAATACGTCAGTAACCGAGATCTCAGTTCTTGAACGAATGACGAAACTCGAAAACCTAGAAATGCAGAACACAGCCGTTACTGATTTCTCGCCAATTTCATTCGCGACTTCTTTAAAATATCTTGATGTGAGAAAAACGAAAATTGTAAGTCTTGCGCCAGTGAACAAACTCACAATGCTGACAGAACTAAACGCGTCATCCACTATTATTGATGATCTCTCACCACTTTCCGGATTAAAGACACTTACAACGCTTACGCTGGATAGCACAAACATTATTAACATCAGCGCAATTTCGAGTCTTGATAATCTGGTATCATTAGCGATCAACTACACGGCTATTGGAGATTTAACGGCATTGGCAGCTAATAAAAAACTCGAACGGATTTATTGTGATCACACTGGAGTAAAGCGTCCGGTCGCCGATGCGTTTATGTCCGCCAACCCGAAAGTGCTGGTAATTTCTGATTCTGAAGATCTTAGAGGTTGGTGGGATACTCTGTCTGAAAGCTGGAAGACGGTATTTTCCAAAGCAGCATCGATTGGAATGAGCCCCACTAATGAAGAACTGGCAAAGATTCCTAACATTGATTCGTTAAATCTTTCAGGCAATAAACTGATAAAAGACCTTGAACCGCTAAAGCGTGTTCAGAAACTGAAAGCATTGGTAGTAAAGGGTTCAGGTGTTGCCGATCTTACTCCACTTCGCGACCATCGCGCATTACGTACACTTGATATCAGCGAGACCGCCATTAGCAGCATTGATGTGGCACATAATTTCAGCAAGATGACAACCCTTAGGGCAGACGCCACCGGACTGAATAATATTGATGCTTTGCAAAACATCAGTGGTATAAAGAAATTATACCTCGACAAGACTGCCATATCCGACTCCATCGTTGCTGATTTTCTTCACAAGCAGCCGCAATGCCTGGTGGTTTATAAGACGGATACACTGCAAGCATGGTGGACGGATCTTCCGGGAAGCTGGAGGGAAGTACTTGAAAAACTCGTACCCATTTCTGATGCATCAAAAAAGGAAGACCTGCATAGGCTCGTTGAATTGGAAACCATTCATTTCAGAGATGCGTCAATCAGTAACCTTTCAATCCTTAGCGTGTTTGTCAGGTTGAGAGAACTCGATTTCTCGGGAACGATGATCAATGATGTCTCACCTTTGATCGAGATCAAGTCATTAAGAATACTGAGAGCAACGAACAGTCCTATCCGTAATCTCGAAGCGCTGCGATCCATGAATATGTTAATCGATCTGGATGTATCCAATACTCCGGTGGAGGAATTGCGTCCGATGAGAGGGATGCTCGCACTAAAGAATTTTAATTGTTCAGGGACACAGGTCAGCAGCCTTTCGGCGTTGGAGGACATCACATCACTGGAGTCGTTGGACTGCTCGAATACTGGCGTAAAGAGAATTGACGCCCTTCATGAATTACCCTTAAAAACGTTCAAGTGTTATAACACTGGAATCTCAGGCAAGACCATTAACAAGTTTCGGGAAACGCATCCAAGTTGTAATGTAGTCCATTATTAAATCAGAACACTCAAGGTGCTGCAAGCCGGCATCTCTCAAATTGAGTCTGAGTGTTAATATGTTGAGTGTTACGCAAAAAAAGTAGTTCACTTCATTTTCGTCGTCTTCAAGTTCTCGCCAAATTTACTTTCTAATTCAAAACCACAAGAACTCCCTTTACAAAAAATTAGTTCTACAATTTAGAAACAAATATGAAGCGCTCTATTATATTTGTCATATAGCCATTCGGACAACCAAAACATATTGTGTGGTTTGGACATGCACGGCGCAACAGTTTTCAATCCCTGAACGAAATAGAAAAGCATATTCCAAAAATAGCACGGAAGCTGTTGCTGAGGTTCCTTCGCGACGACCTTGTGGAGGAAGTATTGGGTGATCTGGAGGAGGATTTCAGTCGAAACTTCATAACAGGATCACTGTTCCGCGCTAAGGTAACTTATTGGTATCAGGTCTGTCAGTATATGAGAGCCTTTGCCATACGCAAAAAAAAATCACATCATAATCATTTCGATATGTTCAAGAACTACTTCAAAATTAGTTGGAGAAATCTGATTCGAAATAGAGGATACTCTTCGATAAATATAGGTGGATTGGCATTGGGTATGGCCATCTCAGTGCTCATTGGATTGTGGATACTTGATGAATTGACCTACAATCAATATCATAAAAATTATGAGCGGATTGTTCAGGTAATGCAACATCAGACAACCGATGGCGTGATCGGAACGTCGATATCAATGCCAATCCCGTTGCGTGCTGCTATGCAGGAAGGATATGGAAGCGAATTCACACACCTGTCATTAGCGTCATGGGTATATGAACATGTTCTTTCTAAGGGAGAGCAGAAGATTACCAAAACCGGTGGGTTTGTAGAACCCGCATTTCCTGAAATGATGACTTTGAAAATGTTAGCCGGTTCATTGACAGCACTTAAAGATCAGACGTCGATATTAATTGCTGAGTCGACAGCGAAGGCTTTGTTTGGAGAAGGAGATCCGATCAATCAGTCTCTGAGAATGGACAACAAACTGGATGTGAAAGTTGGTGGTGTCTATGAAGACATTCCATTTAATTCACAATTCAACGATATGCAATTCATTGCTGCGTGGGATTTATATCTTGTGTCTGAGTCCTGGCTTAAGGTTGCAAAGCAGCAATGGTATAACAATTCGTTTCAGATATTCGCTCAGCTCGCACCCCGGGCAGACGCGAGTTCAGTTTCTGAAAAAATCAAAAATCTGAAGATGAAGAATTCGCCAGAGGTTCGTGCTTACAAACCCGAGGTCTTTGTATACCCCATGCGTGACTGGCATTTGAGATCCGAATGGAAAAACGGTGCTAACACGGGTGGCAGAATCCAGATGGTATGGATGTTTGGTACAATTGGTCTGTTTGTATTGCTGTTGGCATGTATCAATTTTATGAATCTCAGTACAGCAAGATCTGAAAAACGTGCAAAGGAGGTTGGCATACGAATGGCTATTGGTTCTGTTAGAAGTCAATTGATCAATCAGTTTTTGAGCGAATCATTTCTCGTAGTACTGTTGTCGTTTTTGATCTGTATCGGACTTGTGATTTTAGCGCTCCCGGCATTCAATCAATTGTCGGGCAAAAAAATTATTCTTCCTTTCGGGACCGTTGAATTCTGGATGATCAGCTTTGTGTTCATCGTCGTAACAACGCTGCTTGCTGGCTCTTATCCGGCCTTATATTTATCCTCATTCCATCCAGTTAAGATTTTGAAGGGAACGTTTAAATCTGGTCGATATACTTCTGTACCACGGAAAGTATTGGTCATTTTGCAATTTACAGTATCCGTATCGTTGGTGATTGGAACGGTTATCATTTACGAACAGATCAGGTTTTCGAAAGCCAGACCTGTTGGCTATGATCGTTCAGGTCTCGTGATGGTCCAGATGAGCACACCAGATTTCTTTGGCAAGTATGATGTACTTCGGACCGACTTAAAAAACACAGGTTTTGTTGATGAGATGGCCGAGGTATCAAGCCCACTCTGGTATGTCGGTTCTTATAGTGCCGGATTTTCGTGGGAAACAAAAGATCCAACTTCACAGCAAAGTGATTTTGGTACAATTTGGGTAACCCAGGAATATGGAAAGACTACAAAATGGAACATGCTGGAGGGAAGAGATTTCTCGTCAGATTTCTTATCTGATTCCTCAGCAATGATTTTGAACGAAGCGTCAGTGAAGTTTATGGGACTTGTTGAGCCAATAGGCAAGACTGTAAAGTGGGGCTACAGACCCTATCATGTAATCGGGGTTGTTGAAGACATGGTCGTTGAATCTCCGTATAAACCAGTCAAACCGTTAACCTACCTGCTAGACATTAATGAAGTTCAGTGGATTCAAATGAGATTGACTCCGGAAAAAACAACGGCTGAGGCACTCGTTGCTATCGAAGGCGTATTCAAAAAGAATGTTCCTTCAGTACCTTTCGAATATAGTTTTGTTGATGATGAATACGCTCAGAAATTTGTCGCTGAAGAACGTATTGGAAAATTAGCATATGTATTTGCAACGCTGGCGATCATTATCAGTTGTCTTGGACTTTTTGGATTGGCATCATTTGTCGCCGAGCAACGTACCAAAGAGATCGGTATCCGGAAAGTTCTGGGAGCAACTGTATTCGGATTGTGGAGAATGTTGTCAAGGGATTTCCTGCTATTGATTGTCATTTCCTGTTTGATCGCTGCTCCAACATCGATTTATTTTCTAGCCGATTGGTTAGAGCATTACCAATATCATATTGAAGTCTCGTGGTGGATCCCTGTGACGGCGATCCTCGGTGCCTTGTTTTTGACATTGTTCACTGTAAGCTTTCAGGTCATCAGATCAGCGATGATGAATCCGGTGAATAGTCTTAAAAGCGAATGAAAAGTTTGGAGTTAGACTAAGTTGGTGCTTGTGCGGGAACTTTTCATTGCTGCAGTGTGCGACAAGCCGCTGAGAATTGTTATCAATTTTTGAGATGTTAACCGAGAATCCTCAACCCTGATTTCTTTGTGACTACGATGTAAAAAAGTACCTTGGGTCATAACTCCGTCGCTCCAATGGACATCAAAGCCTTTTTGAAAAACACTGCCAGTCTTAGATTTTCTGTGTTTATTTATTTCATCTTCATCTACTTGCATACCTTTTTTGCGTTCAGCCAAAATACCAAAGAGGCGTTTGCATGGCCCAAAGGCAAGGCTGCTGCGATTAGTTTAACTTTTGATGACGCGCGTGCTAGCCAAGTTAACGGTGGCACAGCAATGTTGGATCAATACAATGTGAAGGCTACTTTTTACGTTCAGCCCGGAGGTGTGAAGTCGCAACTGGAGGGGTGGAAGAATGCCGTTACCAGCGGCCATGAGATTGCCAATCATACAAATGCGCATCCTTGTACTGGAAATTTTGCATGGTCCAGAGACAAGGCGCTCGAGAACTATACAATCGATCAGATGCGTAAGGAGTTGTCATCTTCTAATGTTATGATTGAATCTTTGCTTGGTGTGAAATGCAAACAGTTTGCTTACCCTTGTGGTCAGACATTCGTGGGAAGAGGTACGGGCACAAAAAGTTATATCCCTGTCGTGGCAGACTTGTTTGTCACGGGCCGTGGATGGATGAATGAGACAGGCAATGATCCTGCTTTTTGTGATTTGTCACAGTTGATGTGTTTCGAAGCAGATGGCAAGACTTTTGAACAACTACTGCCGCATCTCAAAGCGGCGATCGACCAACATCAATGGATTATTTTTGGGGGTCATGAAATGGGCGAGGAGGGAGCGCAAACAACCCGCCTTTCAACGTTGGAAAAACTAATTGAGTATGTTCAGAATCCAGCCAGCGGTCTTTGGCTTGCGCCTGTTGGTACCGTTGCGGAATATGTAAAAGCACATCGGAAATAGTTAGACGTTTTGAGTTCACATTAAAAATTATATGTATCAAGGATATGAGTTTTAGAGTTATTAACACAATATTTTGCATAGTCGTTGTGGTGGTGGCAAATGCACAGGTTCCCGAAAGAGTGAAAACGTGGTTTCCTGAAAGAACTATCTTCCATCACAACATTCCTTACGCGAATGATACACTTAAGAAGCATTTGCTTGACATTTATGTTCCGGCCAATGCAAAAGGTGACGTGCCGCTGGTGATCTGGATCCACGGCGGTGCCTGGATGATGAACGACAAGTACGCCGACATGGGATACATGAAGAATACGGTGAAAGGCTTTCTTGAGAAGGGGTATGCACTCGCATCAATAGACTATCGTCACAGCACGACTGCTATCTTCCCGGCGCAGATCCAGGACTGTAATGCAGCAGTCGAGTTCTTGTATAATAATGCTGCAAGGTACAAACTAAACAAAAACAAATTCGCGTTGATTGGTTTCTCTGCAGGCGGTCATTTGGCATCATTGCTTGCACTTTCTCTCAACAATGATGTTACCGAATTTTATGCGGCGAAAAAGAAGCCCTCGTTCAAGATTAAGTTGGTGCTTGATTTCTACGGCCCCTCCGACTTTCTCGTTATGGTAGGCGGAGGTGATCCTGATATGAAAGGAGATCCGATATCAACGTTGCTCGGCGCATCGGCGATAAGAAGACCCGATCTGAGCAATCGCGCGAGCCCTGTCACTTATGTCGATGCCGGCGACCCACCATTCTTTATCGTTAATGGAGAAAAAGATGAATCGGTCCCCTATCAACAATCAGTATTACTTCAGTCATATCTAAACATAGCGAAAGTTCCAAACGAAATCACCATTGTCAAAGGCGCACCACACTACGGAGAAATGTTTGATGTTCCCGAAATACGGGAGAAACTGTTCGCGTTTTTGGAAAAGCACTTGTAGAATTATGAAATTAGGAATACAATCATCTCATCGATCTTATGTTTTTGATCGCGCCAAAAGTTTAATATGGATGTCAGTGCACGTGATCATAAAATAGGAGTATTATAATTTTCCATCTCTTTACTTAACGACATTGAATTATTAAATTAATTGTGAATTTTCGGCTAGAATTCTCTTGGCATTCAACTTGTTATCACTTGATAGCCACGAACTAGAATCTTCCAAATTGGGCAGTCATGTACTACGAGCATAATTCATAATTTATAATTATTTTTTAGGTATTCGAGAAGATCTGCCATTTGATTCACGTCAATTTTATTATTCAGGTCTTCCGGCATCACGGACAGGCTGAGCGCCGACAGCGTCTTGATATCGCGTCTCGAAATTGTCTTCTGCCATCCGTTGACGTTCTTCAATGTAATCGCACCGGATGTTTCGCTATCAATGATGCCTTGAATCGATTCGCCGCTTTTCATTTCAATTGACCAGAGTTCGAAACCGCTTGAAATTGATTTGTTGGGGAAAAGTATGTTGGTCATGATCGCTTCTTTGGACCAATTGTGTACCGTTCCAAGATCAGGGCCCAATGCTATTCCACCTTTACCACGGATCTGATGGCATAGTGAGCATTGTGTTACAAAAAGCATTTTACCTTTTGATGCGTCACCTGCCATAGACAATGTTTTGGTGTATGATTGGATCGTTTCGGCGTCGGTGTTGGTTGTGAAGATCGACCGGGCTTTGTCGCGCAGCGCGAGATTACGCTGTGCCATGAGACCAACTTTTCGTGGCCAGGCAATCTCTGAGCTGCTGATTTTTCCGTTGTCAAGAGCATCAAGAAGCAACGCGATTCTTGAGTCATCGGCAAGCATGCTACGTACTCCCGCGTCCCGTAGTTCGGGTGTTAGCACGGGCCACTTCGTGATCAGAAACTTTGTTAAAGCAGTATCGGGTATTTGATCCATCGTTCGTATCGCTGCCAGTTGAACTGTGATCGGTTCGATGGGATTGACAAAGCTGCGCAATAGTGATGTGTGACCCTTTGGGTTTTTCAACGACATCAGGTCTATCGCAGCGGCCCGCTCATCATCTGTGGCGCGTTGATTTTTTGCAACTGTTACGGCTTGCGAAATTTGAGCTATGATGAGCTTTGAATCCAGTTCCACATGGTTAAGGAGGTTGACAACGGAGCCTGGACTTCTCGTCGACGGATTGAAGCAAAATGCAATAAGCTGTTGCTGGTCGGGTAGACTCAATTGGAGGACCTTGTTTTCGCCTGCGCCATTTGTGAGGCCTTCCAGTGCTCCGGTTATCCAGGGAGCGCTCTGGTTTAAGAATATTTGCTGAAGCATCTGATGTATCGCAGCTGTGTTGTTATTCTTAGCGATCATCGCCGTCAACTTGCTGATCAGACTGGCGTATGGTAACCCCGTGGCATTTGATTGCTCAATCGCGAGGGTTAGAAGTCGTGGCATCATCTCACGGTTGGAAGTCAGCGCTGCCACCTGAATCCAGTTGTCATCTATATCATGTAAAAGTATTTTTTCCACAGCAGCTTGAGTCTCCGCTTTTGCTATTCCACCTAAAGTGCACAGAAGCTGATATCTTACTTTAATGCTTTTATCGTTTTCCAACTTTAGCAGAGCCGCGAGTAATTCTGCATTATCGTTAAGATGTTGTTCCGCGATTCTGATAGCGTTTTCACGAATTCCATCCACAGGATCGGAGAGCGCGGCAATGATTTGCCCATTCGTTAGTGTACCCAGTGCGTTGAGTATCCATAACCCGTGAAGTCGGCCATATGGCTGTTCCTGGTTTGCAACAAGCGTACTTACCAATGCTGTGGTATTACCATCTTGTCGATCGATCAACAAACGTTGTGCATTCAGTCGCCACCAGTAATTTTTATTGCCGAGAAGATTGACGAGCGTATCGGTTGGCGCCTTTGATAAGTTGAGTCCTTTAATCCATTCTGGCGAAGATCCCCCTTTAGGAATTATTCTATAAATCCTTCCTTTATCAGAGTCATTATAAAGCGCTCCGGACTTTACAACATCATCGCCCATCCACTCCGGATGTTCAATGATTTGACGGTAGAAGTCGACAATGTAAAGTGCTCCGTCTGGACCATTATAAATATTGACTGGTCTGAATTTGGGATCTTTCGAGGCAAGAAACTCCTGATGTTCTTTGATACGACTTGCTGTATAAACGGTCTTATTATCTTTTAACTCGTCCACATGAACGAGGTTGCTCACAGGTTCTGCTACAAAGACGGCGTGATCATAGGGTGCGGGAAATGCACCGCCCAGATAAGCGTGAATCCCACAAGCAGAAGTGATTACGCCCAGATCAGTCAAAAGTTGGTGCTGAGGATTTTGTGTAATGGGAAAAACTTCGGCAGCGTCACCATGATCAGATAGCGACTCCGTTGCATCAGATAATAAAAGATCGGGATTGCGTTTCAGATATTGTTCACTAATGACCTCCTGATAAATATGATTGGCATTGCCAACCTGAAGGTGATGCCCCCACGCGTCGAATGAATGTCCAAATTGCGAATGACTTGAGGTCATTTCAAGAAGATGCTGATCTGGTTGAAAGCGAACTGACCTGCTTCCTGCGTTAATTGCAAGGCGCGGAGTATCATGGCCTGGGAAATAGACTTCACTTCCTCTGTCCCCGAATTCTTTCTTATAGGTTTCAGTTCCGACGGCCCCTTCATGCGCGAGATAGATCCAGTTGTCTATTCCAAGCAATGGACTGCTAAGATTGTGCTGAGGGTTCGAGAGCGCGAATCCGGTGAGCAGTGTATCAATCTTATCGGCACGTCCATCATTGTCGATGTCTTCGAGGTAAAGCACATTTGGTGCATCAGTTACAATAAAACCATTCTTCCAGCGCATGATGCTATTCGGCAATACAAAACCGTCTGCGAACACAATGCTTTTATCAAAGCGGCCATCGTTGTCGGTGTCGATGAGTTGTTTAATTTTTCCAGAGCCCGATTTGTCGAGTGGATAACCATGCATTTCAACCACAAACAGTCTCCCGAGTTCGTCGATTTCCATATCGACCGGATCGGAGATCAATGGTTCGGCTGCGATGAGTTCAATGTCAAATCCATCGGCGACGATAAAATCGGAAGGCATACGAACGGGTTCAGATTTTGGTTCGGCACAAGCAATCATTAAAAAGAATGAGAGATGGAATAAGTTGTGATTGGGCTTTCGAAAGTGATGGTGGATATTCATGATGATATCAACTTAATCAGAATTTAGGTACTATCGATTCCTCGATGAATTTGAAGGTTAAAAATTATTTACTACTAACTCGTAGAACAAATCAAAAATCTCTTTCTATATTTCCTCTACAATTTAGAAACAAAATGATTGAAACGCGACTTGGAGAGTTCGAGGAGGTAATCCTTTTGCTCGTCGGCATTCTTGGAAAAGATGCTTACGCATTCAGGATCGCGGATGAATTTGAGTCTCAAACCGGACGATCGGTATCTATCGGTGCCGTTCATTCTACCCTGACAAGACTCGATGAAAAGGGATTTCTTACTTCTGAAATGGGGGCGTCGACGGCAGAGCGCGGTGGACGAAGAAAGCGAATCTATACGATCACTGCGTTTGGTAGAAAGACGCTGTCTACTGCGCGCGATTTCAAGATGAATCTTTGGAATCAGTATCCCGATTTTGCGACCGACAAATTAAGTTTTCGATAGGGTAGCCACCTTTTAGACAAAGAAGGAGTGATAGCAACGGTTTTGGAAAAGCATAGAAGGACACGTCCGCTTGCCTTACGCGACTCCTATTCTTTTTTCTCAGGCAGGAATTGAAAGCGGAGAAAAGTACAGTTGTATAAAAAAATTTCTGGCAGGCAACCATAGGAACGATAAGCTTCCAGGCGGTAAACGCGGCGCTAAGTAACACGGCTAAGAGCCTGAGAACAACATAGTGAAATTGAAAAAAGGACCACCACGATATGCCCAAAAGATTTTGATCTCGCTACTGCGTACAGAAATCGCGGAGGAGGTATTGGGCGATCTTGAGGAAAAGTATTGGTTGCAGGCAACAAGAACATCACGGCTTAGGGCCAGCATAGATTACTGGTATCAGGTCATCAACTATGTAAGGCCATTTGCCATCAGGAAATTGAAGACTTCTAAACAATATCATTTGAGAATGTACACGAGCTATATAAAAGTGGGATGGAGACATCTGTTAAGAA
Organism: Chryseolinea sp.; assembly: GCA_039916665.1. Classification (GTDB taxonomy): domain Bacteria; phylum Bacteroidota; class Bacteroidia; order Cytophagales; family Cyclobacteriaceae; genus Chryseolinea. Next base: position 39,013 of record JBDSKX010000047.1, on the reverse strand, counting down.
ATAGAACACACGCTTTGATCAATATTGGTGGTCTGGCACTGGGAATGACTGTGGCCTTGCTCATCGGACTATGGATTTATGACGAACTCACTTTCAACAACCTTCACAAAAACCACGAACGCATTGGGCGCGTGATGCGCAACGGCACGCTAAATGGTGAAACCCTCACAACGACGTATCAACCTTTTCCCCTGGCAGAAGAGCTTCGGGAAAAGTACGGCAGTCACTTTAAAAACGTAGCAATCGCGATGGGATTTGACGAGCACGTCCTTTCTAGGAAATCGAAAGATGTTAATACGCAGGGACAATTTGTTGAGCCTGGTATGCTGCACATACTGTCATTGACAATCGTCGAAGGCTCGCTGAAAGGATTTAACGATCCTCATGCGATTGTCATTTCTTCTTCCCTTGCCAAATCCCTTTTTGGAGTGGAGGACCCGCTGGAAAAGGAAATTCGCATTGATAACACGATGGATGGAAAAGTTATCGCGGTATATGAGGACATTGCGAGTAGCTCCAGTTTTTCGTCCTCTGCTTTTTTGGGGTCGTGGGAAATGTTCATGGTTGATAATGACTGGATCAAATATCAGGGATTCTCCAACAACATGCTCGATATTTATGCTGAACTCCAAACAACTTCAAATTTCAAAGACGTTAATCAGGTTATCAAAGATGCAATTCTTAATAGAATTGTCGATAACAACAAAGACTACGCAGCGGTAAATCCGCAAATCTTTATTCACCCCATGGATGAATGGCACCTTTGGAATGAATTCAAAAACGGTAAGGCTACGGGTGGTTTGATTCAATTCGTATGGATGTTCGGAATTGTTGGCGTATTTGTTCTGCTGCTGGCCTGTATCAACTTCGTGAATCTTAGCACGGCGAGGTCCGAAAAGCGCGCGCGTGAAGTTGGAATTCGCAAGGCGATGGGTTCAGTGAAATCACAGTTGATCAGTCAATTCTTTAGCGAAGCTTTTGTCGTGGTATCGATATCATTGATCATCTCATTTGTCATTGTTGTATTATCCTTGCCGCTGTTCAATGATATGGCGGGCAAAAACATTCAAATGCCATGGACAAATGGTTATTTCTGGAGTTTGCTGGCTGCCTTTACAGTCATAACAACATTAATGGCCGGCAGCTATCCGGCTTTCTATCTTTCTTCTTTTCAACCAGTAAAGGCTCTCAAAGGATTATTTAGGGGTAGCCGGTTCGCAGGCAACTCTCGCAAGGTGCTCGTTGTGATCCAGTTTACAGTATCGGTAACGTTGATAATAGGCACAGCGGTTGTTTATCAACAAATTCAGCACGCCAGAAATCGGGAGTCAGGGTATGACACCAACGGATTGGTGATGGTTAGCATGAATAGTCCGGAATTCGTAAAAAACTTTGAGGTCATTCGCACAGAATTGAAGAAGACTGGAGTTGTCGAAGAGATAGCACAGTCAGGTGGAAAGATTACGCAGATCTGGGCAAGTAATGGCGGATTTAATTGGCCAGGTAAAGATCCCGCGCAACAAGCGGAGTTTGCCACGCTTTCAGTAGCGCCGGAGTATGGCGGTACCGTTGGATGGAACTTTGTTAACGGAAGGGATTTTTCGAAGGACATGGCCAGCGATTCATCAGGATTTGTAATTTCAGAGGGCGCGGTGAGGCTTATGAATCTCAAAGATCCCCTCGGACAAACCATTCATTGGGAGCCAGGCTGGAGCAAAGGCGCAGACTTTAGAGTCATTGGTGTGATCAAAGATGTGGTCATGGGCTCTCCATTCGGTACGGCGATGCCTGCAATCTATTATATCAGCGGATACAACAATGGCGTGATGAACATCAGACTTGTAAAGAATGTGAATGCACGTGAGGCAATCACAGTTATTAAAAATGTATTTCACAAGATTATTCCCGCTGTGGCTTTCGATTTTAAATTCGCAGATGTAGAATTTAATGCAAAGTTCGCTGTAGAAGAACGCATCGGACAACTGGCGTCGGTGTTTGCAACATTGGCCATCGGAATAAGCTGTCTTGGTCTGATTGGCTTATCGTCATTCATTGCCGAGCAACGTATGAAGGAGATGAGTATCAGAAAAGTTTTAGGCGCGTCTGTCAGTGGAATTTGCGGCTTGTTGTCTAAAGACTTTGTTGTGCTAGTGCTTATTGCAAGTCTCATTGCCATTCCGCTTTCTTCTTATTTTCTAAATGGATGGCTGAGCCAATACGCTTATAGAATCGAAATTCCGATATGGCTTTATGTGGTGACAACTTTTGGTGCACTCTTACTCACTTTAATAACGATTAGTTTTCAAACATTCAAGGTTGCTTACACGAATCCTTCGAAAACATTAAAATCAGAGTAGCCAGCAATCAGACGAAGTAGACCGGTGTAAAGTGCAAAGGTCCCGCGGGACACGTGGACTCTGCTTACGCGTCTCGTTGTTGTCACAGCAGGGTCTACACCGCCTCGGAGGGACGTTGCGTTTTTCGGTGGTCTTCGAGCAACTACAGGCCGAGCACGCCCTTCAACTTAGCATATCCCGCTTTGCTGAGCGGCACTTTTGCGCCAGTCTTTAACAACGCCAGGTATGTTTCTTTTTCAAGCGGCTCAATCTTCGTCAGTTGTTGAAGGTTGATCATGTAGGATCTATGTACGCGAACAAATTGCAGGGGATCGAGATTGTTCTCATAGAAACTCATCGTCTTCTTTTTAAGAAACATCTCCTTGGGGGTAAATATTTTTACATAATCGTCATATGCCTCTATATACTGCACCTCATGTATTGGAATGATCCGGATATTGCTGCCTTCACGTACAACGATACGGTTTCTTTCTTCCGGTTGACGAACTTGTTCGTTGAGTAAGGTTTGTGTATTACCAACCTTTTTCTGCTGAGTCCGTTGTTGAAGCCACTTTTGAACTGCTTTCTCAAACCGATCTTTGCTAAACGGTTTTAAAAGATAATCGATAGCATGTGCTTCAAATGCTTTGATAGCGTACTCGTCAAACGCCGTCGTGAATATTACAGCAGGAGGTTGTTCAACAAGTTCAAGCATTTCAAACCCATTAATCTTCGGCATTTGAATGTCGAGGAAAATCAGATCTGGCTTATGTTGCGAAATAGCTTTTACGCCTTCGAATCCGTCGTTGCATTCCTGCGCGACGGTGATTTCAGGAAAAGCCCGAAGATATTCCACCACAATGCTTCTTGCCAGGGGTTCATCATCGATAAGAACAACTTTAATCATATTTGTTGGGGAATTTTCACTTCGGTTATAAATTTATTCTCTGTTTGCCGAGTTGACAGCAGGTCGTTCCGGGCGTAAAGCAGATAGAGTCTGCGTTGTACGGAATTCAGCCCAAAGCCTGTGCCATGACGGGGATGGGATGTCTGTGAATCAAATGGATTTTCAATCGTAATAACCAATCGCCTTTCTTCAATCTTTGTGAATATTGATATTGTTATTTCCCCAATGGTATCGTAGAGTCCGAATTTGATGGCATTCTCGACCAGTGGTTGTAATAGTAAAGATGGTAACTGCGAATTCTTGGTATCTTCTGTCTGTACGATTTCTGTTTTCAAACGGTGACCGAACCTTACCTTTTCGATCTCGAGATACAATCCCAGGTGTTTTAACTCTTCATGCAAACTAACAAGCTGCTGGTCGTCCTTCTTTATTGTTCCCCTCAAAAAATCAGAAAGTTGTTGGATCATATTTCTTGCTGCTTCTGGTTTTGATCCCGCCAGCGCACTGATAGAGTTAAGGCTGTTAAAAAGAAAATGAGGTTGAAGTTGTTGTCTCAGCGATGCCAACTCCGCTTCCCGCGCAAGTTTGACAGTATCATTATCACGTTTTTCAGTTGCTCTCAAATCTTGAAGGAAGAACCAGATCCAGCTGATCAATCCGATCAGGGTGATCATTAACCAGACAAGAATTCCTCTGAAGATCCTCGAAGCAATAAGATATGCGACGTACGACTCTTCCAAAGGAAACGGCGCATTCATCATGATATAATGATGGGCGAGCGTACAGATCACAGAAAGTGCAATGTCCCATACGATCAGGTATCCGGCGTTCTTTGCATTGGGCTGATAATATCTTAATGAGATGAAAGTGATGTATCCGGCAGCGGCGATCAATAAATTTAGGTTGATCGCATCAGCAAACGCAAGATACGTGCTGAATTCGAAGTTGTTGACCAACGCCAATGTCTCAACCGTCACCAACACCAGCCACCACGTTGCGACAGTCAGAAGGATTGTGCGTTTTGGAATATTCGGTAGACTCATGTCGTGGTACTTGTAGAAATTAAAACAATGGCATTGTGTTAAGACGAATTGCGATAGCTTTCTGGTGAACACAGTTCACGTATGACTGTTTTTCTTCTGGTTCATGAATACGCGAATATAATTCGGTGCCATCTTCGAGTGTAGGTAATGGAAATACTTCTGATACATTCACGAATTCCCATTTCACCTGTTTCATTTTGTCGTTATAGAAACAGTCTTCCTCAGTAAGTCCGATCGTTCTTGCTTTCATGAAGGCCTCTTCTTTGCTGTCAGCGCAAACCAGTCTGAGCTGTTCGTCGAATTGTTTGGCATTGACGCTTTGATCAGCGGAGATTGCGAAAACTACTTTTGTGATGTACCAGTTCATAATCAAAACTTGTAGGATAATTAATAATTGAGGCATGGTTAAAAACTTTTAATGTCTATTCCGCCGAAGACGCTTGTGCCTCTTAATACAAGTGTCTTGGTGTGGTCAGTGACTGTGTTTTGAAGCTGACGTTTGTCGTTCAGGCCGCCGAACACGGACACCATTTCTTCTGATTCGATCTTCCAGTGTGAAGGAACAATCAGTTTTGCTCCGCCGAAAACCTGAACCAACTCAAGGTATACACGGCCCTGAATGTCAGCCTGCGTAAGATTGACTTCAATTCCACCGAATACACAGACGCTTTCGCCACCCTTGAAGTCTTTTGAGAGTATTTGTTTTTTGTTCTCACCGAAAAATACTACCGAATCGATCATGCCCTCGGTTGAGGCTTCGTTGTTGTGATCACGTTCCCATTTTTTATAGAACTCTTCATGACGTGACCTCTTAAATATCATGATTAGACCGGTTGTTATGATCAATACCGGCCATACAAAGTGACCGAAGTCCAATTCTGGTATAATTTCATCCAATAAGAACGCTGAACCGATTGCTACTGGGATAAGCCAGCCAACGTTCCGAAATCTGTGACGTGCTCCAGTATAAACTCCAATCACAATAAGGATCACCGGCCAACTGAACATCCAGTCAGGGAATTCGGTACCAACTTGCTTCGCGAGAAGTATGGCACCCACACCCACGACGATCAGTCCACCGAGCACCCTGCCACCATGGAACTTGTTTTCAACTTTGTTGAATTCTTTATTTGAATTGTCCTGCGTTTCCATTTTGCTTTCGATTATGTTGTAAATAACGGCATAGAAAAGGTATGTGGACATAACAAAAAGGCGGTTTAAGGCCGACGGTAGGTGAGTAGCGGATAGGAGTCGGTGAAAACGAAACGTCGGTTTCTACCGGCTTGGACTTAATGTATCGACAATGAATTAATGCCCGGATTTGTCTTCAATGAACTAGTCACATAAATTGGTGGAATGACAGATAAATTAAAACTCGAAAAAGCATTTGGATATTTTGATGCTTATAACTCCAGAGATCCAAACGCCGAAGTATGGAACGGCAAGACTTACCCCAAAGAGTTGTTGTATGCAATGAGGATGACGGATCATTTGGAGAGTTTTGCGCCGGGATCAGCTGAGCATATCAAACTGGCGGCTAGATCACAACATATCGGTCGTTGGGAAATACCGCGGAACTCCTACCCGATGGATAAAAAGGGATATCTGCAATGGCGTAATACGTTAAAATTTCATCACGCCAAGATTGCTGGTGAGTTTCTAGTCCTCGCAGAATACGACGAAGATACTATCCAAAAAGTGAACGCGCTATTGCTGAAAAAGGAACTCAATCGGAATCCTGAAACGCAGTTGCTCGAGGATGTCATCTGTCTTGTCTTTGTTGAGTTTTATCTGGGAGAATTTGCCGATCGTCACGACGACGACAAAGTTATAGATATACTACGAAAGACGATGAAGAAGATGTCGGCAAAAGCAATTGACGGGGTAGTTAATCTTTCATTGTCTTCAAAAATTTCGTCACTGATTGGAAAGGCGGCAGCACCGGAACAACAGCTTCCTTAATGTAGCTGCGTTCGCCTCAAATGATCGATGAAGTTATCGGTGCACCTAACGAGTATGTCAAAAACCTCCTGAAAACTTTTTTCATTGCCATAATAAGGATCAGGCACTTCTCCGCCTTTGCCGATGTTGTCGTAATCTCGCATGAGATGCACTTTCTTTTTTTGATCCGGAGTCGTCGCTAATCGAATCATATTTTGAACGTTGGCGTGGTCCATCCCAAAAATGAAATCAAAATCATCAAAATCATTTTCAGTGAATTGCCGGACGCAATGATCAATTGTTATCCCATGACGCCGGGCCACTGCGATTGTTCTGGGATCCGCGTTATCTCCAGTGTGATAATTGGATGTTCCACATGACTGTATTTTGAACTGCTTACCAAGCCCCTGGGCTTCGATCTTGTGTCTGAATATTGCTTCGGCCATAGGCGATCTGCAGATGTTTCCAAGACAAACGAATAGTACACGAATCATAAAGAATTGACTGATCGGCCCTGTAAATACGCCGTTTGGTCAAAAATAGGAAGGCAACCGGTTACAACTAAGTATTCCAGGATATTTATGACCGGCAATTGCTTTTTTAGTGGTCGCCTTTTGATTTGAAAAGCCTACCTCTTTGCTCAGGGGAGGCTTTTCTCATTGGGGGATTTTTTGATTTAGTGATTGGGACATAATCAACTGGTTCTTTTTTCTCCCAATCATAAAATCACTAAATCATCAAATCATAAAATAATTCTAGTAGATCTTGATTTCGCGGATGGAGACGCCTATTCCAACGCTGACCATACTGTACTTCTGAAGCACATATTCACCATTTAAATAGACTGGACCGAGATTGAGGCGCATGCCGGCTGATATCCTCGCGCTCTTGCTTGAGAAATCCAAAGAGACGGGATCTTTCAATGCGACGTTGGTTGAGGGAATGATATATGACCCTTTAGCATCAGCAGAAGTTTTCGCTGTGTTGAATCCTATACCTCCATAGAATGTAAGGATGGCTAACTTCTTAGATATTAATGCCTGAAATAACCATGCATTCATTTTGTATAAAAGTTCCTGCTTACGTGAATCTCCAGCTGGTTTGTCGAATGTATTCTCCATGCCAGTCGACCCTTTGATATTCGTGTAGGCAACCAATACCGAAAGATCGAATGGAAGGATCTTCATTCCCGGAAGGTGTTGTTTGATATCGTGCATCACGCCCACACCAAATGCTTTGATACTGGTAGAATTACGCTTTACTTCGGGCATATACCGGATCTTAAGATCAGTGTTCTTATAGATGCCAAGTGAAAGATTCGCCGTTGGTGCAGCGACTCCCTGAATCTTGATGTTGTTTTTAAAATCTATGCCACGTGGACCTTTGAATGTTGCTTCCGGCGTTCCATTTTTATCAGCATCAACAGAATAAGTCGTCACTATATCCGGTCCCATAATGGTCGGCGCTTGTCCATTCGGATCATTAGAAGTGAAGCTGGAAATCGCCTCTAGCTTTAATGAAGCTGGATTGAAGTAATTATCTGCGGCCGGTACGAATACACCATTAAGTGTAACGCTAAGATCGAAACCAAGCGTCTTATGAACTTTCGCGCTCGAATACCAACCACCATTGAAACCGTATGACAGTCCTTTGATCGCCGGATTCAAATAAGCTCCAATCAGTTTAGACGCATCGCCTTTTCCCGCATTTAAAAAGTAAGTCAGATCATTCTCGTCCTGCGCCTGTGCACAGATCGCCGTAAGGATTAGTCCGAAAAATATTGCCGGCTTTTTCTTGAAGTCCATGGATGAGGAGTATTAGGAGTGGGGCGTTAAAAACACGAATATAGCGCTTTGTAACCCTTTAGCGCAGAGGTCAATCGCTGACAGACAACGGGAGTTGACGAAGCTTTGTATTTTTACGACGAGATGAAATTGATCTATAACCTGGCCATCCTGATCATGCGGATTGGCGTCGCAATGGCGTCGCCCTTTAATACCAAAGCAAGGTTGTTTGTGCGGGGTAGAAACAATGTTTTTGCCACGCTTCAGACGCTCAGCAAAAGCAAAACGGTCTGGGTACACTGCGCCTCTTTGGGGGAGTTCGAGCAAGGTCTTCCGGTGATGGAGTTGATCAATAAAGAGTACCCTCAACACAAAATATTGTTGACTTTCTTTTCGCCTTCAGGGTATGAAGTCAGAAAGAATTACAACGGTGTCGATAGTGTAACCTATTTACCCTGGGACACACGCCACAATGCTAAAAAATTTGTCGAGTTGGTCAAACCCGCGTTGGTAATCTTCGTCAAGTATGAATTCTGGCACCACTACCTGAATGCACTTAATGCGCGTAAAATTCCGATTGTGTCAATCTGCTCAATTTTCAGGTCAGAACAGGTGTTCTTTAAATCATACGGTGCATTCAACAGGAATATTCTTCGTAACGTGTCGTATTTCTTTGTTCAAAATCAAATATCACTGAAGTTATTGCAGAGTATCGGCATCGTGAACGCCGTGCTGGCAGGCGATACGCGATTCGATCGGGTGAATCAAATTGTGAAAGATGCAGCAGAGATTCCGCTGATGAGTTGGTTTAAACAAAAGGATAAAATATTTGTGATAGGAAGCAGTTGGTCAGAAGATTTCGATGTATTGAAGAATTTTATCAATCAGCAAAATATAAAGTTTGTGATTGCGCCACATGAAATTTCGGAGTCATCGCTTAAATCTATTGAAGAAGGGCTTAACGTAGCGACCATACGATACTCAAAAGCAAATGATTCGTCGGCGATTTCGGCAAAGGTGATGATCATTGACAACATTGGAATGTTGAGTCGAATATACCGATACGGTGAATTCGCATATATCGGTGGAGCATTCGGAAAGGGACTGCACAATATTCTGGAGGCCGCCTGTTATGGGATGCCGGTGATTTTTGGAAATAGAAAGTATCAAAAATTTAAGGAAGCTGTTGATCTGATTGGAAGGGGAGGAGCATTTGCGATCAATGACGAAATGGATTTGCTTTCTGTATACCAACGCCTTGAAGTAGCCGGGCATTACCAGCAAGCGTGTGATGAAACCAGACGATACGTGGAAGAAAATCTTGGTGCCACTGAGAAAATCATGAGCTACTGCAGACCTCTATTAGCATGAAAGGAAAAGTGATGCGTTCAACGGGGTCTTTTTACGATGTTCTGGCAACGGATGGCCAGCACTATAATTGCAGGGTTCGTGGTAAAATCAGACTTGAAGGGATCAAAGAAACCAATCCTGTGGCGGTAGGTGACGATGTAACGATAAGCCTGGAGCACGAGATCGGAACGATACTAGAGATACTTCCAAGAAAGAACCACATGCTGCGCCAGTCTGTAAAGAAGACTGGACATACGCAAGTACTGTCAGCCAACGTGGATCAGGTGCTCGTCATCGTCACTTTGGCATTTCCACGAACGTCACTTGGATTTATCGACCGCGTTTTGGTCAGTGCGGAAGCGTTCAGAATTCCTCAGATCATTATATTCAACAAAAAAGATTTATTGGAGGAAGCGGGCTTAAAGATGTTCGATGAATTGGATAACCTCTATTCTGCCATTGGAACACGGTGCATACTAACCTCGGCCCTTGCTGAAGAACAGGTCGAAATAAAAAACCTCTTGAAGAATAAAACCACGCTGATTACAGGACACTCTGGAGTTGGAAAGTCGACGTTGCTAAATAAAATTTCTCCAGCGATCCGACAATCCACGGGTGAAGTGTCAGACTTTTCGGAAAAGGGAACGCATACCACAACCTTTGCCGAGATGTTTGAGCTTGATCCGAAAACTTTTGTGATCGATACGCCAGGTATCAAGGAGTGGGGTCTGGTGGATATGAATAAACGAGAGCTATCGGATTATTTTCCCGAAATGCGACCGTTGAGAGAATACTGTAAATTTCAATCGAGATGCCTGCACATTAATGAGCCCAAATGTGCCGTGAAGGATGGCGTGGAAAACGGATCGATTGCGCCTAGCCGTTACGATAGCTATGTGGGAATGATCATGGGCGAGGATAACAGAAAGTAACGATCTGTTCAGTTTAACCGAAACGGACCTTGATGTAAATATTTCTAAAACCTTTGAGGGGTAGTCTCATGATGCTACCAAAGAAAGTGAGTCTGTCGGCGAATCTTAGTCCGTCCAATGTATTTAGCAGTTTAAAGAAAGCAGTTGCTTCAAGATGATTCTCCGTTATCACACTTTGTCGAAGCTCATACCTCACTCTTCCAATCAATGCTAAGTTGTCGCCAGCGTCACGATTAAGCTTAGTAGCTTTGAGACAAACGTCATAAGTAGACATCAGCTGCTTATCATTCCGCTTGTACAGTTCGGTAGACATTGATTTTGATAGCTTTCGAACTGCTGTAAGTCTTTCATCCAGGAACTCAAACTTGAATAATCTTGAGGCCCGCACAAATAAATCGAAGTCTTCATACGATAGTTTTTCGTCATAACCTCCGAGTTGATCAATCACCTGCCTCCGGATCAATGCAGTCGGTGAAGGAATAAAGTATCGTTCAAGCACAGATCGATAGACATCTCCACGGGGCACTTTTAAGATGAGTCCGAACTTCAGCAGGTGTTCAAAATGATTTCGAATGAACTTTCCCTTTTCATCGATATAGGTGGCGTCGGTAAAGACAATGCCAACATCGCCTCCGTATTGTTCGAACTGTCGGACTTGCTTTTCAATCCGATCAGGCATCATCACATCATCCGTCGCAAAGTCAACAATGAAACTTCCTTTGGCCAAAGCGTAAGCGGTATTAAACGCGGCGCAATTCCCAACGTTCTGCGTTAGCAATAATACCTCCAGCGAATTGTATTTTACCTTGAATTGCGTGATGACCGACGCGCTGTTGTCAGCACTTCCATCGTCAATGATGATGATCTGTATCTGTTCATAGGTTTGGTTAATAACCGAATCAATCGCTTGACCTATAAATCTCTCGTGATTGTAGCTGATGCAAATGACCGTTACCAGTGGCTTGGGCATTACGGCAAGAACTTTTCAAGGGTTAGTTTGGTACTTGGGATTGCTCCCAATCTCATTTTGAATGACAGGAGTCCGAAGTTTGGCATACCGGAAAAAGCCGATGTACCAAGATCGAATAATTTCATACCGTTTGTTTTGCAGTAGTTGTACAGACCCTCGTGGATCATCAGAACAGGACTGATTTTGCTCCGCGACGCGGCATGGTTTACATAAAAATGATATAGAATATTCTTGTCCACTTTAACGGCAACGGAAGCGCTAACAAGACTCTTGTTTTCAAAGATTCCAGAGAGAATAAAGTCTTCAGGAAAACGATTAGCAGTTTCATGAAGTTTTCCATACTCCATCGATAGTACATATCCCTTTGTCTGGTGCGCTTGTTCAATAAACTTATAGATTGTCTCCATCCATTCAAGTGGAAGTATGCGGAACTCAAGCCCCATAACTTTTGACCGCTGGAGCGAATACTTTTTCACTTTGCTGAGTGCGTTGACGAAATCATGGTCGACCGCCAGGCAGGTCGTTACTTCTGCCAGCTTAATGCTATAGCCCAGGTTAGACAGAAATGTGAGTATCATTGTATTCGCGTTTGGGGCATAGGCTACGGGTGAGCATTTGATCTCTACATAAGTAACATTGGAGCGTTTTAGCTTTTCATCTACGAACTGAAGAAAGTTATATAATGTTTCAGGCGATATCGTTTCTGAGCATTCAATTGTTCCGAAGGGACTTCTTACGGCGCTGTTGGCTTTCCCGTCCCTGATGTTAAGGTATAAAGAGGCGACGACCTTGCCCGTGCGTTCACTTTTGGCAAAGTACCATCTCCATCCTGTAGTGCTCTGCAGCAACAGGTGGTCAACGCGATGAAATAATGATGGCTCAAATCCGAAGGTCTCCCGCTGTTCGGGATGCGCTTCAAAAAAACTGAAATCTTTCAACTAATACGGAATTCCAATTCGTTTAAACAAAAAATGCATCAACCATGCTGGTCCAATCAACAGAAACTGGACATCCTTAAAAAATGTAGGCTTCTTTCCTTCTACTTTATGCCCGTAGAATTGGCCTATCCATGCAATAATAAATATTCCAAGGCTGATAATCCACAGGGGAGCGATATTTAGATTCACAATGAAGTTCACAATAAACAAGCAACCAATCCCAAACAGCATCATACCGATACTTAAAGGAATAGAAAGTGTAACGTAATAACTGAGTGCAATGATTAACGCAATGCCCCCCCAATTAGCATAAAGGGTTAGCGGCACCAAGTAGCACCTGAACGGGGTAGGAAGGTATCGAGGCCAAAAGGCCGACGATACTGCAAAAGATCATGGGAACGCATATCCAATGGATGACCTTGTTGGTGGAGTCCTGATGGCTTTCGCTATACTCGAGAAAGAGAAGATCCACTTTGCGCATGCTAACGCAGTATTTTCAAACAATTTCAGTTTATTGGCGCCGACATCAATCTGGGAATGCCGACCCAATTTTATCGTCATTTCATCGTTCCAGACGGGACCAGGCCATTTTCTGAGGCGCCATCTTTGGTTCATCAACCGGGGTAACCCTCCTGTGATCGTAGCGACCGTTACCCAGAAAATCAACTTGGGTAGCCGGCGCAACAAAAAATACGATCGTTTTAACAGCAAAGCCTCTATTCGTGGTTATTAAACGTCGGCGCGCCTTTTGCCTTGGTTAGAGTACAAAATGAAAAATAAATTCCAATTGGTCGATCTGGTGTTGATGCTTCCGTCATTAATCGCATTAATTTACGGTGTGATTCGCTAATACACCCATGAAAAAAATTGCCGTCCTCGGCGCTGGACTGGTCGGAAAAACGATCGCCATCGACTTGGCTAAGAAGTTTGACGTCACTTCAGCAGACATCAGCTCCGACGCACTTGAAGATTTAAAGCCTTATGGCATCAAAACTTCTCAACTAGACTTTTCCAGTGTAACTGATCTCGCAAGATTCATTCGACCCTTTGACTTAATAGTTGGTGCTGTTCCAGGTTTCCTGGGTCTTCAAACTGTACGTACAGTGATTGAGTCTTCAAAGGATATGGTAGACATATCTTTTTTTCCAGAGGATCCATTTCAGCTTGATGCGCTTGCCAAGAAACATAGCGTCACCGTTGTTACGGATTGTGGTGTTGCACCTGGTATGGGTAACATCATTCTTGGTTATCATCATCAACTGATGAATGTAGAAAATTATGAATGCCTCGTTGGAGGACTTCCACTTGTTCGCGAATGGCCATACGAATACAAAGCCGTTTTCTCTCCAATCGATGTTATAGAGGAATACATCCGACCTGCGCGATATGTACTTCATGGACAATTGGTAATCAAGGAAGCGTTATCTGATCCCGAACTGATTCAATTTGATGGCGTCGGAACGCTGGAGTCATGGAACTCCGACGGATTAAGGACGCTTATCAAAACGATGCCTGACATTCCCAACATGATTGAGAAGACACTTCGTTATCCGGGATGCATTGAATATCTACGTGTGCTTCGAGCTTCAGGATTTTTTTCATACGAAACGGTTGAAGTCAAAGGAGTTCGAATCCGCCCTATAGATCTAACGGCCAGACTACTGTTTCCGCTCTGGAAACTTAAGCCGGGTGAAGAGGAGTTTACGGTAATGCGTGTAACGATAGAAGGACTTGAAAATGGAAAGCCCAGGCGGATCCGTTACAATCTGCTGGACAGAACACACAAAGCTTCAGCAACGTTATCGATGGCCAGAACTACAGGATACACATGTACGGCGGCTGTTAATTTATTGATTGACGGAAAGTTTGACCGGAAAGGAATATGTCCTCCTGAATTTCTTGGCGAAAGCGAAGAGAATTTTAAATTCGTTCTTCAATACCTAGAAGAACGTGGTGTGATTTATACGAGGCATGAGTCCTTCTAGATGATCAATGTCAATTCATTTTGTTATTTGATTCGTCTAAAGCGGTGTTTCAGGTAAGCTAATCTGATTACGACACTGCCTTACGCGATTTACAACGAATTGAAACGAATTGAAACGATTTGCAACGATTTGCAACGATTTGCAACGAATTGCAACGAATTGCAACGAATTGCAACGTTTTACCCCTTCTACTCCGGTTCACCACTGGTTCACCACCGGTTCACCACCGTCTTAAGTAAGTATTGCATTCGGTTTAAAGTGGTGGTTCTGTCACTTCGAAGCGCACACCATGTCTAAATATCGGCCGAGTATTCACCGAAGAACTTTTTTTTATGAGTTGATCTTTCATTGATCCATATTGAGTCTTCATGCATGCATGAATTTTTCTTTGTCACTGTTTTCTGGGATATTCCAAACTATTTTAACTATCTTCGTCAGTAGTGGTATTGTTGTTCCGGCACTCTTTTGTCAATAGTTGGTCCGTGAGGTGGTAGTTTTGAGAGGCAAATGACGTTCCGCTAGCCCAGATCTAAAATTTTTTAATTCTGAATAGTCCAACATGGGACCAACCTGCAAGTTCCTCATCATTGATGACAATGAGATAGATCGCCTCATTACATCCAAACTTCTGAACAGTCGCGGCATCACTGACATTGTCACGGCTGCCAATGGCAACGAAGGGATTCAATGGATCAAGGACCACGTCGCGAACGTGGGGCACTGTCTTATCATTCTTGTCGATATCATGATGCCAGGCATGGATGGGTTCCAGTTTATGGACGCCTTTGACGCATTGGATGCTTCCTTCAAGAAAGTGACGCAAGTGTTTATGCTCTCTTCAACGCTTGATCCACGCGATATTAAACGAGCAGAAGGCCTTACAACAGTTAAAGAATTGCTAAGTAAGCCATTGTCGATGGCGAAGCTTACGAGCCTTGTTGCAGAAAGGGTATAATCGATGAATTTGTGTCCTTCGAGAAGGGAAAAATGGATTTAGTCCTCCCTTTTTAATACACGTTAAAATATCGACAACTGCTCTGCAAACTTCTCAGTCGCCTTTGCTCTTTTTTCTATCACCTGACCCAGGTGTCTGATATGAAACAAAGCCGTTTCTTTTTCACGTGACGCTATGATGATTTGTGTTTGTCCCGCAACCGGGTAAAAAGTTTCCTTAACAATCCGAGGATGATTGTTGTTTTTCGAGAGGTGTACGAGAAACAGATGGCTCATAAATGCGGGACGATATTTCGTGAACAACTGCAATGCCTGCTTGTTAGACAAATGACCGTGCCCGCCTCTTATTCTGTTTTTCAGCGAGAACGGATATCTGCCCTGTTCGAGCATGGTCTCGTCGTAGTTCGATTCTAGAAAGGCTGCATGACATTGACTGAAGTGACTAATTACATTTTCGCATGCGAATCCAATGTCGGTAAAGACACCGACATTAACCGTATCACTTGAGATCACGAAACTTATTGGGTCTGCAGCATCGTGAAGTTTAGGAAACGCTTTGATTGTAAGTCCACCAATTTGCATTTGGTCTCTTGAGACTAGCTTCCTTGTTCTGTCTACACTTAGCGTCAGGTTGGCATTGTTGAAAGTATCCTTCGTGATGTAGACCGGAATATTATGCTTTTTCGCGAGCGACGGTATACCGTGTACGTGATCACCATGTTCGTGAGACACGAAAACACCTTTAACTTTCCTGATCGACAGGCCCAATCGCTTCAGCCTTTTCTCTATTTCGCGACATGAAATTCCTCCATCGATGAGTACAGCTTCTTCGCTGTTACCGACATAATAACAATTTCCGTTGCTACCCGAATTTAATGAGGCTACAAATAATGACATGAGTTGTTTAAAAAATTCTCCGCTGCAGTTCCTCTCTCAATGCATCCTGGAACAAGCATCAGGCATTACTTTCTGCCAGCTTGCTCTTCCAGTAACCGTAACAAAAATAGATTATCAATCCAAAGGCCATCCATCCGAAAAATACCATCCAGCTTTTGGCAGGAATCTCGATCATCAAATATAGGCAACACAACATTCCCAATATCGGTATCAGCGAAAGTTTTCTCAGGAAGGAAAATAGTGTGATCACGGAACTCATGATGATGAAAACGATGAAAAGTATTTCCTGATATGATTCCTGGCTGAGGTTAGCAAACGCATCTGTAAGCCGTTCACGAAACCCATACACAAACACGATAAAAAGAATGGGTACTATCCATCGACCATTAATATAAGGGAGATTGAACCGTTGTGCAGGTCCCGGAGGTTTTGGTGGAAGAAGAAGGACACCACCACACACAATAGCAAAGGCGAACAGTGTGCCAATACTTGAAAGATCGGTCATCAATGAGCTCTCTACAAACAGGGCCGGAACACCAACGATCACCCCAGTGACGATCGTAGCAAAGGCCGGCGTTTGATATTTGGGATGAATCTTTCCGAAGCGCTTGGGCATTAATCCATCGCGACTCATACTCATCCAAATTCTTGGCTGTCCGATTTGAAATACAAGCAATACGCTGGTTGCGGCAACAACAGCGCTGACGGAAATAAAGAAACCAATTTTACCTAGGTGAATTTTTTCGAAGACGTAGGCCAACGGATCGGAGACATTAGAAAATTCTGAGTAATTAACCATACCTGTAATCACGAGTGCGACGACAACATAAATTACGGTGCATATGATCAGCGAGTAAATCATACCGCGGGGCAGATCGCGTTGTGGATTGGCACATTCTTCTGCGGTGGTCGATATCGCATCGAATCCGATGTAGGCAAAGAATACAGCTGACACACCTTTGAGTACACCGCTAAATCCGTTCGGCATAAATGGCGTCCAGTTGTCTGTGTCGATGTAGAAGACACCAATGCCGACGACAAAAGCGAGAACAACAAGCTTCAGCGCTACCATAAAGTTTGCGCTTTTACGGCTCTCCTGAATACCGATGTAAGCGAGGATAGTGATCAATAAATTAATGACGAAGGCGGGCAGATTACAGATGAATTTATATCCAGCCAATATTGGTGCAGAGTGCCAGGCCATTCCATCGGTTGAAGTATGCGCCGCAACGGCACCATCATACGCCGATTTAGCAGTTGAGGCATCGGTTGCCAGCCAAGGTGCAAGGTGAAGGCCCATGCCTTCGAGTAAGTTTATGAAGTAGCTGCTCCAGGAAATCGATACAACAACATTACCAATCGAGTATTCAAGAATCAGAGCCCAGCCAAGAATCCATGCAACAATTTCGCCGAATGTGACATAAGAATAGGTGTAGGCACTACCGGCAACTGGTACCCTGGACGCAAATTCCGCATAGCAAAGGGCTGTGAAGCCACAGGTAACTGCCGTAATTAGGAATAAGAAGATCACGCCTGGACCGCCGTCAAATGATGCCTGACCGATAGTCGAAAATATCCCGGCGCCTATAACAGCCGCGATACCCATCGCGGTTAGATCGCGGACACCCATCACCCTACGCATCGTGGGAGATCCGTGCCCCTCGTAACTCTTTTCGGCATCTTTCAGGATCGCGGCAATGGACTTCTTTCTGAAAAGGGAATTGGCCATTCAATTAGATTTAGGAAGGGTCAAAATAGTTGATTTTTTGATTTAAATTGCACCACTGAATGTTCTATGAGCCGGGAATGTTCAGGTATTTTTTAACCTCTGTTCTACAGAATTTTTTTAAATGCAGGTATCACAAGATGAGCTTCCGGAGGCCTCACATCCTACCGGGCCGAAAGTTACGATCACTTCGGAAGAATTGAATCTACTTCCCCTGAAGGCATTCGCGGGAAAAATTAATGTCATTACGGAACCAGCGAAGCTGGCGGCTGTAGCAAAGGAAATCCAGAAACATGAAGTTGTAGGCTTCGATACGGAGACGCGTCCGAGTTTCAAACGTGGGCAGAGTTATAAGGTGGCGCTGTTACAACTGGCCATACCGGGCAAAGTTTTTCTGATACGTATTCACCAGACCGGCGTGCCTGAGGAAATCGTGTCGGTTTTTGAAAACAAAGATATCATCAAGGCTGGTGTTGCAATTCATGACGACATAAAAGCCCTGCAAAAGATCAACAAGTTTCAGCCAATCTCGTTCATTGAACTGTCAACAATGGCAAAAGCATCTGGCTTACAAGTTGAGAGCGTTAAAAAACTTGCGGGGCTCTTATTGGGTTTTCGCATTTCAAAAAGCGCTCAGACCTCAAACTGGGAAGCACCAACGTTGTCAGAGAAACAACTCGAATACGCAGCAACAGATGCATGGGTTTGTCTCGAAATTTATGAACATCTGAAGAAAAACTATTTCCACGTAAAAGGCTGATTTAACAATGACGGTTAAAATACTTGACAAGACAATTCTGTCTGATAACTGGTACAAACTTTACAAGTACACCTATTCTATTACTGGCAAAGACGGAGAGGAGTTGATTCAAAGCAGAGAAGCGTACGATCGCGGTAACGGTGCAACGATACTACTTTATAATAAGCAACAACACACGGTAATACTTACAAGTCAGTTCAGGTTGCCATCACTTGTCAATGGTAACGAAAGCGGTATGTTGATTGAAACTTGCGCAGGGCTTCTTGATCTTGATAATCCTGAAGAATGTATCCGCCGCGAAACAGAAGAGGAAACGGGGTATAGAATCCAAGATGTAAAGAAGATCTTTGACATCTATATGTCGCCAGGTTCGGTAACTGAAATACTTCACTTCTTTGTTGGAGAATATTCACGCGCCCAAAAAATAAATGAAGGCGGTGGTGTTGATGAAGATGAAAATATCGAAGTGCTGGAATTGGACTTTGACAAAGCATACGGAATGATTGCAAGTGGCGAAATCCGCGATGCCAAAACGGTAATACTGCTTCAATACGCCAGGTTGAATAATTTGTTATAGATTCTGGTCCTTTGAGCCGGAGGTACGAGCTGCCAGATTTTCCATGTTTGTTTATATCCCGTAAAGATGGGTGCGACTATTCGAACTAACGGTATCAGCAAAGACAACTGCGAAAATCGTTTTGCCGAAAGCCTGTGGAAAAGCAATTACGGAGGAGGGAATTGATATTTCAAAAGTGAAAATCAAGGTGACGATGTTCGACTGTCGGTTGGATCTGGAACCGATACTTTGCAGTATGCCTGGAAGTCCATGTAACTGCCGAATGCTTGCAAGTCTAGCGAACGGTATTTTTAAACTTCGGACCCCTCATACGCGAGCCTTGTGCCTGTATACACATTACTTATATATTTCATTCAATACTCCCGCAAGTCTTACTCCACCTTCCAAAATCCTCTTATTGACTGTCGGCACGTTCTTGTATGAATACACATAACCAAGTTTCCCGTTACCATAATCATAGACCTGTTTACGATACATCATACTTTCATTCGCCCAATCTCTGACCGATGACTTTTGAAGTGATGCTATCGTCACAGCATCTGGTCGAACGATCGCGTTTGCAAGTTCGGTATAACTAAGATGTGTATCATCAATCATTTGACTGTCCCACACGCGATGCAGGTTGCTGTCGGAACTAAACCACCTTAGCTTTACATCATTACCACCACGGTCATTACCTCCGCCAACATGCAGGGGCTGGTGAATATCTGCGATAAGGTGAATTAGTATTTTTATGTGCTCCCTCTCTTTAATGGCATTTAATTTTTTTGACTTCAGTTCCGTGATAATTGTCTCGATCGACTGTATAATATCTCCATGAGGGTTCTTTACACTTTGGTCGTAGGATTCACCATCCTGAATAGTGACCCAGTGCCAGTCTTCTGCGTAATCATACGTTGAATCTGACCGGATGTCATCCATCCACGTACTGGCTATAGCAACAGATTGCCCTTGCAATATTCTGAGAAGTTCTTTCTTTGCTTTTTTGGTGAGGTAGCCCTCGGCGATCAAACCCGTTGCCCGATGGCCTGTTGGTCCCCAAGCAAATGTTGTGGACGATAAAACCAGCGCAATAAGAACGACAATAACGTGTTTCATAATCAGTTTGTGTGGGAGTAATTTGTTAAAAATCCGCCAAACAGGTATAACCAGCGCATTAATTTTAATTTATATCTTTAACGAAAGGCCAAATCATGCCCCAACCGGTAAAACTTTCAGCGTTCCTGGTGGCCAATCAACTGGACATAAAGGGTATCAAGACGTTTCTTGACATCAAACCGGTGGCCGATACATCTTCTGAGATCTTTTACTGCTTTTCAGGAGATAGGTACCAATATTATTTCAATTTTGGCGTGGTTGTTTTTGCGGGCTACACAGAAGACGAGATGAAGTGGGCAGTGACAACCGTACTTCCTCATCAGAAGAACCCCTTCGTCACGTGGCTACGTGATGACCATGAAATCGATGCACAAGAGGGTAAGCCTATTACTTTTGATTTTGATAAACTGATACTCGACAAACTTGATGAACGTATTATCAGGATCACAATGTTCAATCTGGCACAATCCGTCGCGCTCGATTATTATCACGGCGTCTCTGAGAATCTGCTCACAGAAGTTAAGGGCTTTGCCCATCAGTTGGAATCGACTGGCAAGCTCAAGATCAGTCGTAATAATATGATGCGTTTTATGGGGAGGGCACTCAACACCCAGAACGATATCGCCGAGAACATTTACATCTTCGATGCACCTGATCTTGTATGGGACGACGAGTTTCTGGATCGACTCCACCAGGGATTAAGTAAACATTTCGACCTCCGCGTGCGTTTCAGCGAGATCGAGTATACATTACGGATTATTGAAGATAACTTGCGTGTATTTAGAGAAATCATCAATCAACGCGAGAGCAGCATACTGGAATGGATCATTATTGTATTGATCCTCGTGGAGGTATTCGATTTACTGATTACCAAGCTGCTCAGGCTGACATGACGTCATTAACATGAAGAAGGAGCTCGTACTGGGATTTGATATACAAGCACAACCTGATGAAACTACCTGCGGACCTACCTGTCTGCAGGCACTCTATAATTATTACGGCGACACGATCTCATTGAATGATGTTGTCAAGGAAGTGAAACGCCTCAAATTTGGTGGTACGCTTGCCGTCAGCCTGGGACATCACGCGCTTCAGCGAGGATACAATGCTCACATCTACACGTACAATCTCAATGTATTTGATCCGACCTGGTTCAAGAACTCATCCAAAAAGATGATTCAACACCTCCAGGCGCAGATGGAGTTTAAACACAAAAGGAGAAAACTTTTAGCAGCATCTGAAGCCTACATCAAATTTCTTGAAGCAGGTGGAGAACTGCGAAACACAGAGCTCGACGAGAACCTGATCAGAGATTACCTCAAACAATCGGTGCCCATTCTTACCGGTCTAAGTGCGACGTATCTGTATGGAACTGCACGTGAAATCCCGCAGTTCGACATATACGACAGTATCAAAGGCGAGCCGGCCGGTCATTTTGTAGTGATTACAGGTTACGACGAGGAAAAAAATTGTGCGCAGATCTCAGATCCTATGGAAGCCAACCCTACCGGTAAGGGTCAGGTATACAGTGTTAATATTCGAAGACTAATCAACAGCATCCTGTTGGGAATCGTTACCTACGACGCCAATCTGCTCGTTATCGAACCAAAAGAGAAAAAGAAGAATGCCAAAACTAATAATAGTTGAGAACCCCGATAAATGGAAGTTCACACTCGAAGATGTACAGGTTGTCACGGCTTCTAAGTATATATCAGGCGACGGCTATGAGGAGAGCCGCGGTCTGAAAGTTATCAACCTTTGTAAATCCTATCAGTATCAAAGTCTGGGTTATTATGTTTCGCTGCTCGCGGAGGCGCGTAAACACAAAGTATTGCCAGGCGTTTCGACGATTCAGGATCTTAGATTCCCCTCGATTCTCAGAGAGGATTCGCAGGATTTTGATGATCTGATACAGTCGTCATTTAAACATGCTACTACAGATAAGGTAGAGTTCGATATCTACTTCGGGATTACCCGGGAAGAACCATTGAACAAACTTGCCAAGCAACTGTTTCAATATATTCAGGCGCCGTGCCTGACGGCAACCTTCAGCAAAAGAAGTAAGTGGGTGCTTCAAAGTATCAAGCCAATCAGTTTGGGTGAAGTACCGGATGAAGACAGAAATCTTCTCCGGATGGCTATTGAAAGATATCTGCTGCGAAAACGTGAGGTCGTACCCGATCGTAAGAAATACGACATGGCTATACTCATTGATCCGGATGACAAGAATCCGCCGTCCAACGAGAAGGCTATACAAAAATTCATGAAGGCGGGCGATAATGCGGGCTTCAACGTCGAATTGATTACCAAGGACGACTTCGATGAACTAATCCAGTATGATGCGCTTTTTATCAGGGAAACCACTTTCGTTAACCACCATACTTTCCGTTTCGCCAAGAAAGCCCAGTCGCTCGGTGTTTGCGTGATTGACGATCCTGAATCTATTTTGAAGTGCACAAACAAGGTTTATCTCAACGAGTTGCTGAATGCAAATAAAATCCTTACGCCAAAATCTTTTGTAATCAGTAGAGACAATCACAAGGAACTTCCCAAGAAACTTCCGTTCCCTTTCATTTTAAAACAGCCCGATGGTGCTTTTAGCAAAGGTGTATTCAAGATCAAAGATGAGGACGAATATAAATCAGTTTGTAAACGTGAATTTGAAAAATCGGAACTCCTGATAGCGCAGGAGTTTCTTCCTACAACCTTCGATTGGCGTGTCGGTATCATTGATGGCAAGCCGCTTTATGTTTGCAAGTATTATATGGCTACCGCACATTGGCAGATCGTTAATTGGAATGGTGAAAAAGATCAACAGGAAGGGGATGTTGAAACCATATCTGTTGATCAGGCGCCTGCAGGACTTATCAGAACTGCATTGAAGGCAACGAGTCTGATCGGCAAAAGCCTTTATGGAGTAGATCTGAAAGAATCTGAAGGAAAATTTTACGTTATTGAAATCAACGATAACCCGAACATTGACTACGGATTGGAGGATAAGATTCTTAAAGATAAGTTGTACTCCAAGATCATGGATGTTTTTCTGAATAAGATAAAAGCTGATAAATGATGACGCAACCGATGAGAATCCATTTGTTCCAGGCGTATGGAGTAGAACTTGAATATATGCTCGTCGACCGAGATTCACTGGAAGTGCGCCCCATCACGGATGAACTTTTGAAGGAGGTTTTGGGAGAGTACGCCAGCGATTACGAAAATGGAATTGTCACCTGGTCTAATGAACTTGTACTGCATGTTGTTGAGCTTAAGTCGACAAAGCCAGAGATTGATTTTGCAACGCTTGAACTTCAGTTTGCAGCCAATGTGAAACGGATCAATGAGATTCTTTCAAAATGGAATACAATGTTGTTGCCTTCGGCTGCACATCCTTTCATGGATCCAGTACAGGAGACAAAACTATGGCCTCATGAAAACAATGAAGTTTACAACATTTACAACCGGATCTTTGATTGTAAAGGACATGGGTGGTCTAACCTTCAGAGCACACACTTGAACCTTCCGTTTTACGATGATGAAGAGTTTGCAAAGCTTCACGCCGCTGTGCGTATCGTGCTGCCATTACTTCCCGCATTGTGCGCCAGTTCTCCGTTGCTCGACGGCACCATCACAGGCTTGTTGGATACAAGGTTAAAATATTATAAGACGAACCAGGCACGAATACCCTCCATCACGGGTAAAGTTATTCCTGAAGCAGTGTTTTCTAAACGGAATTATCTTAACACCATCTATGAGAAGATCAAAGCTGACATAGCGCCCTTCGATCCCGATAATGAATTGAATCCAATCTGGGTGAACTCACGTGGTGCAATACCGAGATTTGATCGCGGCTCAATTGAAATTCGGATCATGGATATCCAGGAATGTCCTAAAGCAGATCTGGGAATTATTTCCATTGTTATCGCAGTCATCAAGGCGTTGGCGGAAGGGAAATTCATCGATCATGAAACACAGATGAAATGGAAGACAGAAACGTTGTATCAAATATTGGATCTCACGATCGAAAAAGGTGGAGACGCGGTCATTACCAATGTTGAATACCTGCAGTTGTTTCAATTCCCCGGAACCACTACGAGCGCCGCCGGACTTTGGAGACACTTACTGCTATGGAACGAGAATCAAGGCGATACCACAGTAGTGCTGTTCGCTGATGCTTTAAGAACAATCATCAGCGAGGGTACACTTTCCAAACGGATTCTTAAATCTACAAATGGTGATTATTCGAGAGAGTGTATTCTCAGGACTTATAAATTACTGGCAGGATGTCTAGCCAATAACCAAATGTTTGTGCCATAATGGACAAGTATGCGTTGATCATCACCTGCGAACATGCTGGCAATACAGTGCCCGATGCTTACAACCATCTTTTCAAAGGTGCAGATGATGTTCTGAACTCGCACCGCGGCTGGGATCCCGGTGCAATTGAAACTGCTCAAACCATCTCTGATAAACTTCAGGTTCCATTTTTCAAATGCCAGGCGACACGATTGCTTGTAGAGGCTAATCGCTCACTTTTCAGCACAAGTCTTTTTTCTGAATATTCCGGTGCGTTAACCATCGACGAACGGGAAGAAGTTCTGAATCAATATTATTATCCTCATCGAAGTAGTGTTGAGCATTGGATTTCAGAAGCAACAATGCCGGTATTGCACATTTCGATGCACACTTTCACGCCGGTGTTTCAGAACATCACGCGGACAGTTGACATCGGACTGTTGTTCGATCCCAGTCGTGTTAACGAGTCTATTTTTTGCAGAAAGTGTAACGTCGTTCTGACTGATCGCCTGCCGGATCTGTCGATCAAGTTTAATGAACCATACAGAGGAATTGATGATGGATTTACTTCTTACCTGAGGACAATCTTCCCGGATGAGCGCTATTCCGGAGTCGAAATTGAAGTGAGCCAGAAATTTAACGGTACTGATACACGCGAAGAGATTGCGTTGGCGTTGACTGATTCACTCACGAATTTTCTGAAGTGACCTACCTAACTGACAAAGGAGTTACTTTGTAGCCCGCCTGTCGAAATAGTTTAACGAGCCCATGTTCCCCGGCAAGATGCAGTGCGCCCACAGCAACAAATGTCTGACCTGATTTCATGAGCGCAGGGAGCTGATTCATCCATTCTTTGTTTCTGTTATCCAGCATCACTTCTTCTTCTGACTGTGTATAGGTTTGATCGGCGAGGAGCAACTCAAGTTTAGCGAGATCACCGTTTTTGTAACTCTGATTCATCTCGACCAACTCCGTTTTCGCCCGGTCTTTTTCGCGAACGAATTCAATCAGCATTTGCGCCTGTCGTTCCGGTGTGAATTGATTAAATAAAGCATTGATCTGTGCGTCGAAACTCTCCAATCCAACAAGTCCTTTACCTTGTGTTTTACCCAATGATTGAAAATATATATCCATGGGTGTATCATTGGTGTTCATCGGAAAATATTTCTGTTGAAGCATGGACATGAGAAATATTTGAATGGTGATTGGATTCATAGTGTTGAACATCGTGAGATCGTAACCCGACAACTCTTTGAGCCAGGCTGCGGTTGCCTCAAAATCTTCCGCCTTCAATAATTTGTCAAGCGTAGTACCGTTCAGTCTTGCTGCCACCATCATCTTCATGGTAAGGGAGCTGTCCATTAGTATTTCACCGACGACTGTCTTGCAGGACTTGAAACTTGCTTTGACGCGCGTGAGGCTGTCGATATAGTGAGCCCCCATCAGGTGAAACGTTCCGAACAGATACGATGGCGCGGTTAGATCTTTTCCACTCACTTGCCAGAACACTGAATTTTCAATAGCTTCTTCCTGGGCATTGCCAGGATGGGAGACAAGAAAAAGTAGCAGGAGAAACAGACTCCTCAGGCGCAATTTACCCATGGATGTCATTCAAAAGACTTTTGAGTTTTTCAATGTGGTTTCCGTATAATTTCTTAAGAAACCAATTGGTAAATTTCGTACTCAGGAAATAATAGACCACGGCCATAAATATGGTGAATGAAAGAATTGCCGGTCTTGTGATGTTTTCAAAGAATTTTTCGGCGCCTCGCTCGATACCTACGAAAAGCAGTGAAAGACAAAAGAAAATAGGATAAAGAATCGTAACACTGCGCTTGTAAAATTTAACGTAGCCAGTGAGCGTGTTTGTAATCATGACCAGGTTATCGCGGACTCCATTATTCCCTGGATTGAAGCGATTCAAAATCATTAATTTTTTCACGTAGAGAAATGTGTACAACAACGTCGTTCCAAGAATGGAGACCGATGTCCATTTTAATGCACCCGATGGCAATGTGAGTGCGTAAACCAGAAGTCCAACGCCAACAATGACCGTGAATACCAGCTCAAACCAAACACTTCGTTTAAGTTTATCTATTATAAATACACTCTTGCCTCTCAGCATCGTTGCAATTTCGCGTTCGTCTTTGTGTTCGAAGACAGGAACGCTGCCTTTCCAAATGCTCTTTAATTCTTCAAGTTCCATTGTTCAGGGACACATAAGTTTCTTAAGTTTTTCACGTATGCGGTTCATTCGAACGCGAACATTATTTTGTGTTATCCCGATTGTTTCAGCAATCTCATCGTAAGGAACTTCTTCCAATGCCATCATGATCATTGCGCGTTCAATTTCTGATAACTGCCTGATAGCAGATTGCAACCGCTGCATTTCGTCATCCCGATCATCATTCCATGATTCCGAGATGTTGTAATGAAACTCCCGAAGGTCCTCGGTCTTAACTACCCGTGTCTGCTTTCTGAAACCTGATATCGCCGTATTGAGGGCTATGCGATACATCCAGGTGGTAATCTTGGCTTCGCCGCGAAAAGATGAAAAAGACTTCCAAAGTTGAAATACGATTTCCTGAAAAAGATCATTACGAATATCGGGATCATTCTCATACATAATACAAACTTTATGTATGAGCCCCTGATGCTCGTTGATTAGGCTAATGAATCTTTTTTCTTCTGATGTCTCCACAAGAAGAACACTTTTGGATGATTAGTCGAAGGTAGAGAAAGATAATTACAGCTGCCAGTTGATCGCAGCGTAAATAGTAAAGATTCTAGGAACGCACTATGCGAATCCGGGAATGGGGTTGCGACTTACAATGTTTTTAGGTAAAGATGAGAGCTTTCAATTCCACATCCGTGAGCTGGTTTGCGATCGGCCAGGGCATTTCTTCTGGTTTAAGCACCCTGCCTTCTGGAGTTTTTCCAGTGCGTAGCGTCTCAATAAATTGTTCGGCGGTCCATTTTCCGGGATGACCAGTCGAAGAAATATTCGCGACAGGCGGGAAGCCAGGGACCCCAGGGTTTCCTCCTTTCATTTCGACGCGGTGGCGACCTGACAGGATGTAGATAAATACTTACCGTATTTTGCAGAAACCTCAGCTTTTTGGGGTGAATCCGGGGAAGTTGAGGAGTTAGTTTTTCCACTGCAGAGCCGCGGAGCCGCAAAGAATACCAAGTCTTTTATTCAGTGAGCTCGCCGCGACACCGATTAAGGTTTCCTCTACAAATATTCGTTGCAAGGAGGAATTCTAATGCATTCTCAGCGCCTTTGCGCCTCGGCGGTAAATTTATTTGGGATTACGCTCCGCCTGATTCTCGAGGTTAAACAACTCGTTCAGTATTTCGGTGAGCGACTCTGCATCGCCCCGTTTGCAGGCTGCCTTCAATTGTAACACAGGATACTTCAATATCTTCTGCATCAATGAACGGCTCATTTCTTCAAGCTTCTCGGCTTCTTCCGGTTTCGCATTTTTTATAAAACGTGACAACTCTTCTTTGCGGATCTGCTCGAGGGTATTTTTTAATTTCTGTATCGTTGGAGACACGACCATCTCCCGTGACCAATCTTCAAAATCACCCATAGCTTCGGTGATGATCGCCTCAACTTTTGGAATGGATGCCTTACGCTTTTCAACAGTTTCGTTTGTCTTTTCACGTATATCGTCGAGGTTGTAAACAACAGCGCCGGTCATTTCATCAATTGCCGGCTCGACCGACCTTGGAATAGACAGGTCAATAAAATACTTATGAGAATTAATGTTTATTCCTTTCAGTAGCTCAAGCGTTATCAAAGGCGAATTTCCTGAAATTGAACTAATGATAACATCTGCATTTGAAATTTCAGCAGCCAGACTTTCAAGTCTACCAAATTCAAATCCACAACGCTTGGCCAACACTTCAGCTTTTTCAATCGTGCGGTTAAGCACTCTGACTTTCAGTCTTGAACTGATAAGATTTAAACAAATGTCCTGACCAATTTCACCGACGCCAAGCACCAGGACTTTAGGTTCACGATGCGATGCCACCAGATCTTCAGCAAGCTCTTTGGCAGCATAAGAAATTGATGCAGCTCCATCTCGGAACGATGTTTCCTGAACAACGCGTTTATTGGCAAAGAATATTGTGTGTAAAAGGCGATGAAGGAATGGCCCCGCCATGTTCTCATCGGCTGTCCACTGATATGCTTTCTTAACCTGGCCCGAGATCTGAAGATCACCGATCACTTGCGCATCAAGGCCCATAGCAACTTCAAAAAGATGTTGAACCGCGTCCTTGCCTGAATAGCGACTAAAGTGCTGTTCGAATGCGCTGTGGATACCCTTAATGATTCGTAAGCCTTTGAAAATGATTTCAGAATAATCCCGTTCGGCAACATAGTAAACTTCAGTTCTGTTGCAGGTAGAGACTACTAGCACATCGGAAGCCTGTGCAAATTCACGCATGAAATGAAGAAGCTTTTTGGATCCCTCTTCATTTAATGATACCTGCTCCCGGATGGCTACCGGTGCGGTCTTGTACGTGAGCACTAAAGCTTTAAAATTTTGAGTCATCTAGCGGTACAAAAGTAGTTGCTGATTTAAACCAAAGGTTGATAAAAATCACTCATTTAGTAATTTAGAATCTGTTTAAATAACAGAACTGTCTTTTCCCTTCTCTGCCGTCTATACGCAAATTTTTCCCTTTAAGTTTGATTTGCCCTTTTAACTTGGCGTGGTCAGGCAATGTTGAGGTCAATGCGTACGGTTGTCAGGAAAGTGGGTGGTAATTTGATCGTCTCTGAGGCTATTTGCTCCCGAGATTTGGGGTTTTAACACCCAGGGTATGCATCATGTTAAAAAATGGATGCGGGAATTCTTCTCAATTTCTCACGCACAGGCCAATGGAATAATGGTTCTGTTGCCATTACTCAGCGCGATATTGCTATCAGAACCGCTGTGGCAATGGTACGATTTGCGCCGGCCCCGCGATTCTTCGGCCGATCTGGCGACACTTGATAGCATGATTGTGTTATGGAACTTTAGAGGAACGTCTTTGCATGAAAATGCCAACAGTTATCCAGTTTTTGAGCCCTCATCATTTAACCCAAACACGGCCGCCAGGGAAACCTTGGTGAAACTTGGTTTTTCGGAGAAACTGTCCTCCAGGATAATAACATACCGGAACAAAGGCGGGCAATTCAGGGTTCGGTCCGATCTCCTCAAAATTTACGGAATGGACACTTTACTTTATAAAAGGCTCAATCGTTTTATTGAATTACCGGTCACGGCAAAAAAAGATTTTGCTATTTCCAGAAAGGCCTATGTTCCCCGGAGCGGACCCTTATGGACGGAGCGGAAATCTTTCGACATTAACGCTGCAGATACGCTGCAGCTCAAGGAGATCCAGGGAATTGGCAGCAAGCTGTCGGCGAGAATTATAAAATACCGGGACGCGCTTGGTGGATTTGTTTCCAGTAGTCAGATGGCAGAAGTATTCGGACTCGACTCAACAGTGGTGAACAGACTGTCGAAAAAAACCTTTATTGGACACGATTTTGTGCCGCATAAAATCAACTTAAACTCTGCTACAGAGGCGATTTTAGCGGACCATCCATATTTATCGAAGTCCGAAGCCAGGTCAATCGTAGCCTATCGATTTCAACATGGTGAATTCAAAAGTATCGAGGATCTTACAAAACTCCCGACATTTCGGGAGAACACGATACGACGAATCAAGCCGTATCTAACAATAACAGACCGGTGATGTCGGTTAAGTTTATCAGCAAACACATTGATGGCGGACGCACAGAAGAATATCTTATCGACCTATTTGAGGAGGCTTACAAATTTGTCTGGCAACAACCGGTCACTTTTGTTACTGAAACTTCATGCTGAACAGCTGATCGATCTCCATGACCTTGGATTCTTGAATAACGAACCGTCTTTCGAAATCATCAACTCACTGATTGCGTCGAAGCCTAAAAAATTATGTCAGGTCCTTGACAGCAGGATGGAAGCAAACAATGTTGTCAGCCGTAAACTCAAGAAGCTTCACCGTATTGATAAATTTATTTTTGATGAGAGTGGTTCCAATGACTTACACGTAGGGTGGCCTTTTGTTCGGGGAAAGTTGCTTGACGGAACGCTCATTAGGTGCCCCTTGTTGTATTTTCCGGTGTCGCTTGTTGAGGAGGGACAATACTGGACATTACAGCCAAGGAAGGATGCAGGCATCACGTTGAACAAATCATTCCTGTTGGCATTTGCCTTTTACAATCAGGTGAAACTCGACGAAGAATTGATCGATACGAATTTTGAAGAGTTCGATACTGATAGCACGGTGTTCAGAACACAGCTTTATCAGCTTTTGAAGGATAAGATTGAGATCAATTTTAACACTGAGAATTTTCGTGACACGCTAACTGAATTTACCGAATTTAAGAAACAGAGCTTTGTCGATGATACAAAGGCCGGCGAGCTCAAACTATTTCCGGAAGCAGTTCTTGGCATTTTCCCACAGGCTGGGTCTCAACTCGTTCCGGATTATTTGTTCATGATGAATAACGGAGTGGTGAGTGATCTCGAAGACTTCTTCCTGACAAAAAATGCAGGTGAGATCGACAAGATTCGCCCCAGCGGTGCGGCTATTGATTCCGTGAGTGAAGAAAATGTCTACACTCCGTTTGTGCTTGATGCATATCAGGAGAATGCAATCAAAGCAATCAAGAATGGTAAGTCGATTGTCGTGCAGGGTCCTCCGGGTACCGGTAAATCACAGCTGATTTGCAATTTACTTGCCGACGCAATCGCATCGGGAAAGAAGGCTTTACTGGTATGTCAGAAACGTGCAGCACTGGACGTGGTGTACAACAGACTCGAGCAAACAGGACTATCAGACTTCCTCGGACTAGTGCATGATTTCAGAAATGATCGAAAAGAGATCTATGCCAAGATCGCTCAGCAGGTTGAAGCAATCGAGGACTTTAAAACTCAGAACAGAAGTGTTG
Organism: Chryseolinea sp.; assembly: GCA_039916665.1. Lineage (GTDB taxonomy): Bacteria > Bacteroidota > Bacteroidia > Cytophagales > Cyclobacteriaceae > Chryseolinea. The sequence goes on along the minus strand of JBDSKX010000047.1, from coordinate 7,522 downwards.
ATGTCATTCAAACAGAACGCAAATTCTTTCAACTCTGCCGCAAAATCGACCAGATCGTCGAAGAATTAGAAGAGTTTAAATTTGCTTTATTTGATGATAAGGAATCTGGTGTGTCTGTGAAAGAACTTTATCTGACTTCTGATCTTGAAGCACCGTCCATTAATCTGAAGCAAGAGTATCAATATTTTCCCCTTCATGAGGTCAACGGCTTTTTACGCCGGATGAAAGCATACGCCAAGTATGCTGCATTCATGGAGGATCACGAGTATCTCTGGCGTGAACGACGAAGTTTTTCAGGACAGCATGTTTCTGATCAACGCGAGATTGAAAAAGTAGTATCTGAAATTCCTGCTTATCAACAACAAATATCGCGACACGTAGAACAGATTCTAGGCAGTAGTTTGAATCTTGAAGACTGTCTCACCCTGGTCCTTAAAGAGGATGAAATACTGGGAATGATGGGTGTGTTGAAGGATGATGAGACATACAAATATTTTCAGGAAATGGCGGGCGAAAAGGATGAAGACACAAGTATGTTGTGGCTTAGCAATACCGAACGCGTGATTACCACTTGTTACGATGAAGATTTGCCTGAAGTCACTTTACCCACGGATCAGCTGGGCAAATTCCAGGACGTCTTGCAGCAATGCATGGATGCTCGCAGCCATCTGATTCCATATTTAAAGTGGGAGTTGTTTAGAAATGAAAAGTTCTTAGTAAAACGTGTGTTGGTCTCGAATGACCTGAATTACAATCGTGATGGATTAAATGCATTGGAAAGAAAAATTGATAGCCGACTCAATCTTGAGCACCAACTCACAGGCTTGAAAGAGAAAAGCTGGTTGGTTGATCTTCCGGAAGACTATGACATCCAAAAGCTGAAGACATGGTTCGGTCGGCAGAAACTGGCGATGCGAGCGAAGCTGGTTTTCAGCACGCTAAGAGAGATTACCGGAATAGTCAATTTGAGGAATTATACCCGGAAGGAATTTATGGTACTGCTCCGACAGTTGTTAGGACTTATTAAGGATGTGCCGGAAAAGCGTTCAGAATGGCTTCGTTATCTGACCCCTTATCAGATACGACACATTGTGCTGGATCCGTCGAAAAAAGATGAATACGTGCGGTTACTTCATCGCGACTTTGACAGCCTGTGCGAATACGATCGACTTAAAGAGGAAATGAAAACTCACGAACGTGATACAATTTTTAAGTTACATGATCAGTTGAGTGGCTGGGGTATCACGGAGCTGGAGGAATTATTCCAGAATAGCGTGAGACTCGCATGGATCGATCATCTTGAAACAAAGTATCCTATTCTTCGATCAGTGTCTTCTATGAAGATGGAGGATTTGCAACAACAGCTTGGTGAATCGGTAGAGGAGAAACAAAAGTTAAGCAAGGAGATATTGTTGATGCGTGCACGTGAGCGTGTATACGAAAGCCTTGAATACAATCGTCTGAACAATCTGGTGACCTATCGTGATTTGCTGCACCAGGTAACGAAGAAGAAAAAGATATGGCCGATCAGAAAACTGATCTCCACTTACTACTATGAATTGTTCCAGCTTATTCCATGCTGGATGGCAAGTCCTGAATCTGTCTCTGCGATTTTTCCAATGGCAGAGCTCTTTGACATCGTCATATTTGATGAAGCTTCTCAATGTTTTGCGGAACGAGGTTTGCCTTCGATCTTCAGGGGCAAACAGATTGTCGTGGCGGGAGATGACAAGCAGCTTCGGCCGAGCGAACTTTATCAGGTGCGTTGGGATGATGCTGAAGAGAATCCGGATCTTGAAGTCGACTCTTTGCTTGAGCTTAGCGGACGATATTTATCGACCGTTCATTTACAAGGTCATTACCGTAGTCAGTCATTAGAGCTCATGGATTTTTCAAACACGCATTTCTACGAGGGACGTCTACAGTTATTGCCGGATCGTGACGTTCTGAATCTGCATGAACCGGCAATTGAATACCGGAATGTGCAAGGCGTCTGGTTCAATCAAACCAATGAAGTAGAGGCGCGTGCTGTAGTGGATAGAGTCCTTAAAATACTTGCCGACCATCCTGAAAAGGAGATTGGGGTCGTTACTTTTAACTCGCCTCAGCAAATGCTAATACTCGATCTTCTTGAAAATGAAGCGGCTGTCAACGGTACGGATATATCAAAATCGATGTTTGTAAAGAACATCGAAAATGTTCAAGGCGATGAAAAGGACATTATTATCTTCTCGATTGGTTATGCTCCAGACAAACAGGGAAAAATGGCCATGCAGTTTGGAAGTCTGAATACTGCAGGTGGCGAAAATAGATTGAACGTAGCCGTGACGAGGGCAAGAGAAAAAATAATTCTGATTACAAGCATTGAGCCTGAACAGCTCAACGTCAGTGAAATCAAAAATGATGGACCGAAGCTCCTCAGAAAGTATCTTGAATTCGCGCGCAGTGTCGATCATAAAAAATATAGACCTCGTACACAAATCAGATCCAATCAATCTGCAGACTGGTACCTGAGTAGTCGTTTGAAGCAATGGAGTAAGGAGCGGATGAAGGACTTTGTGTTTGATATCAATAGTATACCTTACAGTGATATCAGTGTGTCGCAGTTTGATCAACACCTCGGTGTTATTCTAACGGATGATGCAAGATATTTCGCAAGTCCGTCCGCCAAAGATGTTCACGCATATACGCCGGCCTTGCTGAGGCAACGAAACTGGAAGTATCATATGGTGTTCAGCAGAAATCTTTGGAAGGATCGCGAACGCGTTGAAAATGATCTGATGCTATTTGTGGGATCACAGGTATTTAAACCCAAGGACACAGAATAGTCAGGACAAAAAGAAGCCGGGCATTGCTGCCCGACTTCAAACTACAACCAGACGCCCTTTAATTATTTTATGATTTAGTGACTTTATGATCGATACGATAAAATCACACAGTCACCCAATCACTAAATCGGTAAATGACTACACTGTGGCATAAGCCGGAACACTCTTTACTGTTTTCACGATGCGTGCAGCAACCTTGTAAGGATCGGCAGCTGAGTTAGGACGTCTGTCTTCCAGCCATCCCTTCCAGTTGTTTTCGACCGTTGCAATAGGAATGCGTATAGAGGCACCGCGATCTGAAATTCCATAGGAGAATTTGTCCATCGACTGAGTTTCGTGTTTACCGGTAAGGCGAAGGTGATTGTCTGCACCGTACACAGCCATGTGTTCTTTAACATATGGAGCAAAGGCCTGACAAACTGAATCGTAAACATCTTTTGAGCCGGCGTTTCTCAGCAGCCCGTTAGAAAAGTTCGCATGCATACCGGAACCGTTCCAGTCTGTAGCACCGAGAGGTTTGCAATGCCAGTTAATGGCGATACCGTATTTCTCTGAAGTTCTTTCAAGAAGATAGCGAGCAACCCAAACCTGATCACCAGCATCCTTGGCACCTTTGGCGAACACCTGGAACTCCCACTGACCTGTAGCAACTTCTGCATTGATTCCTTCAACATTGATGCCTGCAGCGAGGCAATAATCAAGGTGTTCTTCGACAATTTCGCGTCCGAACGCGTTCTTCGCACCGACAGAGCAGTAATATGGTCCCTGAGGAGCAGGATATCCGCTTGCGGGGAAACCGAGGGGTTTATCAGTCTCAGGATTCCAAAGGAAATATTCCTGTTCAAAGCCAAACCAGAAATCAGCATCATCGTCATCGATAGTAGCCCGACCGTTGGAAGCGTGTGGTGTTCCGTCCGGGGCAAGAACTTCAGTCATCACGAGGTATGCATTTTTACGCGCTGGGTCGGGGAAGATAGCCACTGGATTCAACAGACAATCGGAAGAGTGACCATCAGCTTGTTCAGTTGAGCTTCCATCGAATGACCATCCTGGGCAGGATTCTAATGTTCCGTCAAAATCTTTTACGATTTTGGTTTTGCTTCTCAGGCTCTGGGTTGGCTTGTAACCGTCCAGCCAGATGTACTCCAATTTGGTTTTAGACATATGTGGATCGTTAGTAGTGTCTAGGTTATAGTTTTTTTGTATCTGTAATATCAGAACTTATATACAGCAGCCAGGTTAGCTGTTGGTAACAATGTTTTCCCTTTGCCGGCCAAGGTTAATACGTCTGTTTTTTTGTAGAAAGAATCTTCTGAAGTTACGTCTACTCTTACTTCAGGAATGAAAGTAAGTCCGCCTACTTTGTAGTTTCCTGAGAGTGTGAACTCCATCACGTTACCGTCTCCATTCGAGTCAAGTCCGAAGATTGGTCCGAGGTGATTGTTAGACATGCTGAAATATTCAGCCCTTAGACCCAGTGCGAATGTTTCGCTCAGCGTCAATTTGGGATATAGTGCAATGCCATAGAAGCCGTGATTGTCTGCGCCGTCTTTTACGACACGACCAGCGGTGACAGTTTCACCTTCACCAACAGTTTGAATGGTAGCATTTGCTCCGAGATAGAAGTTGTCTGTGATATTCCAGCCTGTGGTAATATCTGCCTGAAACAACGTTCCGTTAGAAGACGTGCCATCAGTATCGATTTTCTTGTCAAGCTTTCCATCCTGATCTCCATAAAGGAAGTTAAACCAGATACCACCTTTATCAGTAGTTTTCCCAACTTGTAAACCAGCTGTATATGTATTCACAGGGTTGAACTCAACGATATCAGTAGGGTTCATGATGGCGAGTTTACCAACCCATCCATCTCCGAAGTTTAAGTCCGCGCGCAGACCAGTATGATTGAATGGGCCCCATGAGAACATGTATGAAGTAGAGTAGTGGAAGTTGACGGCCGGTGAGATAACCTCATAGCCAAGGAACGTATTGAACTGCCCGAGGTTCAAGGTAAGAACATCATTGAACTTATAATAAGCGAACAATTGGTTGATGATAGCTTGCCCGGTAGCGGTACCAAACACGGCATCTTTACCTCTTGGTCCGAATACCACATCGGCGGTAAAACCAACTTTGTCTCCTGAATATGAAGCAATGAGGTTCACCATACCCAATGAGAATCCTTTGAGATTGGCAAAAGATGTGTTGGGTGCTACAGTAGCTGACGGGCCACCATCACCATCACCAGGATAAGCATTTCTCATACCGAATGAAGAATGGAAATAGGTGTCAACAGAACCTCCGAAAGTAAATTTTGTGGAATCCTGACCAAATGAGGATAGCGACAACCCTACTAGCATCAGGCAACAAAGCGTGCGTAAATTTTTCAAATTCATAGTTAGTGTGTTTAGTTTTGAGGAACATAAAAACTGGGATTCCCTTTGGCGGTGGCCTTCCACGCCTCCACTGGGTTGGTAATCCGTCGTTCACATAGCGTTGCGTACAGTCTCACCGTTGTCGTAGAGGCAGTTTAGGTTGCGCTCTACGACATTGATTTAGGTTAACAAATTGTTACGGGAGACGTGCGCAAATCCACGATCAGACTCAGGTTTAGGTTAGGTTAATAAAGACTAAGAAATAGTCCCGACGGTTAGGGGATCGGGACTATACAGATTTTTTTTATGCGATTTCTTCTTTCATTGTGAAGTCAGCAGGGAAGAGATTCTCGCCGTGCTGGCTGTAGTCGGACCCTGCCTTCTTCTCTTCAGCAGTTATGTTAAGACCGAAGATCAGATCAACAATTTTAAGAAGGATCATAGCACCGATGAATGTGAATGCTATAACGATAACCAGTGCTTTCAAGTGAACAATGAAGAGGGCCGTTTCGCCAAAGAAAAGACCATTACCAGTTGTGTTAGCTGAGTTAACAGCCTGGTTGGCGAGAAGGGCGGTCATAACCATACCAACCGCTCCACCCACACCGTGACAAGGGAATACATCGAGTGTATCTTCGAGAGAAGTCTTAGACTTCCAATGTACGACGACGTTACTGATGATGGCAGCAAATGTTCCGATGAACAAGCTTGAAGGGATTGTTACAAATCCAGCAGCGGGTGTGATGGCCACAAGACCTACTACGGAACCGATAGAAAAGCCGACAGCTGATGGTTTTTTACCGCGTGCAACATCGAACAATACCCATGCAAGACCAGCAGCAGCAGCAGCAGTGTTAGTAGTAGCAAAAGCTGACGCTGCCAATGCTCCGGCGCCTACGGCGCTACCGGCGTTGAATCCGAACCATCCGAACCAAAGTAAGCCTGTTCCGAGAAGGACGAATGGAATGTTTGCAGGTGAGATAGCAGCTTTCTTTTCTGACTTGTTTCTTAAATAAATTGATGCAGCAAGTGCAGCGAATCCAGCTGACATGTGAACAACTGTTCCACCGGCAAAGTCAAGAACACCCCATCCGAAAAGGAAGCCATCAGGATGCCATGTCCAGTGCGCAAGAGGAGCATAGATCAACAAAGAGAAAAGTACGAGGAAAAGAATGTACGCTTTGAATTTGATACGTTCAGCAAAGGTACCGGTGATAAGCGCCGGTGTTATGATCGCGAACTTGAGTTGGAAGAAAGCGAACAGCACCAACGGAATCGTAGGAGCCAGAGACCAAGGCTTTCCATCAAGTACGCCGTTAAACATGAAGAAGGTTGCAGGGTTGCCAATGAATCCGCCGATTGACTCGCCGAAAGCAAGGCTAAATCCTACAACAATCCAGAGAACGCTGATCACGCCCATTGCGATAAAGCTTTGGAGCATGGTCGAAATGATATTTTTAGTATCGATCATTCCTCCGTAGAAATATGCAAGTCCAGGAGTCATGAGCAATACAAGTGCTGCGGCACAGAGCATCCAGGCCGTATCGCCAGAGTCAATGCCCTCCGTCACGATGGTGGTTGGCACCGCCGGCATTACTACTGCCAGGATGCTTATCGCAACCAGCAGTACGAGATAGATAATTGATTTGTTCATGGTTTGTAGTTTTTAGGTTTTTTTCTGGTTGTGTTGTTACTTATTGATGCGAATTTTTTAATAATAGGGTAATATTTGAACCATATTTGAATAAAAATTAACGAAATCGTTGTAGTCACGGTATAATTTGAACTGGAATCGTTAATAAATGGAAATTTTTCAACAGGTTGGGGACCAAACCGAAAGTCGTTGTGAATAATCGGTAGTTTGCGTTATAAAATTTCGAAAAATCGGAAATAGCCTAAGAATGTTTTGTCAGTTAGCTTCATTTTGAATGAGTTACCTTTTTAATGGTTGACAACCCGAGTTCAAGTTTTAATCACTGATATTTCGATAATTGGTAGGTTAGGGCCGGTTAAATTCACGCCAACTTGATCCCATATTCTTACTGTTTGGCCGATGTTTTCACCAACATATCCTCATCTTGACAAATGTTAAGACAGCCGCACTTGATGAAAGTTTTGTAGTTTAAGCCTACCGTAATACCATCCTGAATGAAACTGCTTCTTTACTCCCTTCTGTTCTCTTACAGCACGCTCATCGTTGCCCAGGAAAAGGTAAAACCCGCCCCCCTTATTAAAGATGGCAACGGACCATACCCACAGCTCATCATCCGTGGCGTGATGATGATCGATGGTACTGGAGCGCCGCCAATCGGACCCACTGAC
>JBDSKX010000046.1:0-122672 GCA_039916665.1 Chryseolinea sp. | reverse complement strand
TGTATGATCGCTTGCTAAAGGAATAATGAGGAGAATTATAAATTATAATTCAATGTCGTTTAGTTAAGACTGGAAGTTCCGATTTATAATTGTGATAGACTCCTGGTAATTGTCTTTTAAAACTAGTTCACTTGTGCCTACTCAATAACGCTTTGTCCTGAAAGGACAACAACACTTCCCCTGGGCTACCGAGTGTTGTCCTTTCAGGCATAGCGCCATCGCCCAATAGGTATTAGCGCTTGACCTCGTCGTCTCAACCCTTCAGAATCTAATTGAAAATGGGCATCAAGGCTGCGCTATTTGCCGTGCACGACATGCCATTCCTCCTCATTTTACTGCCAGCGAAACGCTGGAATCTCCTCCGAAAGTCTTCCTCATACCCTAGATAACCCTAGGTATACCCTAGACTGATCCTAGACTGATCCTGATTTAACTCGAGACTGACTACAGTTTAACTCAGTAATCCAAATTTAATCCTGAGTTCACTTTACTGAGACCTGGATCTGAATTAAACTAAGCTTGCATCCCTGCATTGTGAGGCAGATATCCATCGGGAACTGTATCCGGTGAACGCAAGAGAAAAGAAGCTGGCAGGACATTAAGTGATTGTTGATAACAGTTGTCCTGTTTACTGCTTGCGATTCATAATCACTATTAGAATTCCGTGAGTAAGCTGTTTAGACCAGCTTTAAGAATCATTTTATGCTTTTTCAAATTCCGTTGGCTGCGAGCTTCTTAGAGTGAGCGCAATTCATAATTAAATAATTCAATTTCGTTGACTTAGGGGTGGGGACGCGCGGGATGGGGGCACTTCGACGACAATATGAATTATGAATTTGGGCTCGTTGAACTTCGATTTTCTGTTATCAGCAGCCCAACAGCTTTAAGTCAACGACATTGATTAATACTTCCCAAGTCTACTGCACCCTCACCCACGCCGCTTTCTTAAGTGCGAGAAAATTTCCATTGAATCGATCATAAGCGATCTTGTCATATATCAATGGAACAGTGCTGATGCCTTGTACTGTGACAATGCCATATTTATCATCACGCCCAACAATGACATAGTTGTTACCCTGATCATATAAACTGTGAAACTTTGGATTGATCAATATTTTTCCATCGCGATCCGACAATCCGTACAGGCCTTCCTGCTTCACCAGAATATTACCAAACTCTTTCACCGTAATTTCTTCATACTTGGGAGGAAGGACGACCTTGCCGGTCTTGTCAATCAATCCTTTAAAACCTTTTTGACTGACGATCGAGAACCCATATTGAAAAGGAAGCACGACATCATAGACGGGTTGTATCGCGATTTTGTCGTCGTGATTAATGAACCCCCACTTACCCCTGATTTTGACAGCCGCAAGTTGTTCCTGGTATGACTGGATATTGTCATATCGGTTCGCGATACGAAGACGCCCGCGGGAATCAATAAAACCATACTGACCATTCTTTTTAATGCCGCGTAGCCCCTCCGTTTCAGCAGTGACTACTTTAATCTTCAGATCTTGCTGAAGCTTTCGGTCCACGATCACACCGTCAAGGTCAACTTCCCAGATATTACCATCGGAGAGATGTTCAATAAGGTGACCAGATTGGACCTCAAGGAAATTGTCAGAGAAATAGATTGTATTGCCATCGAACGCTTTCAGGTAAGTAGTTTTCGGTCCGATTTCAAGGAAGCGGGTCTTACTAATCAGTCTCAGCTTTTCAGGTCTTGGTGTCACACGCCATTCCTCGCGAAGACTAACGACGCCGTATTGACCTTTGAACTTCACGACCACATACTCATCAAGCTGCTGAATAATCGAATCGTAAGCACAAGCAATGAGTTCTTTTCCGGAAGCGTCAATTGCACCCCAATAATTTCTGTTTGAAACTGGAAATATCTTCCCGGTAAAAGGATAGATATGCTCATATGTTTTAGCGTGAAGAGACCGTCCTAATGAATCGAGGACAATCCAATTGTCCTTCCCACCTTGCCGTTGATTCGATATGAAGTACTGCTGATCGCGATAGACCTTATCGTATTTCGCAGCCACCAATATTGTTCCGTCTGACCGCACAACGCCAACTTTATGATTTGAAGAGAATATAGCTTTCCGATTGACGAATTTGGCAAGCGTTGAATATGATCCGGGGCTTGTAGGCGCAAACTTATAATCCTCAAGATGCACTAATCCGGATTCGACTACCTGTAGCACGTTTTTGCCGATCACACGAACCGAGTCAGCCAGTTTCTTCTGAATAAGTTTGTTTTGTCCATCGACGAATAACCATTCGTCAAGGTCTCTTTTGAATACCTGACCATCGTCTTCAATCAGCATCTCGCGATTATTGGCTCGCACTTTTATCGCGCCCGAATTGTCAACCAGTCCCTGCTGCAATCCTTTGTAAATGATTGCGTAGTTCTTTTTGTACGACGAAATGCTGTCGATTTCAAATGGAGTATCCTGTTTGCCAGCGTCTGTGAAAAGCGCAATCTTGTCATCGAAATTCTTTACGGCATAACGAGTTTGCCCGAGTGATGAGACAGTTTTGAATTGTTGTGGTATTAAAGTTTTGTTTGCCAGATCCACGAGGCCGTACTTGAACTGGTTCCCAATACGCGTAAAAACAATCGCCCTCTGGTTAGTGATCGATATTCCGTCGTATTGAAAATCGAGAATTTCTTTACCAGAGGTGTTTATACAACCAGCAACCAAACGCAAAGAGAGGTTTGATTTCTTCCTGGCGACGAACAGGTCGCCTTCTGCGGGAACAAGTTCCTCGTAAATGGCTTTAGTGATCTGATGGTTGTCGAGATTGATAAGCCCCCAGTACCCACCTACCTTGTAGCCCACTACATTATTGACCACAGTAAGCTTTCCCGTGCTCCATCCAACGGCCTCATATTTTGCAGGAATCAATACCTTGCCCTGATCGGATTTAAGTCCAACTTTCCCATTCTCCTTAAAAACATCGAAACCGTTGGCAGCTGAAAAAATATGGATCAGCAGAAGCCAAAAAATGCAACTAGCGCGCTTCATCTAAATGCTAAGTTAGAAAGTAGCAGGCAATCAGGGGAATTTTGATGAAATTTGTATCGAAAAGCTCTGGCAATGATTCAAATAATCGCTGAACAACCTGGAGCGTAAAAATCTTATACATGTACGTCGAACAACTCTATACAAATTGCCTTGCGGAAGCGGCTTATTACATCGAGTCTGATGGGGAAGCGGCAATCATCGATCCATTAAGGGAAACTGAACCTTACATCGAACTCGCGTCCCGACGCGGCTCCAAAATCAAATTTGTGTTTGAAACTCACTTCCACGCAGACTTTGTCTCAGGCCATATCGATTTGTCACGAAAAGTGGGTGCACCGATCATCTATGGTCCTGGTGCCACTACGGAGTACGACGTTCACAATGCCTTCGACGGCGAGGTCTTTAGGCTTGGCAAGATCTCCATTAAGGTACTTCACACACCAGGCCACACACCTGAATCAGCGTGCTATTTGTTGTTTGACGAAAACAACCGGAGGCACGCCATATTCACAGGCGACACACTCTTTGTTGGAGATGTTGGTAGACCCGACTTGCTGGATGGCACGATAAGCAGTGAGACGCTTGCCAGTATGATGTATGATTCTCTTAATGCCAAAATCAAAACGCTTCCTGATGAGGTGATCGTGTATCCAGCCCACGGCCCCGGTTCTGCGTGCGGAAAAAATATCGGTAAGGAGACGTTCTCAACAATCGGAGAACAAAAGAAATTCAACTACGCGCTACAGCCTATGAGTCGCGAAGATTTTGTAAAAAAAATCACGGATGGCATATTGCCACCTCCTCAATATTTCTATGAAGATGCGCGGATTAATAAAACAGGTTACGACCCGATCGAGAAAGTCATTGACGCCAATACCCTTCCACTTTCATTGTTGGAATTTAAAAGTGCAGTTCAACACGGTGCTACGATACTTGATACCAGATCGGCTGATGATTTCGAAAAAGGTTTCATCCATGGTGCTATTAACATCGGACTCAATGGTCAGTTTGCTGTTTGGGTTGGAACGCTGATCGACATCAGCAAACCTTTGGTATTAATCACGATCGTAGGAAAAGAAAGAGAGACTGTACTAAGACTAGCGCGGGTTGGTTATGAAAATGTTCAAGGCTATCTCAATGGTGGAGTCGAGGCATATGATGCGCGATTGGAAAAAGTAAAGTCTCTGTCCGGTGAGAGTATTGGTAAAGAAATTGCGAACGGAGCGTCTATCCTAGACGTTAGGAAACATGGCGAATGGAATGTAAGTCATATTAAGGGCGCTACCTTTTTGCCGCTCTCCGAGTTCCCATCTAACTTGACACATCTTGATATTAACGCAACTTATATCGTTCACTGTGGTGGTGGATATCGGTCAATGACAGCGATTTCTATTATGAAAAATCATGGTTTCAAGAACTTGCTTAACGTCCATGGCGGTTTCGAGACCCTTATAGAGTCTCGTCTTCCGGTCAGCACGGAAGAGTTGGTGGCTTAACTGAGTATAAATTGTGAATTTAGAAATCAATGCCGTTGACTCAAGGGAAGCAGGGGCGTGGATAACGGACAATTGAGGTTCAGCTACCTTTAATTCATAATTCTCGTGCTGCTAGTCGCAGCAAGCCCTACAATCGTTTGTATCTCACTTTCCCAAAACTTATTCTCCTCATTTACTTAATCACCATGGATCTCTTTTCAAAATGAAGTATTATTAATGAGGATTTTCCTCACTTACACCATGTCCATCAAAGTTGCCATCAGGCACCAAACAACTTATCACTACGATCGCGCGGTTAATTTGTCGCCACACACTTTCCGTCTGAAGCCGGCCGCGCATTGCAGAACACCAATACTTTCGTATTCACTCAAAATCCAGCCCGAGAATCATTTTATCAATTGGCAACAGGATCCGTTTGGAAATTTTCTGGCGCGGGTCGTTTTCAACGAACAGGCTAAAGCACTTTCTTTCGAAGTTGAAGTGATAGCGGACATGATCGTCATTAACCCTCTTGATTTTTTTATTGAGGATTACGCCGAAACTTTTCCTTTTGCCTATACAGACCAGCTAAGAAAAGAGCTGATACCCTATTTCGAAATTTCCGAATCCGGACCACGCTTGAAGTCAATGATGGCGGAACTCGCCCCAAAGCTTAAAAAGCTTAGGACAATCGACATGATGGTATTGCTCAATACTGCTGTTCAAAACAAAATCGGATATACTATACGTCTCGAGCCCGGAATTCAAACCGTTGAAGAATCACTCACGCGCTTAAGCGGATCTTGTCGTGACTCGGGATGGTTGCTTGTTCAAATGTTTCGTCAACTTGGGCTGGCAGCGAGATTTGTATCAGGTTATCTCATTCAGTTGAAACCCGATGTACAAGCACTCGATGGCCCTTCCGGAACGGCAATTGATTTTACAGATCTTCATGCTTGGGCCGAGGTATTCATCCCTGGCGCGGGTTGGATTGGACTTGATCCAACGTCAGGTCTATTCGCAGGTGAGGGACACATACCCTTGTGTTGCACACCAGACCCTGCAAGTGCCGCACCTATCTCGGGTGCTACCGACAAAGCGGAGGTAACATTCAGCTACAAAAACGAAGTCGAAAGAATTCATGAAGACCCAAGAGTCACTAAGCCCTATACGGAAGAGCAATGGGATACAATCATCACGCTTGGAAATAAAATTGACGAAGATCTGCATAACGGCGATGTGAGACTCACGATGGGCGGAGAACCCACTTTTGTTTCTATTGATGATCTTGAGGCAAAGGAATGGAATACCACAGCAGACGGAACTCACAAGAGAGAACTGGGTTCACAATTAATTAGAAGATTAAAGAGCTCATTTGGAACAGGCGGACTGATCCACAAAGGTCAGGGCAAATGGTATCCAGGTGAACCACTACCACGGTGGCTTTACACATTGGTTTGGAGAAACGATAATTATCCGATTTGGAAAAATGACGCGTTGCTTGATTTAGATGATTCGAAGTCGGCCTATACGATTAAAGATGTACATAATCTCGGACTCCTGATCACAAAGTTTCTGAATGTCCCGAGTGATCACCTGCAGCCAGCATTAGAGGACGCATTGTTTTTTATGCTGGAGGAATCAAAAGTTCCAGCGAATATCGATCCATACGAAGCCAACTTGAGCGACTCGCTTGAACGAAGAAAGTTGGCCGAGGTTCTGAATAACGGTATGGCTACACCTGTAGGATATGTGCTGCCGATTGAGTGGAATTTCTGGAACAACAAATGGTTAACATGTGAGTGGAAATTCAGGAACAACCGACTTGTTCTTATTCCCGGCAACTCAGCGCTTGGGATGAGGTTGCCACTTCAGTCTCTAACCTATACTTCTAAGAGCAAAGTTCAGCTTTCTGTCGAGAGAGATCTCTTTGAAGAACTCCCTGATCTTGAAAGATTACATGAAAAGGTTCAGCAAAGATACCAACAGCCGGTGGTGCCATCAGAACCGCCGCGTGAGTTCTTTCATACAAGGTCAACGCCAAGAACTACTGACCCTGACAAGAATGATAAAACTAAAAAGCCAAACGAAAACGAATTCCCCGAGCCAGAAACGACGTTTGAAGTCTTTACAATAAAAACGGCATTAGGGCTTGAACTGCGAGAGGGTAAGATAAATATCTTCATGCCGCCAATGAAGTATGCTGAGCATTACCTCGACGTGCTGGCTTCTGTTGAAGCCGCTGCTGAAAAGCTAAAGGTGAAAGTGGTGATCGAGGGATACGAACCACCGAAAGATAATCGTATGGTTAAGCTCGGTGTTTCACCTGATCCGGGAGTTCTTGAAGTGAACATTCATCCTGCCAAAACATGGAAGGAGCTTGTCAATAATTACAATATCCTTTTTGCACAGGCGCGGCTTTGCAGGCTTAGCAGTGAGAAGTTTATGGTCGATGGAAAACACACGGGAACTGGTGGAGGGAATCACATGACGATAGGAGGAATCACTCCGTCTGACAGTCCTTTGCTGAGAAGACCCGATTTGCTTCGCAGCCTAATCACTTATTGGCAGCACCATCCGGGGTTATCATATCTTTTTTCATCGCAGTTTGTTGGGCCTACAAGTCAGGCGCCACGTGTGGATGAAGGTAGGCCTGAAATGCTTTATGAACTGGAAATTGCTTTCAATCAAATTAAGGGCGATAAGGAAGTTCCATTCTGGTTAGTCGATAGAATCTTTAGAAATCTTTTGATTGATATCACCGGTAACACGCACCGCGCCGAATTCTGTATCGATAAACTTTACTCGCCGGATAGTTCAAGTGGCCGCCTCGGTATATTAGAGTTCAGAGCATTCGACATGCCACCTAATAAACAGATGTGTATTGTTCAACTTCTCTTGTTGCGCGCACTCGTAGCCAGGTTCTGGAACAAACCATATGAGGCAAAGCTTGTAAGATGGGGCACTCTGCTTTATGATAAGTTTATGCTGCCGCATTACGTTTCTGAAGATCTCAAGGAAGTCTGTGCAGATCTAGCTGAAGCAGGCTATCCTTTTCAGTTTTCTTGGCTTGAGACTTTCTTTGAATTTAGATTCCCGCTTTACGGTAAGATCGATGTAGAGGAAACGCAATTGCAACTTCGTTTAGGCATTGAGCCTTGGCACGTTCTGGGTGAAGAAGCAACCAGTGGCGGCACTGCAAGGTACGTCGACTCTTCTGTCGAAAGGGTAGAAGTTAAAGTCACCAATTTTAACGCACAACGTTATATGGTGACGTGTAATAGCATACCCGTGCCGTTATTGGAGACAAAAGTGAAAGGTGAATATGTTGCAGGAGTTCGCTATAGAGCTTGGACTCCGCCGTCAGCATTGCATCCCACTTTGAGTAAAGACACGCCACTGGTGTTCGATATCTTTGACACGTGGAACAACCGGTCTATAGGTGGATGCACATACCATGTATCGCATCCGGGAGGACTAAGCTATGATTCATACCCCGTTAATGCCTATGAAGCTGAAGGAAGAAGAATAAGTCGATTCGGTAATGAAGGTCATACGCAAGGACCGTTTACTCTGTCTCAACCTTATGCAGGAATCGGCAGATATTTGGAAAAGAACGAGATTCCAAGGAAATTTGATCCTCCTGCGGTCTCTATAAACCCTGAGTATCCTAACACCTTAGACCTACGTCTCTACTGATCTCGCTGAATGCAAGGCACGAATGCTAATACACCTATGGACGCATTGATAAAGGGTTACTTTACAAGTAAGTCATTGGTGGATGAGTGCTTCAATTTTGAAGGCGAGGTAAAATATTACTGGAAACGACTTCTTCAAAATGTCGAACAATTCAGTCCCGAAGAATTAAAGAACAGACAACTCGAACTTCTAAAGCTTCTTAAAGAGAATGGTGTTACCTATAACGTATATGGAGACACTGATGGTTTAAATCGTCCGTGGCTACTGGACACCATGCCGCTCTTGATCCCTCCCGCAGAGTGGCGCATTACGGAACGCGGCCTGAAGCAACGTGCCTACGTTTTGAACAAGATCCTTGAAGATCTTTACGGCGAGCGTCGTTTGTTGAAAGAAAAGATCATACCACCAGAATTGATTTACGCTCACTCGGGATTTCTTCGAGCCTGTGATAAGATTAAACAACCTGGTGCGAATCAATTGATCCTATATGCAGCGGATCTCTCCCGCGGGCCTGATGGAAAAGTTTGGGTAATAAAAGATCGAACGCAGGCCCCTTCGGGAATGGGATACGCCCTCGAGAACAGAAGTGCAATGAGTCGTGTAGTTCCAGAGTTGTTCAAGGACCATAACACGGCGAAGCTGGGTGGTTTTTTTAACAGCATGATGCAGGCCTTTGTAGAGATTGCACCTCAGGGAAAGGAACAACCCCGAATTGTATTATTAACGCCAGGTCCTCGTAACGAAACTTATTTCGAGCACGCATTTCTGGCATCACACATGGGATTTACGTTGGTACAGGGAGATGACCTGGTAGCCCGCGATGGATACATTTGGATCAAGACTGTTGAAGGCCTTGAAAAAGTTGATGTCGTTCTCCGACGTGTTGATGATACCTACTGCGATCCGCTCGAACTATTGGAGGATTCGCACTTGGGCATACCAGGACTGCTTGAAGTAATTCGGAAAGGAAATGTATCAATTGCTAATCCTTTGGGAAGTAGTATTCTGGAGAACACCGGATTGATGGCGTTCATGCACAACATCTTTAAATATTTCCTGAAGGAGGATCCGATATTCAAGATGGTGGCTACATGGTGGTGTGGTCAGAAAAAAGAAATGGACTACGTGATCAGTCACATTGATGAACTTGTCATCAAAAAAATAGATCGGATCGGTGGATCAGATACTGTCATCGGCAGCAGGCTCGCTAAAGTTGAGAAAGACCTGTTGATCCGTAAGATTAAAACGCAACCTTACCTCTATGTCGGTCAGGAAGAAGTAAGCTTCTCCACAACACCTGTATTCACAAAGGATAAGCTTGAACCCAGATATACAGTGCTCAGAACTTTTCTGGTTGCTGCCAATGGTGGTTATCAAATCATGCCGGGTGGTCTTACAAGGTGTTCGCGCGAAAAGGGAAGTTTCCTGGTATCAAATCAGGATGGTGGCATTGCAAAAGATACATGGGTTGAGACGTCATCAACAATTATAAATCAGTCAACCATTCATACCACCGATCTCAAAAGGAAAGCTGTATTACCGAGTAGATCGGCGGAAAACCTTTTCTGGGTGGGTAGATATTCTCAGCGTGTGCTTCGAACGTCGCGTTTCATTCGTATCGTGCTCAGAAACCTTATACAGGGCGGCGGTAACTTTAACAGCAACCAGGAATCGGAGGCACAAAAAGCTCTTTTAAATACGGTCACTCACCTCACTGGAACCTATCCGGGATTTTTGGAAGACGACGGCCTTGCACATGACAGACTGAATGAGATACACAGACTGATTTGCAATCCTGCCGTTGAAGGAAGTATTTTGTTTACGGTCAATAACCTTATCAAAGCGATGTACTCTGTGAGAGATCGCTGGACGGTTGATAACTGGCGCATTATTGATGATATCGAAGATGCAAAACGAAAACTAGCCGCGCTCGAACCCGACGATATAAGACACGTATTCACTTCTCTGGATCAACTTAATGGAAGTCTATTGTCTTTTCTGGAGATGAACAGGCAAAGTATGTACCGAGGAGAGGGATGGTTGATGTACAGAATTGGTCAACTTATAGAAGAATTGTCTCTCGAACTTACACAGTATCGTTCACTTCTGACTTTCCAAGTTGAAGAGAGCGTCGAATTTCAGATTCTTGAAGCACTTCTTGTGAGCAATCAGAATCTTTCAAATTACAGATCAGTATACAGAACGTATTTCGACATCACGCCGGCTCTTGACTTGTTGTTTCTAAACAAACAAAACCCGATATCAATATTATCACAGCTTGAACAGCTTCTAAAATTTGTAGACCAGCTTCCGCAAAAAGACAAAGGCGTTCACGACAGCCGCATCTCCAATATCGTTTTTGAATGTTATAGCCAAGTGAGATTGTTAAATGTTGAAGACCTTATGAAGGTCAATCCGGAAGTTGACTTTCGTCCATTGCTGGATAAAGTATGTGCCGAACTCAGCGCTAAAATTTCAAAACTGTCTGTCAGTCTCACGGCAAATTATTTCAGTCACTCGACGTATCAGTATCAGGGGACGAAGGACAATTTTAAACTTGAGATTTAGTTCTTCATGAGATACAGGATCAGTCACATTACGGAATACGCATATCAGGATACAGTTGGATTGTGTCACAACAGACTTTGTTTGACGCCGATTAGCAGTCCACAGCAAAAGTGCATATCGTCAGAGATCAAGATTATTCCCGCACCTGACGATTTTAATTACAGGAAAGATTTCTTCGGTAACACGCTGGCGTTTTTCTCAACCTACAAGGAGCACGACCATTTACAAGTAACCTCAATCAGCGAGGTTGATTTAACAGGAAGACCGAAAGCCGACCAGGCATTTCGATGTCCGGTTTTATGGCAGGATGTTGATAGGCTGTACGACGATGACAAAGCAGAATACGATATTTTTCAATACACTTTGCCCTCGCGCTTTATTCACCTGAGTGTGCCGATTAAATCCTTTGCCGAAGGTTGTTTTGTTGAGGATGCAACTTTATGGGCTGCTTGCAATACGTTAATGCAGAAGATTTACAAGACTATTGAATTCAAACAGGGGTTCACTACCATCAATACACCCGTTGAGGACGTGGTGACAAATAAGAAAGGTGTTTGTCAGGATTTCGCTCACCTGATGATTAGTTGTCTGCGCAGCATGGGTATCGCTGCGAGATATGTGAGTGGTTACATTGAAACGAACCCACCTCCGGGAAAAGAAAAACTCACCGGCACTGATGCTTCACATGCGTGGGTTTCAGTATTC
Source organism: Chryseolinea sp. (assembly GCA_039916665.1). Lineage (GTDB taxonomy): Bacteria > Bacteroidota > Bacteroidia > Cytophagales > Cyclobacteriaceae > Chryseolinea. The sequence goes on along the minus strand of JBDSKX010000046.1, from coordinate 111,190 downwards.
TTTCCGACCGTAGGATGGGTAGAGTTCGATCCAACAAATTGTCTGCTTCCAACCTACAAGCACATCAATGTAGCCTTCGGGCGAGACTACGATGATGTTGCTCCTTTGAAAGGCATTGTGTTTAGTTCAGGTAAGCAAAATCTAATGGTTAAGGTAGACGTCGTGAGGCTGGATTAGAGGCGATTTTTCACCGCGCAGAAGCCGAGGAGGACTGCAGACAAATACATTTCAACTCTGCAGTACCTCTCGTTCATTGCTCCTCCGCTGTGAAAATTTATTTATTCTAACTTTATATGAAAATATAACGCATGCCCCGGCAACAACTCGGGGTGCGCTATCTTTACAAGATCTTTTAAGATAATATCAGGCCTTAAGTATCCCAGTTCAAGGAATTCGCTGCCACCTTTGGCGCCTTTGCGTGCATCGTAAGAGTAGATTTGTTTTTGTTTGAAGGGTTTGAACTTCGTATACCTGTGATCTGCTACTTCAATTTCCTTAAGAGACTTAAAGCTTCCGACACCAACCCAAAGATCTGCATCATGCGCTTTATCGTAAACAACTTCAAAACTTAATTCAAGAAATCCATTTGAACTGTCCGCGGCCCAAATATATTGGCAGCCTGCGTCCTTCAATACTTTCGAAGCATAATTTTGCCCGCCAGGTAAGAACCATCCGTCGCCATACACGATACCACTGAGTATGGTTGGTTTGACTTTAGCAGAATCGACCATTGCTTTTGTCGCGAGGTAATCATGCTCGATCGTTTTAAAGATCGAATCTGCTTCGCGTTCCTTGTTGTAGAATAAACCCATAAACTTTATCCATTCCGCGCGTCCGAGTGGATGCTTCTCAAGGTATTCAGCATTAATGACGACGGGAATACCGAGCTCTTCAATTTTTTTGAATTGCCCGTAATCACTACTCATCGTATAGCCCATGACCATGTCTGGTTTTAGCAGGACTAACTTTTCAATATTCAGACCTTGATCTACACCCAGTTCTTCAACGTAGCCACTGTCTATTCTTTGTCTCACTTTGACTGAGCTGATATAATCGGTCGTAGGAAACCCTGTCAGAGTTCTAGTTTCATTCAAATATTCAATTAGTGGTATGTGTGTTGTAGAAGTGCATACGACCGATTTCAATGGAGTATAAATCACCCGCGCTCCATTTGTTTCTGAGGGTGGTGTTTCTCCCCGCGGTACAAGAAGATATTTATAACCAGAGCTTGCGCCCTGGTAGGGCTGCCTTACTTCAATTACTTTAAACTTTCCCATGCTCCTGATTGTAAACCCGGTTGCGTAGGTCAGTACCGTATCAGGTTTTGTTGATGTTGATACTTCCGTTGCCTTCTGATTTACACATGAAGAAAACGTAATAATTAAAGTAAAAAAGAAAGTTATCTTAAAAATGATATTGGCATTCGGGTGAGAAGTCTTCATTGTCAATGATACATTATGAAACGGTTCACTAAAATAAGATTAAGCAATCATTGATCTTCAATATACCTCAAGGTATTTGTTCTGAGTTCCTCTGTGCTGAATGGATTCGCAAATTTTAAATGTCCATCAGCACAGAGTAATTCACCCAATCTATTTGAATGAGCAACTATTCGGTCCAATACCTACCGCATAAGTATTCTGTATTGCCCCAGTATTGTCCATAATGTCAATACTACCTGCAGAGCCGAAGTTAGGGCTGATACATCCTATAACACTTCCATCAAAGGGGCTCACGGAGAGACCGTAATATTTCTTTGCCTTGAATGGTGTTGTGGGTAAAGCTGTATCTGATGTTTTCATGGAGTAAACTGCATCATTATAATTGTAATAAAGACTATTGCCGTCGGGCGAAACAGAAAGACTTGATACCGATCCTAATCCGCCCACAGTCAATCTCATTGCCTCGGTGTTTTCAGACGTAATTTTACTAAGTGATCCTTTCGTACTATTCGCTTCATCAATAGTATAGTCGTCGTTGTAAGCAGTAGCGCCAGCCGATCCAACCCAGATGTTCCCGGAACCGTCGACCTGAAGCCCGCTTGGATTATCACCGACCGTAATGGTTGCCGTTACCTGATTAGTGTTCGAATCAATCACTTTTACCGTGTTGTCTTTATCGTAGCCACCTGAGTTGGCGACGTATACGAGATTACCAACCTTAATCATTCTATCGGGCCCTTTTCCAATATCTATACTGTCTGTAACAGTGTTGGACGTCAGGTTAATGATCTTAATCCTCCCCGAAACACCATCATTACTCCAGTCAGAAACATAGGCTTTCGATGGCGATACACCAATGAAGTATCGTGGACTTTGAATTCCCTTCACAATTGTGGCGATAGATTTCTGATCATCTGCGTTGATCACTTCAATCTTTCCGGAATTTTGCACAACGATGTAGCCTTTGTATTCGAACACTGTCATGGATTGCGCCTGGTCGCCCAAATCCCGTCCATTAGCGGCCTTAAATATATCATTGGTCACTTGCCCGGTAGATCTATCGAAGAAGGATATTGAAGAGTTTCCATTACCGAATCCACCTTCATTGACAACATAAAATCCGTCAGAGCCTGGCTTTACGGGATCTGGATCCTCGCTGCAGGAAGTCGCAATTAATATGACGCATATCACCAATACCTTAAAGATGTTTTTGTAATCGAAAGTCATAGCTTATTTGGTTTGTTATAGTTGATTTGAATTCCTGCTTTATAGTTAATGCCGGCAAGTGGATAGCCGGGTCGGCCCACGTATGCGACGTTAAAGACGTTATTGATCTCAGCTGTTGCAGTCAATGAAATCTGATGGAATAAAAAACGCTTGCTGAGCCACCAATTCGTAATGAGGTAAGGCTGTACAATGTTATATGGTGAATTATCAGTGTCATTGTATTGTCTGCCTGTATAGGAGGCGACAATCCGCATAACGAAATTCTTCCATTCGCCTTCAGCAGTTAAACTTCCTTCATGGCGTGGCGTAAGGATTAATTGCTTTCTCTTTTCGTTGGGATTGCCAGCCTGATAAATGCTCTCGTTGGTTGATGCAGTGAATGAATATTGACCAATCAGTCTGGTATTTACAGTACCAATTGTCTCCTTTAATGTCGTTTGAAATTCAGCACCTCGTGACCAAACCTTCTTTATATTCTCGGGTCCATAGGAATAACCGCTTCCGGGCAACCAGATAATCCAGTTGTCAACTTTATTGCTGAACAATACCACCTGAAGGTTGACCAGGTCAGTGATGTACTTCACGCCAGCTTCCCCACCGATCGATAATTCGGGCTTCAAAGCTGGGTTGCCTTCCACACCACCTTCTTTCCAGAAGAGATCATTGAACGTTGGCAATCTGTAATTCCTGGAAATGTTTGTAAAGAATTGAAGAATTGCAACAGGACTGTAAGTCAACGATAAGGTTGGTGCGAATGGTGTAGCCTTACCGTTAACCAACTCTTCTCTGGCGGACAAAGCTACATTCCATTGTTCACTGGGATCAAATTTATAAGCGCCAAAAAGAGCGACTCTGTTTCTGACTGGATTAGTCTTTCCAAAAGCATCTACCATACCCTCTTCCCAGGTATAATGAACACCTGAACTGAATTGACCACTATTATTGAGGTCGAAATTCAGTTCAAGATTTTGGATAACGCTGTTATATCTATTCAGTGAGTGTATTTCTTTTTCAGGATCATCATAGTTGAGATCTTGTCTCATGAAAGCCGCCTGATAGTTGACGTCAAAATTTTCTTTCGTGAAAGTCCACCCGAGTAACCCCCTGTAGAACGCGTCTCTTTCTGTTGCCTGAGAGGTACGGATAACTGTAGTCGGATTCGGGATTTCATACCGAGTATTCTGATACCACAAATTCAGCGATAGCAGATTTTGATGGTTTGGTTGCCATCTCACCTGATTGAGAAATCCTTGTTGCCGCGATGCCGAATGCGCACGTCTTTGCATTTCCGCAGGGAAGAAGTTATTGTTTTTATACTTGAAATTATTATCCGCGTTGCTCCGAAATAACTTGATGGATGTGGCAAACTTTTGCTTGCTAACAGATAAAGACAAGTCATGATAGTGACTATTAAATGATCCGAATTGTGAAGAAGCTTTAGCGTTAAAACCCTGGTTGAATTTGAGATTGTTATTCAGGCGAATAGTACCACCGATGGACCCATTCCCGGAAAGACTTGTAGTGCCTCCTGTCTGGATAGATGCGTCCTCGAAAAGACCTACAGGAATGAGTGATAAATCAGCTTGTCCTGATAATGGACTTATAAGATTGATTCCATTCCAAAGAATGCTTGTATGACTGCTTCCAGTTCCCCGGAAAGATGGAGAAGCCAGTCCCCCCGGGCCATAGGATCGGATATGACCAAATCCCTGTTTTCGCAACAGATCAGTTAATGATCCCGTGTTACCTAGCGCAAGGGTTGTGCTATCAAGCGGAAGCCGATAGCTTGCTATAGCATAGTCACTGAGCCGGCTTTGAGTCAAAGTAACTGTTCGCAGTACGGTGACGGAATCGCGAGTTGATTGACCGTATCCTATACTACAGCACAATGAGCAAAGCAGGAAAACAATTATTTCCAGCTGTTTCAAAAACAAATAGTGTTAAGCCATTAAAGATGTTGGCCTCAAATCCCGAAGGAGCCGTCATCCGTTAGCTTTGGCAGGTCTCCTGGCTTGTGTTAAGTTACCTGTCTTCCCGTCGGCCACCTGGCGACAGTGACAAAGATTCAAGGGGTAACTCTTTAAAAACACTCACAGTAGCGGGTACTGCTCCGGATTCAAACCGGAATTCCCTTTTCATTGCCATCAGGAAGTAATACCCTGGGGCAAACCAAAACGGTCGGCAAATTAGTTGATGGGAATGCTTTAATGTTGAGAAGGAGGAGAAATATTTTCCTTGGCCGCCTTAGCTTTAGTGAAGGCGGTTTTTGGGAGGTTTGTTGTGCGCTTGATTTTTACGCATTTGTTATCATGAGGTGTTAAATGCAAATCATGGAGGTACATGGAGGAAATTCTTTGAATGTTTGACTCATCATCTCTGCCAGATCATAGTGTGTCAAACCATGTATTCTGTACCGTTTGGAGTGCTGCTTTTTCGAGGAGCACATACGAACTTTGCCTGTGAGGAAGTAAGCGCCTGTGGGTCCCTCCAATTATTCCTCCGTGAAACTCCTGTATTTTTCCGTGTGCCTCTGTGTTGAGGGATTTCAATCACTCCCCCAAAACGCCTTTCGCTTATTCTTCTCATTCCTAATCATACCTTTGTTCATCACATGGACGACAATAAAGAACAGGAGCCACCGATGTACTACATGGAAAACGGCTTCATGGTTTTCACTGCAGCATACTTGCTAAAGCGAGGATCCTGTTGTCAAAATGGTTGTCGTCATTGTCCGTACGGATTCAAAAAAAGTATCAACAGTGATTCCAGTAATTCTAAAAACAAACCAGAGTGATCACTCCGGATTGTTTTTCATGTGATAAGAGATCGCCGCATGATATTTTGCCTCCCCTTTTTTTGTTCGCCTTGAACAAATGACTTTGCTCAGGATCCCTTGAGGCAACTTTAGCAAAAGCTACAGCTTTCTCGAATTTTGTTCTGTTCAATTTTTGTTTTTCACTGGCTACAATGTTCGACATATCGGATACTTTCATGTAACCGTACCATGCTCATACGTCTTGTAAATGACTACTTTTCCAATTCTTCCCGACGTGTGTTTAAGGGGGAATTATTATTTGTTTTTAGTTTAATACCCATTACCTTAAATACTTCTTCAGTCGATGATCAGTAGACGACAGTCAAAATTCATCCTTCGACGGTCCTTTTGATAACCTTTAGAGATGCTCTAGATATCTTGTAGACTCCTTTGCTCTCGTGATCACCTGAGGTGAATTTACAAGGCGGCACACTCCAAATATTCACGCTTGACGACGCGGTGTAGAGGACCTCTCCACGGCTCAAAACAAATTTTCGACAGACTGCATTTGATGCCAAAAACATATCGGATCTGTTTAAATATTGAAAAGGTTACACACACCCGGCAATTCTGATCTCCCAATTTTAAATGCCAGGTGCCATCTGGCGAATATTTGCTTTCACACATCGTTAATAAGAGCCTTGCGACCTTCACAGTTGATCTAACTGCCTAGGTGTCACATTGTAATGAGCCGCCGAATCGCTAATTTTACTAACCGCATTTTTTAAACGCATGAGAAAATTCTGGCTTGACTGTGTTCTCGCAACCGTTTTTGTGTTCCTCACTTTATGGGGACTCGTCAGTTTGACACAGATGAATATTTTCAATGCCTTCGACTCTATCGGTGAGGCGTTGACTGACGTCGAGTTAACCGACTATGTTTTTTCCGGATTAAGAGATGATCCGGATGTCGATGAAAACATAGTCATTGTAAACATTGGAGACCTCGACCGCCGCGGCATTGCCCAGGAAATTCAAATTTTAAGTAAATATCATCCCAAGGTTATTGGGATAGATAGTTTCTTCGACTGCCGTGGACTCAATAGAGATACAGTGAATTGTCCGGCACTAAAAGATACACTTGGTAATCTAATGTTCAGTGAAGCGATCCGGCAAGCTGGCAATGTTGTTCTGGTTACGAAGGTCATTCCGAGCGATACTGCCAAAGGAGAAAATATTTACGATTCGCTAAGGCGATCCGACTCCACCTTTAAGGACTACGCATATGCCGAGGGTTATGCTAACCTTGAGACAGGAGCGGCCTATCAGGATGATGTAAAGACCTGCAGGACATTCAATCCAAAGCTGACAGTGAATGGCGATGAGAAACAGGCGTTTTCTGCTGCAATGGCAAGAGTATACGATTCGGCAAAAGCGAAAAGATTTTTAGCCCGTAATAACTTTTCTGAGGTTATCAATTACCGAGGGAATGTAGCGGATTACATGCACACGACGAATTACCCCCTCTTGTTTCCAACTTTAGATGTAGAAGATGTTTTGATAGAAAACTTCGTTCCTGAGCTCATACGAGATAGAATCGTAATCCTTGGTTATCTCGGTCATGAATTAGGGGATGTATCATGGGCCGATAAGTTTTATACGCCTCTGAACAAGAAGATGGCTGGTAAAGCAAACCCTGATATGTTTGGCGTTGTAGTTCACGCAAATATTGTGTCTATGATACTGCATGAAAATTACGTGGAGCAGATGCAGAATTGGCAGGAAGCCATTATGGCGTTTCTAATATGTTTATTGAATGTTGCAGTCTTTTCGTTGATCAACACAAACCTTCCACTGTACTACGATGGAATAACCAAGCTTCTGCAGTTCCTGCAACTCCTTCTTTATTCTGCTTTAATGGTACTAATCTTTCACTGGTTCTCATTCAAACTCGATATTACCATGACACTTGCGGTCGTTGCGGTCGTCGGCGACGTCTATGAGGTTTATATGAGTGTAATAAAGAACCTCTTTATCAAGATTTTTGGGTGGGTTTCGATTACCCCCAGGCCCGTCGATGTATTAATCCCAGAAACGCCAAAAAAACATTAAACTCGACGTTTTACCTTTTCACGCAATTATGAAAACGACAAAATTCACCCTATTTTTTATTCTTCTGACTTCTGCTGCGTTCGCACAGGACTATGCCTTCAAAGTTCTTGCAAATAAAGGAAGTAACGAAGTGAAATCCGGCGCGGACTGGGTGCCCCTCAAGACAGGAGCAAGCCTTAGATCCGGTGATGAACTTAAGTTGAGCGACAATGCCTATCTCGGCTTGGTACACAGTAGCGGAAAACCGCTGGAAGTAAAAAAGGCGGGTAGCTATAAAGTTGCGATCCTGGAGTCACAGGTTAAGACAGGATCAGGCGTACTCACTAAGTACACCGACTTCATTCTTAGCAGCAATACGCCGGAAGCAAAAAAGAACAAGTTAAGCGCAACGGGAGCGGTAGATCGCGGTGAAAATTATGCTATCAAGGTGAAACTTCCAGGAAACCAGAATGCAGGTATCTTTAATAATACAGCAATCGTAAGCTGGGATGGCGCCACGGCTGCTGGTCCTTACACGGTCACAGTCCATAATATGTTTGACGACGAACTGGCGAAATACGAAACTCCGGAAACTTCCTTTCAGCTTGATCTTAATGATGGTAAACTATCAAAGGAAAATGCAGTGCTTGTTGAGATAAAGTCTAAGTCCGATGCTAAGTTAGTTTCTAAGGCTTACCTTATTAAGAAGCTTGCTCCAGCAGAACAGGCGACGGTTAAGAAGTCACTTTCTGAGATCAGCAGCGATCTTTCTGAAGATACCGCTCTGAATAAATTTATTCTTGCTGGTTTCTACGAACAACAGAACCTTTATATCGATGCAATTACTACGTATGAACAGGCAATTAAACTTGCTCCTGACGTAGTTGCTTACAAAGAATCTTATGATGATTTCCTCCAACGTCACGGAATGAAATAACTGTAAAATATTTTGGAAAAATGAAAGCCGCGCGAGCGGCTTTTTCGTTTTTACGGCATGGAAGTCGGATATTACTAACTTGTTTGAATATTAAAGCAATTGAGTTAAATTCCGTTCCTGATCTCACCATACGGTTGTATTTTTCAGCCAAAATCAGAACTTCAAAATCTACCCAATAAAACATGAAAACTAAGTTGGCATTTGTGTCTCTAATACTCGTCGCATTTGCACAAGTAAGTGCGCAGGACTACCAGTTTAAGGTACTTGTAAACAAAGGCAAGAATGAACTGAAGACCGGTGAAACCTGGCAGCAAATCAAGGTTGGTGCTAGCCTTAAATCAGCTGATGAATTGAGAATTTCGGAAAACGCATACTTAGGATTGGTCCATGTTACTGGCAAGGCTCTGGAAGTAAAGAAATCTGGCAAATACAAGGTAATAGACCTTGCGGCGCAAGTTAAGGATGGTGCCAGTGTTCTAAACAAATACACGGACTTCATACTGAGCGCCAATACTGGTCCGAAAAATACACTCAATGCCACTGGAGCTGTAGACCGCGGCACAAGCAGCATCAAAGTGTTTCTTCCACGTCCTGAACTTGCGGTCGTATACGGCAACAAGGTGAGCATCTATTGGGAAGAAGACAAAGCCCTGAAACCTTATGTGGTTGTATTCAAAAGCATGTTCGGTGATGAGCTGAATAAAGTTGAAACCAGCGACAATTTCGTTTCGGTCGACTTAAATGATAAGAGTTTCATCAACGAAGACAATATCATCGTAACAGTTGAATCGAAGACAAATAGAAATAAAATCTCTGATGAGTACACTTTGAAGAAGTTATCTAAAGCTGATAAGGAAAGGATAAAAGTTTCTTTCAATGAAATATCCAAGCAAACGGTAGAAGCAAGTGCGATCAACAAGTTGGTTGTCGCCGGGTTCTTCGAGGAGAACAGTTTGCTAATCGATGCCATTCCTTATTATCAGGAAGCTATCAAGCTTGCTCCGGATGTTCCGGAGTACAAAGAGTGGTATAATGACTTTTTGCTGAGATACGGGATCAAAGGCAAATCTAATTAAGTCTTTAGTCCTTAGCATTTAGAAAGACGGTCGTCCAATGGTCAGAGCAAATACGATACCTCATTGAGTTTCACTAATCAGGCCGGATGCGCACTACTAAGGACTATTACAACCCGTTTGGCCGATAGCGATAATCTCCTATTTTTGTGCTTCTCTAAAGAAAAATCATACCTCCATGAGCGTCCTAGTCAATAAAAATTCGCGGGTTATAGTACAAGGTTTCACAGGTACCGAAGGCTCGTTTCATGCGGGCCAAATGATTGAATATGGAACTAACGTAGTGGGTGGAGTTACGCCTTCAAAGGGGGGTACTGAACACTTGGGAAGACCAGTTTTTAATACGGTCAAAGAAGCTGTTGATAAGACTGGAGCAGACGTTTCTATAATTTTCGTACCACCCGCTTTCGCGGCAGATGCAATCATGGAAGCAGTCGACGGCGGAATAAAAGTAGTGATCACCATTACAGAGGGAATCCCTGTAAAAGACATGATGATCGCCAAGAAATATTTACAGAACAAAGGCGTGACGTTGATAGGACCTAATTGCCCAGGTGTTATTACGCCAGGCGAAGCAAAGGTTGGGATCATGCCGGGCTTCGTGTTTAAAAAAGGACGCGTTGGAATCGTATCGAAGTCAGGTACACTTACGTATGAAGCAGCCGATCAAGTTGTGAAGGCAGGTCTTGGAATCTCGACCGCTATTGGAATCGGAGGTGATCCGATTATCGGAACACCGACTAAAGATGCTGTCGAATTATTGATGAACGATCCCGAAACCGATGCAATCATTATGATCGGAGAGATTGGTGGTAACTATGAGCCAATTGCTGCACGCTGGATCAAGGAAACCGGGAACAAAAAACCAGTCGTTGGTTTTATCGCTGGTCAGACGGCGCCTCCGGGAAGGCGCATGGGCCATGCCGGAGCAATTATAGGTGGCGCTGACGATACAGCCGCTGCCAAGATGAAGATCATGAAAGAATGTGGCATCTACGTAGTCGAATCACCTGCTGAGATTGGTGAGACGATGGCCAAAGTTCTTGGCAAAAAATAGGACCAACCCACTTAAAAGCTGGCCCGGAATTCACTCTCTAAATACTGGTTCAAATTCTTTAGACCTCTGAGCAGATTAACTCGCTCAGGCGCATTTTCTGCGTCGTCGTTCATGTACATCACTTCAGCAAACAAATTGCCGAGCATATAAACAAAGATCTTACGACCATTTTTGGCGCGGGTTCCAAGGGCTACGCCCTTTTTTTTGAGTTGTGCTACTTGTTTCTCGGCAGACAATTTTTGGAAGAAGAATTGGTAAATCATAACAGTGTGTTTTATAAATACCACTGTTGCTAATACTACGCCATCAGGTGGATGTTGATTTTTGCCCCCGTTTAAGCACTTTCAGGTTAATGCAATATCCAATACTGGGAATGCAATTTCATTCTGGCTACTTACAGGGGTTTGGCGTATTGGAATCAGGCTCCTCACCGAACCAGACCATACCGTATTCCTTATAAATAGCTACGCCAATAGATTTCCATTTGACATTCGCCCAGGTGCCGCTATTGATCAGCAAAGGGTTATGTCCCGGGCTGATTTTCCAGCCATCGAGGCCTTCCTGCGCGCTGGCCCCAGCCGAGCTGTAATACACGATTTCATAGCCGAATCCCGGATAGCCAGTAAGTTCTTTTGGTTTGGACCACATGCACGATCCCTTGTTATGATCTGCTGTATAACAACAGGAAGTCCACTGTCCCTTCTTAGACCAGCTATGGGGATTACAAAGGTTATGTACGTCGAACTTGTAGTTGTCCATGAGATCGTGCGCGTGCGTTTGTGCCACGAAAGTGAGGCTTTCTGACAATGGGATACTCTCAAGTTTGTTTTCCTTCCGGTATTGCATGATGATATCATAAAGCTTTCGTTCTTCGGCAGAAATGCAGGCAGCACGCCTGGAAATCGACGGTGGGTTCGAAGACAATAAAGTGCACGCAAGTATCAGAAAGGAAATCGTTTTCATCGAATCTATTTTTATTGGTAAAACGTGCCATGGTATAAAAATATCTTCATATCTGCCCTTAATTTTATATTTTTCCGCGCTCAAAAACCGAGCACCCTTCTATTAACATTAAAATCAGAAAAATGAGTGATCAGAAAATTAGCATTCGTAACGGCAAGTTGAATGTACCGGAGAATCCTACTATTCCCTACATAGAGGGAGATGGAACTGGTGTTGACATTTGGCCTGTTTCCCAACTTGTTTTTGATAAGGCTATCGAGAAAGCATACAATGGAAAACGCAAGGTTTCCTGGAAAGAAGTGTTGGCAGGAGAGAAAGCTTTCAACAAAACCGGAAGCTGGATGCCTGACGAAACCCTTAACGTCTTCAAAGAATATCTGGTTGGAATAAAAGGACCACTTACTACACCAGTTGGTGGCGGTATACGTTCCCTGAATGTTGCACTCAGACAAGAACTCGATCTGTACGCCTGCGTACGGCCCGTACGTTGGTTCAAAGGTGTTCCTTCACCAGTGAAGGAGCCAAACAAAACTGACATGGTTATTTTCAGGGAAAATACAGAAGATATTTATGCGGGTATTGAATTTCAGGAAGGAACAGAAGATAATAGAAAATTCCTTTCCTATTTGAAAGAGACTTTCCCGAAAAGCTATAAAAAGATTCGTTTCCCTGAAACCTCTGGAATTGGTATTAAGCCGGTTTCTAAGGAAGGAACTGAAAGACTTGTACGGGCAGCAATATTATATGCACTCGAACACAAAAAACCGAGCCTCACGCTTGTTCACAAAGGAAACATCATGAAGTTCACAGAAGGTGGATTCCGCGACTGGGGATACGCACTTGCTAAGAGCGAGTTCGGTGCGGTCGACCTCGATGGTGGACCTTGGCAGGTAATTGAAAAAGGCGGACACAAACTGATCATTAAAGATTCTATCGCTGATGCCTTCCTGCAACAAATATTGCTCCGTCCGGATGAGTACTCGGTTGTAGCTACGTTAAACCTGAACGGAGATTATATTTCGGATGCCCTTGCGGCCATTGTTGGTGGTATTGGTATCGCACCTGGTGGAAACATTAACTACGTAACGGGTCATGCTATTTTTGAAGCAACTCACGGAACAGCACCTAAGTATGCGGGTCAGGATAAAGTGAATCCGGGATCGCTAATACTTTCAGGTGTCATGATGCTCGAACACCTGGGATGGGTTGAAGCAGCAGAACTTATCTATAAAGGTCTTGAAGCATCCATTGCAAAGAAGCGCGTGACTTATGATTTTCATAGACAGATGGAAGGCGCTACTCTATTGAAGTGCTCAGAGTTCGGACAAGAGATTGTGAAGAATATGTAAGGATAGTCTTTAATACTTAGTATCGGAGTCGATATTACCAGAACTTGATTAAATAGAGAGCGGCCTATGGTGTCGCTCTCTATTTTTGTTAAGGATTTCTTAAAGCTAACCCCGACAATGAAGCCCTGCCAATACTAATGATTAAGGTCTAAGGATTAAATACTAAGAACTAGAATTCCATCATCTTAATCGCTGTTAACGCTGCCTCTTCTCCCTTGTTTCCATACTTACCACCAGATCGGTCAACTGCCTGTTGTTTGTTCAGAGTTGTAAGTACACCAAAGATCACAGGTTTGCGCGTTTTCAAAGAAGCCTCCGTTATACCATACGCTACAGCCTGACATATATAATCAAAGTGAGGTGTCTCACCCTGTATAACACATCCAAGACATATTACAGCATCGATGTTTTTCTTTTCGGCCATCCACAGTGCAGCAAGCGATAATTCAAATGTGCCTGGAACATTCTTCCTAATCAAATGAGTCGCTTTAAATCCATTCTGCAAAAGTGTTTGTAGCGCACCGTTGTAAAGCGGCTCTGTAATCTCTTCATTCCATTCTGCAACGATGATAGCAACTTTCTTCTTGCTGATCTTTGAAGTCGTTTGAACCTTGCCTGATTTTAAAGGACCCGCCATAGTATTTGATGGTTGAATTCTATTCAATAAAAAAGGGATAGAATTTATCTATCCCTCTAAGATTCTTTTATAGCAACTAGGAGTTGCTTTCCAGTCTTGCCTTTAGTTTTCTGGCGTTTTGAAATTCTCCTGAATCAAAATATTGAGTGATGATTTTATCGTAAGCTTCTTTTGCCTTTTCATTCTTGTTAAGCTTCTCGTACGCCAGAGCTTCTTTCATCAGATAGGAAGGAGAGAAATATTTATTTGGCTCGTAATTCGCAGCCTTATTATAATAGTTGGCAGCGTCCTCGAACTTTTGTTCTTCCATGTATGAGTCGCCAACGAGACTATATGCGCGCGCTTGTACAAGAAGATCACTGGAATTGAAATCCTCAAGATAGAGTCTTGCCAATTCAAATTTGCCTTGTTTTAAGTAAGCTGCGCCGACATAATAGTTTGCGAGATTTCCGGCTTGTGTGATGCCGTACTCGTCAATGATAGCCAGCAATCCAAGGTTGTTACCGTCGCCGTTCAGTGCCTTGTCAAGACTGTCGGCCTCGAAATAAAATACAGCCTGAAACATTTCCTTCTGGGCTTCATCGTTCTTAATACCTTTGTAGTAGTTGAACCCAAAATATCCGCCTACGAGGAGGAGGATTACGACGCCGATCCCAGTTACAATTTTCGGATTGCTTTCAAGCCAGGTCTCTGCTCCTACAAGCCGTTCCTTCAGTGCCTCCGGATTCTCCAGGAGTTCGTGTTTGTGTTCTTCCTTTTTAGCCATTGGTCATTTCGAATCATTCAACTGAAACCGCATATTGAGTATGCCGATTCTAGTCGGGGCGCAAAATTACAAATTTGATAGTTCCAAACAAAAGGGGTGTTAATCCATGACAAACGGATAATCTGACTGTAAGTACACGTCTGTTAGCGCTTCCGAAGGGTCAGGGAACTTGGATTCCTCAGCGAATTTCACGCTTTCCTCAACCTTAGCCACGATCTTTTCGTCTATCGCATTCAGATCTTCTTCCTTCGCGAATTTTTTCTCGAGGATTGTAGTGCGCACAACTTCTACAGGATCGCGCTGTTTGTATTGCTCAACTTCTTCCTTTGTCCTGTATTTCTGAGGGTCTGACATGGAATGTCCCTTGTAACGATAAGTTCTGAATTCCAATAGACTAGGTCCTTCTCCTCCACGTGCGCGTTCTGCTGCTCTTGCCACTGCCGTGTGAACCGCTTCTGGTTTCATCGCATCCACTGGCTCAGATGGCATATCGTATGCCTCGCCAAGCGTGTACAGTTCTGTGACATTTGAAGATCGCTGCACAGAAGTACCCATTGCATATCCGTTGTTCTCAATCACGAATATCACCGGGAGTTTCCAAAGCATCGCAAGGTTTAAAGTTTCATGAAATGCACCCTGCCTTACAGCGCCATCGCCCATATAACAGATACAAAGGTTGCCAGTCTTTTTATATTTTTCTGCGAACGCGAGACCAGCTCCGAGTGGTATTTGTGCGCCCACTATTCCGTGTCCGCCTACAAATCCAACTTGTTTATCAAAAATATGCATCGAACCACCTTTGCCTTTGGTAGTGCCCGTCTCTTTCCCATAGAGCTCGGCCATGATTGCCTTTGGATCCGTACCCAAAGCTAGCGGATGCCCATGATCGCGATATGCAGTGATGTATTTATCGCCCTTTTTCAGCGCTGATACCGAACCAGCCGCACAAGCTTCTTGTCCGATGTAAAGGTGACAAAAGCCCTTTATTTTTTGCATCCCATAGAGCTGTCCTGCTTTCTCCTCAAATTTTCTCATGAGTTGCATGCTCTCGTACCAGAAGAGGTAAGTCTCTTTTGAGAATTCCGCTCCATCGTCTTTGGTTTGTACCACAGGTTCTTTCTTCGCTTTGGTTGTCGTAGGCATATCCCTATTTTTGAATCTCGAGTTGCGAAATTAAGACCCAAACGAACATTCGCCAAACTTTCCCTGTAATTCCTGATGTGGCTTGAAAACCTTCATTTGCTAAATTTCAAGAACTACGAAGACGTAAACCTCCAATTTCCGTCCAGGGTCAATGTTATTGTGGGTAAAAACGGCAGTGGGAAGACAAATTTGCTCGACAGTATCTACTACTTGTCGTTTACAAAAAGCGCCTTTTCGCCGGATCTTTCCCTGCTTAGGCACGAGGAAAGTTACATGATGGTGAGGGGAATATTCAGGATATCTGCAGAAACCCATATTATTTCAAGTAGTGTACAGCCGGGTACAAAGAAGATTTTCCGGATAGATTCTCAAGACTATCAAAAGATAAGTAGCCACATCGGGAAATTCCCGGTAGTACTCATTGCACCTGATGATGTGGATCTGATTAAGGAAGGTGGCGAGGAACGGCGCCGATTTTTTGACAGCATTATCTCACAGCTCGATCATCAATATCTTGAAGAGTTGATGCGTTACAATCATTTTCTGAAACAGCGGAACAGCCTGCTCAAAATGGCATCTGAGCGAGGGTCCATAGATTGGGTAGCTATTGAATCGTACGATGCCTCGATCGTGAAATCGGGCGACTACATCTTCAATGCCCGGAAAACCTTTCTGTTTGAGTACTTCTCAAAGTTTCTGTCGTACTATAAATTCCTGGTCGACGATCGCGAGGTATGTGAAATTAGATATCAAAGCGAGTTACTGGAACAGGACTTTGCAACCGGCCTGATAAGTTCGAAGCGAAAGGACCTGGTGCTGCAGCGTACTACGTTTGGAATCCATCGCGACGATTTTGTGTTCACCATGAGCGGGCGTGATATCAAGCGAATCGGATCCCAGGGGCAGCAAAAGTCTTTCGTTATAGCATTGAAGCTGACCCAATATGAAATCCTGAAAAAACGCAATGCCTTTAAACCTATTCTCTTGCTAGACGATATCTTTGACAAACTGGATGACAATCGTATAGGTCGATTGCTAGAATTAATAAAAGGTGATTTTGGGCAGTTATTTATTACGGATGCCAGGCCGGATCGAACGAACCACTTATTGAAAGAGGTAAGTGTGGAGTCGGGTATTTTCATAATTGAAAACGGAAAGATTACAACATGAACAACAAGGGCAAAGGTGAGTTTCAGTCCGTGGGCCAGGCGATCAGGAATATGTTAAGTTCATATAAGCTCACAAACAAATATGATGAGGCTAACATTATTGGTTCTTGGGAGCGGCTGGTCGGTAAGCCCATTTCAAAAAGGACAAAAAAGATTTTTATAAGGGATAAGGTTCTTTTTGTGGAATTCGACTCACCCTCAATGCGCAGGGACTTCTCATTTCACAAAACGCACGTTCTCGAATTATTCAAGAAAGAATTTGGCGAGGGAGTGATTACAGAGATTGTTGCGATGTAAGAAAAGCTGAACACCAGGCCGCAATCCTATATGTCTAACTGAATTATTAATCTTCATATTCTGGCTTATAACTGCCCGTAAAGCAAAATGAGTATGTCCGTGAGCATAGCGCTTTTACCCTTCAAAAAACGGTAAACGGAAGTTCGTAGCATAGCACTTGCAACAGCTTTCGTCGGCTGACCAGATAAGGTTCTGCTCGAAGCTTAAAGCTTATTCCTCATAAAAGTTTTGAAAAAGTGGAAAAGAGTATAATTTTGCACTCTCTTTTTAAAAAAGCCTCCGGATCACCGTCTGGAGGCTTTTCATTCGTTCTTCGAAAAAGGAGTAAAAAGCCGGGGGAATACCAAAGCGGCCAACTGGGACAGACTGTAAATCTGTTGTCTTACGACTTCATAGGTTCGAATCCTATTTCCCCCACGGGTTTATTTGGTGATTTGGATATTGGGTTGTTTTGTTTATTTGACCGCCTGATTCCAGGAACCAGAACCTCGGGAACTCTCTTTTGTTATGGGAGAAACCGAAAAAGATGAAGCGAGATGCGCCTCATAAAATCTGGGAACCTTGGATTATCTGGCCAATAGCCAGATAACCAACTAAACAAATAAAAATGCGGGAGTAGCTCAGTTGGTAGAGCGATAGCCTTCCAAGCTATAGGTCGCGGGTTCGAGCCTCGTCTCCCGCTCGGTTTATTGAGGGACTTGATGATTTAGTGATGGGTGATTGCTAGTATCATCAGACTTTCAGAAGACAAGATGTGTCTTCCTAACGATTTGCGAGAGTAGTTTGACCAATCATCAAATCACTCAATCACAAAATCACCAAATGAATTGAGTCTGCTGTTGTAGCTCAGTGGTAGAGCACTTCCTTGGTAAGGAAGAGGTCGTGAGTTCAATCCTCATCAACAGCTCTACTTCACGCAGAAGTACCAATGGAAGTCCGGGACATAGCAAACCCTGGTAATTGGCAGAGCAGTATTAAATAATAGGCTTAGTAACCCTTATTCGAAAGGCTTAAAATGTTTAGGGTGTAGTAGTTCTTCTCAGACGGAGAAGACAGAAGTTTGAAACATTTATTGATTAGAAACTATACACTTTAAACTTTTAACTGGGATTTTCAAATATGGCTAAAGAACAATTCGATCGTTCAAAACCCCACGTAAACGTGGGAACTATTGGTCACGTTGACCACGGCAAAACAACTTTGACAGCAGCTATCACAAAGGTACTTGCATCAAAGGGTCTTGCTTCCATGCGTGATTTCTCTTCTATCGACAACGCTCCCGAAGAAAAAGAACGCGGTATTACTATCAACACTTCGCACGTTGAGTACGCCACTTTAAAGAGACATTATGCTCACGTTGACTGTCCAGGTCACGCTGACTATGTGAAGAACATGGTTACTGGTGCTGCTCAGATGGACGGCGCAATACTGGTGGTTGCTGCTACTGACGGACCTATGCCACAGACCCGTGAACACATCCTTCTTGCGCGTCAGGTAGGTGTTCCCGCGCTGGTTGTATTTATGAATAAAGTTGATCTCGTGGATGACGAGGAATTGTTGGAACTCGTGGAGATGGAAGTTCGCGAACTCATGTCTGCGTACAGTTTCCCTGGCGACACAATGCCTGTTATCAGAGGTTCTGCACTTGGTGCACTTAACGGCGAGCCAAAATGGGTTGCTAAAGTTGAAGAACTGATGGACGCTGTCGATAATCATATTCCATTGCCAATACGTATCATGGACAAGGACTTCCTTATGCCAGTTGAAGACGTATTCTCTATCACAGGTCGTGGTACTGTTGCTACAGGTCGTATTGAGCGCGGTGTAATCAACTCAGGTGATTCAGTTGAAATTCTTGGAATGGGAGCTGAGAACTTGAAGTCGACTATCACTGGTGTGGAAATGTTCCGTAAGATCCTTGACAGAGGTGAGGCTGGTGATAACGTTGGTCTTCTCCTTCGTGGTATTGAAAAAGAGCAGATCCGTCGCGGAATGGTTATTTGTAAGCCTGGCTCAGTGAAGCCACACGCGAAGTTTAAGTGCGAGGTTTACGTATTGTCTAAAGAAGAAGGTGGTCGTCACACACCATTCTTTAACAAATATCGCCCTCAGTTTTACTTCCGCACGACGGATGTAACTGGTGAGTGTAAACTTCCTGAAGGTGTTGAAATGGTTATGCCTGGTGATAACATTTCTATTGAAGTTGAGTTGATAAACAAGATTGCAATGGAAAAAGGTCTTCGTTTCGCTATCCGCGAAGGTGGCCGCACGGTTGGATCTGGACAAGTGACTGAAATTCTAGACTAATTAGCTGATATTCAATGCATAAGGCGTTTCTGAAATTTTTCAGGAACGCTTTTGTTTTCTGCTCTATTGTTCTACCTTTGCAGTCCCTTTTTGGGCTGAGGTAGGTGGGTGCAGCTCAAGCAATTGAGTGGGTTGCGGTAAGTGGGGCAGAGCCGGTCCCGAGAGTTATCGGGAGGAATCAGAAACGGGCGTAGCTCAATTGGTAGAGTAGCGGTCTCCAAAACCGTTGGTTGGGAGTTCGACCCTCTCCGCCCGTGCTTAAGTCGCCTCGGTTGTACTGAGGATTTGGTTGTGTTAGTGATAGTATTATAGAGTTTAGAATTGAATATCGCGCTTTTGCGGCATCAGCCGGAGATAACAATAACATAGGAGTTACAATCCATGGAAAGACTAAAAACCTATTTCGCAGAGTCTTGGGACGAGATCAAGAACAAAGTGACTTGGTCGAAGTATAGCGAATTGCAGGGGAGTGCCATACTAGTATTGGTAGCTTCTACAATTTTTGCGCTGGTGATTGGCGCGATAGATTGGGTTTTCAAGTCAGGCCTTCAATGGTTTTATAGGGAATTCTAATGCAGAAGGTAATGGGCGAGCTGAAATGGTATGTTCTCAGGGTCGTCAGTGGCCAGGAAAAGAAGGTTAAATCCTACCTGGAAACTGAGATCGAGCGCTCAAAGCTGACGGATTTTATCCCTCAGGTTTTGATCCCTTCTGAAAAGGTATATGAAATGAGAAACGGTAAGAAGCGGGTGAGAGAAAGGAATTTCTTTCCAGGCTACGTACTGCTCTCAGCAGATCTTTCAAACGGGGAAGCCCATCACGCAGTGAATAGTATTCCAGGCGTAATTGGTTTTCTCGGAAACAACGGTACCGGTGCTTCCAAGGATCCTGTTCCTCTCCGTCAATCTGAGGTTAACAGAATTCTCGGTAAAGTTGATGAGATTGACGAATTCGAGGAAAAGCTCGATACACCATTTATTAAAGGTGAATCTGTAAAAGTAATGGATGGTCCATTCAGCGGATTTACTGGCAATGTTGAGGAGATTTTTGAAGACAAGAAAAAACTCAACGTAATGGTGAAAATCTTCGGCCGGAATACTCCGGTTGAATTAAGTTATATGCAGGTTGAAAAGCTAGACTAACGGTAACATGGCAAAACAAATTGTAGGTTATCTGAAATTACAGGTCAAAGGCGGATCGGCAAACCCGGCACCTCCAATAGGTCCCGCGTTGGGTAGTAAAGGTCTTAACATCATGGACTTTTGCAAACAATTCAACGCACGTACTCAGGATAAGCCAGGACAAGTATTGCCAGTTTTGATTACGATTTACAATGACAAGTCATTTGACTTTGTCATCAAAACACCTCCGGCAGCCATTCTGATTTTAGATGCCGCTAAAAAACAAAAAGGATCAGCAGAGCCGAACCGGCTAAAAATTGGTTCAGTGACGTGGGATCAAGTAAAGACTATTGCAGAAACAAAAATGCCAGACCTCAATGCGTTCAAAGTTGAATCAGCGATGAAGATGGTAGCGGGTACTGCAAGAAGTCTAGGTATAACAGTATCAGGTACGCCCCCTTGGGATAAATAATCATAGCGATGGCGAAAGTTTCTAAAAAGAGAAAAGAAGTCCTTGCGAAATACAATCCTGAGAAGGAGTATTCACTGGAAGATGCTTCTAAGATTGTGAAGGAAATTACTTTTACAAAATTTGATGCCTCTGTTGATGTTGACATCCGCCTTGGCGTTGACCCTAAGAAGTCAGACCAAATGGTACGTGGTGTTGTAGCATTGCCACATGGTATTGGTAAAGTGGTTCGGGTTCTTGTACTATGTACGCCCGATAAAGTGCAGGAAGCAAAAGATGCCGGCGCAGAAAACGTCGGTCTCGATGAATTCCTCCAAAAGATTGAAGGTGGATGGACAGATGTCGATGTGATTATCTGTACTCCAACGGTCATGGCAAAGGTTGGTAGACTGGGTAAAATACTCGGTCCACGCGGACTGATGCCAAATCCAAAATCCGGAACTGTTACGCTTGAAGTTGGCAGAGCCGTGAAAGAAGTAAAGGCCGGTAAAATCGACTTCAAAATTGATAAACAAGGTATCATCCATGTTAGCGTTGGAAAAGCTTCCTTCTCGGCCGATAAGATCCGGGACAACGTTGCAGAAATGATCAATGTGGTTGCTAAACTGAAACCAGCCTCAGCAAAGGGTACTTACTTCCAACGTATCACTTTGTCAACGACAATGAGTCCTGGAATCACGATTGACACCAACTCGGTGGCTAGCGCTTAAGTATTAACATCATGACCAGAGAAGAAAAAGCGAAAATCATAGACGAGCTATCGGCGAAATTTGCTGACAACAATCACTTCTATATTACTGACGCAACCGGTTTTACAGTTGATCAGATTAATAACTTTAGAAGATTGTGCTTTAAGAATGGCGTTGAGTATCGGGTGTACAAAAACACAATGATCCGCAAGGCCCTTGAGAAGAACACGAATGTTGACTACACCCCTTTGATTGATACGTTGCACGGGTTCTCGGGAGTAATATTCTCCAAAGAAGTTGGCAACGCACCGGCGAGGGTGATCAGAGAGTTTCGCAAAAAGCTCGAAGGTAAACCTGTGTTGAAGGCAGCTGCAATCCAGTCTGACATCTTCGTGGGCGACGAAAACCTTAATATGCTCAGTGAGCTCAAATCAAAGAACGAGCTTATCGGAGATATTATTTCATTGCTTCAATCACCTGCTAAGAACCTTGTATCTGCGCTGCTTAGCAGCAAGAACACAGTTGCTGGGCTTGTGAAAGCACTGGAAGAACGTGGAACTAAATAATTATTGAACCTGAATTAATTAAAAATTTACAAAAATGGCCGACATCAAAGCACTCGGAGATCAACTTGTTGAACTCACCGTTAAAGAAGTTACAGAACTGGCTTCTTATCTTAAAGAAACCTATGGCATTGAACCTGCAGCTGCCGCTGTTATGGCTGGTCCTGCAGCTGGTGCTGGTGGTGGTGCTGCCGCTCCTGAAGCGAAGACTAATTTCGATGTAGTATTGAAAGCTCCAGGCGCAAATAAACTCCAGATCGTTAAACTGGTGAAAGAACTCACTGGTCTTGGTTTGAAAGAAGCTAAGGATTTAGTCGATGGAGCTCCTAAGACTATCAAAGAAGGATTACCAAAAGACGAGGCTGAAAATCTCAAGAAACAACTGACTGAAGCTGGTGCCGACGTTGAGTTGAAATAAATACTTGAAAGGCCAGGGAACCGTCTAAAAACATTCGGTTAGACCCCGTGTACGGACTGTTGTCTGGACGGGGTCTATTCCCGTTTATGGCCCGAACAACTTTCGATTTTCTTTTGTTCTCGTCCAGGATCTCAGAACTTAAACGTTAATTACCTTGACAAAGAAGACAATAAATGGTAGGGTCGATTTCTCTTCAAGCGAACGAGTACTCGACTACCCCGACTTTCTGGATCTTCAACTCCAGTCTTTCAAAGATTTCTTACAGATCGAAACACCAGCAGAAAAAAGACAAAATGAAGGTCTTTACAAGGTGTTTGCGGAAAATTTTCCGATCAGCGACTCGCGTGAGAACTTTGTACTGGAATTCGTAGACTATACGATTGATCCACCCAAATACAATGTCGATGAATGCATCGACCGCGGACTGACATTCTCTGTTCCGTTAAAGGCTAAACTCCGTTTGACCTGTAACGACGAGGACAATGAAGACTTCGAAACGATTGAACAGGAAGTTTTCCTGGGCAATATTCCTTACATGACCGAAAAAGGGTCGTTCGTGATTAATGGAGCTGAACGCGTTATCGTTTCTCAGCTTCACCGTTCACCCGGAGTATTCTTCGCGATGAGCAAACACACGAATGGTACGAAACTATACTCTGCCCGTATCATACCATTCAAAGGTTCATGGATCGAGTTTGCAACGGACGTAAACGCGGTCATGTATGCATACATCGATCGTAAAAAGAAATTCCCAGTAACCACGCTGCTTCGCGCAATCGGTTATGGGTCGGATAAAGATATCCTCGATCTCTTCGGACTCTCGGAAGAAGTGGAGGCTACTAAAAACACACTTAAGAAAGTCGTTGATAGAAAACTTGCAGCCCGCGTTCTTAAGACCTGGACCGAGGACTTCGTTGACGAAGATACCGGTGAAGTTGTCTCCATCGATCGTAACGAAGTGTTGTTGGAGCGTGACCACACGCTGACATCTGAAGATGTAGAAGTGATTATAGAGTCAGGCGTGAAGTCAATTATCCTCCACCGTGACGATATCAACATCGCTGATTATCACATCATTTTCAACACACTGGCAAAAGATACTTCCAACTCTGAAAAAGAAGCGGTGGAGTATATCTATCGCCAGTTGAGAAACACCGAAGCACCTGACGAACAAACTGCTCGCGATATTATCCAAAGCTTGTTCTTCAGTGAGAAGCGGTACGATCTGGGTGAAGTTGGTCGTTATCGTATCAACAAAAAACTCGGTCTTGATCTTAGCTTTGATCATAGAGTATTAACCAAGGATGATATTATCCTTATAGTAAAATATCTGATCGGACTGATCAACTCTAAAGCAGTTGTCGATGATATCGATCACTTGAGCAACCGTCGCGTACGTACGGTAGGCGAGCAGTTGTATTCTCAGTTCGGCGTCGGTCTTGCCCGTATGGCAAGAACCATTAAGGAAAGGATGAATGTTCGTGACAATGAAGAGTTCAAGCCAGTTGATTTGATCAACGCGCGTACGCTTTCATCCGTTATAAATTCGTTCTTCGGAACCAATCAGCTCTCCCAGTTCATGGATCAAACCAATCCATTGGCTGAGATTACTCACAAGCGCCGCATGTCGGCGCTCGGTCCAGGTGGTCTTTCACGCGAGCGCGCTGGTTTTGAAGTTCGTGACGTTCATTATACTCACTACGGACGTCTCTGTACTATTGAAACTCCTGAAGGTCCAAACATCGGATTGATTTCGTCTCTCTGCGTTCACGCAAAAGTGAACAAGATGGGCTTCATCGAAACACCTTATCGCAAAGTTGAAAACGGAAAGGTTAAGATTAAAGATCCGGTAATATTCCTGACAGCAGAAGAAGAAGATACTCATTATATCGCTCAGGCAAAGGTTGCGTTGAAACCTAATGGCGAGTTCATAGACGAGAAAATCAAGGCAAGATTCGAAGGTGACTTCCCTGTGATCGAACCTAAGGATCTTCGTTATATGGACATCGCGCCGAACCAGATCGTTTCTGTGGCGGCGTCAATGATTCCATTCCTTGAGCACGACGATGCGAACCGCGCTTTGATGGGTTCGAATATGCAACGTCAAGCAGTGCCACTTATTCGTCCTGAAGCGCCGATCGTTGGTACAGGACTCGAAGCTCGCGTTGCTCTCGATTCGCGTGCCCTCGTCCTTTCAGAAGGAACGGGAGTTGTTGAATTCGTAGATGCGAAGAAGATAACAATCAAATACGAGATGAATGAAGAACAACATCTCGCCAGCTTTGATAATGAATATAAGACATACAGCCTGATCAAGTTCAGAAGAACTAATCAGGATACTTGTATAAACCTCACGCCTTTGGTAATGAAGGGTGAGAAAGTAGTAAAGGGTCAGCCGCTCTGCCAGGGTTACGCAACTCAGAACGGTGAACTTGCTCTTGGAAGAAATCTGCTCGTGGCTTACATGCCTTGGCAAGGGTACAACTTCGAGGATGCGATCGTTATCTCAGAGCGCGTTGTTCGCGAAGACGTTTACACTTCGATCCACATTGAAGAGTTCGAACTTGAAGTTCGCGACACGAAACGAGGTGAAGAAGAGCTTACTTCAGAAATTCCAAACGTAAGTGAAGAAGCTGTTAAGCATCTTGACGAAAATGGTATTATCCGCATCGGTGCTGAAGTTAGAGAAGGTGATATACTTATTGGAAAGATCACTCCTAAAGGTGAAACCGATCCTACGCCTGAAGAGAAACTCCTCAGAGCGATCTTCGGTGATAAAGCTGGCGATGTGAAGGATGCCTCTCTTAAGGCGCCTCCATCACTGAAAGGCGTTGTTATCGAGACTAAACTTTTCTCACGACCCAAGCGCGACAAAGATGTACGCACAAAGTCTAAGAAAGAACTCGATGCACTGAAGGCTAAGTACAGCAAGCAATTGGCAGATCTCCGCGAAGAGATGGTTAAGAAGCTTACAACCATGTTGAATGGCAAGACCAGCAATGGTGTAAAACATAAGTTCGGTGATGAATTGATCACGAAGGGTGTTAAGATCTCTCAAAAAGTGATCGACAGTAACCTGTTCCCTGACAAGAACATCTACCGTGATGAAAGCAATTACAATGTTCCTGAAGAAGTGAACCTGATTGCTGACATCAGCCTCGATAGTTGGACAAGTGACGATCATACCAACGATCTTGTGGCTCAGACAGTGAAGAACTATCTGTTAAAACGCAATTCGTACGCAGGTGAATTCAAACGTGAACGCTTTACCCTTGAGGTGGGCGATGAGCTGCCTACTGGAATTGTTCAGTTGGCTAAGGTATATGTCGCAAAGAAACGTAAGCTGAAAGTTGGTGATAAGATGGCCGGTCGTCACGGAAATAAGGGCGTTGTTGCCCGTATCGTCCGTGAAGAAGATATGCCATTCCTGGAAGATGGAACACCAGTTGATATCTGCTTAAACCCGCTTGGTGTACCATCGCGGATGAACCTTGGACAGATCTACGAAACAGTGCTTGCTTGGGCAGGTCACAAACTTGGGAAGAAGTATGCAACGCCAATATTTGACGGTGCTACTTTGGATCAGGTTCAGAAGGAACTTAACGACGCAGGATTACCTGAGTTTGGACGGTCTTATCTGTACGATGGTTTGACTGGAGAGAAATTCGACCAGCCTGTTACCGTCGGTATGGCTTATATGCTGAAACTTGGTCACCTTGTTGATGACAAGATGCACGCACGCTCGATCGGGCCTTACTCACTCATTACGCAACAGCCACTCGGTGGTAAAGCGCAATTCGGTGGACAGCGTTTCGGGGAAATGGAAGTTTGGGCGATTGAAGCATTCGGTGCATCGCACATACTCCAGGAGATCCTGACCATCAAGTCTGATGATGTTATCGGTCGCGCGAAAGCTTATGAAGCTATTGTCAAGGGTGAGAACATGCGTAAGCCGAATATTCCTGAGTCGTTCAACGTGTTAGTGCACGAACTCAGAGGTCTGGCGTTGGAAATTACAATGGACTAACTATATGTACTTAGTCCTTAATCCTTATTCCCTGAGTGGTTTGGTAGTTGTCAGGTTTTTAGTATTTGATTTACTACGTGAGGTGGCTAATAACTAGTTACTTGACATTTACTCAGGGCAAAGGAATTAGGACTGGGGACTAGAGAATGAATATCGATAAGGATTTAAAGATTGGCAGCGATCGGTTGAACTGGCGGTCAAAGTGTACCAAGAGACACAAGACCAAGACTAAGGACTAAATACTAAGGACTAAATACTCACAAGAATGTCTTTCAGAAAAAATAAGAAAATTAACAGCGACTTTTCCAGGATCACCATTAGTCTTGCTTCTCCTGAATCTATTCTGGAAAGCTCACATGGTGAGGTGACACAGCCCGAAACCATCAACTACAGAACATACAAACCTGAAATGGGTGGTTTGTTCTGCGAGCGGATCTTCGGTCCTGTGAAGGACTGGGAATGTCATTGCGGTAAATACAAAAGAATCAGATATAAGGGTATTATTTGCGACCGTTGTGGAGTTGAGGTGACTGAGAAGAAAGTGCGTCGTGAACGTATGGGTCATATCGAACTCGTTGTGCCTGTCGCTCACATCTGGTATTTCCGTTCACTCCCTAACAAGATCGGGTATCTTCTTGGTCTTGCTACTAAGAAACTTGACCAGATCATCTACTACGAACGGTATGTGGTCATTCAGCCCGGTACTAAAGAAGAAGATGGTGTAAAGAGACTCGACTTCCTTACAGAAGAAGAATACCTCGACATCATCGATAAACTTCCACGCGAGAACCAGTTGCTTGACGACAACGATCCTAAGAAGTTCATCGCCAAAATGGGCGCAGACGCTTTGGAAATGTTGTTGAGCAGAACCCAACTTGATACGCTTTCTTACGATCTCCGTCATCAGGCAGCTACTGACACCTCACAGCAACGTAAGGCAGAAGCCCTTAAGCGTTTGAAAGTTGTTGAAGCTTTCCGAGATGCCCGTACTCGTATCGAGAACAAGCCTGAGTGGATGGTGATCAAGATGGTTCCGGTAATTCCACCAGAGTTGCGTCCCTTGGTACCGTTGGATGGCGGACGTTTTGCTACGTCTGATTTGAACGATCTTTACCGTCGCGTAATTATTCGTAACAACCGTCTGAAAAGACTTATTGATATCAAAGCTCCTGAAGTTATCCTCCGTAATGAAAAGCGGATGTTACAGGAAGCTGTCGATTCGCTATTTGATAACTCAAGAAAAGTTAACGCAGTTCGTTCAGATGGAAACCGCGCTTTGAAATCTTTGAGCGATATGCTGAAAGGTAAACAAGGTCGCTTCCGTCAAAACTTGCTTGGTAAGCGCGTTGACTATTCAGGCCGTTCGGTAATTGTTGTAGGCCCTGAATTGAAACTCCACGAGTGCGGTTTGCCTAAGGATATGGCGGCTGAATTATTCAAGCCATTTATCATCCGTAAGCTGATCGAAAGAGGTATCGTTAAGACTGTGAAGTCTGCCAAGAAGATCGTTGACAGAAAAGATCCAGTGATCTGGGATATTCTTGAAAATGTATTAAAGGGACACCCTGTTCTTTTGAACCGTGCTCCAACGCTTCACCGTCTTGGTATCCAGGCATTTCAGCCGAAACTTATCGAAGGAAAAGCTATCCAGCTTCACCCATTGGTTTGTACTGCATTCAACGCCGATTTCGACGGTGACCAGATGGCAGTTCACGTGCCACTCGGACAGGAAGCTATCCTCGAGGCATCGATGTTGATGTTGTCTTCGCACAACATTCTTAATCCTGCCAACGGCGCGCCGATCACTGTTCCGTCACAGGACATGGTGTTAGGACTATACTACCTTACAAAAGGAAGAAAAGGCAAAGTTGATTTTCCTATTAAGGGTGAAAACAAACGCTATTATTCTGCTGAGGAAGTTGTTGTTGCGTTTAATGAAGGCAAGCTTTCCAAGCACGCAATTATTAAAGTTCGTGCTAAGATCCGTGATAAGAAAACAGGTGAGTTGGCAACACAGATGATCGAAACGGTTGCCGGTCGTGTCATATTCAACCAATATATTCCTGAAGAAGTAGGATTCGTAGATGAACTTCTTACGAAGAAGAAACTTCAGACCATCATTGCTGACGTATTCAAGGCTGCGGGTCAATCCAAGGCCGCAAAGTTCCTGGATGATATTAAGGAATTAGGATTTCAGATGGCCTACAAAGGTGGTCTGTCAATGGGTCTTAACGACGTGAAAGTTCCAGATGAAAAAGTGCAGCTTGTTGCCAACGCGCAGGAAGAAGTTGATAGCGTATGGAACAACTACATGATGGGTCTTATCACAGACAACGAACGGTACAATCAGGTAATAGACATCTGGACCCGTACAAATACGCTTCTTACCAATACGCTGATGAAGCAGTTGGAAGAAGACCAACAAGGATTTAACTCTATCTATATGATGATGCACTCCGGAGCCCGTGGCTCAAGAGAGCAGATCCGTCAGTTGGGTGGTATGCGAGGTCTGATGGCTAAGCCTCAAAAAAATCTCGCAGGTTCTGTTGGTTCAATTATCGAGAACCCGATCCTTTCCAACTTTAAAGAAGGACTCGATGTATTGGAGTACTTTATCTCTACGCACGGTGCGCGTAAAGGTCTGGCCGATACTGCATTGAAAACTGCCGATGCGGGTTATCTAACCCGTAGGCTCGTTGATGTAGCCCAGGATCTAGTAGTTACTGAAGAAGATTGCGGAACCCTTCGCGGCTTAAAAGTAACTGCACTGAAAGACAACGAAGATATCGTTGAGCCATTGTCAGAACGTATTTTGGGTCGCGTAACAGTTCACGCTATTTACGATCCATTGTCGGATGAAATGATCTGTGAGGCAAATGTGGAAATCACGGACGAACTAGCGAAGAAGATAGAAGATACAAATATTGAAGAAGTAGAAATTCGCTCACTGTTGACTTGCGAGTCAAAGATTGGTGGATGCGCAAAATGCTATGGCCGTAACCTGGCTACCGGTAATATGGTGCAGGCGGGTGAGGCCGTCGGCGTGATTGCTGCGCAATCAATCGGTGAACCAGGTACCCAGTTGACACTTCGTACTTTCCACGTGGGTGGTACTGCCTCCAACATTGCCGTTGAAGCAAACATCAAGGCTAAGTTTCCCGGTGTACTTGAATTCGAAGGAATCCGGGTTATTGATACTACCGACCGTGATGGAAAACCAGTTCAGGTCGTAATGGGCAGAACAGGTGAGATCAGGATAGTGGATAAAGACAAGACCAGGGTGATGATTACCAACAACGTTCCTTATGGTGCTTTCATCAAAGTGAAGGATGGCGATAAGGTTGAAAAAGGTGATGAACTTTGCTATTGGGATCCATACAATGCCGTTATCCTCTCTGAGTTTGATGGTACGATCGAATACGAATCTATCATAGAGGGTATCACCTTCAAGGAGGAATCAGATGAGCAGACAGGTCACCGTGAAAAAGTGATTACAGACACTCGTGATAAGACTAAGAACCCTGCAATCATTGTTAAGGGTAAGACAGACCAGAAGGGTTATAATATCCCGGTTGGCGCTCACCTTGCGGTTGATTCAAATGAGAAGATCAAAGCCGGACAGGTCTTGGCTAAGATTCCTCGTACAATGGGTAAGTCGCGAGACATTACAGGTGGTCTGCCTCGTGTAACAGAACTTTTCGAAGCGCGTAATCCATCGAATCCTGCTGTTGTCAGTGAAATCGACGGAGTAGTAACATATGGTGGTATAAAGCGTGGTAACCGTGAGATTTTCATTGAATCAAGAGATGGAGTTCAAAAGCGTTATCTCGTACCGCTGTCGAAACATATCCTTGTTCAGGACAATGACTTCGTACGTGCAGGCCAGCCATTGTCTGATGGTTCAATCACGCCTTCGGATATCCTTTCTATCAAAGGCCCGACTGCAGTTCAGGAGTACCTGGTGAATGAAATCCAGGAAGTATACCGTCTGCAAGGTGTGAAGATCAATGACAAGCACATCGAGGCGATAGTAAGTCAAATGATGCAGAAAGTTGAGATCATCGACCCGGGAGATACAAGCTTCCTGACAAATGAATATGTAGATAAACTTCAGTTCCGTGAAGACAACGACACGATACTCGACAAGAAAGTCGTGATCGACGCTGGTGATTCACCTAACTTGAAGGCAGGTCAGATTATTACTGCCCGCGAATTCCGAGACGAAAATTCTGTGCTCCGTCGTAAGGATCAGAAGATCGTTGAAGTTCGTGATGCAATGCCTGCAGTTTCTCGTCCCACACTTCAAGGTATTACACAGGCTTCATTGAAGACTGAGAGCTGGTTGTCTGCCGCATCATTCCAGGAAACAACTAAAGTACTGAGTGAAGCAGCAATCAGAGGTAAGACTGATTGGTTGATGGGCTTGAAAGAAAATGTAATTGTTGGTCATCTAATACCAGCTGGTACAGGTCAACGGCAATACAATGATATGGTGGTTACTCATAAGGATGAGTACGATGATAGCACGGCGTCCTCAGCGGAGAGAGCAAGAGACCGCGAGAAAGAACTACAAGATTAATCATCAACAAATGACGAAAGGGTTGACCTATAAAAAAGGTCAACCCTTTTTTATAGGCCATGGCAGAAGATAAGAACAAGCAACAAAATCAGAATCAGAATCAGATTAACATCGAGCTTTCTGAGGAGATCGCGGAAGGAATTTATTCAAATCTTGCCATGATCGCTCACTCCAATAGTGAATTCGTTATCGACTTTATAAGGCTCATGCCTGGTGTTCCAAAGGCTAAAGTGAAATCACGAATTGTGATCACGCCGGAACACGCAAAGCGATTTTTGCTTGCTTTGAAAGATAACATTGAGAAGTATGAGGCCAGCTTCGGAACGATTAAGAGGACAGAGGACATGCCCAAGTTTCCAATGAATTTCGGAGGCACCGTCGGAGAAGCATAAGCACAACAGGAATTACAAAGAGGCCCAATCAAAAGTTGGCCTTTTGCTTTTACTACGCGCTGTTTGTTTGCCGTAGGTTATCCAGGCCGCAGGTCATCAGACGCCAACCTTACCGACGATGTCTCTCGGCGTTTTAAAAAGTCTCCTTTGTCGCAGGGATGATCACGGGCAAGTTCTTGTCCTTTCACCTTTGGATCGGTGAAAGACTACTTCCTCTCCTAGTTTTGAATGAAACTTATGTACCATCTTGACCAATCTCATCGTTGATACAACTTTTGTGACAGGCGAATTTGTGCCGGTAATCGTAGACGTTTCACTGATTGTTTTGGATCAACTGCCTTTCAGCCTGTTATGCATAGCTTCGTATTTAATAGTGTTGCTGCATTCTTAGTTCATATTTTGTTTTTTCAGGATAGCTGACGAGAGAGATTGTCTTTCTCGAGCTGCCGCCGGGGATACGAAAGGTTCTGTGTTTCAATAGTTTCGTCTGCTCCTTGTCCAGACAACAGTTTGAAAGCAAGTCAAATGGGCTTAGTTTGCCTTCAGAACCCTCAAATTCTTTCTAAAAACACTTTGCAACGTGTGCCTGTTTAGATACCTTTGCAGTCCAAAATTTTGAGAGGTCCATTAATTAAATTATAAATGCCTACCATTCAGCAACTTGTGAGAAAAGGAAGGAAGAAAATGACCTTCAAGTCAAAGTCTCCAGCCTTGGATTCATGCCCTCAGCGTCGGGGAGTGTGTACACGCGTGTACACGACGACGCCTAAAAAACCAAACTCTGCCATGCGTAAGGTGGCCAGAGTACGTTTGACCAACAGCAAAGAGGTCAACGCTTACATTCCCGGCGAGGGTCACAACCTGCAGGAGCATTCAATTGTGCTGATTCGTGGAGGCAGGGTGAAGGATCTTCCCGGAGTTCGTTACCACATTATCCGCGGTGCGCTTGATACTGCAGGTGTAAATGGTCGTAAACAAAGCCGTTCTAAATATGGTGCCAAGAGACCTAAGGCAGGAGCTGCAGCAGCTGCACCAGCAAAGGGAGCACCGGCTAAGAAAAAATAATGCATTGAAGCAATGAGAAAATCAAAACCTAAGAAGAGATACCTGCTTCCTGATCCCAAGTTTCAGGACACATTGGTTACAAAATTTGTGAACTACCTGATGGAACAGGGCAAGAAAAGTGTCGCTTACACGATCTTTTACGATGCTGTTGAACAAGTGGAGAAGAAGACAAGCGAAAGCGGGCTTGATGTGTGGAAACGCGCAATGAGCAACCTTACTCCAGCTGTAGAAGTAAAAAGCCGCCGCGTTGGTGGTGCGACTTTTCAGGTCCCGGTTGAAATCCGCCCTGAACGCAAAGTAAATCTTAGCATCAAGTGGTTGATTGACTTCGCCAGAATGCGTGGAGAAAAAACTATGATGGATAAGCTGGCTGCTGAGATCATCGCTGCATCTAAAGGTGAAGGCGCTGCGATCAAGAAAAAAGATGATACTCACCGTATGGCTGAAGCCAACAAGGCTTTTTCACATTTCAGGCTTTAATTGGATTTATCTAGACCCATGGCAAGAGATCTTAAATACACCAGGAACATAGGGATTGCGGCCCACATCGACGCAGGTAAGACTACGACGACTGAGCGGATCTTATATTATGCCGGGGTAAACCACAAAATAGGTGAGGTACACGATGGTGCTGCTACAATGGACTGGATGGCGCAGGAGCAGGAACGTGGTATCACGATCACTTCAGCAGCAACTACGGTTTATTGGAAATACCGGAATGAAGACTACCACGTTAACATCATTGATACACCAGGTCACGTTGACTTTACCGTAGAGGTAAACCGCTCACTTCGCGTTTTAGACGGATTAGTGTTCCTTTTCAGCGCCGTTGATGGGGTCGAACCTCAATCCGAGACCAACTGGCGTCTTGCTGATAACTATAAAGTTGCTCGTATTGGATTCGTCAACAAGATGGACCGCGCTGGTTCAGACTTCCTTGGCGTTTGCAAACAGGTAAAAGAAAAACTTGGCAGCAAGGCTGTAGCCCTTCAGTTGCCGATCGGAACGGAAGAAAATTTCAAGGGTGTTGTTGATCTTGTTAACAACCGTGGAATTATCTGGAACGAGGATGACAAAGGAATGACCTTTAAGGAAGTTCCCATTCCTGAAGATATGATTGAAGAAGCTAAAGAATACAGGGAGAAACTCCTTGAATCAGTAGCTGAATTCGACGAAACCTTGATGGAGAAATTCTTTGACGATCCTAACTCGATCAGCGAAAAAGAAATTCTTACCGCACTACGTCAGGCTACGATTTCCATGGCAATCGTTCCAATGGTTTGCGGATCATCATTCAAGAACAAAGGTGTTCAGACGATGCTTGACTATGTGATGGAACTATTGCCATCGCCAATGGACAAGGATACTATTGTTGGAACAAATCCTGACACGGGTGCAGAGGTTCCCGTTAAACCTGATGAAAAGGGCCCATTTGTAGGCCTCGCATTTAAGATTGCAACAGATCCTTTCGTAGGGCGTCTATGCTTTGTAAGAGCATATTCAGGCGTTCTTGATTCCGGATCTTATGTATACAATACCCGCTCAGAAAATAAAGAGCGCATTTCACGTGTATTCCAAATGCACGCGAATAAGCAAAATCAGATTGAACGCCTTCAGGCTGGAGATATCGGTGCCGTTGTTGGTTTCAAAGACATCAAGACCGGAGATACGCTTTGTGATGAAAAACACAAAGTTATCCTTGAGTCAATGACATTCCCTGAGCCAGTTATCGGATATGCTATCGAACCGAAAAAGCAAGTTGACGTTGATAAACTTGGTATGGCGATCTCGAAACTTGTTGAAGAAGATCCAACACTACGTGTACACACAGATCAGGAAACTGGCCAGACCATCCTGCGTGGAATGGGTGAACTTCACCTTGAAATCATCATCGACAGGTTGAAACGTGAATTCAAAGTTGAAATCAATCAGGGTGCTCCTCAGGTTGCTTACAAGGAAGCGCTTACCAAAACTGTCGAACATAAGGAAGTCTACAAGAAACAGACTGGTGGTCGCGGTAAGTTTGCCGACATCTTATTTGAGATCGGACCGAAAAGCGAAGACGCCAAAGACGGACTTGAGTTTGTTAATGATATAGTGGGTGGTGTTATTCCACGTGAATTCATTCCTGCGATTCAAAAAGGATTCGAGCAATCCATGACCAATGGGCCATTGGCCGGATATCAGATCGATTCCATGAAGGTGAGATTGTTCCACGGATCTTATCACGATGTGGATTCTGATGCACTCTCGTTTGAGCTTGCAGCACGAGTAGGGTTCAGGGAGGCTGCTAAAAAATGCGGACCTCAATTGCTTGAGCCAATTATGGGAGTAGAAGTATTGTGTCCTGATGAGTACACTGGTTCTGTAACTGGTGACCTTAATAGAAGACGCGGTTCATTGAAGACTATGGATACTAGAAGCGGTGCGCAGGTTATCAGAGCAGACGTGCCTCTTTCTGAATTGTTCGGTTACGTTACTGATTTAAGAACAATTACGTCAGGTCGCGCCTCGGCTTCATTGACTTTCTCCCACTATGCACCGGTTCCAAGAAACCTTGCGGAAAAAGTGATAGAAGAGGCAAAAGGCGCTTTAGCAAAATAGAATTAGCAGTTATAATTAACTAAGAGGATTTAGACGATTTCCTTACCAAAGAAAGTATGAACCAAAAGATCAGAATCAAATTAAAGTCTTACGATCACAATCTCGTTGATAAGTCATCTGAGAAGATCGTGAGAGCGGTTAAAGCGACCGGAGCCGTTGTAAGCGGTCCGATACCTCTCCCGACTGAGAAAGAAAAGTTTACAGTGCTTCGCTCGCCCCACGTTAACAAAAAGGCGCGCGAGCAATTCCAACTTTGTACTTATAAGAGATTGGTTGACATCTATTCAAACAGTGCAAAAACTGTTGACGCGTTGATGAAGCTTGAACTTCCCAGCGGTGTTGATGTAGAGATCAAAGTATAGTTATTCATTGGCTTCTTGCCAAAGAGAGAGTCATCAGCTAATCGCTGATGACTTTTTTCTTTTTAATTGTATAGCTGTCGTAATCTTCGGGTGTGTCGAGGTCATCTGATGCCTCGGGGATGTCTACCATTACTACCTGATCAGGAAATTGAACAATGATTTTTTTAGCACCTTGATCGTCCGGAAGCATCAGAATATTTGAAAAGAAGGACCTCGCGAATAAAACCGGAACCCCCACCGTCGCAGAATACGAAGCGGCAATAATTGGCTTTTTTGAGCTTAAAAAGGTCGAAACGAGGCTTTTGATATGTTCCGTACTTATTGCGGGTTGATCACAAACCATGATGACCACGGCCTCTGACTCGCGAAAGTTACTAACCACATGATGAAGTCCGGTTTTGATAGAACTTCCCATCCCGGTTTTCCAATAATGATTTGTGATGAGTTTGACCGGAAGGCCTCTTACCAAATCAAGGTGCAACTGTTCATTTGCACCCAGCACCAATATAACCTCCGAAGCGCCGCTTGCCAAGGCAACATTTATGGCGTGTATCAAAAGGGGCTCTCCATCAATTTCGAGCATTTGCTTTGAAGTACCCATGCGTGAGGAGGATCCTGCTGCAAGGATGATAATAGCAAAATTGAAATCTTCTTCCGGCTCTCCGGATTCTAACTGGTCTTGCTCGTCTTCAGCTAACATCAATAAAAGATAACGAATAATAGCAGAAATTACTATGAGTTAGGAGTCAGGCGATATGACCTAGGAGTTGGCCGGCTGGTTCTGTCGCCGGTCGTATTGAAAAACTCCGAAATTCTTACTCGTAACGCTTTCCTACATGGGCTTGGCGGAGACAAAATCCTTTTCTCCAATGGTACTGCCCTTTGAAGAATCCGTATCCATAAGAATTTTCCAGATACCATTTTCTTTCCTCATCACAACGTGAAATCTGCCATAGCCGCTGTTACTGGTACCATCCTTCATAACTATGGACGTCTTGTAAACGCCGACATCAACGGCCTGCATTGTATTGGCAAGTCGTTCTGTGAAATGAAGTTCAATGGTTAATTTTATCCCATCAGTCTTCATTCTTCCCATTTGTTTCTTTTGATCGGCGAGATACTCGTTCCAGTTTAAAATCTGTTTTGAGTCACGCGAACTTCTTGTGAGCTATTTTGAGTGCGCACTTAAGAAATTCTCTGCATTGAAGTTGTTGAAACTCTCAATGAACGGCTTCCAAACCTGATCGTTAATTTCTTGTTGATGATCCTGTGCATCGCCAATCGTTGCAATTGAGGCGATACACACAAAGAAGATAATTCTGTAATTCAACATGGTTCATGAAGCGACTAGGTGCTGCTCGCAGCGCGTGATTCAGTATTAATGTGTCAAAAATGTGTCAATGTCGTTGACTTGAGGCTGTGGAGCAATGGACAACAGAAAATAGAAATTCAACCGCCCTAATTCACAATCAATAATTCAATGTCGTTGAGTCAAGAGAAGCCTTTTTGAATTTATTCAATGATTGTTCATACGTGCACATTTTAGATTAGCCCTGAAGGGATGATGTCATTAAGTTAGGAAACGGAAAGTGATTTCGATCGCGGAACCATGCACTTATATGATAAGTTAGCGTAAAATGGGTAGCAAAACGCATGAAGATGCTTGTGCTACCCAGAGTACACCCAGATGCGGCCAGGCTTGAATTAATTATCCCTTAACTGAATGACCTTGCCCTTCAGCACAAAAGCGGCGTTAAGTTCCGACGAATGATTGATTAAAGGAAGGCACAATTTAATGGCATTGAATTACGGTGCTTCCAACTTCGATCTTCTGTTACTCATGAGCCTGGGCTCTTGCGTCAACGACATTGATAATAATTCATAATTTAATTAATCCTTGGCTAGAGCGTCTTCCCGGCGGTTGCCGCGCTTAAGTCAACGACATTGCCCGATATATACTTGTTTGAAGACCTGATCACTTTTTGACTCGCGTTTGTGAATAGGTCCGCTTCGAAACTTCAGAGGACCACCTGGCCTGTTCGAAAACTTGCTTTGAATCTCAGCAATGATTGATACTGCTATTTCATCGGGAGCCTCGGCTCCAATATCCAAGCCAATAGGGGAGTGGACGCGACCTAAAACATCCGGACTCAATTCGATTCCCGAAATTCTAAATTCATCCAACATCTTGTTAAATCTCTTTCGCGGCCCAAGAATGCCGATGTAAGGTGAGTCGGTATTCACAAGTTTCTTCAGCACATCTCTGTCGTATTCATAATTGTGTGACATCAGAATGCATGCCGTATAAGGCGTAATACTAAAATCACGATCAATAAAACTTCGTTGGCAAAGTGATAGTTTGTCAGCAGTAGGAAAAAATATTGGCGCGATATGAGCGACGCATTCGTCTGTAACAGTGACATCCCATCCCAGGGATTTTGCAAGGTTGCTTACAGGCCTGGCATCAAATCCCCCGCCGAAGATGATTAGGGAAATTGTAGGCTGAATGAGCTCTATAAAGACATCCACCTCCCCATTCAATCCGTGATATTTTTTCCCCTTTGAAGCATTGCCTCGGAACAGTGCTTTCAAATCAACAATAACTTTTTCTTTTATTAACTCATCCGTGATATTTCCTACCAATATTTCTTCTTCGCTACAAAGCAATTTATGACCAACAGATTTCTTGTCGCCAGAAAAAACTGTTGCCAAAGCAAGCGGTCTTTCAGAATTTGTGATTTTGTCAAACAACAATGTTAATGAATGATCTCCGGCAATGATTGGTTCGATCAATACGTCAATTACGCCATCGCAGCCAAGACCAATACCAAGATTCTGATTACTTTCTTCTCTGGTATCATATGTTACAGTCTGAGGCTGTTCGCTCATCATCACCCCGCGCGCCTGTCGTAACGCATCGCCCTCAAGGCATCCGCCACTGATTGACCCCACCCACTTTCCATCGTCAGTGATTAGCATCCGCGCGCCGGGACTTCTGTATGAAGACCCTCTCACCTGCACCACGGTTGCGACAGCAGCCTTTCTATCGAGGGTTCCGATCTTTTTGTACGCTGCTAATATTGATTTGAATTCACGCATCCGGAAATGTTAAATCTTTAAAGATCTTTTAACGCGTTGATCTTATTTCTTCAGGTGTGACAGCAGGACCCTTGTTTCCGAATGAGTTCCTCACGTAATTCAATACGTCGCTTATTTCGGCGTCCGATAACGTTTCAAAACTATTCATCACTCCGTCATATCCTTTTCCGTTTACTTTGATTTCCCCCGAAAGCCCTTTTAGCAACTGCTGAATAGAGCGTTTCTTATCAGCCATTAAATAGTCGGACTTTGCGATTGGAGGATAAACACCTTCTATACCTTCACCTTGTTCCTGATGACAGGTTATACATTGCGTCGCATAGATTTCCTTGCCACGTTCGGTACTGGCTTTAACATCAAATTTTTGTGCTGTTGTGTAGGAAAAGAAAGACATGGTGGTTATTCCCATCAGGAGACATACTAATGCGTATTTCATCTTTTAACTTCAAAGTTTAATTATAAATTATTGATCTTATCGTCGACCATACATCAAGGCTAATTTCATACCGTTTCCAACAAGAAGGGCAGTTTTCTAATACGTCTTCCAGTAAGATCATAAATAGCATTTGTCAGCGCCGGAGCAAACGGGGGCAATGACGGTTCACCAACACCTCCCGCTTTTTCTTCATTATCCATGATGTGAACTTCTATTTCAGGCGTATCCGTCATACGCGGCATTTTGTACACATTGAAATTCGATTCCACAGCCTTACCATCTTTGAAATTTGTTTCGTGAATAGTTGCAGCGCCTAGCGCCATCACGATACTTCCTTCTATTTGTGCGCGTATGATATCCGGATTAACGTACCACCCGCAATCCATTACCGCCCAGACTTTGTCAATCTTAACTTTGCCATCAGCTTTCTTTGAAACCTTCACGACCTCACCCACAATAGTTGAAAAACATTCTGTGATTGCAACGCCGTATCCTTCATTTGCTTTTCTGTTCTTCCAACCACTGACAATTTCAAGTTTGTTGATCAGCTCATGATATCTACTATCCCAGATATGTTGCTTACGAAAATCAATTGGATCTTTCTTCGCTTTCACTGCCAATTCATCAATAAAGCTTTCAAAAGCAAACGCATTGGTTGAAGAGTAAACAGAGCGCCACCACATCACAGGGATTGGTGACTCCAAAGGAACGTCGCCAAAACTATAATTCGGAAGGCTGTTCAGGTAAGTTTCCAGAAAGCCTTCCGTTGTGCTGCTATTATAAGATCCGTGGTCTGCTCCGCGATTCTGATGATCCATGTTTTGCCCTGCCATCCTCGTCTCGTATGAACTGATCGACCCATTGTCAGTAAGGCTGCCTTTGCATTGATAAACCATACCCGGTCTGAAAGGCCCTTGGGTCATATCATCTTCACGTGTCCAAACTACTTGAACCGGCGACTTGATCGCTTTAGAGATTACGGCCGCTTCGTGTGGATAATCGAGGAATGCTTTTCTGCCAAAACCACCACCGAGGAAAGTCATGTTAACGGTGACATCTTCAGGTTTTAGGCCAAGCATCGGAGCGACGTCGGCCTGTACCCAGTCCGGGCCTTGGATGGGGCCCCATATTTCACATTTATTGTCGTGATAATGGGCGATGCAATTCACGGGTTCCATACAGCTGTGTGACTCGTATGGAGTTTCGTAAATCGCTTCAACTTTCTGTTCAGCAGCGTTGAAGACTTTGCTGGCATCTCCCTTTGTTCTAAACGAAAGCGGTGTTCCGGTTTTCACGTCTTCGCGCATCTTTGCGTATAGCTGGTCCGTGCTATGATGTTCAAATCCCGAATCATCCCATTCCACCTTCAATGCTTTTCGTCCCTGCATAGCAGACCAAAGATTGTCGGCAACAATGGCTATTCCTTCACGCTTGTGGGAGAATACATTCATCTGAACGGGAATGACGTGCTTGACGCCCGGCACTGCTTTCGCCGCAGTGTCATCAAAGCTTTTTACTTTTCCGAGGAACCTTGGATTTCGTTCCACAACGGCGTATAGCATTCCCGGTATTCTTTTATCAAGGCCGAATACAGCCACTCCATTGGTTTTGAGTGGAGTATCTTGTCGGGGCATTGGCTTCCGTATGATCTTGTAGTGCTTCGAATCCTTCAGCGCTACATCTGTTGGTGGAGTTGCTTTTGAAGCCTCTTCAACAAGATCGCCATAACCATATTTTTTTCCAGACGGCTTATGAATTACTTGTCCTTTCTCGGCATAGCAATCAGCTTTACTGACGTTCCATTTTTTAGCGGCAGCTTCGATCAACATCTCGCGCGCAGTAGCGCCCAATTGAAGGAGTCGCCTGTAAGAGCCTCGGATCGTTGAACTGCCACCTGTGATCTGACTGCCGTACAAGGTCTGACTCCCTTGAGCGAATTCTATGTTGACATCATTTAAATCTACTTCAAGTTCCTCGGCAATAATCTGAGGAACGGATTGAAATGAGCCCTGACCCATCTCTGATCTGTGGTTGATAATGGTAACCTTTCCCGACTTATCAACCGAGATCCACGCATTTAATTCAATGCCCTGATGGGCAGCGTCTCCTGCTGTTTTTATTACCGCAACACCTTTCCCCTTTGAGGGTATGTAAAAACCAAGTGTAAGAGCAACGCTGCTCAGTCCCGAGATCCTGATGAAGTTCCTTCTTGATATTCTTGATGTGATAGTCATCTGATTTCAGTTATAATTATTTAACAGAGGCTTTTTGATTGATAATCAGCGACGCTGTTTTAATAGCTTTCCTGATGCGCGGATACGTCCCACAACGACAAATGTGACCCTGCATGGCAGCGTCAATGTCTTTGTCATTAGGGTTGGAATTTTTCTTAAGCAATGCCGTGGCGGCCATGATCTGCCCCGATTGGCAATAACCACACTGGGGTACTTGTTCCTGGATCCATGCCTGTTGTACAGGGTGGGAATTATCGGAAGAGATTCCTTCGATCGTTGTGATTTCTTTGTTTGCCACCGTTGATACTGGCAACGAGCACGACCTGACCGGTGTACCATTTAGATGTACGGTGCATGCGCCGCATTGAGCGATACCACAACCATATTTTGTACCCGTGAGGCCGACAATGTCCCTGATCGCCCAAAGCAAGGGCATCTTAGGATCTGCGTCGATAGTTACCGCCTGGTTGTTGATTTTAAGGTTGATGGTAGCCATAGTTGTTTTAATTAAGCTGATTGATCTAAGATAATAAAATATTAACCGAAGAACCCGGAATAGGTTTCTCTAAACTGCCCCTTATTGATAAGCGGACCGGTTTTGCGGGCAGGCGAAAGGTGGGGAATGACGAATAACTCATGGTCCATGATATAAAATCGTGTCTGAAAGTGATTTTTACTTGCCCTCTATGGCATCTTTATTGTTTCTTACTTAAAATATTAGAATGGAGTTGCACATCTTGGGTTATTGATAGAAAATGTCTCGCAGTATTAAACAAATTATGATTGTCGCCATGTGCTTCGTCGGCGTTGCGAGTACCTATGCGCAAGGCACTGTTGAGATCACGATCAGCAATATAAAATCAGATGAAGGCGAACTGCGCGTTGGGCTCTTCAATCAAAGAGACTTTCTGAAGGAAGTTGTTGAAGGTAAAATTGTAAAGCCTTTAGGCAATTCTGTTACTGTCGTATTTGAAAATGTAAAACCCGGAGTGTATGCGATCAGCGTCCTTCACGATGAAAACGGAAATGGTGTTCTTGACAGAACGAGGCTCGGTATACCCAAAGAAGGTTTTGCGTTTGGAAATAATGCAATGGGTAAGAAAGGGCCACCAACTTTTGATCAGGCAAAGATTGAGGTAACAAACAAACCTGTTACACACGCACTAAAGATGAAGTACTTTTGATTATTTGATTCCGGCTGAATCACACTTCATGACTACCTTACTCACTTCAAGGACTTCTATAATTCCTTTTTCCCGTCCCCACGAATTGTATATGTACGTCGCAATTTCTGCGATCTCAATGTCAGTCAATCCAGGTGACTTCATTGCCTGATTATAAACTTTTCCATTTACAATCAATTCGCCGGCAATGCCGTTCTTAATCACGCACAGAACTTTGTCTGGAGATTTGTCGACGAAGTCCGATTTGTTCAACGGCGGATATACCCGCCCAAGTCCGGTGCCAGTTTTTTGATGACAGTTGCTGCAGTGGGTCCCGTATAGTTGCTGGCCCCTGACAAAATACTGATCAAACTTTACGCTTGCGGTCTGATTGGGATTAGTTGTGCCGTTGCAAGAAAAAGTGTACACCACAATGCTGGTGATGCACGTGTAGATCAGAAACTTTCGCAGCGTTAGAATTTTCAATTGGGCGAGGACTCCTTCTCCAGTTTTTGAATATCACCTAAAAGGCGGTTTACATCTTCTTCTTTTGTGCCATCATACTTTCCACGGATATGCCTTTTTTTATCGATGAGTAAAAAAGCCCCGCTGTGAATAAATCCATCTGCGTCGCTCTTGTCCTCCATGGCGGTTGAGAAGTAGCTCAGTTGAGCGATTTTGTAAATGTCGTCTTTGGGTCCGGTTACGAAGTGCCACCTCTCTGCTTTTACGCCGAGTCTTTCCGCGTAATCGTGGAGTAATCCCACTGTGTCGAATGTTGGATCAATGGTGTGAGACAGTAACAATACATCCGATTTATTTTGGATCGAGTCATAGACGCGAAGCATTTGCGTTTTCATGATAGGGCAAATTGTGCGACATGATGTAAAGAAGAAGTCAGCGACGTAGATCTTATCCTTGAAAGTATCATTGGTGATTTCGCTGCTGTCCTGATCTCTGAAGCTGAAAGGTGCGATCTGGTGATACACCGTATCCTTTCCTACCACCTCGCGCTCGCCAAAGATTGGCAAAGGCACTTCCTTCTTTGGTGCGCAATAAGTACACACTATTGCTAATAACACCAATGCCATGTTTTTGTATTTCATACTTCGACTTATGTTTTCAATTTTCATTTTCGATACTTTTTATAAAGTCTGATTCCCATAGTTAACACGAATATCACAGCTAATAATCCTATTAGTCCCCACACCATGCTGAGCGCATTCTTCAAGACAATGATAAACACGATGCTAATAAGAAACAGCGTGGCAACTTCGTTCCAGAAACGCAGCTGTTGTGATGAGTATTTGACTACGCCATTCCTCAATTGTTTGAAGATAATATGGAGTGAAAAGTGGTAGGCGTACAGCAGGACGACCAGGGTTAATTTGATGTGCATAAATCCCTGATCTAACCATGCTGGGTTTTCGATGACCAGCGACGTACCCATGAGTAGCGTGATGATTGCTGAGGGCCACGTGATAGCAAACCACAACCTTGACGCCATCATATTGAGTTGTTTCAGCAGAATAGATTTTTCCGGTTCGGGCTTCTCAGAGCTTTCGATAATGTATACGAACAGACGTGGCATGTAAAACAATCCTGCAAACCAGGTAACCACGAAGATAATGTGAACGGCTTTAAGATACAGCGATGTCATATCGTTCAGGTTCTGGGTGCAAGAGCCAACAGTCGTTCATTCGGTTCCAACGATGAGTGCACCATAATTTTATCACCAACCGAGATCGTTGTGAGATTGCATGCTACGACATTCTGCCCAAAATAAATCTTGTTATTCCAGCGTCTGAATTTCGCAAGCGTCTTTAACGGTTCGGCGCCTTTATTACCTGTTTCAGGATCAACTGTTGTTAGCACACATCTTGAGCTAGGTTTTACACCTTGAAAACTGGACTCGCCAATTGTAAATTCCTTCCATGTATCTTCTTCAAAAGGTTCACCTCCGCTAAATACGAGATTCGGGCGGAAGCGTTTCATGGAAATCGGGTTGTCGAGTCTTGTGTTCAGATTATGAAGTGAAGCATCCCCAACGATTAAAAAGGGAAACGAATCGGCCAGACTGACATATTCACCGGGACGGCTATACT
Source organism: Chryseolinea sp. (assembly GCA_039916665.1). Classification (GTDB taxonomy): domain Bacteria; phylum Bacteroidota; class Bacteroidia; order Cytophagales; family Cyclobacteriaceae; genus Chryseolinea. Next base: position 66,651 of record JBDSKX010000046.1, on the reverse strand, counting down.
CCGGATCGATTTGACGTGGATTCTCTTCCGGAAATTGTACCAGCCGGCAGATGATTCCAAGACGTTCTGAAAACCAAATGCTGAATCGTTCGTCTACTTCGCAGGCCGTCACGTTATCGTCCCAAATCTGAACCTGCACGGGGGCGTGTTCACCCCTTCTATTTAGAGGAACAAATATTGTGTCGCCGTTATAGTTCACGACCAGGTGATCGGGCTCAATTGATAACTTAAATAATGCAAGAATGGTGTGAACCCGTTGGGTTATAAATACCCCGTCCTGATCTACCAACATCCACCGCCGGTCCAATTCAAGACCTTTTTTCATGACCCGTGAATGTGAGAGGGCGATTCCCCCCAGAGATTTGATCGGATAAATCCAAATTTGCGTAAGCTTTAATTCACGCATGAACTTTTACTTCCAATTTTGTGCTAACTTAACTAAGTTCTACCTAAGAAAGTCATGATGCAATCAATAAATAGACTAAGTCGGAATATTGGGCAACATTTGTCCTCTTGTGGTGTAGTTATTGTCATATTTGGAGAACTTCAAGCGTTGACTCCCCAATGACGAACACGGCTGCCCTTTGGTATTTTGAGAGTGTAAATCTGTACAAAATCCTCTGCCCTCATAAGGTGAAAAGCATGTCCGAAACGCATAAGTTTCTCATGTTTAAACGCGATCAATTTATTTATATGCCGGAGGAGAACTCGACGCATATATACATGATCGTTAACGGCAGGGTCAGACTCGGCCATTACCTTGACAATGGCGAGGAAGTCGTTACTGCAATTCTCACTCAGGGCGAAATTTTTGGTGAACTGGCGATGGCTGGAGAGGAGAAACGGCGCGACTTTGCGCAGGCAATGGATAACACAACGATTTGTCCGCTCACAACTGTACAACTGAAGGAATTGATGTATGATGATAAGGAGCTTAGCTTCAAGATTCTCAAACTCATTGGCCTACGCATAATGAAGCTTGAGCGCAAGCTTGAATTGCTCGTATTTAAAGACGCGAGAACACGCATCGTAGAGTTCCTTAAAGACACTGCGGCGTGGAAGGGCGTGAAGGTTGGCTTTGAGACGATGATCCAGACAAAGTTAACCCATAAGGATATTGCGTCCCTCACGGGTACGTCCCGACAAACCGTCACGACCATTCTCAATGATCTCAAGGATAAGAATCTTATCAATTTCAACAGGAAGCAGATACTGATCAGGGATCTCGAGAAACTTGCTTAGACCCGTCAGATCGCTGCCTAGCCATCCATCATAACAAATTTCGCGGGCAACTGCCTTTTATATATTTTCACTGATGTTCAAAGTATATGATCTTAGTGTAAGGCGATTTCTGTTGCTCGCTTTCGCTGTATTGGTGATAGTCTCCTGTTCAAAAAAGAAAGACTCTTCGATTGGCAAGGAACTTGATCCGCCAGCAAAATTTAAGATTCAAAAAGGGACCAACATCGCCCACTGGCTTTCACAAAGTAACCGTCGTGATACTGCTCGTGCAAATTTCTTCACACAGAAAGATATTGCGTTTATCGACTCTGTTGGATTCGATCACATTCGCCTTCCGGTTGATGAAGAACAACTATGGGATGAGAAAGGTGTGCGCCATGCCGATGCCTTTGAATTGTTGAACAACTGTTTGACATGGTGTAGCCAGGCTGGGTTAAAAGTGGTGCTTGATTTACATATTCTTCGCTCACATCATTTCAATGCCGCGGAAAAACCTCTCTGGACAAAACCTGAAGAGCAGGATAAATTTATCGCATTGTGGAAAGATCTATCCACTGATGTTCACAAATGGCCGAATGATATGGTTGCCTACGAATTTATGAATGAACCTGTTGCAGACGATCCGGCTCAGTGGAATAGGCTGCTTAAACGTGTAGCCGACTCGATACGACATTGGGAACCTGAACGCGTTCTCGTTATAGGTTCCAATCGCTGGCAGTCGGCGAATACATTCGATCAACTTGAAATACCACCTTTCGATAAAAACATCATTCTCAGTTTTCATTTTTATGAGCCTTTTCATTTGACGCATTACCAGGCGTCGTGGACAAAGCTGAAGGACTTTAAAGGCACCGTCGCATATCCCGGGCGGATTGTTGCGGGTGGAAATACTGATGAAGAGCAAAGAGTTTACAATAGGGATACCTTAGAACGCATGATGGAAAAACCTTTCGCTCTGGCCGCTGAATTGAATCTGCCCCTCTATTGTGGAGAATTTGGTGTCATTGACAACGCGCCTTTTGAATCAAAAATAGCATGGTATAAGGATATGGTTGCAATCTTTGAAAAGCACGGCGTTGCTTATGCGAACTGGAATTTCAAAGAGGGTTCTTTCGGGATTGTTGATGGGAAGCTGAAGCCGGATACGGTGATGATTAATATTCTTACAAAGAAGCGTGGCGAGTAAATCCATCAACGCGGAGAGACACGCAAAGTTACGCTACTACTCCGGAGTTATGTTAGCTGCGTCGAAACCTTTTTGAGAATGCAAGCACAGTACATTAGAGAGTCAGAGTTTTCCTCCATGCTCTTGCGCGTCCCTTCCGACCAAACGCTAGGGGCCAGGGGTGATTGGTTTTCTTTATCTTCTCTTTGCCTGCGAATTGATATCTTGATGAGATAAGCATCAATTCAGTCTCTTAAATTTGGAGCGCATAACGTGGAGGAAAAAGTAACTTCAAAACGCATTCTGTCGATCGATACACTTCGGGGTGCGGATATGTTGATGATCGCTGGGGCAGGGACTTTCATTTTTCTGCTCCATGGTAAAACAGAATATGCCGGGGTCGATGCATTGGCTATGCAGTTCGAGCATCCGGAATGGTATGGGTTAACATTCTACGATTTTATCTTTCCAATTTTTCTTTTTATAGCCGGTGTATCTATCCCACTTTCTTCCAACAAGTCGCTGCAAGATGGCACTTCAAAAAGTGATATATATCGTAAGGCGTTGAAAAGAATGATCATCCTCATCATCCTTGGGATCTTCGATAAAAATGCGCCGGTTCCATTCTTTGACTGGCATCAGATAAGATTTGTTGGCGTACTGCAACGCATTGGTGTTGCCGGTTTTGTTGCTACCTACCTTTACCTGAATTTTTCATCGCGACAAAGGATCATATGGATTGCAGGTATTTTAATTTTCTACTACGCTATCATGTATCTGGTTCCGGTGCCGGGATTTGGCGCAGGTGATCTGAGCTTCGAAGGAAATTTGCAAGGATGGTTCGATCGTCAGTTTCTACCAGGCAGACTATTGCAGAAGACTTTCGATGAAAACGGATTACTTACCACATTGCCGGCAATATGCCTCACAATCATGGGCACACTTGCGGCGGATATATTGATGATGAAAGATAAAACAGACAAGTTTAAATTGCAGTGGCTACTGTTGACGGGTCTGGGATGCGTAGCACTGGCGTTGGTATGGGGACTTCACTTTCCAATCTTTAAAAGACTCTGGACAAGTTCATTTATTATGCTTACCGGAGGAACGGCATTTCTCGTGCTCGGGATATTTTATTGGATCATCGATATTCTTAAATTCCAGCGGTGGACATTTTTCTTTCGTGTTATTGGAATGAATAGTATCGCTGTTTATCTCGCCTACCGTTTTATCAACTTCAATTATACATCAAACCTTATTTTCGGTGGTCTATACGCGCCGACGCCAGAAAAGTGGCACCCTGTTTTTGAAAGTATAGGAGCATTGGTTATCGTGTGGCTGTTTCTGTACACGCTTTATAGATTCAAGATATTTTTGAAAGTGTGAAGCTTCGATATGGACTACCGCCACGAGAAAGCCTCATAAGGAACACCTTGTAAATCAAGAAACTTTTGAATTTCGCTGTAACAACTGTTGGTGTTGAAACGCGATTGAAGTGCAAGTAGCAGCACTTTCCTTTCTCCAGCAGCCAGTTGTAAAATGGAGTATAACTTCAGAACATTTTGAGGCGCAATGGTCGAAGAATACTCATAGTCGGAATCACCCCAGAATTCTTTTGTTGTTTTTCCGATATCATATCCATCGATTACCAGATTGTCTCTTTCATCAAAATACGCTTCGATCGTTATTTCGATGTTGTCATCTTTTCTTTCAAATAAGGTAATGCGATTCATGATTGCATATATGCGTAAGAATGATATAAACGGTTTTGTCTGCTATCATTGCGGACGGGGGATGTGTCGTTGGATTGGTAAGGCTAATTTAAGGTTTTTTGGATAATTTGTGAAAGCAAAAGAGTTAGCGCTGGAAGCCATTAATTCAGTTAACGTCTAATTCCAACGTTCTTAAATCGGCAAATTCATTTTTTCCGGCACTCGTCGATATCGAACATCATATTTAAGGCGATTAAACAGCTCACTGTTTCTTTAAACCTGTAATCACAACGTTACCGGTACCCGATTTGTAACAGGGGTATTTGAAGTCAGCCGCTGCTTTCTTTGGATCGTTGATGGTCGTAAAAAAATCATCCAGATATTCCATAGTTGACTTTCTATACCCCTCGTCAATCATTGCACACTCTTTGTAAACACCATAAATTTGTTCCTTGATTGAATTATAAAATGAAAACGTTTCCTCAAAACTTCGCATGTCATCAATACAATAACCGCGGTAACGCCTCACGATCGTCGACGGTAATTCGAGCTCTGGTGCAGGTTTTGCATACGATGCCCGCACAATTCCGGCATGATCGAAATCATAAGCGACGGCAGTTGGCCCGTTTATAGAATCAATGACAATCAATTTTATATTCTGCTGATACTGTATAGACCAGTCTGTGTTACCGATCAAATATTCGAAGACGGCAAGTTTCATGAAATCGTTTTTATGAGTGTCTTCCGGACGCATCAATTTTCCTTCTACTAATTTCCCCTGGTGTCTTTTTGCCATGTCCTCATCCTCTTCAAGCATGATCCCATACGTCGGATCCGTGCTTCGCTGCTTAACAGTGTCTTCAAATGTGACTTGAACTAAACGAGCTTTTAGACTTTTTTCGGTAACGATGTTGTACAACTTATAAACAAGATATTCATGAACCACGTACCGTTCCGCCTTACAGGTAGTGACGAGTTTGATTTTGTTCAAGCCATTAAAAAGACATTGTCGTGAGGCGTTTCTACGTGAAAAGTTTAGCATTAACGGGGGATAAAGACAATTAGCCTCTGTGAGCCTAAAGTGTCCCCTGGTTTTTACTCTAACCGGTACCGTCACGACGTCTCCGGGAACGCCATAACTTATCCTCATATTCTGATATTCTGCCTTGCCACTGCGGTCGCGCATCGCGTTCCGAATGTTGCCAGACAATTTAAGGTCAAGGACTTCTTCCGAATCGAAAAGACCTTTTTCGACTGGCTGGCCATTGCTATCCAGACAGGAAAGCGCAGCATGGAACAGGATCACGAGTAACATGGCCCTTGCGAAAACAGCGAAACCTTGGGAAATTTTCATGATCAAGTAACTGGCGATCGAATATAAACATCCGATTGGTTTTTTCTGCCACTGCCTATTTCTTATCTTCCGCAATTCGAAACCTAAGCAATGGAAAATTTTCAGATTTTCTCGGAGTACTTCCTTTTTAGAATCCTGATTAACACAGGGTCAATGCTGCTGCTGATCCGGGTGGTGTATTACAGGACTTATGAAAAGACAGACTATTACTTCACCTTCTTTCTATTAAATTTCATCATTTTCCTGCTGGCTTACATGCTGGAGAAAACGAAGGCCTTCAATTCAATGGGAAGTGCGTTCGGTCTGCTCGCGGCATTTTCGCTTCTGCGATTCAGAACAGAAACGATCACAACGAAGGATATGACCTATCTTTTTATTATCATGACAATTGGTCTGATCAATTCGATTATGAAAGGATCATACTTAGAGATCATCGCCTTGAATGGGGTGATCATAGCAGTTGTATTTGTGGTGGATGGAAATAGGATAATCAAGAATGAGAAAAGCAAGACCATCGAATACAACTGTGTTCAGAATATAATGCCTGAGCGACATCCGATACTCATCAAAGAGCTAAAAGAAAAGACCGGCCTTGATATTAGGAAGATAAGCATTGAAGAGATCGACTTCACGAAGGATGAAGTGGTGATCAAGGTATTTTATTATTGAGGAAGGGAGATTTTTCACCGCAGAGGCGCTGAGAATTCTTAGAAATACATATCATTTTGTATTCTCTGCGTCTTGGCCCTGCGGTGAAAATGCATTTCTAGAAATACAACTTCTCGTAATACTCCTTCGCCATTCGTCCTGAATCAAAGAATGGAAGTACATCCTTCATACCATTCTTTACAATCTCGAGCCATTGCTTGTTGTCCTTGTAGTAAGTCGGAATGATTTCCTTGTCCAAAACATCCATAAGATTTTTAGCCTCTATTTTATCTTTTGCTTCAGGACTTAAAGAATCATCTGCAGTACCAATCACGAAAGAGTTTTCTCCATGTTTGGAAAACTCAGGTATCCATCCGTCGGGAATTGAAAGATTTACAGATGCATTCATTGCTGCTGTCATGCCAGATGTTCCAGAAGCTTCATGATACAAACGCGGATTGTTCAGCCACACATCCGATCCTTTTTTCAGGTGACCTGACAGCCAGAGTTCATATCCTGTTACAACCGTGCAGTTAGGCAGGTCTTTAGTCTTCCAGTATATCTCATTGAAAATGTTAATGGCATTATAGTCCTCAGGATAAGGCTTACCCGCCCAGATGATCTGAATAGGGAACTCCTTGCTCAAGGCCATCTTCAAAAACTTATTGAAATCGTAAAGCAGCAGATTCGCGCGTTTGTAAGCGGCAAAACGACGAGCCCAGACAATTGTAAGGACATTTTCGTCGAAAAGTTTCCCTGTCTGATTGGCAACTACGCGGAATAGTTTTTTCTTTAATTCCTTTTTACGTCTTATGAGCGCATCGTTGTCATTGTTAGCAAGCGCTGTGTCGAGCTCATCATCTTTCCAATACGTTCTGTTCTGGGCATTGGTGATCGCCTGGATTTCACAGATGTTTTTGTAATCACCCCACATCTTTCTGGAAACTTCTCCGTGAAGTTGTGATACGCCGTTAGCAGCGCGCGCAAGTCTTAATGCGGTGAGGGTATAATTAAGCACGCCATTTTCTGGTTCGACATAATCTTCAACTTGTTTCAGCGTAAGGCCGGCAAAGAAGCCCATGCTGTTTAGCAATGGAAGACTATGTTCTTCATTACCTGCTTTCTCCGGCGTGTGTGTAGTAAAGGCAACGCGATTCTTTACTTCATTAATATCTTTGTGCTTGTCGAGCAGGTAGAAAGTCATAGGCAATGCATGACCTTCGTTCATATGGTATATCTCTGTAGGCCTGTTAATCACATCGAGCAGTTTTGCACCACCAATCCCAAGAAGTATCGACTGGGCTATACGCGTGGTTTCATTTGGATCGTAAAGCCTGTGACTTATCGTTTGAGCAAGGAAGTCGTTCTCAGGAATATCGGTACTTAAAAGAAAAAGTGGCGCAGAATTAAAAACTTCGGGCTTCAACAGGTAAGCCTTTACGAAAACTTTTGCACCATGAATGGTGATCGGAAAAACAATGTTAGTGTCTGTGAGATAAGAATAGTCTTTGTCTCTGAAACTAACTTTCAAGGTTTGATCCTGGTTGCGCTCCTGATCATAGTAACCTTTCTTCCAAAGGATACCTATACCAATAAGATTTTGCTTTAACTCATATGCACTACGAAGGTGAGAACCTGCGAGAAACCCCAAACCGCCACTATAGATCTTTAGTGGTTGATCGACGGCAAACTCCATAGAAAAGTACGCAACGGACTTGCTATACTTTGGGTCAAACTTGTAAGAAAATATCTCGGTGTCTTTGAGCATGGATTCGAAGTGTTAAATCTGAAATGACCAAACGTAACAAAACTCAGGTTAACGAATAAGTGAGATTGCATGAGAATCTTACAACACACTTTTTCAATCGATTGAATTTACGAAGACCTTTTCGAATTAAGCTATTTTCGAAATGACCTCCCGGACTCGGGTGGTGCAGAGGGCACGTTAATAGATTATTCCTGTGAAGATTACGGCCACTAGCCGATGCCCGTGAAACGCAAAAAGTCCATTCACGAAATGTCATTTTGGTTACCATGAATGCACGCCTTTTAAGGTTAAGGGATGGGCACGAAGACTCTTTTTTACAGGGCACTTTTCGGGAATTGTCCTAGAATTGGACCATAAACTAACCCTAGGTATACCCTAGACTGACTCTAGTTCAACTCTCGGCTGAGTTTGAGATAAATCGGTTTTGGTACCCTTGAAACCGGAGTCTTCTCTTGCCTAACATTAAGTCCTGACCTTCCGCACACCCGGCTATGGATCGAGTCTGGTGTGTTTAATGACTGCAGGGGTAAGGTTGTACAGATAGAATAAAATGAAGAGAAAGGGTTTGAGTCACGTCACGGGTGAAGATGTTGGCGACACTGGGATTCATTAACGGCAGCTTGCGAGTACGATGAATACGAGAATTATCCCTGCAGGTTGATCCGCCACTCCAAGCAGGCTTTTGGCGGGATGTTTCACAACGATATCTAGCGGCTTAAATGATGCAGCAGTTCGTGTATGGAAGTGAACTTCTCCTGATCATCCAATGACCATTCATAAGTATTGACGCTTCCTTTGACACTCACAGTTGGGCTGCCCATCGCGTCATTAACCTCATAGCCATCGCGCTCAAGTGCATTTCGAGTCCAGCGATATGCATATCCTTCACCCAATAGCCGTACCGCTCTTGAGCGAAACGAATGATGCATTACCCTTCCCGTTTTAAGGTCAAATCCTTTTAGTCCAAAGATCTCATCGAATGTTCCATTCAGCACCAGGTCTTCAGCAATGCCACTCAGTATTTTCTTATTGTTTCCGGCAAGCCAGACTTCATCAGCAGTTTGCAAAGCAAGATCCAATTCATGTGTGGCAACTAAAATGGCGCGATCCATCGTTCGCGCCAGCTGGCGCAGAAAATTCATGATCTCGAGTCTGTTATTTAGATCAAGGTGCGCAGTTGGTTCGTCTAGAAGTATAATGGGCGTATCTTGCGCCAACGCCCGGGCTATCATCGCCAGTTGATACTGGCCATCGCTTAATTCATGCAGGAAGTTATTCGCCATGCTGAGCATATTCACCTGGTCAAGCGATTGTTTGATGACGTCCTCATCGGCGGAAGTCAGGCGGGCATTCCAGTTTAAATAAGGATATCTTCCTAGCGTAACGAGGTCGGCTACGGTCATGTGAAATAAATGGACCTTATCAGTAAGCACTACCGAAACCGGGCTCTTAAAATTGACTTCTATTTTAATTGACCCGGACAAAGGTTTTTGGAGACCTGCAAGTGTTCGGATCAGCGTAGATTTCCCGACGCCGTTTGGTCCCATAAAACAAACCAGTTTTCCTGCAGACAATGAAAGATTGAGTCCTGTGAGCAGCACTTTGTGGTGATATCCGATGCTCAGATCGCGGGTGGTCAGGAGCGTTGTGTTCATCTTTCAGATGGCAATTCTTTTTCGCTGAAGAATGATTGATATCACGACCGGTGCGCCGATTAACGCGGTGATTGCGTTGATTGGGAGAACATAATCGTTTCCGGGTAGCTGTGCGATAATGTCGCATAGTAAGAGGAGCGTACTTCCGCCGACCACGACTGCAGGAATAAGCAATTTGTGATCGTGGGTCTTAAAAATCATCCTGCAGAGGTGAGGGACAGCGAGCCCGACAAAGGCGATTGGGCCGCAGAATGCTGTGACTGCGCCCGTAAGAATGCAGGCGCAAAAAATCATTACGCTTCTGGCGAGTTTTACTTTGATTCCCAGACTTCCAGCATAGAGGTCGCCCAGGAGCCATCCGTTGAGTGACTTCAGTTGTGATATCGATGTGGTTACTCCCGCCACTAAAATGACTGCGAGAATGAGGATCTCTGTCCAGTTTAGTCCTCCAAGACTTCCAAAGGTCCAAATCAAAAAGGCTTGCTGATCGTTGGCGTTGCTCAAGTATTGCAATACGGAGACAATGGAAGAAGCTGTGGCGCCCATCATGAGTCCGACAATTAATAGCGCCGTATCATCACGCAATTTTCGGGCGACCCACATGACCAGAACGAAGATGAAGGCACAGCCAAGACTCGCCGCCGAAACAACGGACCATGCAGACAATACGCCAATTGAAAAACCGGCGGAGCTTCCAAGAAAAATTAGTGACACCGCCAGACTTGCGCCCGAACTCAGGCCCAGTACGTCCGGTCCTGCCAAAGCATTTCTGAAAAGAGTTTGCATCAGCAAGCCAGCCAGTGAGAGTGCGCTACCTGCGAGAATGCAGGTCAATGCTTTTGTCATTCTAAAGTGCCAGATAATATTATTCCAAGCGTCGTTACTAGTTGATTTTCCGATCAGAATCTCGATAACGGAAGTGAGCGGAATGTGCACGCTGCCCAAAGAAAGATTGAGTATAAAGGTCAAAAACAAAATAAAACCTAGCAAAATCAGGCGTTTGTTGATGGTCCATTTCATTGTTTGAGCTTCGCGACAATGATACGCCATTTTGGAATATTGTGCGGAACTAGCCTGCAATAAGCCTTTACTCCCAAATATTTTAAAACCCGCGTTTGGTAACTATACTTAAGTTCCTATCTTTGCAGTCCTTTTTGAAGAAAGAGGGCAAATAGTCCTGAAAAACAGCATAAATCGGTCATAGTCATGCCTGGAATTATAGGAAAGAAAATAGGAATGACCAGCATCTTCGGCGCAGAAGGTATAAACATCGCCTGCACCGTTATCCAAGCTGGTCCTTGCGTAGTAACGCAAGTCAAGAATGAAGAGAAGGACGGCTACGTTGCTGTTCAGCTTGCTTTTGGAGACAAGAAAGAAAAGAATACTACTAAGGCATCAATTGGCCATTTCAAAAAGGCTAATACTACCCCAAAGAGAGCTCTTGTTGAATTTCGCGATTACGGTAAAGAATTTGAATCCTTAGCTGAACTCGGCAAAGAGGTAAAAATCCTTGACGTATTCGTAGAAGGTGATTTCGTTGATGCCATTGGAACATCAAAAGGAAAAGGTTTCCAGGGTGTTGTAAAGCGTCACAACTTTGCCGGAGTTGGTGGTCAGACTCACGGACAGCACAACAGACTCCGCGCTCCCGGTTCAATGGGTAACGCATCATTCGCCTCACGTGTACCTAAAGGTAAACGTCTTGGTGGCCGCATGGGTGGTGAACGCGTAAAGCTGACTAACCTCAAGATCGTTAAGATCGTGGCAGATCAAAATCTGATTATTCTCAGTGGTTCTATTCCAGGACCTAAAAATTCAACAGTAATCCTTGAGAAGTAATGGAAGTAGCAGTACTTAAATCGAGCGGAGAAACGACGAGCAAGAAAATAAGCTTGTCTGATGCAGTGTTTGGCATAGTGCCGAATGATCACGCCATATATCTTGATGTTAAAAGTTATCTGGCCAATCAGCGTCAGGGAACTCATAAGTCTAAGCAGCGTAACGAGATTTCAGGGTCTTCAAAGAAACTGAAAAAGCAAAAGGGAACTGGTGGAGCTCGTGCGGGTAACATCAAGAACCCTCAGTTCAAAGGTGGTGGACGCGTATTTGGTCCTCAACCCCGCGACTACTCTTTCAAGCTGAACAAGAAAGTTAAAGACCTTGCACGGAAATCAGCTCTGGCTTACAAGGCGAAAGATAATTCAATTGCAGTACTCGAAGATTTCAACTTCGATTCTCCAAAGACAAAACAATATCTGTCATTGCTAAAGTCTTTGTCACTCGGTGACAAGAAGACTTTGCTTGTATTGGCTGAAGTCAACAAGAACGTTGTATTGTCCGGAAGAAATCTGCAACACACGAAGATCACGACGGCAGATCAGATCAACACTTACGATCTGATGAATGCTGATAATGTGATTTTTGTAGAGAGTTCTATTAGTAAGGTTGAAAACCTTTTAAATAAAGAGTAATGAGTATCCTAAGGAAACCATTGGTAACGGAGAAAGTTTCTGCTTTGAACGAAAAAGGCAAATATGGATTCATTGTGAGTTCGGATGCCAACAAAGTTGAAATCAAAAGAGCCGTTGAGAAACAATATGGTGTAAACGTAGAGAAGGTTAATACAATGGTGGTAATGGGTAAGAAAAAAACCCGCTACACAAAAGCCGGTGTATTGGCTGGACGCAAGCCTAGTTACAAGAAGGCAATCGTAACGTTGGCTGAAGGAGAAGTAATTGATTTTTATAGCAACGTTTAATTCGTAGACCAATGGCGCTAAAGAAATTAAAACCAATAACAGCAGGAACCAGGCATAGATTGGCGACATCTTTTGAAGATGTCACCACCAATATTCCTCAAAAGGCTCTTGTCACCACGCTGAAAAAATCAGGTGGAAGAAACAGCAACGGGCGCATGACTATGCGCTACATCGGTGGTGGTCATAAGCAGAAAATGCGTATCATCGATTTTAAACGTGATAAGGTTGGTGTCCCTGCGATAGTGAAGACTATTGAATACGATCCAAGTCGTTCAGCCAGAATTGCATTGCTTTTCTATGCTGATGGAGCAAAGACTTATATTATCTCTCCTGAAGGATTGAAGGTTGGGCAGGAAGTTATCTCTGGGGCTGATATAGCGCCTGAAGTTGGCAATGCTTTGCCACTTTCTAAGATTCCTTTGGGTACGATCGTTCACAATGTGGAGATCAAGCCAGGCAAAGGCGGAGCGATCGCAAGAAGTGCTGGATGCTTTGTTCAGTTACTGGCAAGAGAAAACGGGATGGCAACATTGAAAATGCCTTCTGGTGAAATGCGTAATGTAATGGAAATATGTATGGCTACCGTTGGTGCCACTTCCAATGCAGATCACATGAATGAGAGTGTTGGTAAAGCTGGACGCAGTCGCTGGAGAGGTGTCAGACCTAGAACCAGACCTGTTGCCATGAACCCTGTCGATCACCCGATGGGTGGAGGCGAAGGACGCGCTTCCGGTGGTCATCCAAGATCACGTAACGGACTTTATGCCAAAGGCAAGAAGACCCGTCATCCAAAGAAATATTCTGATCGCCTAATCATCGCTAAGAGGAAAAAATAATGGGACGTTCGATTAAAAAAGGACCGTATTGCGACCAACGAGTATTAAAGAAAGTGGAAGCAACTGAGAAATCAGGAAAGAAATCTGTTATCAAGACTTGGTCCAGACGGTCAACCGTAGTGCCTGACATGATTGGACATACGTTCGCCGTTCATAACGGAAATAAGTTTATACCAGTATATGTTACTGAAAACATGGTTGGTCATAAGTTAGGTGAATTTGCACCTACCCGCACCTTCCGTGGACACTCTGGCAACAAGTCTAAGTAATTATGGCAACTGAAGCGAAAAAGGAAAAGAAATCAGTGCTGAAGCGCGAGCGTCGCGATGCACGCAAGGAGGCAGCAAAGAATGGTCCTGCTGTGGCGAAGTTAAAGAACGTTCCAACTTCACCCCGCAAGATGAGATTGGTTGCTGACCTGATCCGTGGCGAACGCGTTAGTAAGGCTTTGAACATTCTGAAGTATGAGCCTAAAGTAGGCGCTCCGAAATTGGAAAAATTGCTGTTGTCAGCGATCTCCAGCTGGGAAGCAAAACATCAGGACGTGAAACTTGAAGAAGCAGACCTTTATGTAAAAGAAGTGTTCGTTGATGGTGGACGTATTCTGAAAAGACTGAGACCAGCACCACAAGGACGTGCGCACCGTGTGAGAAAGCGCTCTAACCATGTGACGCTGATCGTAGATAGCCTGAAATCAAAAGGCGCTGAAATAACAACGGCAGTTAAAGAAACTAAGGAATAATGGGACAGAAGATTAATCCTATAGGGTTTAGATTGGGCATCGTACGAGGCTGGGACTCTAATTGGTACGGTGGAAAAACCTTCTCTGATAAATTGGTTGAAGACCAGAAAATCAGAAAGTACGTTGAAGCACGTATTCCCAAAGGAGGGATTGCTAAAGTGGTTATCGAAAGAACATTGAAGCGGATCACTTTAACTATCCACACCGCCCGCCCAGGTGTTGTTATTGGAAAAGGTGGCAACGAAGTTGACAAGATCAAGGAAGAGTTAAAGAAGCTTACCAACAAAGATGTTCAGATCAACATTTTTGAAATTAAGCGTCCGGAGCTTGATGCTAAACTTGTAGGCGAATCAATCGCTCAACAAATCGAAGCCCGTATTTCTTACAAACGTGCAATGAAACAAGCTATTGCTTCGGCAATGCGCGTTGGTGCAGAAGGAATCAAGATTAAGTGCTCAGGTCGTTTGGCTGGTGCCGATATGGCCAGATCAGAACAGTATAAAGAAGGAAGAATACCTTTGCACACACTTCGTGGTGATATTGACTATGCAATATCCGAATCACAAACTGTGTACGGCAAGATTGGTATTAAAGTATGGATCTTCAAAGGTGAGATCTACGGTAAACGTGATCTTTCTCCGAACATCGGCGCTGCTGCTAATACGCAGCAAGGTGGTCCTGGTCAGAAAGGTGGCAATGACCGCGGAGGCAACGACAGAGGTGGACGCAGAAGAGATGCTGGTGGAAGACCAGGCGGAGATCGTCGTGGTGGTAGCGGTGGCGGTGGAGACAGACGCGGTGGTAGCGGCGGCGGCCCAAGAAGAAACGGTTAATATTATTAGAAGCTATAAAGACAGGTAACAATGTTACAGCCTAAACGGACGAAGTTCAGAAAAATGCAGAAGGGCCGCGTGAAGGGGATGGCCACAAGAGGACATACCATTGCATTCGGTTCATTCGGCTTGAAAGCGCTTGAAGCAGGTTGGATTACAGCGCGTCAGCTTGAGGCTGCTCGTATTGCTGTAACGCGCGCTATGAAGCGTGAAGGTCAGGTTTGGATCAGAATTTTCCCTGATAAACCAATTACCAGAAAGCCGGCGGAAGTTCGTATGGGTAAGGGTAAAGGAGCTCCTGAATATTGGGTAGCAGTTATCAAGCCAGGCACGATCCTTTTCGAAGCTGGTGGTGTTGACATCGCTACTGCTAAAGAAGCTATGAAGTTAGCCGAAGGCAAGCTTCCAATGAAGACGAAGTTCACTATCAAACGCGACTACGTAGGATCATGAAAGGAATGAATAACTCAGACATCAAGGCACTAAGTGCTGGCGAGCTGAAAGATAAGATCAGCGCTGAAAAGGAAGCGCTCAGGAAGATGCAATTTGCTCATCAGGTTACTGCAATTGAGAACCCGATGAAGTTGCGCGAAAGCCGCAGGCTGGTTGCCAGGCTGGCTACTGAACTAAGGGCTAAAGAACTTCAAAAATAATTCCGATGGAAAGGAACGAGAGAAAAGAACGGGTCGGTAAGGTGTTAAGCAACAAGATGCAGAAAACCATCACAGTTGCTGTTGACCGTAAGGTTAAGCATCCGATCTATGGAAAGTTTGTGAATCGCACGACCAAGTTCAAGGCTCATGATGAGACGAACAGCGCTGGTATCGGAGATCTGGTTCGCATAATGGAAACACGGCCTTTGAGTAAGGATAAGCGCTGGAGATTAATTGAAATAGTTGAAAAAGCTAAGTAATCATGATAAGCACAGAATCAAGACTTACCGTAGCCGATAACAGCGGAGCAAAAGAAGTGCTCTGTGTGCATGTTCTCGGTGGAACGAAGAGACGATACGCCTCATTAGGTGATAAGATCGTTGTAACCGTAAAGTCTGCGATGCCCAGCAGCCAGGTGAAGAAGGGAACAGTTTCAAAGGCTGTGGTTGTGAGGGTGAAGAAAGAAGTCAGAAGAAAAGATGGATCGTATATCCGTTTTGAAGATAACGCTGCCGTTCTGTTGAACGCTCAGGATGAACCAAGAGGTACCCGCATTTTCGGTCCCGTGGCTCGTGAACTGAGAGAAAAGCAGTTCATGAAGATCGTATCACTGGCACCAGAAGTTATTTAAGCCATGGAAAGAAAGAGTAACAAAAAGTCAAAGCGTCATATCAAGAAGGGCGATACCGTAATGGTGATTGCAGGCGATGACAAGAGCACAAAAGAGCGTGTCAAAAAAGGCAAGGTGCTTGAGATCTTCCCTGAAAAGAATCGTGCGATTGTAGAGGGCATAAACATGGTCACCAAACATCAGAAGCCATCTGCGGGAAAACCCGAAGGTGGAATCAAGAGGATGGAAGGTACAATTCATATCAGCAACCTGATGCTCATTGATCCCGCTACTGATAAGCCTACACGCACAGGTAGAAAGGCAAATGACAAAGGTAAACTGCAAAGATTTTCTAAGAAAACCGGAGAATTTATCAAGTAATGGCAACTCCAAGATTAAAGGACAAGTACCTGACTGAGATTGTCCCTGCGCTTAAGCAGAAGTTCACTTACAGTTCAGTAATGCAGGTTCCAAAGATCGAAAAGATCTGTATTAACAAAGGTATGGGCATCGCAGTATCGGATAAGAAACTTATCGATGTTGCATTGGAAGAGATCACTACGATCTCCGGCCAGAAAGCTGTATCTACGAAATCGAAGAAGGCCATCTCTAACTTCAAGTTGAGAGAGGACCAGCCGATCGGTGTACGTGTGACACTTCGTGGTGACAAAATGTATGAATTCATGGATCGTCTGATGAACATTGCGTTGCCACGCGTGCGCGATTTCAAAGGTGTTCCGGCAAAAGGATTCGACGGCCGCGGTAACTATACACTCGGTGTAAAAGAACAAATCATCTTCCCTGAGATTTCTATCGATAAGGTCAATAAAATCAATGGTATGGATATCACTTTTGTGACCACCGCCGGCACAGACGAAGAAAGTCTTGAGTTATTGAAGGCATTTGGAATGCCTTTCTCAAAATAAAATTAATTGACAGATGGCAAAAACATCAGTAATAGCACGGCAGTTAAAACGCGAAAGGCTGGTAGCAATCCACTCGGCAAAACGCAAGGCTCTGAAGGATGCCGGAAATTATCCTGCACTGGATAAACTTCCAAGAAATGCATCGCCAGTGAGACTTCACAACCGGTGCAAGTTAACGGGACGTCCCAAAGGTTATATGGGCAAATTTGGCGTTTGCCGTAACGTATTTCGTGAAATGGCTTCGAATGGAAAGATACCGGGGGTCACTAAGGCCAGCTGGTAGCCGTTGAGAGATTTGGTGATTGATGTTTTGGTGATTTAGAAGCCGTCATTGGTTAGCCGAAGATCTAAGGATCTGTGAAATTGGAAAGTTTGGTTCATTTGGTTAAGTCGTAGCTAAATCACCAAATCGAGAAATTGCCAAATCACTGAATAACATATTGGTTGCTGAGTGTCAAGGTCAAGACCCGCTACGGTGGGAGGCGATACCCGATAACAGTTTGGAATATTGATTTGAATCGATATCTTTGCAGCCCGGTTTTAAAAAACGCGGGCTTGCTTTTTATATAGAGTACAGAAGGACAATAAAGAGATGACTGATCCTATAGCAGATTATTTGACCCGGTTGCGGAATGCCATTAAGGCCAATCACAGAGTGGTTGAGATTCCCGCATCGAATCTCAAAAAGGAGATTACAAAGGTTCTATTTGACAAAGGGTTTATCCTGAACTACAAGTTCGAGGATGGCACTAACTATCAGGGAATCATAAAGATCGCCTTGAAGTATAATCCAGAGACCAGAGAGCCAGCGATTACAGCGCTGAAAAGAATCAGTACGCCTGGTTTACGTAAGTATGCAGGCACTGATGCGATGCCCAGAGTAATGAACGGCTTAGGTGTAGCAATTTTGTCTACGTCAAAAGGTGTTATTACCGATAAGGAGGCACGCAACATGAATGTTGGTGGCGAAGTATTGTGTTACGTCTATTAATAGAGAGAGCCATGTCACGAATTGGTAAACAACCTATAACAATACCGAAAGGTGTAACCTTTACCTTCTCGAAAGAGAAGAACAAGGTGTCTGTGAAAGGCCCTAAAGGTGAACTTCACCAGAATATTGATCCTGATTTCATCATCAAACATGAAGATGAAGTCGTTTTAGTAGAACGTCCTACAGATCAGAAGAGACATAAGTCGATGCATGGTCTTTACCGTGCTTTGATCGCGAACATGATCGAAGGTGTCTCGAACGGATATAAACATCAACTCGAATTAGTTGGTGTTGGTTATAAAGCAATAGCGCAATCAAATGTGCTTGAACTTAGTCTTGGATATTCTCACAATGTTTTCCTGGCTGTGCCATCGGAAATAAAGGTGGTAGCGTTCCAGGAAAAGGGTCAGAATCCGACCATCGTTTTGGAAGGCATCGACAAGCAGTTAATAGGTCAGGTTGCTGCCAAGTTGAAGTCGCTTAGAAAGATTGAGCCTTACAAAGGAAAAGGTATCAAGTTCACAGGTGAGTACGTGCGTAGAAAAGCTGGTAAGGCTGCTGCTAAGTAAGCTCCTCCTTCGCACGAAAAGTGCTTCGGCGGATAAAAGAATTATTAGTGGCTATTTGCCTGAAGAGGCATTAAGTATAATTGAAATAACAAGGTCGCGTGAAAGCGATTAACATCATAGAATAAATAATTGCTCTATGGCAGGTAAGAACGTCGAAAGAAGAGAACGGATAAGAAAAGGTATCCGTAAGAAGCTCAGCGGGACAAAGGAAAGACCTCGTCTCTCTGTATTTAGAAGTAACAAAGGTTTGTTTGTTCAGGTAATCGATGACCTTAAAGGTGAAACGATTGCTTCGGCATCTACTTCTGAATTGGGCGAAAAGGCCAGGTTGAATCTTGAGAACTCCAAGAGCGTTGGTAAGAAGATCGCTGAAAAAGTAATCGCTTCTGGCGTGGAGACTATCATCTTCGATCGCAATGGTTATTTGTATCATGGAAATATCAAAGCCCTGGCGGAAGGCGCCCGGGAGGGTGGACTAAAATTCTAAGAACTGAAATATGTCAGTAAGCAATATTAGCACTGTTAAGGCAAGTGAGATCGATCTCAAAGAGCGTGTAGTAGCTATCGAGCGTGTTGCAAAGGTGGTGAAAGGTGGTCGTCGGTTTAGCTTTGCGGCGATCGTCGTAGTAGGTGATGGTAATGGGGTAGTCGGTTACGGACTTGGTAAAGCAAATGAAGTAACGGATGCTATCACAAAAGGTATTGACGATGCAAAGAAGCATCTTGTTAAAGTTCCTATTATAAAAGGGACTGTTCCTCACGAGTCAATCGGAAAGTTCGGCGGTGGGCTAGTACTATTGAAGCCGGCCTCTCCTGGTACGGGTGTTATTGCCGGTGGTGCAATGCGCGCGGTGTTGGAGTCTGCGGGAGTTCACAACGTATTGGCTAAATCAAAGGGCTCTTCGAATCCTCACAACGTGGTGAAAGCTACGTTCAAGGCTTTGACTGGAATGCGGGATGCATTCACTGTAGCGAAGAACAGAGGTGTATCATTATCGAAAGTATTTAACGGCTAAGCACCATGGCGAAAGTACAGATCACGCAAAAGAGAAGTACGATCAAAAGACCTGACACTCAGGTTCGCACGATCAAAGCATTAGGTCTTGGAAAAATAAACAGAACGGTTGAAGTGGAGCTTACTCCTCAGATCGCCGGGATGATTTCAAAAGTGAATCATTTGATTACTGTAAAAGAACTTTAAGAGATGAAGCTTCACACACTTAAACCT
Source organism: Chryseolinea sp. (assembly GCA_039916665.1). Lineage (GTDB taxonomy): Bacteria > Bacteroidota > Bacteroidia > Cytophagales > Cyclobacteriaceae > Chryseolinea. Next base: position 46,961 of record JBDSKX010000046.1, on the reverse strand, counting down.
GCAGAAGGTTCCACAAAAACAAACAAGAGACTTGGCCGTGGTCAGGGTTCTGGCGGAAGCACAGCAGGCCGTGGGCACAAAGGTGCACAGTCGCGCTCCGGATATTCGGCCAAGGCCGGGTTCGAAGGTGGACAGATGCCTCTTCAACGCCGCGTTCCGAAATTTGGATTCAAGAATAACAATAAGGAATACTACAAGGCAGTAAATCTTGATGTGTTGGAGACTCTCGCTGAAAAAGCAAAGACTACATCACTAAGCCTCTTGGTGCTTGTCGAGAATGGCATTGTTGGAAAGAATGACAAGATAAAAGTGCTCGGCAGAGGAGAAATAAAATCAAAATTGGTTGTAGAAGCTCACGCGTTTTCTGCATCAGCAACGCAAGCAATTGAAAAGACTGGTGGAACAGCGACAACTGTGAAGTAATGAAACGATTCTTTCAGACCATAAAGAATATCTTTTCCATTGAGGACCTTCGCGTGAGGATCCTGAACACTATGGGGTTCTTGATCATCTTTCGTCTGGGTTCTTATGTAGTTCTTCCCGGAATCAATCCTAATCTGCTTGATCCGACAAGAAACTCGACTGGTATTCTCGGATATCTGAATAACTTCCTGGGAGGAGCTTTTAACAACGCTTCGATCTTTGCACTGGGCATTATGCCTTACATTTCCGCATCGATCATTGTACAGCTGTTGTCATTCGCGGTACCCTATTTCCAGAAACTTCAAAAAGAAGGAGATACCGGAAGAAAGCGTCTCAATCAGTATACGCGTGTATTGACAATATTTATCACTGTATTTCAGGGTTATAGTTATCTAAAAGGTGCTATCGATCCAGCAGTGATCATTGAAGCTAGTCCTTTCTTTTATGTGACTTCTGTAATCATCCTGATCTCCGGAACAATGTTCTGTATGTGGTTGGGAGAACGTATCACTGACAAAGGAATTGGAAATGGTATTTCGATGCTGATCATGATTGGTATCATTTCAAGATTGCCACTAGCCTTGCTTTCTGAAATTGGTGATAAGTTCCCTGGAAAGGCAATCTTCTTCATTGTTGAGTTGTTCATCCTGTTTGGAATAGTTGTGGCGGTGATTGCCTTGACACAAGCGACGCGGAGAATACCAATTCAATATGCAAAACAGGTTATAGGCAACAAGCTTTATGGTGGAAAGCGCGACTTCATTCCTCTGAAGTTGAACTCTGCCGGTGTTATGCCGATCATTTTTGCGCAAGCATTGATGTTCTTCCCTGCACTGGTTGGAAATATGTGGAGAGATAGTGATGCAGGTGCTTATATAGGCGCTACGTTTTCAGATCCTTATTCATGGCAATACAGCCTTCTGTTTGCTTCGATGATTTTGATATTTACGTTCTTCTATACGGCGATCACGATCAATTCAAATGACATCGCTGATAATTTGAAAAGAAACGGTGGTTTCGTACCAGGTGTTAAACCAGGTAAGCAAACCGCAGAATATATTGATACTGTGTTATCAAGAATTACGCTACCTGGCGCTTTGTTCCTTGCGGCTATTGCAGTGCTTCCGGCATTCGCATTTAAGGCTGGAGTAGGACAAAATTTTGCTCAGTTCTTCGGAGGTACACCACTACTCATTTTAGTGGGTGTTGTACTGGATACGCTTCAGCAAATCGAAAGTTATCTTTTGATGAGGCATTACGAAGGAATGATGAAGTCAGGAAGAGTAAAAGGACGTTCTCAATTTGCTGCGGCTTAATAGCTGAATGATTCACTTAAAGACGGCGGAGGAGATTCAGATCATAAAAGAGGGTGCCCAGATTTTGGGATTAGCCCACGGGGAAGTAGCCAGGAAAGTAAAGCCTGGTATGAAAACCAAAGATCTGGATAAGCTGGCGGAGGAATACATTAGAGATAACGGTGGCGTTCCATCGTTCAAGAACTATAATGGATTTCCTACAGCGCTGTGTATTTCTGTTAATGAAGTTGTAGTTCACGGATTTCCGGGAGACTACAGCCTCAAAGAAACTGACATCATCTCGGTTGATTGTGGAGTTTACTACAAAGGATTTCACAGCGACTCTGCTTACACTTATCCATTGGAGGGTGTTGGCGCCGAGACGCTTCAGTTGCTCAACCGGACTTACGATTCCTTGTTTCTTGGAATCGCTCAGGCTAAGGTGGGAAACAGAATAGGTGATGTGAGCTTCGCGATACAGAACTATGTGGAAGGTTTTGGATACGGAGTAGTGAGGGAACTGGTTGGACACGGAGTTGGAAAAAAGCTTCATGAAGATCCGGAAGTACCGAACTACGGTAAGCGGGGACAGGGTGTCAAGATTGTCGCGGGTATGGTGTTCGCGATAGAGCCGATGATCAACAAGGGTACTAAGAATGTTGTTCAGGAGCGTGACGGTTGGACGATAAGAACATCTGATCGAAAGCCATCAGCACATTTTGAACATACTGTGGCAGTATTGGAGAAAGAGACTGAGGTATTGACAACGCATAAGTATATAGAGGAAAATTATTCATATAAGTGGCGAAGCAAAAGTCAATAGAACAAGACGGTACCATTTCAGAAGCGTTGTCGAATGCAATGTTTCGGGTGCAGTTGGAAAACGGACATGAGGTGTTGGCACATATATCAGGTAAAATGAGGATGCACTACATCCGCATATTGCCTGGAGACCGGGTGAGATTAGAGATGTCGCCCTATGATTTGACAAAAGGAAGAATTGTATTTAGATACAAGTAATATGAAAGTTAAAGCATCCATCAAGAAACGCAGCGCTGATTGTAAGATCATTCGGCGCAAAGGCAAATTGTATGTGATTAACAAAAAGAATCCTAGGTATAAACAAAGACAAGGTTAACATACTATGGCACGTATAGCGGGTGTAGATATTCCGGATAATAAAAGAGGCGAGATCAGTCTCACCTACATTTTTGGTATTGGTCGAAGATCAGCCCAAAAAATTCTTGGTGACGCAAACGTCAACCAGGATAAAAAGGTGAAAGAATGGAATGATGAAGAGTCCAATGCGATTCGTTCAATCATTGCCGAAAAATTCAGGATCGAAGGTGCTCTGAAATCTGAGATACAGCTCAGCATTAAGCGCCTGATGGATATCGGTTGTTACCGTGGACTTCGTCATCGCAAGGGACTTCCCGTGCGTGGCCAGACTACGAAGAACAATGCGCGTACAAGAAAAGGTAAGCGTAAGACTGTGGCGAATAAGAAGAAAGCAACTAAAGGTTAATAGATAACTTTTAACGAATGGCAGCAACTACAGAAAAAAGAAAAGACAAAGCAAAGAAGCGTGTAGTGAACGTAGAGGCCATAGGCCATGCACACATCCGCGCTACTTTCAACAACATCATCATCGCGATGACCAACACAACAGGCCAGGTTATATCCTGGGCCTCTGCTGGTAAGATGGGATTCAAAGGTTCTAAGAAGAATACTCCTTATGCAGCACAGGTTGCAGCTCAGGAATGTGCGACGAAGGCTTTCGAACAAGGTCTTAGGAAAGTTGAAGTATTCGTAAAGGGTCCTGGTGCAGGTCGTGAATCGGCTATCCGTACAATACAGGGATCTGGTATCGAAGTGACTGCGATCCGCGACGTGACGCCGCTTCCGCACAACGGTTGCCGTCCTCCGAAGAAGAGAAGAGTTTAGTGAGGAATTTAGATTAGATAATATTCAGGTTTTACCATGGCAAGATACACAGGCCCTAAAGTCAGAATTTCGAGACGCTTCAATGAGCCTATTATGGGCGACAACAAAGCGCTTCAGAAAAAGAACTATCCGCCAGGTCAACACGGCCGTGGCAAGAAGCGCAAGCAATCAGAATATGCAACCCAGCTTGCTGAAAAGCAAAAAGCTAAATACATCTACGGTTTGTTAGAGCGCCAGTTCGCGAAGTTGTTTGATACAGCGACGCGTAAGAAAGGTGTAACCGGCGAGATTTTGCTTCAGTTGCTTGAGTCAAGACTTGATAACACTGTATATCGTTTGGGTATCGCTCCTACAAGACGTGCTGCCCGCCAGCTCGTGTTACACAAACACATTCTTGTTAATGGTGACGTTGTAAATATCGGATCGTATTCATTGCGCCCAGGTGAAGTTGTTGAAGTCCGTGAACGTTCGAAGTCACTTGAGGTGATCACAAACAGCCTTTCAATCCAAGGTGCCAAGAAATACAACTGGCTAGAGTGGAACGAAGGTGATATGGCAGGTAAAATTATCAATCTTCCTCCGCGCGCTGATATTCCTGAGAACATCAATGAGCAGCTCATAGTCGAATTGTACTCAAAGTAATTTTAACAGTTAACAACATCACTATGTCAATATTAGCATTTCAAATGCCAGAGAAAGTTGCGATGGAGAAGTCTGATGATTTTCATGGACTTTTTACATTCAAGCCGCTGGAAAAGGGATATGGAGTAACGATCGGCAATGCTTTAAGAAGGATTTTATTATCCTCGCTTGAAGGTTATGCGATCACAGGCATTAAAATCCCTGGCGTATTGCACGAGTTCTCAACTATTGAAGGTGTCGTAGAAGATGTAGCCGAGATCATACTTAACCTGAAAATGGTAAGGTTTAGAAAAATTGCTGATACCTTTGACAGCAAGATCACAGTGAACATCAGAAAGCAAAAGCAATTCGTATCAGGTGATATTACAAAATTCACTTCTGCGTTCGAGATTTTGAATCCTGAACACGTAATCTGCAATCTGGATGAAGCATCACAATTCGAAATCGAATTGACAATTGAAAAGGGTAGAGGATATCTGCCAGCAGAAGAAAACAAACCTTCAGAGCAAGTATTTGGATTCATTCCTATCGATGCGATCTTTACGCCGATCAAGAACGTAAAGTATAGTGTTGAAAATACGCGCGTTGAACAAAAAACTGATTACGAAAAACTTGTAGTGGATATTGAAACTGACGGATCAATACATCCTGAGAAAGCCCTTGAAGGTGCTGCTCATATCCTGATCAAACACTTCGCCTTGTTCTCTGACAAATCGATGGAACTTGAAACAGGCAAGGATGCGGAAGTGGAACAAGTGGATGAAGAAATGCTTCATATGCGCAAGCTTTTGAAGACACCCCTTCACGATCTCGACCTTTCAGTTCGCGCCTACAACTGCCTCAAGGCAGCTGACGTGAAGTCACTTGGTGACCTCGTTCAGCTAGAAATTTCGGATATGATGAAGTTCCGTAATTTTGGTAAGAAGTCACTTGCCGAATTGGAACAATTGGTAGCGGAGAAGAACCTTACTTTCGGTATGGATCTCTCCAAGTATAAACTTGATGAAGATTAGTCGATCATGAGACACGGTAAGAAAATCAATCACCTTGGAAGAAAATCAGCGCACAGACATGCTCTGCTTTCGAACATGGCTTCTTCTTTGATTCTGAACAAGAGAATCACTACGACAGTAGCTAAGGCGAAGGCGTTGAGAAAGTATGTTGAGCCGTTGCTTACAAAAGCCAAGGATGATACAACACATTCCAGAAGGACAGTATTCTCTTATTTACAAAACAAGGAGTCTGTTCACACGTTGTTTGGGGAAGTAGCATCAAAGATCGCTGACAGGCCAGGTGGTTATACCCGGATCATCAAGATGGGTGATGTACGCGTGGGAGACAATGCTGAAATGTGCCTGATAGAACTAGTTGATTTCAACACCCTTTACACCAAAGATGGTGCTGCGAAGAAGGCCAAGACAAGAAGGAGTCGCCGTACTGGTAAAAAAGATGATGAAGGTGTTACTGATGCTATTGTTGAATCAGCAGAAGAAACAACGAAAGCCGAGCCAAAAGCTAAGGTTGAGAAAAAAGAAAAGAAGCCTGCTGCCCCAAAGAAGACAGCGACTAAAAAGGGCAAGGACAAAGAATAGTGTGTCACTACTTTAGATATCGAAAGGGATTGAACGAAAGTTTGATCCCTTTTTTTATGGTCTGTAGCGAGATTGCGTATGGAATGAACGCGTGTTTTCCCCTGATTCGCCTTCATTTGACCGCTGCATTAATTCTGAATTCCCTCCGCAAAAAACCACTTCCCCATAGTTCATTCCTGAATTGATAATGTATTTTTGTAAACTTTATGCAGAAAAAAGCTTACCTCCTTCTTGAAGATGGCTTGCTGGTCGAAGGCAAAGCCATCGGTAAAATCGGCACCTCGGGTGGAGAAATTTGCTTCAACACCGGGATGACAGGTTATCAGGAAATCTATACTGACCCGTCGTATTATGGGCAAATCATCGTCAACACCACCGCGCATATTGGCAACTATGGTGCGTTTGATGCTGAGCAAGAGTCTGAAAGTCCACAGATATCAGGACTTGTAGTCAACGAATTTGCGCAGGAGTTTAGCCGCAAGTCCGCCACCGAAAGTCTTCAAAAATATCTCGAACGCAACAACATCGTGGGTATTTCAGATGTTGATACGCGTAAAATTGTTCGCTACATCAGAAGCAAAGGCGCGATGAATGCGATCATTTCATCAGACCTCACGCCCGATCAGTTAAAGATAGAGATCAAGAAAATCCCTTCGATGGATGGACTTGAGCTTTCATCACTTGTTACAACAAAAGAAACGCATGAGGTAGGAGAAGCTAATGCGTCGATTCGTGTCGCGGTACTCGACCTGGGCATTAAAAAGAGCATCGTTGCCAATCTTGCGGCACGCGGATGTCTCTGTAAAGTATTTCCGGCAAAAACATCTTTTGAGGAAATGGCGTTGTGGAGACCCGATGGTTATTTCATCTCAAATGGTCCCGGCGACCCATCTGTGATGGGATATGCGATTGAGACAGTGAAGAAAACGCTCGACTCTGGCAAGGCAGTTTTTGGAATTTGTCTAGGCCATCAGTTGATTGCCTTAGCATCGGGAATTTCGACCTATAAAATGCACCACGGTCATCGCGGCCTTAATCATCCGGTGAAGAATCTCGTTACTGGCAAAAGCGAAATGACCTCACAGAATCATGGCTTCTCAGTGAGCGAGGAAGACATCAAGAAGAACGCTGATATTGAAGTTACGCATGTTCATCTGAATGACGGTACGATCATGGGATTCAAGGTTAAAAGTAAGAAAGCGTTTTGCGTTCAATATCACCCTGAGGCGTCTCCGGGACCTCATGACTCGCGGTACTTATTCGATCAGTTCATCACTTTGATCCGTTCGAATGTTCACGAGCCGGAAATAGTTTAATATCAATTCTTTTCACCAATCCATAAATCAAAATACTATGAGCTTAATTGAAAGCATTCATGCCCGACAGATTCTTGATAGCCGCGGTAATCCAACAATAGAGGTTGATGTATTCACAGAGTCAGGCGCATTCGGACGCGCTGCCGTTCCTTCCGGTGCTTCTACAGGCTCACACGAAGCTGTTGAACTTCGCGATGGAGATAAGAAGAAGTATATGGGCAAGGGTGTTTTGAAAGCTGTGGAAAATGTCAATACAAAGATCTCAGCAGAGGTAGTTGGATTTGATGTGTTCGAACAAAATCTGGTCGACAAGATTATGATCGAGTTGGATGGTACTCCTAACAAAGGTAAACTCGGTGCTAACGCAATTCTCGGCACATCCCTGGCCATCGCCAAGGCAGGTGCTATGGAAGCTGGTATGCCGCTTTACAGATACGTTGGTGGTGTAAGCGCGAACACACTTCCTGTTCCTATGATGAACATCCTTAATGGTGGAAGCCATGCTGATAATGCTATCGACTTTCAGGAATATATGGTGATGCCCGTAGGTGCTTCGACATTCTCTGAAGCTTTGAGAATGGGTGCCGAAGTGTTCCATACTTTGAAGAAAGTATTGCATGACAAAGGACTATCCACCAACGTGGGTGATGAAGGCGGATTTGCTCCGAACCTTTCATCAAACGAAGAAGCGATTGAAATAGTATTAAAAGCAATCGAGAAAGCAGGGTTCAAACCTGGTGTCGATATGTTTATAGCACTGGATCCTGCAGCATCAGAATTCTATGATCCAAAAACAAAGTTGTATCACTTCAAGAAGTCATCAGGCAAGAAGTTGAAGCCCGCTGAAATGGCCGACTACTGGACTACATGGGCGAAGAAATATCCAATCATCTCTTTGGAAGATGGAATGGCAGAAGACGACTGGGCAGGATGGAAAGCATTGACTGACAGCATTGGCGACAAGGTTCAACTCGTTGGTGATGATCTTTTCGTAACCAATGTTAATCGTCTGCAAAAAGGAATCGATGATGGCATTGCCAATGCTATCCTGATAAAAGTTAATCAGATTGGCTCGTTGAGTGAGACCATCGACGCTGTTAACCTTGCCAAGAGAAACGGTTATAAGTGTGTCATGTCTCACCGCTCAGGTGAAACAGAAGATAGCACGATCGCTGATCTTGCCGTGGCGTTGAATTGTGGCCAGATCAAAACCGGATCAGCATCACGCTCAGACCGGATGGCTAAATACAACCAACTGATCCGTATCGAGGAAGAACTCGGAGAAGTAGCCTATTTCCCAGGCAAAAACATGTAATAAGAGCTAACCAAATACCTATCACCAGTTAAGTAAATAAAGGAGCCAGTGCGCCAAGCACTGGCTTTTTTTGTTTTGTAGATAGTGACTGATTCTGAGATCGAATTATTATCTATCTTCGTAATACTTTTTAAGCTCTATGTTGAAGAAACTTCCAAAGCCGCTCAAAAACTTTTACGTATTGACGGCAATTTTTTTCATCCTTTGGATGATCACACTGGATTCAAACAACATGTTCACTCGTTATGACCTCAGTTCAAAGCTGAGATCGCTACAGAATGAGAAGGGATACTACGAAGAGAAAATAAAGGAAGTTGAGAAGGATAGGAATGAGCTTTTCGGAGACCGCGAGTCATTAGAAAAATTTGCGAGAGAAAAGTATCTGATGAAGAAAGAGTCGGAAGACATCTTTATCGTGCAGGAAAAAAATTAAGAGGTATCATATGAAAAAGTCTGGATTGGTAGTGGTGCTCATGATGATGGGTACGCTCGCCGTTGCACAGTGGGGCACGGAAGATCTAAGTGAAAATCCTACGACACTCGAGCGGCTTTACACGGGTGGTGGTATCGGTGGTGGGTTTTCAACATATTATGCATTCGTGTCAGCCTCACCGTTGATCGGTTACAATATTACAAACCGACTTGCCGGTGGTGTCCAGTTTACTTATCGTTATACAAATTACAGATCGTTCCGTCCATCGATTAGTACCAATGACTATGCTATGGGACCATTTCTTAGATTCAAAGTTGCCGGCCCATTTTTCGTGCACGGCGAATACGAGTTTCTGAACTATGATAAGCCAAATGAAAATGTAAGGGGCGTGTTTAACAGTTTACTGCTTGGCGCAGGAATCTTTCAACCCGTTGCGCCCAGAGCGGGATACTATATTGCCGCCCTGTATAACTTCAGTTATACCTCCTCCAATACGTTAAATTCTCCGTACGCCAGTCCACTGGTATTACGCGTAGGTTTTACGTTCGGATTCAAAGACGCGTTTTAAAATTTCAATTCGAACCTCACTGCGAGAGCTGCAAGATCCTCAACCACTTTAGGATTTAAAGGAATACCTTCCTTCATTCTTGCTTCACTCATTTCGCGTTCAGGATCGCCTGGAATTATAACTTTTTCCTGACCGTCGACAGTTTTTGCAGATCTGAATCGTGAGATCCAGTTGTCCATATGCTTCTTGAATTCGGCGGCGGGTCTGAAAGCGTCGATCCTCATGGCTCCAAAGAAATGGCCGATGCCCTCGCCAACGGGATCGGTAGGCGGCTCAAGAAAGGCAACAAACGGAGGTACCCACGGTCCGTAGTTTGCACCTGACAGCACCGCGGAAAAGATGTCGACCCATGCACCGAGACAAAATCCTTTATGACTACCATGTTCACGATCGCTTCCCAGTGGAAGCAGTGCGCCACCGCTTTTGGTTTCTTCAGGATTAGTAGATGCTGCGCCAGTGCTTGTTTGAATCCAGCCGACTGGCGTTTGCTTATTCTTTCTCTGCAGTATCTCGAGTTTTCCGTTGGCAGCAGTTGTAGTCGCAAAGTCTGCCACAAATGGAGGTTGTTTATCAGCAGGAATGGCAACTGCAATTGGGTTGGTGCCGAGTAAGCGCTCAGTCGAAAAGGTCGGGGCAACCAGCGGGCTGGCATTCGTCATCGACATACCGATCATGTCTTCTTCCAGCGCCATCATGGCGTGATGTCCGGCAATTCCAAAGTGATTGGAATTCTTCACGGCAACCCACCCTGTACCTGCCACCTTAGCTTTATTGATAGCAATTTGCATCGCGTAAGGTGCTACAACTAATCCAAGTCCCGCATCACCATCGACAACGGCAGTGCTGGGCGACTCATGCACGATACGAATATCGGGTGTACTGTTCACACGATTTTTTTCCCAGAGACGAACATAACCCGACAAGCGGGCTATCCCATGAGAGTCAATACCGCGAAGATCGGCATTTAATAAAACCTGAGTTGCAAGCGCTGCATGCTCCTCTGAACATCCTATTTTTTTAAAAATAAAGAGAGCAAATTGATGCAACGCAGCATAGCTATAAATTGGATCTGTCATGCTGCAAATATACTATGAACTGTAATGCTAGCCGGATAGAATCCAGAAGTCTGTTTTTCGCCATGACTTTCTGAATCAAGTTTTCACGTAAGTGATGAAATAAAATGTGGAATTCAATACGCGATGAATAAATATCTCCGGCTTGAAATGATCTACTTTTTCTGAATTGATTGCTGAAGTAAGGAATTATCCCACTTTCAACGTAAGTTATAAAGTTGATCAGGCAGTTTTGCATTCAACATGTGTCAGGATCATTCGACTTCATCAACGTTGCGCTGCTCAACCCAATCCCCTGAGCTATGGGGTTGATCCGACAAGTGCTTACGATGAGTTTTCTGCTTTTGATCATTCAAGCCACGGCTCAGGATCTTGATTCTTTGATGAACCTTAACGCCTTTACAGCAGAAAGTGATCTTCAGAAAATACTCAATAGGAATGTGGCCGTTTCATCGAAGAACGGTCTCACTATACGGGAGACTCCGGGAATCATTAGTCTGATAACCGCAGAAGAGATACGCAACAGCGGCGCCCGTGACATGGTTGACATATTGCGCATGGTGCCAGGCTTCGATGTGATGCAGGATCTGCAATTCGTTCAAGGGATCGGACTACGCGGAAACTGGGCCAACGAAGGCAAAGTCCTCGTCATGATGGACGGACAACCATTCAATGAATTATTGTATCAGACTGTCGCACTCGGGAACAGGTTTCCTGTTGATGCCATTGAAAGAATTGAGATTATTCGTGGACCAGGTTCTGCTATTTATGGCGGATCTGCGGAGTATGGTGTAATTAATATAATCACCAAAGCAGCTGAATCTTTGAACGGCGTTGCTGTATATGGAACTGGTGGTTTCCATTCCGGCGCAACGGGACGGACAAACGCCGGATTTATGGCAGCCAATAAAAGCGATGATTTCTCCTGGGATTTATCGGCATTCAAAGGCAATGGGATCGTAAGTGATCGCAAATATCAGGATCTCTTTCAGTCGATCGGCATCCAAGATTTATCAAAAGCAACAAGAGCAGATCCGACGAATATCAACCTTGGGCTTAAGTACAAGGGACTTGCTTTTCGAGGGATGTATGATCAGTTTGAAACGGCTGATCCCATCACTTACATCTCTAACAAAAATTTCCACATGGATCTTCAATACAAATGGAAGGTCAGCAAGAGGTTACTCATTACACCACAGGTCAAATACTATAGCCAGATTCCGTGGACCTATGGGGATAAGGAATCGGGGGATAAAACATTTAATGTGAGGGCAACCAGAGTTCTTGCTCAGATGGAGGGTACTTATGATGTGTCACGTAAGATAAGCTTGACTGCAGGAGGCGTTTATTTCAGGGACGAAGGCAAAGATCTGCTCAACACGAACATGTTTGGGGGAACCAATTCGCTCACCTTGAACAACTTTGCCTTGTTTGCTCAGGGGTTCTTGAAGCATCGCCTCGCCAATGCAACGATTGGTTTTCGCTATGAGAAGAACAATCGATATGGTGCAGCTTTTGTCCCGCGTATAGCCATCACTAAAAAGATCGAGAACTTCCATTTCAAGGTGTTGTATAGCCAGGCGTTCAGAGCGCCATCGATACAAAATATAAACATCGCACTCAACGGAAAGATAAAACCTGAAAAGTCAGATGTTTTTGAAATGGAACTCGGATATCAGTTCACGCCAGAGATGTTGCTGGCCATAAATGCCTTTAGTATCGTAACCCGTGACGCGTTAGTGTATGGGTCTGATCCAAACGCCGTTGAAACAGAATGGTATGAAAACTTTAAGAAAAGTGGAACGAACGGATTTGAAGTCGTGTACAGTATTCGTAAGAAAGTATGGTATGCGAATCTGAGTTATTCTTTCAATGAATCAATCAGATCCAACACGGTTACGACGTACGAAGTACCGGGGCATAGCCAATACGTTGGATTCGGAAAGAATAAGTTTACGCTCAATGCCAATTTCTATATAACGCCGAAGGTAAGTATCAATCCGACCTTTGTCTATTCAAGTCGTCGATACGCGTATACCACGCTTGATGAGGATGGAAATCCGATCCTTACGAAACTGGATCCCTATGTGTTGTTAAACCTCTTCCTCAATCACAGCGACTTCCTCACACCAGGACTTAATATCGGCCTCGGTGCATATGACATTGCCAATCAACGTCCCGCGCTTCCTCAGCCTTACAATGGTGGTTATGCGCCAATACCTGGTCGAAGCAGGGAGTTTGTTATCAAACTTGCTTATCAGTTAAATTTCAAGAAGGACTGATGCAGCGCATACTTACCATATTAATTTGCTTGATATTGATGATGGCGATAAAGTCGTCAGCGCAAACGACAAACTATCAGGTTTACGCGTTGTTCGTAATCAACATCGCGAAGTATTCAGAATTCCCCAACGCTAACGGCGAAGTTGAGATCGTCACGTATGGAAAATCAAAAGCATACGATGAACTGATGAAGCAAAATGGAAAAGTTGTCAACGGCAGTACTTTAAGAGTAACACAGTCTGAGAATCTCGCCGACCTAAATCATGCAAATATTATCTATGTGCCGGACGGCAAAAGTTCTTCATTGAATGAAATTATCATGGCGACTGAAGGAAGGCCTGTCATGATCATTTGCGAGCGAGAAGGACTGTTTAAAAAGGGCGCGGGATTTAGTTTCGTGATTACAGAAAACAACACTCTCAGGTTTGATATCAACAATGTTGAACTTGAAAAGCGACAGATAAAAATTTCGAAGAGCCTTAGCGCGCTGGCCAACTCAATCATCTAGGCCACTACTTTACCAGCTTTTGTAATTTCATTGATCAGGGTCGCGAGAACACCCTCCTTGAGTGCGTATGTTGATACCCGCACTCTGTTAAACGAGTGCCTGGCAAGAATGTATCTGATCAAACAGCACGCCACAACAATCATGTCGACACGCATTTCGATCATGCCGGGGATCTCCATCCGTTGTGCTCTGGTCTTGTGTAACAGGTCCTCATAGATTTCGTAGAACCCTGTTAGTGTGAGCGGAGTCTCTATCTCTTCCGGTGACTTGTGAATATCATGCGTGATGCAGAAGATGTCACTGAGGGTATCGAACGTTCCTGAGGAACCAATCAATATGCGGGGATGAAATTTCTGAAGAGCATCAAAGAGTACTTGCAAAGCATCATCAAAGTATAGATCGAGTGCTGACATTTCCTCTTTGGTGATCGGGTCGTTTTTTTGGAATTTCTCCAAGAGTCTTTGGGCCCCTATTTCGAGACTCTTTTTCCAATAGATATTTTCGTTATCGCAGATAATAAATTCTACGCTTCCGCCACCAATGTCCATGATGAGTGATGGCTCCTCGAGGTGCATGGCTGCCCGTACACCCATGCAGATAAATTCAGCTTCAAGATCGCCACTGATAATCGTTGCTTCTATCCCAGTGATCGATTTGATTCTATGGACGACTTCCTCGCCGTTTGATGCGTTTCTCAACGCACTGGTGCCGAAAGCGTAAACTCGACCGACTTGCTGCTGATCTATCGTATTCTTGAAACTTTGCATTGCCAGCAATGCGCGATGTGTGCCTTGTTCTGTGATGATGCCCTCGAGCATCCCGTCTTTGCCCAGCTTGACCACGAGTCGCTCACGATAGGTAATATGATAGCCAAGGGTGTCAGCCTCTGCGATGAGAAGATGAAAGGTATTAGTACCCATATCAATAATAGCGATCTTCTTATCCATAGGACTAGGGGCGGACTTTTGGGCGCGTAAAGATACGAATTTTACCAGGTTGGTCAAGTCCCGGTCCAATGTCAAAAGTGCCCATTATAGGCATTTACGAGCCGTTGACAGCGTGTACATGAGACACAACCTGCAGTACTCGCGCCGGAGGTTACAGGAAGGTTCGTAAAGTTTCTAAATTTGAGCCGAACGAACCCTGGTAAAGGTTCAATTGTCGTATATCTTAAACAATACACTCCATATGGATAAACAAAGTAAAGAGTTCCTCTACAAGTATCTTAACAACTCATCGCCTACTGGATTTGAATCGTCAGGTCAGGAAATCTGGCTGGATTACGTCAAGCCGTATATCAATACCCATATGGTTGATGTTTACGGAACTGCTGTAGGTGTCATCAATCCAAAAGCGCCATATAAGGTTGTCATTGAAGCGCACGCCGATGAAATTTCCTGGTTCGTGAATTACATCACTGATGACGGATACATTTACGTGAGACGCAATGGCGGATCGGATCATCAGATAGCACCTTCAAAACGGGTGAACATTTATACAGATAAGGGCATAGTGAAAGGTGTATTCGGATGGCCGGCTATACACGTCCGTGATGCAGCGCGAGAAGAGGCGCCTTCACTCAAAAACATATTTATTGACATTGGTGCTGAATCGAAAAAAGAAGTCGATTCCCTGGGTGTACACGTTGGATGTGTCATCACATTCGAAGATGAATTGATGGAGTTGAATAAACGTTGGCTTGTAGGTCGCGCACTCGATAATAGAATGGGAGGTTATATGATTGCAGAGGTTGCGCGACGTCTTACTGAGAACAAGAAGAAACTACCATTTGGTCTTTACATCGTTAACGCGGTGCAAGAGGAGATTGGTTTGCGTGGTGCTGAAATGATATCGCGAAGAATTAAGCCCGATCTGGCGATCGTTACAGACGTTACGCACGATACACAGTCGCCTATGTACAACAAAAAAGAGAGCGGCAACCTGAAGGCTGGCAGTGGTCCGGTAGTTTGTTATGGTCCGGCCGTTCAAAACAACGTTCTCAAAATGGTACTCGAAACGGCCCAAAAACGGAAAATTCCATTCCAGCGCCAGGCGGTTTCGAGATCGACCGGGACTGATACAGATTCTTTTGCGTACTCTGCTGAAGGCGTCGCAAGTGCTCTGATTTCCCTTCCATTGAAGTACATGCATACCACCGTTGAGATGGTTCACAAGGAAGATGTTGAGAATGTAATCCACCTAATCTACGAATTCCTGCTGCAATTGAAGTCTGGACACGATTTCAGGTACATTAGGTGATTCCTGATGTAAAATCTTACATCTATAAGTTTCAAATATTAATAGGCTCTTCCACACGGTGGGAGGAGCCTATTTTTGTTGCTGAACTAATCCAAAAAACGATGACCTCTCTAAAACAACTGGCACGAATACTAAGTGCGAAGCTTCATGGCAACACTTTTGCTAAACCAGAAAGCATAAAGGGAATTCAGATCACAACAGTTTATACAATGTCGAATGAGGTGAGTAAGGAACCCAAATCACTGAAGAATCAAATGATACTTTCAGCGGTCCCGGTTAGAAACATGTAGCATGTAGATAAAATAAAAAAAGAATAGACCAATCTCCTGAACTATGAAACGAATATTAGTAGTAATTGCCCTTGCAGTCTTCGCCACCTTGAACGGTGTTGCTCAAGAAAGGCCAACACATGAAATCCACGCAGCTATGCTGTACAACTTTATCAAGTATGTACAGTGGCCTAACGAAGGTGAAACTGGTGATTTTGTTGTGGGCGTTATCGGCGACGAAAATGTTTTCAATACATTGAAAGCCTGGTATGACGGAAAGGCAAAAGGAAGTAAGAAATACGTTATCAAGAAACTTGCATCTGCCGATGAAGCAAACACATGCCAGGTTGTATATGTCGGAAAATCAAAGAACAGAGATTTCGATTCAATCAAATCCAGCTTAGCTGGTAAGTCAGTCCTTACTATCACAGATGGTAATGGCATGGCAGAGAAAGGCAGCTGCATCAACTTCAAGGTAATTGACGGCAAATTGAAGTTCGAACTAAACCAGGCAATGGTCAGCGGATCTAACCTTAAGGTTTCGACTCAATTGAGTTCAATGGCGATACTTATCTAATCAACCTCAGTTTTGAGGAGCAGCCCGGTACTGCACAAGCGAAAACCTGCGAAGTGAAATGCCAATGAGATGTTCCAAGCACTAGTAGAAAATTCAAATGACGTCATTATAGTAACGGACCGGGATTTCAAGGTCCGTTACATTTCTTCGTCTGTAGTTAATGTGTTGGGAATTGAACCGATGTCGGGAGTAGGCAAAGACATCTTCGATTTTCTGAAATGTGATAAAGTCAATTCCTGGAAACAACGACTAAAAGATTCAACGTCTTCATTTATAGAGGAGATTTCTCTTCAGGTAAAAGGCGAAAGGGCCTACTTCGATGCAAGCATTTCCAATCTCTTTGATCAACACACAGTTCAGGGATTAGTTGTAAAGCTCCACGATATAACAGGGAAGAAACAAAGGGAAAGAGAATTGATTCGATCGAACCAGCATCTTGACCAGGTAATTTATAAAACAACGCACGACCTGAAAGCGCCGCTGATGTCGGCACTCGGTCTGGTACAGATAGCAGAAGATGCCCCGGACGTCGAAAAAGGTCAGTACATCACGATGATCAAGAAAAGTCTGCTTAGTCTCGATGGATATATTGACGAGATGAATAGTTTTTTCAGGATCGATAAGCTGGCCATCCATCGGGAGAAGATAAGTCTTGAGTACATCCTGAGTGAAATCCAGGAAAATCTCAGAAACTTTTCGAATGGTACGAGAGTGAGGGTTGATTTCAAAATTAATGATACGATAGCGTGGTTCTCTGATCAGCTTCGAGTGAAGACGATCATTACGAATATTTTTTCCAATGCTATTAAGTATCAGGATTCAGAGAAGAAGAATCCGTTTATAAAAATTATAGCAATTGTAACAGATGAATATTGTGATATCGTTGTAGAAGATAACGGTATAGGTATTGAGCCTGAGTTCCAGGGAAAGATCTTTGATCTCTTCTTCAGAGGAACAACGCAGGCGCAGGGTACGGGCTTAGGCCTGTCAATTGTAAAAGATACCATTGAAAGATTAAAGGGATCTGTGCAGGTAAAGTCAACGGTGAACAAAGGCACCACGTTCTTTATCAGGATTCCAAACCAGCTTCATCAGCCGCTCGCGGTTGCTTAAAGTCTTACGCACGGGGTCATAGAGTTTTTACAGAGAGGGTCTTTTCTCTATGCGCCCTGTGCGTTTTTTAGATTATTATTTAGTCCGATAAAATCGGGCTGACGACACACGTACAGTTCACGAAGTTTTTACAGATAGAGTCTTTACCTTGTGCGCCTGTGCATTTTTTTTATGTCTTTCTTCATGTACGTTGATAAATCATTGATAACATAATTGAAAGTACCGATGTGCTTCTGCTCATAAGGCACTAACTCCCTTGGATTTTGATTCCGACTTCCTGAATATCATTCCAATAATTGGGATATGACTTTCGAACCACATCGCGGTCTTCAATCTCAACATCCATCATTGTTACTAGAGGTGCAAAAGCCATCGCCATACGATGATCTTTGTAAGTTGAAAAGGCAGCACTTGCCGGAAGTTTCTTCGACGGAACCAATGTCCAATGCTCTGTATCATGTTCAACGAGATCTGCACCTATCTTTTGCAGCTCAGTTTGAAGAGCACTAATTCTGTCTGTTTCTTTAATTCTTAAGCTCTCTAATCCGGTGAATTTTCCTATTACTCCTGTTGCAGCACAGATCACGGCAACGGTTTGGGCAAGATCAGGACAATGCGTGAAATCCCAGTGTATTTCTGAACTGCGTGTAGTCTTCTTTAATTCAAGAATTCCATTGCTCATTATACAACTAACGCCAAGGCCAGTCATAATTTCCATGATCTTTCTATCACCCTGAAGTGAATCAATAAAAAGGCGCGGAAGTTTTAATGTCGCTTCGCCTGCCAATGCCGCAAATGAAAACCAATAGCTTGCAGCAGACCAGTCAGACTCGACAGTAAATTGTTCGGGCTTATATTTTTGATGGGGAACGACCACTTTATTTCCAATGAATGTGCTTCCTGCACCAAAGTGTTTCATCAGGGAAGCAGTCATCTCGATATAGGGTCTGCTTCCGATCTTACCAGTGAGTTCCAACGTCAACCCCTGGGGTAACATGGGTGCGATCATCATCAACGCTGATATGTATTGACTGCTAATGTCGCCCCTGATGCGTAGACTTGAAGTTTTCTGACCACCAAATCCAATGATCTTATGTGGCGGATATCCGTCTTTACCTAGGTATTCGATCGTTGCTCCCAATTCCCGTAAAGCGTCAACAAGAATTCCTATAGGCCGTTCTTTCATCCTGTCCGTGCCAGTCATTTGTTTCTGCTGGTTCGTTACAGTGAAGTAAGCAGTTAGAAATCTCATGGTGGTTCCAGCATCTTCTACGTCGATCACAGGGGAAGCCGCATTGACGAGCTTTAGCATAAGCTGCGTGTCGTTCGCATCTGAAAGATTTTCCAATTGAGATTTATTCCCAGCCAACGCATTGATTATCAAAGCACGATTACTAATACTCTTCGATGCGGGAAGTTTATTGGGTGTGCCTTTAAGAACCGACGTTCGTTTAAGTTTAATGGAGTTTTTCAATTGCCTTTTGATTTTGTCGTGCAAATTACTGTTTGTGGCAGATTTTTTTTAATATGATGCAACATTTGAAATCGTTTCATAGTTATCAACTATATGAATACTAGCGGAAAGATTATAACGGCGCTCGGCATCGTTTCAAGCGCATTGTTCGCAGCATGGTTGCTCACCGGCACCAGAAGAGTAAGGACCCGACAATTCGTTGTCAGGAGGGCTATTACGTTTAATGATGCGATTAAGCAACAAACGGCCTTCCCTTTAGAAGATTATGAAGTTTACTACATCTAGCATGACTGGTAATATTCCAGTGCAGTCCTCACTTCATCAACACTAATTTCGTAGTCCCATTTAGCGTCTCCTATTCCATTTAGGAGCACGCAGAGAATTCTATTGTCTTTATTTTTCTTGTCTTGCAATACAAGCTTGCAAACATTTTCAATGTCGTCTTTAGAGACTGATATCTTTCCAAAAATTGAAACAATATAGTTTCTCAAACTATCGAATTCTGATTTCGTGAGCAGGCTTTTCGCTTGAGCAATAAACCCTTCTGTGATCAATCCGATAGCAACGGCTTCTCCATGAAGCACCCGATTACCTTTACTTAGCAGATGACTTTCCAATGCATGTCCTATAGTATGCCCGGCATTCAGAATTTTTCTTAGGCCCTTCTCTTTGGGATCTTCGTGTGTAATGCGCGATTTGAATTCGACCGAATGTTTAATTAGGGTCTCCCAATCCTGTTGTTCAAGGGTGCGTTTGGAAATTGTTGACCACATTGCTCTATCACCAATCAAAGTATGCTTAATGACCTCTGCAAATCCGGATGTTAATTCTGCTTTTGGAAGACTCTTAAGGAATCCGCTGTAAAGCAATGTGAGTGAAGGTTCCTGAAAGACTCCGATATGGTTTTTGAAGTTTTTAAAATCGATTCCAAGTTTTCCGCCGATGCTTGCATCCGACTGTGCCAACAATGTGGTGGGTATGAGAATAAAGTCGATGCCTCTTTTGTAAGTCGATGCGCAAAAGCCGCCCATATCGCCGAGCACTCCACCGCCTATAACCACAACGCAAGCATGTCTATCGAGCATTCTTTTTGTTAGTTCTTCCCAGACAGTGACGCAGGTTTCGATATTCTTTGCCTCTTCACCGCTCGGCACGATGATAACATTACTTTTGTCATCCCTTTTCAGCAATGGATAGCAATGCTTGCTCGTGTTATTATCCACCAGGATTGCAATCGAACTATACCCTTTTCGATTTAGAAATAGTTGGAGATCAGCAGCCGGATCTTTTGAAAAAAGGATATTATCGGGAGGCATTTTCTATCGGATCTTTATACGGCCGAAAGTTATCAAAAAGGACATCAAAAGGATTGGCGGCCATCCGTGGGGATGACATTTATCACCATTATATTTGCAGGATTGTAGTATGAGGAAACCGGTGCGCATTATTGATTTTGAGGATACTGAAATCGCATTCAGATATAAGTCTGGTAATGCCGTGCGCAAAGCGAATTTCATTTACTCCGTCGTCAGCAATCCATGGATTTCGGCGATAGCGACTGGCGCGGTAAAGCTGGCTTTGAGACTTCGTTTGCCCGTTGAACCCATTATCAAAAGTACAGTTTTCGAATTATTCTGTGGGGGCGAGAGCATTGAAGAAACCGACGCTGCAATTTCCAACCTTGGAAAATACAACGTACACACTATCCTCGATTATTCAGTAGAGGGTGAAGCATCGGAAGCAGGGTTTGATCAGGTGATGCGAGAAACGATCCTCACCATTGAGAAAGGAGCGACAACATCATACATTCCCTTCTCGGTGTTTAAGGTTACAGGCCTGGCATCGAGTGATCTGCTTGAGAAGATCCATTCAAGAACTCTGCTGACTGATGATGAATTGGCAGCTTATGAAAGGGTCAGGCTTCGCGTGGATACAATTTGCAGGAAAGCTCATGATCTTAACGTTCCGGTGCTTATCGATGCCGAGGAAACGTGGATTCAGGATCCGATTGACCAGCTTGCTTATGACATGATGCGTCGCTATAATACCGAAAAAGCGATTGTCTTCAACACCTATCAGATGTATCGGAAACAAGGGCTTGAGAATCTGAAGACCGCCAGAGAAATCGCCGTAAAAGGTTATTGGCTTGGCGCAAAAGTGGTGCGTGGAGCTTACATGGAAAAGGAACGGGTGAGGGCGGAAGTGATGGGCTATGAGAGTCCAATTCGCAGGGACAAAGCTTCTACTGATCAGGCGTTTAATGATTCTCTCGAGTTCTGCGTCAAAAACCTTCAGAATTTGTCGGTTATGTGTGGTTCGCATAATGAACAAAGTAATTTTTATCTGACGGAACTCATGCAATCAAGCGGCATTGCTCCTTCCGACAACAGAATTTGGTTTGCGCAGCTGTATGGGATGAGCGACAATATCTCTTTTGGACTAGCCAGCATGGGTTATAATGTTGCCAAGTACGTGCCTTACGGGCCGGTTAGGTCAGTGATGCCTTACCTTCTGAGGAGGGCGGCTGAGAATACTTCCGTTGCCGGCCAAAGCAGCCGCGAGCTGGTGTTGATTAGCAAGGAGCTCAGAAGGCGCAAAGGTTCCCGAAAGTTGCGTGAGGCTTAAGGTTTGAGGCGTCCTTCGTGAAGCGCTTGGGACAGGTTCCGCTTGCTGCTTTTTTCTATGTCTAATTCGCGTATTTTTGCCCAAAATTTTAGATATGCAGTTGAGCGATCAGGAGATATTTCGCAGAAAAAGTCTGGAGGAGTTCAAAAAACTGGGCATAAATCCATATCCGGCCGAGTTGTACGTGGTCAATGCTTCAGCAGCCGAGATCCTGGAGAATTACGACCGCCAGAAAAGCGATTACAGACAAATCTCCATCGCTGGCCGTATTATGAGTCGGCGGATCATGGGTAGTGCCTCATTCGTGGAATTACAGGACGAAACGGGCCGTATTCAGATTTACATTCGTCGCGATGATATTTGCCCTGATGAGGATAAGACCCTTTACAATACAGTCTTCAAAAAGCTTCTGGATATTGGTGACATTATCGGAATCAAAGGATTCGGATTCACTACACAGACAGGAGAGATATCGATTCACGTAACAGGTTTGACAGTATTGTCTAAATCCCTGCGCCCATTGCCAGTAGTTAAGGAGACCACCGATGATGCCGGCATCGTGACGCGTCATGATGCTTTTACGGATCCGGAGCAGCGTTACCGGATGCGTTATGTTGATTTGATCGTGAATCCTGAGGTAAGAGAGGCTTTTGTCAAACGAACACAACTGGTGAATTCAATGCGCCAGTACCTCAACGCCAAAGCATATCTGGAAGTTGAAACACCTATACTTCAACCGTTGTATGGTGGCGCTGCTGCACGTCCGTTCAAGACGCATCACAATACACTCGACATGACCTTGTACTTAAGGATAGCCAACGAGTTGTATTTGAAAAGACTAATCGTCGGAGGATTTAATGGTGTGTACGAATTCTCAAAAGATTTTCGCAATGAAGGAATGTCAAGGTTTCACAATCCTGAATTCACGCAGATCGAGCTGTATGTTGCTTACAAGGATTACTATTGGATGATGGACCTCGTTGAAGAAATGATTGAGAAGGTGGCGTTGGATCTGCATGGCAAAACAGAAGTGAAAGTCGGAAATAACCTCATTGATTTCCGTCGTCCCTGGAAGCGCTATACGATGTTTGAAGCGATTCAGCATTTTACGGGCATCGATATTTCACAAATGCACGAGCAGGAACTTCGTGACACATGCAAGAAACTTCATGTGCCGATGGATGAAACGATGGCGAAAGGGAAATTGATTGACCAGATCTTTGGAGAAAAGTGTGAACCGTTTTTGGTTCAGCCAACATTTATTACCGATTATCCGATCGAGATGTCGCCGCTTGCGAAAAAGCATCGCAGTAAAGAAGGACTTGTCGAGCGATTCGAGGCGATATGCAACAGTAAAGAGATAGCCAACGCTTTCAGCGAACTGAATGATCCTATCGACCAGCGTCAACGTTTTGAAGAACAACTTGAATTGGGTAAGCGCGGTGATGAAGAAGCGATGACGCTGGATGAAGACTTTTTGAGAGCACTTGAATACGGAATGCCGCCAACGGCCGGGCTGGGTATCGGTATCGACCGACTTAGCATGATCATGACAAACTCGCCGTCGATTCAGGATGTATTATTTTTCCCGCAGATGAAACCTGAAGTGCCACTCGTACAAGTGACTGAAAAAGATTTTGAAAATATCGGCGTAAGAAAAGATTTAATACCTGTTTTGCAGAAGATGGGAATTACCTCAATTACGCAGCTTAAAGAAATGAAATCTTCAAAGCTGTTTAATGATGTTTGCGGAACGCGTAAGAAAATGAAACTCGAGCAGGTAGTGAATCCGACGATGGAAGAGGTGGAGACTTGGTTGAAGCGTTAGGAGTTTTCGCGCTCGACGACTTTCACCTTGTTCTCATTTTATCTGATCTCTACTGGCTCAGCCGGATGCTGCGCATCGGCACTGAGCGAGTGCCAGAGCAATCTTGGATTCGGCGATCTGCACGTTAAGAGGAACTAAGATCAAGAGGATACTTATAGCTCCTAACTTTTAAATTAAAGGTTGTCGAAGAACGGCTTTCTGCGTTCCAACTTCAGGTCCTGAAGGACTGATGATTTCACGGCGATCGTAAAATTGTACGATTGAAATTTACCAAATGGTGTCCAGTTCAGGCGCATCGTCCAACAATGAATATCGCGTGCAATACCGAGGTTGGTTTGGGTGAATGCTTTTGATTCGAAGTGATAGCCGGTGCTGTATGTAATTTTCCAGCTTGCTGAGATCGAAACATCACCCGACATGTTAACGGTCTGGGTAATGGTCGGATTCATGTTGATGCTGTGGTTGTAAGAAAGGTTGTAGGCCAGGTTCATACTCCAGGGGACGTCAAAATCAACATAGGCATCAGGATTTTGAAGCAGGAACTGTTTCTCTTGCTCAGGAAGCTCTGACTTGCCGATCTTCTCCCGACTCTTGTTCTGACTTTGTCGTGCCTTTGGATTTAAGTTTGAGCTGATGGCCATTGTTGCCGATGTAACGCGTCCAATGCTACCAGTTTTCCAGGCCAGATTGTTCATCCTTCTTTCGGTTTTCAAACTCAATTCATCGCTGGTTGAATTTGCTGGCCTTGAATAGGTGGTCTGGATGTAATAAGGGTCGAGGATTGCGGAAACGTTCAGGTTAAGAAGGTTGTCGAGGAGGTTGGTGTTGGCTGCGATGCTAATTGGTGCCAGTTTGAATGAATCTGCAATAATGTTGTAGCTGCTGGAGAGGGAAAGGTTGTTCAGTAGCATCACTTTTCTCGCAACTGAATCGGCAGGTTTTTGCACTTTCATTTCTAGGTTGTTCCCAATCCCAAATCCAATCGATCCACTTTTTCCAAGCGTGGATCCGCCGCCATAAACTCCACCTGCGAACCGGTCCTCATAGAGGTTTGGTGCTCGCTCATTAATCCTATGGTGACCACTCTTATCAACAATATAATTGTCAAGTTTTTTGAAGTATCCTGAGTTGCTGCTAAAGTCTGGCGTATAACCAAACGAAACAGTTGGGTTTATGATATGGCGTATTGCCTTGATGCTGCTGTTTTTATTTTTCACCAGGTACATACCATAGATACGCGTTGAAATCCCAGCGCTGAAGCTATAGTTAGAAATCCGATAGAAGCCTTTTTCAGGTGTTGATTTTACTATTGTAGTGCTATCGTTCTCATAGGTCCAATCATAGCGCTCGCCGTACCATTTCTCTTCATAATTTACAGAAGGCGAAACTGTAAAGAACCGTAATAATTTAAATGAGAATGATGCAGGAATCTGATGACGCATACCTTTTCTTCCATCAGAGAAAAATCGGCTGAAGTTACTTAATGAAAACGGTGCAATACTGTCTTTAGTAGCCGTTGATGTTAGTCTGCCAAGATTATTTGTAACGCGGTTCATCGCATTCATGGTGTATGACACGGAGAAGTTATCAAGCGGCCCCGTCTCTCCATTCTTTTTTTGGAAGGGGTAAATATTGGTCATATTCAAACTGATGTTGGGAAGCAGCAGATCCACAACCTTTGTTTGCAGATCCTGATTGTGACTAAGGTTAATTCCCAATGAAAATGGCGTTCCGGAGAAACGCTTGCTGTATGATACGTTTGAACTCAGTTTAGTGGAGATATTGTTCAGGTTGGGATTGTTGTACGTGCTACCGGATGTTCCATATCCCAGATAGTTGTTTGACGTATAAGTTGCAGTTGCTGCATTGACCGAAGCTGAGAATCTTCCCGTGCCTTTTGATTGTGGAGTATGGGTCCACGTTATGCGAAAGTCTTTCGTGAAATTCTTTGTTTCAATTTTGTCGTCGGTATCGGGGTTTTTTGAATAACCAAAGTTGACTGTGCCATTGTATTTGTAGCGTTTCATGTAATTCGAATTCACATACAACGCATGTCCTCCTTTAGAATAGATGTCACCGGTCAGAGCCAGTTTCCAATACTCATTGATATCGAAAAAATATCCGCCGTTTCGAAGGTTGAAACCCCGTCTCCGTTCCTCACCATAGGAAGGAACCATAATTCCGGAGGCACTTCGTTTCGGGGAGGGAAACATTCCAAACAAGAATCCGATGGGGAGAGGAATGTCGTTGAATTCCATGTAGAATGGACCTGCGACGATCTTGTCATTTGGAATGGCTTTCGTCTTCGTGGCAATGATCCGGAAATGGGGGTGCTCAAGATTACAAGTCGTATAACTGTTGCCTAAGCTTAATAATTCGCCTTTGTCGTTCTTGAAAACAGTTTTGCCATGTATATAAGCGTCTCCCATCTGCGTTACAACTTCGGTGATTCGCGCGCGCTTAGTCTTGAAGTTGTAAACGATATCTTTGGTTTCATACAATTCCTGGCCGTTCTTGAAAATTGGATAGCCTACGCGTTGGCCCAGCGAGTCGCGGGAGCCATGCGCCGTGAGGGTATTGTTCCCGTAGTCGATCATGATCTCGTCAGCTTCCAGCTCGACTTCACCGTAAACGATTTTAGCATCACCGTAAAGAAAGATAAGTTTGCTTTCGACGCTGGCTCTGATCGAATCTCTGGCAGAGTACTTGATTGTAGTCTCGATATCACCCTTGGGCACGACCTTGACAGTATCTGTTTTAGCCTTCAGCGTATCATTGGCAACGATAACTGCCGTGTCTGACTTGATAAGGGAAGTATCGGCTTTAATAGGGAGTACCTGCGGCGGTGTTTTGACTGTAGGCTCCACCTGGGCATGAGCCAATGAATGCATTATAACGGTCAAAATGAATATAAGTAAATACCGCACGTTAAGGAAGTTGGGGGCCGCTCCTTTATCTTTCAGTGAAAAATTCACAATTTTGCATAAAGTTATTGCAAATACTCTGAACATCGTAAGCCCCGTGAGGAATATAGGATTGACAGCGCTTCTGTTAGCAATAACCTTGCTAAATTCGTCTTCGACTTTAATAAGGCCTAGTTTAATACGTCGACCGGCTGATTCTAAAGTCGATGTCGTCGTTATTGACGCTGGTCATGGTGGTCATGATGAAGGAACTCATGGGCATTCAATCAAGGAAAAGAATCTGGCGTTGAAGATTGCATTGAAGCTGGGCACCTATATCCAGAAGAATATACCGGGGGTGAAAGTCATCTATACCCGAAAGGATGACACCTATATCGCCCTGGATGAACGCGCGGAGATTGCCAACAAGAGCAAGGCTGATTTGTTCATTTGTATTCACGCCAATGCCAATCCAAACACGAAAGCTTTTGGTACTGAAACGTTCGTGATGGGGCTTCATAAGGATGAGGGAAACCTTGCTATCGCACAGCGGGAGAACTCTGTTATTCTCATGGATGAGAACTATAAGGAGCGTTATGAGGGATTTGATCCGACGAGTCCGGAGTCTTATATCCTGTTTACTTTAACCCAAAGTGCCTACCAGGAGAATAGCCTTCGGTTTGCCTCAAAGGTTGAGTCGCAATTTAAATCCAAAGTCGGGAGGAATAGTCGTGGGGTTAAGCAAGCTGGATTTGTAGTGCTCTGGAGAACCACCATGCCCAGTGTATTGATAGAGACCGGATTCCTCACCAATGCGATGGAAGAGAAATTTCTGGCTGGCGACGAGGGTCAGGAACTTATCGCGTCTGGCGTCTACCGTGCTTTCAAAGAGTACAAAAGTGAAGTAGAATCCATAAATTGAGGGCGCTTTAATTCGGGCCCCTTTATAGAAAACGACTACATGAAAGTATTATCCAAGGAATTCAAAGTCGGCCTTTTCATGGTCGTGACGATCGCTTTGCTGTATTTAGGTTTTAATTTTCTGAAAGGGATAGATTTCTTCAGTTCCTCCAATAAGTATTATGCAGTTTATCAGAACATTAATAAACTCACGGAGTCGAACCAGGTATTTCTCAACGGTTATGCTGTTGGCCGCGTAAGCCACATCGAGATACAGCAGCAAAAGAACCGCGTAGTGGTCGAACTGGATATCAATTCGAATATTATGGTAACAGACTCATCGGTTGCTTTCCTGAATGGCGAATTGTTGGGCGGAAGATTTATCACTCTAGAGGTAGGAGACGGAAAGCGGCTGGAGCCGAAAGACACTATCGCCTCGAATATTGCAAAAGGTGTTATGGACCTTGCAGAGCCTGTCGCGGACAAACTTCAGGCAACATTAAATAACCTGAACACCATATTAGCTTCGTTGGCTAAGAATACGAAACATCTGGACACCATGTTTATAGGACTTCAGGCAACTCCAGGTCTACTCAATCGCACGCTTAATACTGCCAATTCCAATATTGGTGATCTTGGTACAACGTTTCATGAAGTAGCAGGAAATCTCAATGGAACACTTGATGAACTGAAGCCAACGCTTGCAAATTTTCGCACGCTTTCAGATTCATTAAAAATGATTCAAATCAGCGGAACGCTTAACCAGGCACAACAAAGCCTTGCTAAAATTAACACGGCGCTAGCCAAACTTGACAATGGTAAGAGTACGGTGAGTAAACTCATGAATGAGGACACTTTGTACGTCAATCTTAATAAATTACTGTTTTCTGTCGATTCTCTAGCGAATCACTTCAATAGAAACCCGAAGCACTTCCTTTCGCCGTTTGGGAAAAGCAAGAAAAAGATCGATCGTGAGTTAAGGGAGCAAGAGGCAGCGAAGAAGAAGAACTGAGGTCGCAATATACCTTCATAACAACGCCCATTTCAGGATCAGCGGTGGCGGCTATCGTGATATTGAAATTAGCTTACTTCGGGGCAGTAAGCGGGAATTTGAACATTCAATGTATCAATATTCAGGATGAACGAGGCCGATTTTTTATTGGTGTAATTATCCATTTCGCTTTGATTCCCGGAACGACCGGCTGTTCTCTCAACGGTCTCAAGAGTGTCTAGTTGCATTTTCTTTGCGATTAAAATGCATTCACCTAAATTTCGAAATGCAACCAACACTCGAATTCAATAAGAATGAAGACAGCCTGAAGCAGCTCGTATACCAACTCCAGGTTCGATCGAAGAAGGTGATGTTGGGAGGAGGCAACAAGAAGATCGATGACCAACATAGCAAAGGAAAACTTACGGCGCGAGAACGCATAACTTATCTGCTGGATAAAGACAAAGCCTTCCTTGAGATCGGTTTGTTGGCTGGTGACGGCATGTATGCCGAGTATGGAGGATGCCCTTCGGGAGGCGTTGTATTGGGAATAGGATTTGTTTCCGGTAGGCAGTGCGTTGTGGTTGCCAATGATGCCACTGTCAAAGCTGGAGCGTGGTTTCCGATCACGGCAAAAAAAAATCTCCGTGCACAGGAAATAGCTATGGAGAACCGACTGCCTATCATCTACCTTGTAGATAGCGCGGGCGTATTTCTTCCGATGCAGGACGAAATATTCCCAGACAAAGAGCACTTCGGTCGACAATTCAGGAACAATGCAAAGATGTCATCAATGGGCATCATTCAGGTCGCTGCGATTATGGGCAGTTGTGTTGCCGGCGGAGCATATCTTCCGATCATGTCTGATGAAGCCATGATTGTCGATAAAACCGGATCAATCTTTCTCGCCGGATCTTATCTCGTGAAAGCGGCCATTGGAGAAGACGTTGACAACGAAACCCTCGGCGGAGCCACGACGCATTGTGAAATCTCTGGCGTTACAGACAACAAGTTTCCAAATGATCAGACATGTCTTGATTATATACGGGAATTATTTTCAAAATTTGGTTCCAATGTAAGTGCTGGATTTGATCGGATGGAATCGCACCACCCAAAAGAAGATCCTCAGTCTTTGTATGGATTGCTTCCAGCAGATCGATCAAAACCATATGACACCGTTGAGGTGATCAAAAGAATCGTCGATCAGTCAGCTTTCCAAGAATATAAACAAGAGTATGGCAAAACCTTGTTGTGTGGAACTGCGAGAATCGACGGCTGGGCTATTGGTATTGTTGCAAATCAAAGGAAAATGGTGAAGACAAAGAAAGGGGAGATGCAAATGGGAGGCGTGATCTATGCCGACGCGGCGGATAAGGCTGCCCGTTTTATTATGAATTGTAATCAACGAAAGATGCCGTTGTTGTTCCTTCAGGATGTCAGTGGATTTATGGTCGGCAGCAAAGCCGAACATGGTGGTATTATCAAAGACGGTGCGAAAATGGTGAATGCCATGGCCAATTCCACTGTTCCAAAGTTTACGATCATTACAGGTAATTCGTACGGAGCAGGCAACTATGCGATGTGTGGGAAAGCTTATGATCCAAGATTGATCTTCGCATGGCCAACTGCGCAGATTGCCGTCATGAGTGGTGCGGCAGCGGCCAAGACGCTGTTGCAAATTCGCGTGAGTGCATTAAAATCACAGGGCAAAGAGATCACGAAAGAGGAGGAGAGTAGTCTGCTCAAGGAAATAACGGATCGTTACAATGATCAGCTCAGTCCGTACTATGCAGCATCCAGACTTTGGATAGACGGAATTATTGATCCCATACACACGAGGAAGGTGATATCAGCGGGTATCGAAGCCGCGAATCATGGTATGGTTGAAAAATTTAATGTTGGGGTAATCCAAACATAAACCGACTCAAATCGTTGAATTATTGAAAAATGTTTTCGCGTTTATTTCAGGGAATCCAAAATTCATTCCTCCGGCAATTCACCAATTCAAAAAAAATTCTCATGTTGCACTAACATGTCTATGAAGGATACAGAACTCAAAGCCCTGGTATCTTTACTCGACGATGAAGATGGGCAGATTGTTTCACACGTCGAGGAGAAGATCTTATCGTTAGGGACGACCATAATTCCTTTTCTTGAAGAGGAATGGGAAAGTAATTTCAATGCAACCGTACAAAGGCGTATTGAAGAAATCATCCATACACTCCAATACGAACTTCTTAAAGAAAGAATTCAGGAATGGTATGCGACGGATGAACAGGATCTTCTTACTGGAATGTGGCTTGTCGCTACCTATCAATACCCTGATATCGAGCTGATCAAGCTGCGACAAGATCTCGAACAGATCTATTATGAAACATGGCTTGAATTCAAACCCGATCTATATCCTTTTGATCAGGTGAAAGTGATCAACAGTGTTTTGTTTAACAAGCTTAAATTTGGAGCAAATACCAAGAACTTCCATTCACCAGGAAATTCAATGTTGAATGTTGTACTCGAAACCAAACGCGGCAATCCCATTACGCTTTGCATAATTTATATGCTCGTTGCGCAGAAACTAAAACTTCCAGTGAACGGTGTAAATCTTCCGAATCTTTTTGTGCTTACATATAAAGATCCAAAGCACACGCAGTTTTACATCAACGTTTTTAATAAAGGATTGATTTTTTCAAGACAAGACATTGAGAACTATATCAATGAACTTCACCTAACGCATCAAACGTCGTTTTTCGAGCCGTGCTCAAACCTCGAAATTATCAGGCGGGTATTTCGCAACCTCATTATGTCATTTGACAAAATGGGCGAACATGCGAAGGCCGAAGAGGTCAAAGAACTGCTGCTTATTATCGCAGACGGCGCCGATCTGGGCGTTTAAAATCAAGTCATAACCCCTGGGATATACGGCTTGGCTGCTGTAGATGCAGTTAGCGGCGTGTTCATGCTTTTGCACCCCCTAAAGTGCTCAATATCACGTAACTTTGCAGGCCAAATCTATACGTATGAGATGTGTCCTGCTGCTGGTGATAATAGCATTTTCACCACTTTTTTCAGTAGCCCAACCGATATCCGCGCGCTACGAACTTGTGAAGATGGATAAGAACATCAACACCTTCCGGCATGAAGCTGCGCCGGTGATTTCACCTGATGGAAATACCCTCTATTTCTTTGTTCAGAATCACCCCGAGAACACGATGGGTAAGGAAGACACTCAGGACATCTGGATGTCGAAAAAGGATGAAAGTGGCGCCTGGACGCTTGCTAAGCATATGCCTTCGCCGTTTAATCTTCATCGCTCAAACCAGGTCTTTACGATATTGCCCGATGGAAGCCTGTTCATAAAAGGTGGCAGATCTAAAGGTTCGCGTGGCCTGTCGATCGTCAATGGCAGTGCACTTCAACAACTTGATGTCAAAGACTTCGATTCAATGAACAAGGGGAGATTTTATGGTGCGTCGATGTCGGCTGATAAAAAACACATCATCATGTATTTCAGTGAAATTGAAAACGCGCCAAACAGTGATTTATATAGCAGTCATCAACTCCCTGATGGGTCTTACTCAAAGCCTGAGAAAATGAAACTCAGTACTAATACCGATGACGTTGGTCCTTTTATCGGGCCGGATCAAAATACACTATACTTTGCAAGCGCACGTCAGTCGCCCGGTCGACAAGGGGGTGTAGATATTTATAAAACCACCAGGCAAGATGATACCTGGACTTCCTGGTCAGAGCCGGTGAACATGGGCAAACCCATCAATACCTCGGCGCTGGATTATTACTTTACAATCGATAACGCGGGAAATGCTTTTACAAGCCGCGCAAACAAGGCCATGGATGGCGCGCAACTCGACCTCTATGCGCTGGTTCCAAAGACAATTAAAATCATTCTGATCGGAACGGTGTTAGATGAGCGTACCATGAACCCGCTTCAAGCCGATGTTCAAGTATCAATCACTGACAAAACTCCCTTGAAGTTAAAAGTCTCCACTGGAGGAAAGTTTGAAACGCGTATTCCTGAAGTGAATTCATTTCAGATCAATACATCGGCGTCAGGATACCTTCCTGAAAATCAAACACTCAAATTACCTGCGCTTGAAAGAGATACTACGATCAATGTGGACATCCTGTTAGGGAAGGAAGTCAAAAAGCTAATGTTGGTTGGTAATGTGTATGACAAGAACACCGAAAAGTTAATCACGGCCAAACTTGACGTCAGCCTGAGGAGTGATAAGAAATCAAACATGAAGGTTTCTGCCGAAAGTGGAAAGTATGAAAAGGATATTGCGGAGCTTGGATGGTATATGATCAGCGCGTCAGCTGAAGGATACCTGAACGCATCGGATAGCATCGAAGCCGACGATGATCAGAATTCTCCATTTACCCGTGATATTTATTTATTGCCAATTGAAGTTGGCGCTACCGTTCGGTTAAAGAACATTTACTTCGATTTTGATAAAACCACTTTGAAGAAGGAGTCATTTACGGAACTGAATAAGGTGGTAGAGTTTCTTAAACAGAATTCAACCGTTGAGATTGAACTCGCGGGACACACAGACAGCAAGGGCACAGATGAATACAACATCAACTTGTCGCAGGGACGCTCTCAGTCTGTGGTTGATTATATTATTAGTCAGGGCATAGAAAGCTTCAGACTTGGTGCCCATGGATATGGTGAAGGCAAGCCTATCGATACCAATGAAACGGATGCTGGCAGAGCGAATAACAGGAGAGTTGAGTTTACGGTGTTGAAGAAGTGATTGTCTGAACCGGCCCTGATCGCATCGGGGCGGATTAAAGGATGGCCAGGGCAGGATGGCGTCACGCAGGGTACAAATCCCGTGCGGAACTCATCCGAGCTTCAAAAGGTCTAGCACGAAGGCTTTGCGTCATCAGAATGACATGCGAACCACATTCGAATAAGATCTGCAGAAAGGGCGCAGAGTGCACGGATTCAAACTTTTGATAACGATCATAAACAGGCAAAACATCGCGTAGACGGCAAAATTGTCAGCTTGCTTAGTAGATTAAGGTCCTGATTATTTTGCAAATCCCGTGCTTGAATAAGGTATTATCAAAAAGATTTTGTTAATAACAGCGAAGCAAAGAAAGTTTACGGAGGGCAATTCTCGCGGTTCTTTGTTGTGACCTTTAAAGATCATTGCAACGCGCCATCAGAGGTTTGAAAACATAAGCGCGAGACTTTGCCTGTAGTCAATCTGCTGCTAATTTAATTCGCGCACAACGTCAACGATAGATTTACCATCAATCATCACATCAACTAATACGGCCTGTCCTTTTCCCATTCGAACTAAGCCGTAGGTGGTGCTTGTTGAGTCGCGTTGTGAAATGCGGTATTGCTCTTCAGCGGGTTGAGCTTTTGATTCTTCCAGATAAAGACGATTGAAGGGAATCGAAAAGTGAACTCTAGCCCTCTTCTGCACTGTGGTGACAATTGAATTATTTATTTTGGCAGTAACGGTATCGATATGATCCAAGTCGGAATCTGAGTAAAGTACTTTTGTGGTCAAGTAGTCTCCGTCAGAAGGGGCGACTTTTAATATTTTGATTGCATGCGCAAACCCATCTGAGTCAATGCCAAATCTTACAAATGCCGTTTCCCCGGAAGACCATTCAGCACCAGTTGATTTGATTGAATCCTCTACTACGTCTTCTTTAAAATTAAGTACGATATACTTTCCCCGAAATGGATCCGAAGGATCTACCGGTTCCGTCTCAAACTTGTAAAGTGTTCCGGATAAAATAACATCCTCACTCTGATAGATCATTCTTCCTGGAATCAGCCATTGAGCAACGCACATTATTCCAAAAAAGATAATGGTTACGATTTTCATGATTGTGTTTTTCTTTTACGGATCAAGTAAAAATTGGCGGCAAAGAATCCAGCACCGACGGCAATAAATAGAAGTCCGCGTATCACGAAACTAAAATCGGTATCAAAGAATCTGCAAATGATCAATGCGGTAATGATCAAAAGTCCGTAGTTCAAAATGCCTAAGTGATTTTTGCGTGCACCCGAAAGAATTGTGGTTACTGCAAATAACAGAATCACAAAGTTGGTCAGTATCTGGGCCAACGCCGGCATTGAGATTCCAACGATGAAGAGGATAATAAAGAATATAAATGCGGACGATTT
Organism: Chryseolinea sp.; assembly: GCA_039916665.1. Taxonomy (GTDB): domain Bacteria; phylum Bacteroidota; class Bacteroidia; order Cytophagales; family Cyclobacteriaceae; genus Chryseolinea. The sequence continues at coordinate 12,458 of JBDSKX010000046.1, read as the reverse complement.
ATTATTCACTTCCGACAGCTTTGAAGTTCTAAGTGTGATAAGGAGTAGCGCCGCGGCGGCAAGCGATACAACGATTGAGACAATGAATTCGAGTGACAAAGCAAAATTTTCATCCCTGAAGTTGTCTATGCTATCCCAGAAAAAACTAAAGCTTAATGACAACATAAGGCCGATAACACCCAGACTCCCTATAACTAGAAATGCATTGCTAATCACTCTCCCAGTGTCAAATTGCCTCAGATCGCTTATCATAATAAATGCACTGAACATGCTCATATAAGCGATGAGGATAATTTCTTCATTGTGTTGCGCAAATGTAGCCAGGCATATGGTTAATGAAAGCGCGAGCAGCCAGGAATGAAAGTAGAAGAAGTTGTTTTTCCTGTGCGTACGCAGATACTCTGTATAGTAGAATGGAATGATGAGCGCTAAGAGAATCCAATAGTAAATCGCGACATCATGAGGATAATTGAAATAGGATGTCTCGCAGCCATACCAAGTTGTGCCACAGATAAACAAGAGTGATACAAACGAAGCCCTCATGAGGTAAACAACGGGAAGCGTGAGTACCATCCAGTACAAAATGAAATCCCCGAGATTACCTTCTATGTTATAAACCTGACTGACGATCGAAATGCTGATCGCTATCGAGAAAACAAGAAAGCATGCTGCGACTTCTTTTGATGTTCTGTTGTTTGATCCTGAGAAGAACAGGTAGCCGCAAACTGCTTGTGATGCGAGTAATGGAAATAGACCGATAAAAAGTTTTACTGCTTTAGGAAATTCGTCCCAATTGTGCGCAAGGATAAGCACAATACCCATGCCTACCAGCAAGCTTCCAAGTATTCCAAAAACAAGGAATAGCCTGTTCGTTGGCTGATCGGGATGATCGCTATAGTATTTTCTGATTTGTAGCGCTGTTTCTTCCGTGATGACTTTGACTTCAACGAGTTCCGGAAGTGCTTTGAGAATCTGTTTACTCATTTCTAAAAGTTCGATAGATGCAGGGTGTGTAAAGATCCTGAATCTATCGAACATAATGAAATGCTTTATCACCGCGGAGACGCAAAGGTGGAGAGCATGCAATGCTGACAGTTGCGGGTTGAGAACGATTCCAATGGTTAAGGCAAAGCATTTGAAATCTCGTCGAGACAGAATGTCTACTTTAAACGTCCAGTCTGTTAAGCCCGCGACTCATTACTCATGCTATTTACTAAACGTATACGCCTCAACAGTATTTGCAAAAAATGTTGGTATGTAAAGCGTCTTTGTTTTTGGATCATATTCAATATCGGCGGCGTTAACCTTTTTATCTTTTGTATCAACCAGTTTCTTTGGTTCTCCTTTGCCACTGACGAAGTAAACTTCACCGTTCCAGTTTGATACGAGGTATTCATCTTTTCCAACAGGAACAACTCCGTCGGCACCCTCAGAGCTTATGCCAAGTTTTGTCAACTTCTTATCGGCACTCAGTTTATAATTATTGCCAGTAGCAAAATCGACTACATACAACCCATCATCCAGTGCAAGAAGTCCGTTGACACCTTTAAATTCTGTGCTTTCAAAGTATACTTCAGCTTTATTGCCTTTGAGGCTATGGATCTTTCCCGTCTCTGTATCAGAGGCATAAACATTTCCTTTTTTATCGACCGTAATATCATTCAGGAACTTTGCGCCTTCAACCTCTACACTGCTGGTGATCTTACCTGTTGCCAGTGAAATTGTCACAATCTTGGTGATGTCAGCGACATAAAGATTCCCCTTATAAATGCCGAGGCCCTTTGGGGCATCCAGACCCGTTACCCATTCAAGTGCAATGATCTTTCCATCGGTTCCGACTTTGGCGATTTCTCCTTTACCATCTTTTTTAGCCGGGTCACCATCGATGCAAGCGACGTACAAGGTATTTGTCTTTGGATCAAATACTACTGATTCAGGAACCGGAAGTTTTGCTTCTGTCTTCCACTTGGGTGTTAAGGTTTGAGCTTGCACCGTCACGGCCATAAAGGCTGCCGCGAATATGATTAGATGTTTCATGGATTGTTTTTTTAATATGGATCAAAATTAGAAGGTTATATCGCGCGGCCACCAGTCTGAGCGAAAAAAATCAGATAACACCAATCACCAGAGCGCTATTCCGACAAAGATCAGATTCATAACAAGATAAAAGGCAACAACGAGACGTGATCCGATCCTGTTTACGATCAAACACTTTTCGTCTTGTTTGCGGTCGTGGAGCTTTAGGGAAATTGCGGAAACAATGAGGGTTAGCAGTATCGCGAAGAATGTCAAAGCATGTAATGTATCTACCAACGTAAAACTGGATGACTCCGGCAGCAATGAATCGATGATGTATTTGTTACCTACCGCGGCGAACAAACCACCAACTGGGAGTCCAAATCTGGGCTCAAGTTCTGAAGGGTGCGGCGTGAAGCTTATGATCGAGATCATAAACGCGATGTACATCCCTATAAAGATCTTCAGGAACAGGCCCCATGCATCCCGTTCAATATCCATTTCAATGTTGAAAGTTGAAAAGTCCTGGCTCTCAATTTTCGGATCTCCAAAACCGGTTCGATAATCGTTATCGCCCTTACTAACTTTAAAATTCTTGATCTCCCAACCATCGATTGCTTCTTTGACGTCATATTGACTTCCCTTTACATCTGGTGCGAATACAAGTGACTTATTATCAAACAACGTATTCTCTATCTGGACTCTTAGGTGTTGTTGATCAAAAGGAAAGTCTTTCACGTCCCATCGCTCTTTCATCACACATTTCATTTTCATGATCGACCATTGTTTCCCATCAATGTGATCCAGGATAGTATCTGGTGGATCAATCGACTTGGCGTTGGGTATGTCCAGTTGTCGCGCGAAGTCGAATGCAGGGTTGTCGTAGATGAACCACAACCAGAAACGAATCGTGTATTCTTTATCGTGAAAGTTGATGTCGTGAACACTGATAACATACGATCCGACCTTAACGGTATCGGGGTGCGAATCCTTGTCGTGAGCTTTAGCGCCGGAAAGAATGAGAGTGAAACCAATAAGTGTGAGGAGTTGCTTCATGGAGTGTGGAGGGATCACGGTGACGAATAAAGGACAATTGCTGGAGAGCGGCAAATGCGTTTTGACCGTGGATGCGCAAAGGTCGCTAAGGACAGCAGGGAAATGCAAATCATGGATGGTATCAAGATATCGCGGTCTTTAGATCTGAAGAGTGATGGTCTCTCAAGCAAAAACCTTCACAGTGCTATGCGTGTTTTGCGCCTCCGCGGTGAAAACTATTCCTTATACCTCACTTATCGTCTTTTTATACTATTTTCGAAACCTCATCAAAACCACCTCCATGTACCAGATTTTACTACCACTCCACAGCTACATCAGATATATTGTAATTATACTGTTGCTGGCAGTGATCATCAAATCGTTTCTGGGCATGAGTGGAAAAAAGCCTTACGAGAAAATCGATAATCAACTCAGCCTATCTCTTTTTATTTTCACCCATACGCAGTTGCTGGTCGGTCTTATTCTGTATCTGATAAGTCCGTTTGTGAAGTTTGGAGCTGCTACGATGAAAGACGCAATAACACGCTATTGGACTGTTGAGCACCTTGTTGGTATGCTTATAGCGGTTGTGTTAATAACAATGGCGAGAATTACGGCGAAAAAGATGACGGATCACACAGCGAAACACAAGCGTATGTTTGTCTTTAATTCGATCGCACTGGTGATTATCGTTATTATGATCTTGCTAAGCGACCGGGATCTGGTTTGATCTGGTTGAGGAAGCTGAATCTCAGAAAAATCTAATTTGACTATTTCTTTCTGATCGTACAACCCACAGGCCGTACTTCCTGGGTTTCAATTTTCTCATTTGCTAACAGAAGATCCATCGTATCCTTCAAATAGGCACGATGCACATCAGCTTCCACCTGCGCATTGTCGTCTATTGCACCGCGATAGATGATCGAGAATTTTCCACCTTCGTTTCTTAGCACGAATGCTTGCGGCGTGCGACTTGCTCCAAAGCTTTGCATTAACGTTTGATCCTTGTCGGCGAGATAAGGCATACTGAGACTTAATTGCTGTGCCTTTTTTGCCATATTATCTACTGATTCGGCAGGATCGACACTTGAATTCACGAGTAATACCGGGACTTTGTCACGATAATCATTTGACAGTTTGTTGATCCTTGCGCGATAATAATCGTCGAACGCGCAAGTATTCGTTGTGAAGATGACTACAATGCCTGCGCTTGATGAATAGTTCTCAAGTCCAACAGGTTTATTATTTATAACATTTACCAGCGAAAAATTCTGAACCTGTTGCGCGCCTACGGAGACCGTTGCGCTGATGATTATCAGAATTGGCAGAAGATATCCTTTCATGACTGACTGTGAAGATTAAAGACGATTACAAAGCTATCGAAGATTATGTAGCGCAAAGGTATAATTGTTATGCCTCCAGGTACAATTATCCTGCCGCGAAGGTCACCTTCCTGCCTCAATTCGAAAGGTTCAATTCGCATATTCTCGGCGAAAACAAGGTCTTTTTTGCCGTGTATCTTTATCAAAGTCTCCTTCGCACACCAGTAAATACAGTGTTTGACAATGTCTGTTCCTGCGTCCTGAAGCTCCGTTGCTGAATGTATCCTTTGGGCTACCCGAAGCAACTTATCTTTGGGTTGTTCCAAATCGATTCCTACTGAGGCCCTTTTATCAAATATTGCAGCGACATATGGGTAGGAATGGCTGAGTGACAAATGATACGCATATCCAGCAGGGTAGGGCTTGCCATATTCGTCTTTTATGATTCCCTGAAACGGAATTTGCATTCGGTTAAACACTTCTTTCACCAGTACGCGTCCCGCGATCCATTCCAGTCTTTTGTTGCTGTTGGTTATGGACGCGGGGGGAGATTCAATACTTTCAAGCAGTGCGGAAAGGGCATCTTCGTCTTCGGTGATCCGCCACAATGCCCAGGCTCGTTCAGCTTCTAAAACTATTTTCTCTAAAGGCATGTTTAAACGATTAGTTTTTTTCACGCTTAGACGCAGCGTAATGCAGGATTAATATGGATGTTCTGCTTTTATTCTCCGCAGTCTCTGCGTCTCTGCGGTGAAAATACTCTTACTTTCGGAAACTTAAGGCTACCCGGTTGAAAGTACAAGTAAAGAAGCTCCACACGCTCACAGGTCACCGCGACAGTATTTATACATTGGAGAAATCTTCTGTTGAACACGTATTTTTTTCAGCAGCAGGTGATGGTATGGTCGTAATGTGGGATCTGAATCATCCTGAAAACGGTAAAGTTGTTGCTAAACTTCCAAACTCGATCTATTCATTGCATCATCATCGATCAAGTGATCTGCTTATCGCGGGACATAACTATGACGGGATACATTTGATTGACTGGCAGAATAAAAAGGAAGTTAAATCGTTACAACTCACGAAGGCTGCAATTTTTGACATTCAGTCTTCGGGAGATAATATTTATGTTGGCACCGGCGACGGAACATTGGTAATGGTCGATATCAAATCGCTTACGATCAAAGGCCACGTTCGGGGATCATCTAAAAGTGTGAGGGCAATTTCAATATCAGAGGCAAGGCATGAAATTGCCGTGGGCTATAGTGACCATTTTATCAGGATCTTTGATCTCCACGACCTGACGTTGAAGACGGAATGGATAGCGCACGCAAATTCTGTCTTCACCTTGCGTTACTCTCCCGATGGCAGATTCCTTTATAGTGGATCCAGAGATGCCAGGCTTAAAGTTTGGGACGTGGGCGATAGATACGCACTTCAAAACGAAGTGGTCGCCCACCTGTACGCCATAAATCACCTCGATTTTAGCCCGGATGGCAAACATTTTGTAACTTGTAGCATGGATAAGTCGGTTAAAGTGTGGGATACTGTCCAGGTTAGTTTGCTTAAGGTTATCGACAAGTCACGTCACGCCGGTCATGGGACGTCTGTCAACAAGGTGCTTTGGACTTCATTTCATGATCAGCTTTTGAGTGCGAGTGATGATCGTTCGATTTCCATTTGGAATATTACTTTTGAAAATCAATTGCTATGAGAATTACGCCATTAGACATACGTCAGAAGACTTTTGAGAAGAATTTCAGAGGGTATGAGAAAGATGAAGTCAATGCGTTTCTGTCTACGCTTTCCCAGGAATGGGAACGCATTCTGGATGAAAATAAAGAACTCCGAATAAAACTTGAAGGGACGGAACGTGAAGTGACGAAATTGCGCGAGGTTGAGGGGTCGCTTTACAAGACTCTGAAGACAGCCGAAGATACTGGTGCGAATGTTATTGAGCAGGCCCGCACAGCAGCTGATCTAAATCTCAGACAATCACAATTGCAATCAGAAGAAATCCTTCAGGAGGCAAAAACCAGAGCGAGGGATACCATAGAAGAATCAGAAAGCCGGGCGAAGGAACTAGTCGGGGAAATGGAGGATCGCCTGAAGCTTTTGGTTGAAAACTATAAAATGATGGAGGCTTCCCGTGAGGACTTACTTGCCAACTTTAAGCACCTTGCTTCAGAGGCAATCGAGCGTGTTGAACGCTCTAAGTCGATCAACAAGGATTTTGATCCTGACAAGTACATGGCGGCAGCAAAACGCGAATCTAAACGCTCTCAATCCAGTGCGGAAATGTCTCTTAATATTAGATCAGAACCACCGAAACGCGAAAAAGAGGTTGTACTTGACGAGCGCACGCTGACAGTTGATCCACAGCAGAAGAAAGTGCAAAAATCCTTTTTTGACGAGATTGGATGATCGCAAGAGTTGAACTCGAAGGCCTGGAGTTTCATGCCTACCATGGTCTTTATGCTCACGAGAGAGAAACCGGAAACTGGTTTGAAGTAGATATTGCTGTGGAAACGGATATCGTTGTTGCCGCGGTCACGGACGAGCTTTCGGGAACAGTAAACTACGAGTCATTATTCAAGATTGTAAAAGATGAAATGGATAAGCCGTCAAAGCTTATAGAGACTGTCGTTGAAAAGATCGTTAACGAAGTGATTGATCAATTGCCGGCTGCGAATAACGTCTATGTAAAAATCTCGAAGATCAATCCGCCAATCGGTGGAAAGTGTAAAAAAGCCAGCGTAAGCCTTTCCAGATCCAGATGAATGGAATCTTTATTTGTTTTCAGTTGCATTACGGGTTGGATCAGTAAAAAGAAATCCGCGCGTCTCTTCGCTTTCAAAAAAATCGACTTCTTTTCCAATAATATACATCGTGTGCTTCTTGTCGACGAAGACGGGAATGTCGCCGATCATATAAGCTGTGTCGCTGTCCTTTTGTTTGTCGAATCCGATCAGCAAAGAGACACCACAACCACCGCCCTTTACACCAACGCGCAATCCGTAATCTGCAGGGATATTTTTGGTCTGCATGATCTTCCGAATCTCTTCTGCGGCACGCGTTGATATAGTAACAGGTCGAATGGTCTCAAACATTGCGCTAAAAATATTTAAATTTCGAACATAATTCCTGCTAAATTAATTCTATGGACGCATTGGTTGAGTTTGTCAAAGTTCTTGTACCGGCATCAGTTGTTTTGTATTGTGCTTATTTGATGGTGAGAAGTTTTCTACACAAAGAGATTGAGATGAAGAAGCTCGAGGTGAGGGGCAGGGCTATAGAAACGATACTTCCCAATCGGCTGCAGGCCTATGAACGCATGGTATTGTTCCTGGAGCGTATGTCTCCGCAGAATTTGCTCGTGCGATTAAGCGTTGCCGGGATGCCTTCAAGGGAATTTCATCAATTGCTGCTAGCCGAAATCAGAAACGAATACAATCATAACGTGTCACAACAGGTATACATCAGTGAGCATGTTTGGTCGATGATCAAGAACGCTAAAGAAGATCTTATCTTGTTGATAAACGATGCGGCCAGCGAGATGATTTTGGATTCGACAAGTCTGGACCTTTCGAAAAAGATCTTTGAAAAGTCGATTGGCAAGCCTGTAGACCCATTAAACCATGCTTTGATCGAATTGAAGAAGGAGATACAGCAAACCTTTTGACCAGACTATTTGTTGTCTTTTTTCGTTATAGAAAGCCTTTATTTACTATCAAAATATCAGTGCAAATATGAAAAACAGATTTTTCGAGATAGCGCTTCAACAGGCATCGCGCCTGGCGGGAAAAAGCAGCAGAATAATGGTGCTTCTTACGAGGCTTGGTTCCAAGATGGGCACTGTGAACTGGACTGTCGATCGGCAAGTGCAAGTCAGGGAAAAGTTCTTTACTGTTGGAAGGCTCGCGAAAGCCTATGCGCTGGGTCATTATCGTGACGTACCCTGGAGAGCAATGCTCGCGCTTCTGGCTGCTGTTATTTATTTCTTAAATCCCCTTGATCTTATCCCAGACATCATTCCCGTATTTGGATTAACAGATGATTTCGCGGTTCTTATTTGGGTATATAATGCTGTGGGTGAAGAGATCGAGAAGTTTCTGCTCTGGGAGGAATCAAAGTCAACGCCGATATGAAAACTGCGCTCATCGCTGGCGCTTCAGGTCTTATTGGAGAGCAACTGCTCGGACTCTTACTGGAAAGCGAGAAATATGACAAAGTCATCGCGGTGGTGCGTCGCGGAATAGCGACACATCCAAAATTAGAGCAGTTGACGATCGATCTTGGTAATGAAAAAGATTATGAAGGCATAAAAGCCGATGATGTTTTTTGTTGTCTGGGAACGACTATCGCGAAGGCTGGATCAAAAGACAACTTTCGTAAGGTAGACTTTCAATATCCGCTGGTTTTAGCGGAGTCAATGAAACGCAATGGAGCTAAGCAATATCTTATTGTTACGGCATTAGGTGCAAGCAAAAAGTCATCGATATTTTATAATCAGGTTAAAGGTGAAGTGGAGGAGGCAGTCTCTAAGATTGACTTTGAATCCATTCATATCTTCCGGCCTTCGTTGTTAATTGGAGAACGCAAGGAGAAGCGACCAGGTGAAGATGCTGCAAAGTGGGTATATACAGTATTCGGATTTTTGTTTCCATCGAAGTACAAAGGAATAAGCGTCACGAAGATTGCACGCGCGATGTTAACTTTTGCGTCTGAACATGAACACGGCATTTTTATCCATGAGTCAAACGTCCTTCAAAAATATTAATCAGGTTTTGAAATAACGCTCAATGATAGCAGTCACGCAACGGGTAGGGCATGCGTCAGTTACCATCGATGGTGTTGTGAAATCATCCATTAAAAAAGGATTGTTAATATTGATCGGAATAGAAGAAGCTGATAACGCCGACGATATTGAATGGCTTTCAGCAAAGCTTGTCAACCTTAGAATATTTGACGACGAAGAAGGTGTGATGAATCTAAGTGTAAAGGATATCAGCGGAGAAATTATTGTGGTGAGTCAGTTTACACTACATGCCAGCACAAAGAAGGGAAATCGACCTTCCTACATTAAGGCAGCAAGGCCTGAGATCGCGATACCATTGTATGAAACGTTTGTGAAGACCTTACAAAATGTATTTGGCAAAGACATTCAAACTGGCGAGTTTGGTGCTGACATGAAAGTAGAGATGATGAATAATGGACCCGTCACAATAATCATTGACACAAAGAACAAGATATGAATCGAATAGCCTGCATATCTGGTGATATTACAAAATTAACTACAGACGTCATTGTCAATGCGGCTAATACCAGTTTATTGGGTGGAGGAGGAGTTGATGGCGCGATACATAGGGCTGGAGGTCCGCAGATTTTGGACGAGTGTATGGCGATCAAAAATCGTCAGGATGGTTGCCCAACAGGTGAGGCCGTAATCACTACAGGTGGAAACCTCAAAGCGAAGTATGTTATTCATACCGTTGGGCCTGTGTGGGCAGATGATCATGAAAAGGAAGCAGAGTTGCTCGGCCGTTGTTATCTCAACACACTCAGACTTGCTGTTGCCAACATGGTTAAGACAATAGCGTTTCCTAATATCAGCACCGGAATCTACCGGTTCCCCAAGGAAAAGGCGGCAGAGATTGCCATTCGTGAAGTGACGCTATTCCTTGAAGGCGATCAGACCCTTGAACAAGTAATATTTTGCTGTTTCGACGCGGAAAATAAATCTATTTATGACAAATTATTGGCGAGTCATTACAGCGCGCGCTGAATTTTAAAACTAATTCAATGAAGCAATTTGGTATCATTCTTTTCTGTATGAGCATTTCAATCCTTTCGAACGGACAGTATAAGTATGGTCTGAAACCAACTACTTTATCAGAGTACAAAGAGACTGTAAAAGTCAATCCAAATAAAGAACTCATAAACCTTGAAGGTTATATACCGGGCCTCGCAATGGATATTCGATATGCCACTGCGAACAACTTTACAAAAGAGAAGATATACAATCTCGCGAGGGCGTACGCGCGTAGACCTGTTGCAGAGTCCTTAAAGAAGATTCAAGCAGAACTTGCCAAGCAAGGACTTGGTATCAAAATGTTCGATGCTTACCGGCCGTACAAGGAAACTGTGAAGTTTTATGAAATATATCATGATACAACTTATGTCGCTTCTCCTTATCGCGGATCGCGTCACAATCGTGGCTGTGCTCTTGACCTAACTGTGATCAATTTGAAGACTGGTGAGGAATTAAAAATGCCGACAGGTTATGATTCATTTGAAAAGGCAGCGTGGCCGACGTCAACCGTAAAAGATCCTGAAGCTCGTAAGAACCGTGCGTTATTAATCAACATCATGGAACGGCACGGATTCAAAGTAAACGCGTCTGAGTGGTGGCACTATGACTTTATAGGATACAAAAATTATGAAGTTTTGGATATTGATTTCGAGCAACTTGAATAACCGGCACAAGGATTACTCTTTTTCTTCGACCGGAAGTGCCTTAAGAAACGCTAAGCTCTTTGGAAGCTGTTCCTCGGCGCGCGATGATTCGTCTTCAATGAAAAAATGTTGAATTCCAAATTTTCTTGCTTCCCTAACAACTTCAGCGATTCCAACATCGCCGTCGCCCAGCGGTACACTGGATTCGAAATCAGCCCTACCGTTATTTGAGTTTTGTGTTCCAGGTCTACGGTCTTTCAGGTGTAACAATACCCAGCGGCTATGATGTTTTTTTAACAAGCCTACTGGATCCTGGCCGGCTTGTTTGATCCAGAACACGTCCATTTGAAACTGGACAAATCGGCTGTCAAACTTTTGAACCATGTAATCGAATACAGTGCCTTTATCGGCTGCTGCGAACTCGTATCCGTGAGGATGATAACACAACAGCAATCCATTAGTCATCATGATCTTTCCTGCATTGTTGAATACAGTCGCGGCTTCATCTACTTCTTTGATGTTGAATGAATCACCTTCGTGAGGAATCCAGAAACACACCACGTACTTAGCGCCGTAGGAGCGGGCTTCATCGGCAACAGCTTGTGGAAAATCGCGGAGCTTTTGGTATTCAACACCGTAGCTGACAACACTCAATTCGTTTAGTGCGAGAAGTTTGATGAATTCGGTAAATGGCAGACCATAAGTTTCAGAGATTTCTACCTCCTTAATACCCATCTGTTTTACCTTCGCCATCGTTCCCGGAGCGTCTTTGGCAAACTGATTACGAAGACTGTACAATTCCAATCCTACTTCTTGTGCAACAGACTGAATTGTGCAAAATCCGAAAAGCATAGTGATGAATATGATCTTCGGAAAGGATTGGGTCATGGGTTTATTTTTGCAATGAAGTTAATAATTCTCTGCAAAAACGATGCGGAAACTGTAACTCCCAAGTCCTTGACGTACTGTTGCTTATTTATGGACCAGAATAGGTGTATTGGCGACCAGTTGAATCAGATCATCATCAATGACGTTCTTCTTCTCATCAGCCAAGGCAAGGAAATGGTCATAAAGCTGATCCAATTCCGTCTTGCTCGGCTGATAACCCAACAGTTCGAGACGATGCTTCAATGCAGCACGTCCACTTCTGGCAGTAAGGATGATTGAAGATGATGGTACGCCGACATCTGCAGGGTTGATGATCTCGTAGTTTTCAGAGTTTTTCAGGAATCCGTCCTGATGAATGCCTGAAGAGTGTGCAAATGCATTTGCGCCGACGATGGCTTTGTTTGGCTGAACAGGCATTCGCATCATTTGTGAAACCAGTTTACTCGTTTCGTATAACAACGTCGACTTGATGCCAGTGTGCAGATTGAGGTCTTTGTGCGTCTTAAGAATCATGGCAACTTCTTCCAATGCAGTGTTACCTGCGCGTTCACCGATACCGTTGATGGTGACTTCTGCCTGACGTGCTCCGTTCATCAGACCGGCAATCGTGTTGGCTGTTGCCATCCCCAAGTCGTTGTGACAATGCACGGAGATGACAGCTTTGTGTATATTTTTAACGTTCTCGAAAAGATACTGAATGCGTTTGCCGTAGAGATGTGGCAGGCAATAACCAGTCGTATC
>JBDSKX010000045.1:0-12256 GCA_039916665.1 Chryseolinea sp. | reverse complement strand
CGTCGAATGCGCATCCATTCAATAGATGCGTCATTAAAATTCTTTAAAACCGTTCGATTATTTTCACCGATAATTATATTTGCGGGCTTATTTAAATCGCAATAATATGATTGTTTTAAAATTTGGTGGGACATCGGTGGGGAAACCAGAGCGCATGAAGAAGATTGCCGAACTTGTGTTAGGTACACCTGGCAAGAAGCTTGTGGTTCTTTCAGCACTATCCGGGACTACCAATACGCTTGTCGGTATTGGTGATCATCTGCTGGCGGGTCAGCATGCCAAAGCTGAAGATGATATCACAGCACTTGAGAACCATTATCAGTCATTTATCAAAGAACTATACGCGAGTGAGGCCTTCCTTGCAATCGGACAAGAAATTGTAAGTCGATTTTTCATTTTAATCAGATTGCTGGCAGCCGGACAATTCGATAACAAGAGTTATCGTGAGTTACTGGCGCAAGGTGAATTGATTTGCACCGAATTGTTTTATCAGCATCTTTTGGAGAGAAAGGTCAGCACAAGACTTTTGCCTGCGTTGTATTTCATGTCCATCGATGAAAATGATGAGCCTGAGCTTGAAAAAATATCACAACGCCTCAAGCCGCTTTTGAGCTCATTGAGTAATGTTGAGATTATCATTACACAAGGTTACATCTGTCGTAACAATAAGAACGAAATAGATAATCTGAAACGTGGCGGCAGTGATTATACAGCGTCCTTGATTGGTGCTGCAATCAGATCTGAGGAAATTCAGATCTGGACCGATATTGATGGCATGCACAACAATGATCCGCGCATCGTTAAGAAGACCTTCCCTATATCGGAGCTTACTTTTGATGAGGCATCCGAGCTCGCTTATTTTGGGGCGAAGATTCTTCATCCGTCCACCATTGTTCCTGCGCAGAAGTATAACATTCCCGTTAGACTGAAGAACACAATGGATGAAAAAGCTCCTGGGACGATCATCACAAGTAAAGGCACAGAAGGTTTGTTCAAGGCTATTGCTGCGAAAGATGGAATTACCGCGATCAACATCAGATCTTCGAGAATGTTAATGGCCTATGGGTTCCTAAGGCGCGTGTTCGAAGTCTTCGAAAATCACAAGACATCGATCGACATGATCACCACAGCAGAAGTTTCTGTGTCACTTACGATCGACAACAACAAACACCTTGCTTCCATAGAAACCGAATTGAAGAAATTTGGCATCATCAGTGTTGACAAAGATCAAACTATCATCTGTGTGGTGGGTCAGAAGATCACGGAACAAAGGGGTATGTTGACAAAAGTCTTCAATTCATTGTCCAGTGTGCCAGTTCGTATGGTATCTTGTGGAGGCAGCGCTAACAACGTGTCTGTTCTTATCGATAAACAATACAAAGAGAAAGCACTGAATGACCTGAATGAGGGTCTTTTCAATCTGAAATAATAGTAACATACAATAGCCAAACCGTTGTGAAAACAGTTTGGCTATTTTATTAAAATCCTTTTTAATAAAGGATTTTAATTTCCATTTTGAGCTGCCGTATGGAAATCTTAGTAGTAATAATTTTTATTGTCGGGTACTTACTGATCGCATTTGAGCACCCTATCCAGGTAAACAAAACTGCCACCGCATTGATTACCGGAGTTTTGTGCTGGACGTTTTATGCTCTTTCAGGACAAGACTCTGCCGAAATTGTGGGCGAACGGCTCGCAGAGCATCTGAGTGAAATTGCTGGTATTCTCTTCTTCCTGACAGGGGCTATGACTATCGTAGAGTTGATCGATGCCTATCAGGGATTCAGTATCATTACTGACAAGATCGACACCAGAAATCCGAAGACCTTATTGTGGATAATTTGTGGAATCACTTTTTTACTATCCGCCTTACTTGATAATCTCACGACCTCCATCGTTATGGTTTCTTTGACCCGCAAGCTGATATCTAACAAGGATATGCGGCTTTTCTTTGCGGGAATGATTGTCATTGCTGCAAACGCCGGAGGGGCCTGGTCTCCTATCGGCGATGTAACGACTACAATGCTTTGGATTAGCGGACAGATCTCATCAACGAACATCATCAAAACATTATTACTTCCATCCATAGTATGCATGATTGTTCCCTTGCTTTATCTGCAATTCACACTAACAGGAGATTTGGGGAAACCAGGAAAACAAGATGGAACCAATCAACACGTTAAAGGATCGGCAATAATCCTGGGCCTAGGTATACTTGGCCTGGTCGGCGTACCTGTGTTTAAAACATTGACACACCTGCCACCCTATCTGGGTATATTGTTGGCGCTTGGTATCGTTTGGGTAGCCTCTGAATTGATAAATCCCCAGATGGATGAATCTGTTAGGAAATCTTACTCTGCATCAGCTGCATTGGCCAGAATAGATGTACCAAGCATTCTTTTCTTTTTAGGGATTTTGCTCGCAGTCAGTGCGCTTGAATCGATGCACATTCTCAACCAGTTTGCTGAAATGCTTGATTCAACATTTAAAGATAACCGCATAATCATTACGTTGATCGGTATCCTTTCGTCAGTCGTCGACAACGTTCCGCTGGTCGCAGCAAGTATGGGAATGTATTCGATGGACAAATATCCGCAGGATAGCATGATCTGGGAATATCTAGCCTATTGTGCAGGAACAGGCGGCAGCATTCTTATCATTGGATCAGCAGCAGGCGTCGCTGTGATGGGGATGGAAAAAATTGATTTCATTTGGTATCTCAAGAAAATCTCATTATTGGCATTATTGGGATATTTTGCCGGCGCAATTATGTACTTAATCGTCTATCCTTACCTGGCGGTTGGTCACTGAAACTAGACTTGAGTCATGACTCATTCGGCAACGCTCTATATTATTTGCGACAAATCTCATCTATGAATCTTGTTGTGGACTATGGAAATTCTTCAGCCAAGGTTGGGCTTTTTAAGGATCTGGACCTTGTAGAGCAGCATTCATTCAAAGAAGTTGAAGACTTAAAGAAATTCCTTCAAAACTTTTCAGGAGATCATTTCATCATCAGTACGGTGACAAAAGATGCCGAAGAGATTTCATCGTGGGCGAAAAATATCAGCAGCAAGTTGATATTGAACAGGGACCTTCCGTTGCCTGTACAGATCAGGTATTCAACCCCGGAAACGCTTGGTGTTGACCGGATTGCAGGGGTTTGTGGTGCGCAAAAAATGTTTCCCGGAACGAATTGTCTCGTGATTGATGCAGGTACTTGCATTACGTATGATTTTCTGGATGCGACAGGAAATTTTCTTGGCGGTGGAATTTCCCCGGGATTGAGAATGCGATTCAATGCTGTTCATACGTTTACGGCGAAGCTTCCGCTGGTATCACCTACTGAACACGTTCCATTGATCGGCGATAGCACCGAGACGTGCATTCAAAGCGGTGTGATCCATGGCATTATATCAGAAATCAATGGAATAGTTGTGCATTATCAGCAAAAATTCCCTGAATTGAAGGTCATTTTAAGCGGGGGAGATACCCGGTTTTTTGAAAACAAATTGAAAGGGTTCATATTTGCCGTCCCAGAATTGGTACTCAGTGGCTTAAACAGCATTTTGATTCATAATGTCCGGTCGTAAAAAATGGTTTTTTCTGTTGGCTGCTGTCGTTTTTACAGCAGATGTGTGGGGTCAGGTCGCGCCTTCTCCGTTTTCTTCCTTTGGAATAGGTACACCGTATGGAAACGGCCTGGTCAATAACCAGGGTAATGGACTCGGTGTTGCGCAGCCTCAGTTCTGGTATGTCAACAATCAAAACCCAGCGCTATTGGTATTTAATACCCTTAGTGTTTTCCAGGTGGGCATAGTTGGGGAGTCAAGGAGAGTAAGAGGTGATACAATTTCTGAAAAGAGTACCGGTGGCAATCTGAGTTATATCACTTTTGCATTTCCGATCAAACCCGGCAGGATCACGACCAGCGCTGGGTTGACGCCTTACACCAATCTTAATTTCAGTTATCAATATCAGGACTACGCGAGAGACCCGCTTGGCGCCATCGCAGATACATTAACCACAAGGGAGACTGGTTCGGGTGGTCTTACACAAATTTATTTATCAAATGGTGTCCGAATAAACGATGACATGAGTGTGGGCGCGAAAATCTCTTACCTTTTTGGACCAGTAAGTCGTGTGTACTCTACGAATTCGGGCGGTAGTGATCCTTTTTTTGCCAACATCGAAGACAAAAAAAATCTCAGGGGAATTAACATTGGCCTGGGGTATTCCTTTAGTAAAGACTCACTTGGACGAAATCACAACAAGCGATTAAGTATAGGGGCAACTTATAATTTCGTCACCGACCTGTCGGCGACCAGAATCAGCCGGATTTATCGAACCACTATCGTTGGAGATACCATTGAAAAATTCCCAATCTCGACTACGAAAGGCAAAATTCGCCTGCCACAATCTTTCACCGTTGGCGCGGCTTATGGCAAAGGCCTAAATTGGTCGGTGGGGACCGAGTTCTCCTATCAGGACTGGTCAACCTATAACGACTTTTCTTCTCCTGAAGCACACAATCTTGGAAAATCCTGGAGGGCGACTGTGGGTGGAGAGTACACCGCAGATCCGTTGGCGCTGGAGAATTATCTGAAACGGATCACCCTAAGACTTGGTGCAACTTACGAGCAACAACCTTTCTATGCCAATGGGACGCAGGTCAAAGACTATGGCATAAATTTTGGGTTTTCAGCACCAACCGGGCGCTCAAGTGTTGACGTTGCCTTTAAGGTTGGTAAAATTGGCAACAAGACCGACAACATACTTGAAGAAACTTATTTCAAAATATATTTCGGACTTACCTTCAACGACCAGTGGTTTATCAAAAGGAAATTTGATTAGCCATGAAATCACATGAGGTGGTCAATATTCGCCTGCGCTTTCATCGCACAGATGTTAATTTCGTCAGGTTATTCTTATTCACAGTGTAAAGATCAATGGTGGACTAACGATGAGGTGTTAAAAGCATCTGCGGCAGAGCATCTTGTACACACAAAGAATGCCATTTCGTTGGGTGAATTCCGGAATGCGAAAGTGGCACTTCAGTGGCTTTACATGAATGCTCCCGGCTCAGGCGGCGAAATTTTTACATTAGGAATACATGTTTACGACACGTTAGCTGAACTTGAGAGAGACTCTGACCGTAGAAAAATCTACGTGGATTCACTGATGGTAGTTTATGATCTTCAAACCCGTTATTGTGGATCTACCGATGCCTTTACAGCGAAAGTGCTTTCATTCTATAAGTTTAATTCAGTAAAAAATCCCGAAGAAGCGCTGAGGCTGTTTGATAGTCTGCTCATCAAGCAAGGTAATAACGTCTCCAATGAAATCGTCATTGCGTATATGCAGACCGTTAAGCGACTGTTTGCAAAAAAACGGAAGTTACCGGATGACCAGATCCTGAGTTATTACAACAGGAGTATGCACATAGCCGAATACAAACAGCGTCAGGCTTCTCGAAAGGGTGTATCCGAAGAGCCTTTTCTCCGTCTAAAGGATAACATCGATGCATTGTTATTTAGTATGATCGTAGTCGACTGTAACTTTGTGAAAACGAATCTTGCTCCTCGTTTCAGGCAACATCCCGAAGATCTCACACTCGCGAGAAAAATTATAAGCTTTATGATGCAAAATCAGTGTGTCGATGATCCCCTGTGGCTCGATGCCGGTGAACGTCTATACAGGAGCTCGACTGAAAAGGATTTTAGCCTCGCAAAAAGTATAGGCCTCCGCTATTTTACACTGGAGCGTTTTGACAAGGCTGAATCATTTTTTAAAGATGCTGTTTCAATTGCCCCGACCGCGAGAGATAAGGGCGAAATGCTTTTGTACTTCGGAAGAATCCGGGCACGCAGCGATAAGGCAGAAGCACGAAAATTATTTCTGCAAATCTTGCAGATCGACAAAGGTAATAAAGAAGCTTACGAACGGATTGGGGACTTGTATTACAACAGTGCCGATGATTGTACCTACAACACCAACATCGTTGAGAATCAGCTGGTGTATTTTCTGGCTGCCGAATATTTTCAACGTTCAGGCAATGATCAGAAAGTAGCGATGGCGCGTAATCATTTCCCGACAAAAGCCGAGTTGGCGTCAACGGGTTATGTGAATGGCTCGGAAAAGTTTGTCGGCTGCTGGATTCAGGAACCTACTACGATTCGAACTAAAGACTAATTTTGCACTATGTTATCCCCTAACACCATTCAAAAAGCTCAAGTGATTTTGTTATCTGTGAGCATGACGTTGTTCGGTCAGTGTAGCACAGGAGAGAACAAGGAACCTATCGAGTACAAGGGCCCGGTCAGTGAGATGGAAAACGTTGAGCTGTTCTACACAGAGAACGAGAAAGTAAAAGTAAAGATGTTGGCCGATCTTCTTTACGAGTTCGAAAGCGGTGACCGGGAATTTCCAAAAGGTGTTTACATAGAATTTTTTGGTCCCGATGGAGCCACCATAACCTCCACTTTAAAGGCGGACCACGCTTATTACTTCAAGAAGGAAGATCATTGGCGCGGCCGTAGGAATGTTGAGGTTAAGAATCTTGCTAAGAATGAACAGCTTAATACCGAAGAGTTGTTTTGGCGCCCACGTGACAGAAAGATTTTCACCGATAAGTTTGTCACCATCCGGCTGCAAAATGATGTGTTGTATGGCCAGGGCCTGACTGCCAACGAAGATTTATCGGATTACGTCATCCAGAAGCCTTACGGCGATATGGATGTCAAAGAAGAGTAGTAAGGTTATCCGATTCCCACGTCGCCGAAATAATCGCTATTTTTGTCACCAATGAAACTGGCAAACTTATTGGTATTATCCCTTGCAATTGTTTTCCTGATCATCGGGATCGATCTCTGTCTTACTGTCGGTGTAGGAGGTGCATACTGGGCAATTATGCTATCTGTCGCGTTATATTTTGTATTCGTTCTGAGGAAGAGGAAGCAGACATGAGCCCCCTTTTGTTTTCTGTAATTATTGTTTCGCTGACCTTCTCGTTCTTCTTCTCTGCTGTTGAGAGTGTCTATCAATCGACAAACAAATTACAGCTCGAATTGGAAGGCAGACTTGGAAGCACAGTAGCAAAAATCCTTTCCTTTTTCACAAGACACCCCGCATGGTTGTTGGGCACTTCGCTTGTGGGCTCAACGGTATCACTGGTGGTATTTACGGTCTTCCTGTCTATTGGATTGGTGCCGATTCTTCATCACTATATGCCTTTGACGAAAGATAGTACCGCGTTGTTATTTACGATGCAGTCAGTTGCCGCTGCGTTTATCATTCTGCCATTTTCAACCTTTCTTCCGAAAGCCCTTTCTGTTGTTAATCCCAATCGTGTATACTCATTCCTTGCGACGCCATTCTTCCTTTCCTTCATTGTGTTATTTCCACTCACAATCACCATCATTTCATTAAACAGATTTATCATCGTACGTATGCTCAAAATGAAATTTGATGAATCTAATCCATTTATTGGCGCGCCTGATGTGAGGCAGTATCAGTTGGTACACCAGCCCCCTGATGAATCAGATGACATTGTTCTCGACAAGAAAATATTTCACAATGCGCTTTCATTTAAGACTGTCAAGATCCGGGATTGCATGATTCCCCGGACAGAGATCACGGCAGTCGAACTAAACGACTCGATCGAAAAACTTCGGATAGCTTTTGTCGAAAGCGGTCATTCAAAAGTGATTGTTTACAAACAAAGCATCGACGAGATTATCGGCTACTGTCATTCGTCTTCGATTTTCAAACGTCCCGAAGAGATTCGGGAAATCCTTACGCCGATCATTATTGCTGCCGAAAATTCATCGGCCAATGAACTGATGATTCGCTTTATCAAGGAGCGGAGAAGTCTGGCCGTGGTCATTGATGAGTTCGGGGGTACGTCGGGCATTGTGAGCATGGAAGACATCATCGAGGAAATATTTGGCGATATTGAGGATGAGCATGATCAGGAGGATACGCAGATCGAGGAAAGGGTTGATGACAAAACCTGGTTGCTCAGCGCGCGACTTGACATCGATTACCTGAATGAAACTTACGGATTGAATTTCCCGACTGGCGAGTACGAGACTCTCGGGGGACTGATCCTGGCTTTGACTGAAGATTTCCCCGACCGCGGCCAGGTAATCGAATTGCCTCCGTACACGTTTATCATCCAGGCGGCCGGGAATAATCGGATTGAAACTGTTTCAGTGCACCTTGACAGCAGCGCTAACCTGTTGGCCTAGCATAATCCGCCTGCGCGCGTCAGCAAACAGAAAATGTGCGACGGCCTTGCTTGAATTCCACTTTTAAGGTTTGTACTCTCAACACCCCCCGGTTTACAGACCCTTGGGTAGACAAAAATTTGGTAAATTCTTGTCCGCTTGCGCTCGGCTCCCAATTATTGAAATGGGAATCCGTTTACAGTATTGAAATCACGAGTTCTTCTGCTCCATCATCCCCTCTGAGCTTGATAGTGTGGAATTCAAATATTTACCATAAAAGTATTAGAGCAGAGTTTGAGGACTCTTGGAGCATTTTTAGAGGAATATTAAGTTATGGCAATCTTGATTAGCCTCTCATTGCTTGTTCCCCACTCAAAAAAGCCCTTCTCGGCCTTTTTTGGCATTACTCATGGAGAATAGTATGCCTGCCCGTTGTGGATACAAGTCACCTGTCAGCCAGCGACGAGGTGCCGCGCTCTTTTTTTACGCCCTATTTTTCTTATACAGATTACGGGTTAAATTTGCGGCTCTTTAAAAATCAGAATATGGCATTGATTGGAACACTGCGCGACAGAATGGGAACCTGGGTAGTGGTTTTCGTATTCGTAGCGATTGCAGCTTTCATCCTCGGAGACCTATTTAGCGGCAATTCTTCCATTTTGAACTGGGGACAGAAAAACGTTGGCGAAATTGGTGGCAAGGAAATATCTATTGACGAGTTCCAGTCAGTCATTCGCGAACGTGAATCGAATTACATTCTTCAATTTGGTCGTCAGCCCGGCGAGCGAGAAATGCCAAGTCTGCGTCAGCAGGCCTGGGATCTTCTGATCGCCCGACACGCAATCCAGGCACAATTTGCCAAGGTCGGCGTGGAGGTAACAACGGAAGAAGTGCTGGATATGATCCAGGGTAAGAACGTCGACGAGAATGTTAAACAAGCATTTACAAATCCTGAAACAGGTCAGTTCGATCCGACCCGTGTCGGTACATACCTCAGACAATTGAAATCACAGCCTCCAGAATCCGAGGCCCGAGTGAGATGGGAACTCTTTCAAAAAGATCTGCAGCCAAGCCGCGAACGTATCAAATATGAAAACCTTTTGATCAAGACTGGTTATGTCACCACTGCTGAGGCAGAGCGTGACTATCACCTTCAGACAGACGTGGCCGAAGTAAAATTCCTTTACGTTCCTTACTATTCAGTAAGTGATTCAGCCGTGAAGGTTACTGACGATCTGATCAAGAATTACTATGATAAGTACAAAGAAAAATATAAGACTGAGCAAAGCCGTGATCTGAAATTTGTAAGCTTCCCTGTTGTGGCTTCTTCAGCAGATTCAGTTTTGACAATGAAAGATCTTGATAAAGCTGTTGCTGATTTCAAAACAATGGACGACGATTCCCTGACTGCTTCTTCATACACGGATGGACAGACGCCTTATGAAAAATATAACAGAGGCAATCTGCCAGCGTTCATTCCATTGGATAGCATTAAACAAGGAAAAATATTCGGGCCTTATCTCGATGGCGGTGTTTACAAACTCGCCAAGATCTCAAAAATTTCTACTGACACTGTGAATTCAGCTCGGGCAAAACATATCCTGATCAAGTGGACAGACACAACTGCTCCTGCAAAGAAGGAAGCTAAAGACAAAGCCGACAAGATTTTAAAAGAGTTAAAAGGTGGAGCTGATTTCGCAGCGAAGGCCCGTGAATTTGGCACTGATGGAACGGCAACCCGTGGGGGAGATCTTGGTTGGTTCAGCACTGGTCAGATGGTAAAACCTTTTCAGGATGCTGTTTTTAATGCAACACGCACCGGCTTACTGCCCAATGTTGTTGAGACTGATTTCGGATATCACATCATTGATATTACCAATTTAAAAAGCAACACAGCTTATAATATAGCAATCGTGGAGCGCACCATAGGGGCCAGCGACGCAACTGTAATTGAGGCTTCAAGAAAGGCTGAGACTTTTGCAGCCGACTTATCCAGTATTTCTGACTTTGATGCGAAAGCAAAAGAACTTGGATATACTATCCAGGAAGCTAAAAATATTCTTGCTGGTGATCGCAGAATCGGAACATTGGGTGAAGCACGTCAGCTTATTCAATGGCTGTTCCGAGATGCCAAAAAGGGAAAAGTTTCGCAGGTATTTGATCTTGATGATCAGGATGTAGTTGCTGTAATGACTGGCGAAGTCGACAAAGGATACAAACCTGTCGAGTTAGTAAAAGACGAGATTACTCCAATGGTGCGCAACGAGGCTAAGGGTAAAGTGATCATCGGCAAATTAGCTGACAGCAAAGGAACTCTAGAAGAAATGGCGACTGTATATGGCACTGACGCCAATGTTTACAGCAGCAGTGATCTTAAACTTAACAGCAACGCACTCCCTACTGTTGGATTTGATCCACAGGCGGTAGGTACCGCATTTTCTTTGGAGAATGGAAAACGTTCTGCGCCTGTGGCAGGTGAAAACGGCGTTTTGGTTCTGGAACTTCAAAACAAGACCATCGCCCCTGCCATGACGGAATATAGTCAGTACAAGACCCAGATCGAGCAGATCAATGTCAACCGTAACAGTGTGGGTATCGCTGAAGCCATCAAAGAAAACTCGAACATTGTAGACAAGCGCTACAAGTTCTATTAGTCATTGTTGAACATTAGTTGCGCCTCTTCTGATCGCATCGGGAGAGGCGCTGTTATTTTGAAAATGGACGAGAACTGGGTCAATTCGTTTCGACAAAAGCTGGATGGACACTACGCATGGCCAGCATTGTACATTTACAAATTCATTGTGCCAACTGGCAAAGAGGATTTGGTAAAAAACCTGTTTACCAATCACACGGTAACGGAGAAATTGTCGAAGCAGGGCAATTACACTAGTTTGACGATACAAATGATGATGCAGTCGAGTGATGCTGTCATTGACGTATACAAGAGAGCCGCTGAGATCGAAGGGATCGTGGCATTGTGATGTATCAAACTCATCTTTGAAGCGTATAATTTTTGGCGTACACTTATATTAGAGTCAGCAAAAACAAGACATATGGAATGGGTAACAGAAAGTAACAAACTCAAAAAGACTTTTAAGTTTAAAGACTTCACAGAAGCCTTTGGATTTATGACCAGGGTAGCCATTCTGGCAGAAAAGATGAACCATCATCCTACCTGGACTAACAATTACAATACTGTTTCATTTGAGCTTTCGACACACGATGCTGGAAATATCGTGACAGAGAAAGACAGGCAATTGGCTAAGGTCATCGACAGCGTTCTTTAATAGAGCATTTACGTCCACTGCGTTTATGGAAAAGACGGACATGATTTACGGGACCAGGGCTGTCATCGAGGCTATTCTGGCCGGGAAAGATATCGACAAGGTCATGGTTCAAACCGGTCTTTCGAATGACCTCAGCAAGGAATTAATATCCGTTGCGCACAACAACAATGTTCAAATCCAGTTTGTACCCGCTGAGAAATTAAAGCGGCTTTCATCCAGGAATCACCAGGGTGTGATTTGTCTTTTGTCGCCCGTAACATTTGCTTCGGTCGACAATCTCATATTCAAAGCATATCAGGATGGAAGGGAACCATTCTTCCTGATACTTGATCGCATTACTGATGTCAGAAATTTTGGTGCCATCGTCAGAACTGGTGAATGTGCCGGACTTGATGCTATCATTATCCCGGAAAAAGGCAGTGCTCCTATTTCTGGTGATGCCATGAAAACTTCTGCGGGTGCATTGAATCATCTTCCTATTTGTCGAGAAAAAGATCTGAAGAAAACCATGAAGCTTCTTCGCGACAACGGTATCCGCATTATTGCATGTACTGAGAAAACAGAGACACCGCTTTATTCTGTAAACTTATCTGGACCCATTGCAATTGTGATGGGATCAGAAGAAGATGGTATCAGTGATGGCTTGCTTCGCGATGCCGACGAACTGGCACGTATTCCGATGCAGGGCAAGATTGAGTCACTGAATGTTTCTGTGGCTGCAGGCGTGGTGATGTTTGAGGT
>JBDSKX010000044.1:0-5126 GCA_039916665.1 Chryseolinea sp. | reverse complement strand
CGCTACTTAACGATTTGTCATTTGAGCAATTTATGGTAGATGTTCAACTAGCAGACTCTACAACGCGGGACGCTGTTGCTTTGGCGAAGCGAATCAACGATCGCAAGGGATTGGGCTGGGCAACTGTATATCGTGGGTTGTACTATTCGATTAACGGGGAGTTGGCGGAAGCTCTAAAATATTTCGATGAAGCTCGACGACTGGCGATTAAAGTCGATGATAAAAATTTACAGACCTACGCCTTGACGCAAACGGGAACGGTGTATCACGACCGTGGAAATTTTGACTCCAGTTTTCTATTCCTGCGAAAAGCGGAAGTACTGGCCCGCGCCAGTTCCGACACATACTATAATGCGGTGGTTCAAACTCATTTGGCGCGACTATTTCTGGAGACACATCAGTCTGATAGTTCTTTGATGAAAACATTGGATGCGCTGCACCTGCGTGAAAAGCTAAATGATTCGGTTCTGATTGCGGACGTTTGGATTCTATTGGGTAAGTGTTACGCGGCCAAAGAGGATTTTGTGAAAGCAACCCAATATTATGAAATGGCCCGTACAGTTTCGCGATTGGACAAGATCGTTTATTCTGATTATCTGCAAAACATGGGTGAGCTTGATTTTACCCGTGGAGATTTTGAGAACGCGCTCGAGAAGTGGGCAATAGTACTAAGGTATTATCGCAATGCAAAGAATAAGTATGGTCTTGCCGAACTGCTGCAGCGAATGGGGGCTGCATTTCAACAACAGGGATACTTCGAACTTGCGATAGAATATCTTAATGAAGCCCTGAAGATATCTAAGTCGACCGGATATCGATATCTACTGGGCAAAATTTACCTGGATCAATCCTGGACATTTTACAGAAGCCTTAATTTTAAAAGTGCTTTTGAGCAGGTCCTTCTAGCCGAGAATCAAATACATTCATTGAACATTTTATTCGATGACGCAGAGATCTGGGATTTGCGGGGTTTAATCGAAAGGAATCTTGGCCGTTACGATTCCTCACTTTTCTATCATCACAAGAGTGTTGAACTTAACTTAGCGAAAGGAAATAGGAAAGAATTGTCTGACAACTACTTCAATCTTGGAGAATTCTATATTAAGGCCAGTCAGCCTGGCATGGCTCTGAACTACTACAGAAAGTCAATCTCTATCGACAAGGCCTTAAACATTCATTACGGTGAAAGTTTGGACTACAACCGAATGGGGAGAATTTTTTTACAGTTGGAAAATTACGATTCCGCTAAATTTTATTTTGACGCTTCAATGAAACTCGCAATACCTATAAAGGCCAACGATATTTTTCGGGACAACTATCACGACCTGGAAGCCTTCTACGAGAAAACCGGGAATTTGAAGCAAGCAATTTTTTATTCTAAAAAATACAATTCCCTTTCAGACAGTATTTTCACAAAACAAGCCGCGCAAAGTCTGGCTTCTTACAGAACATTGTATGACGTAGAGCGCAATGAGAGTAAAATTGAAATCCTCAACGCGGACAATGAACTCAAACAAGCCCGATTGCTTAACCAACGTGCAATTATTTATTTCACCCTGGCGGGCCTCTTGATATTACTATTTATAGCGATCTCCTACCGTCGTTATAACAAAAATCTCAAAAGTTTAAACCGATCTTTGGCAGAAAAAAATCAACAGGTTCTCACGCAATCGGGGAGTCTGCAAACTGCCAATGTAGCGTTGGGAAAAATGAATCGTGAGATTGCTGAGCAAAAAGAGGAGATTCAAGCCCAGGCGGAAGAATTGGCTGAAAGTAATGATTTTCTCGAGGAACGAATTCTCTCAAGAACATCGGAATTAAAAGTAGCGTATAAAGAATTGGACACTTTTTTCTATAGAGCCTCTCATGATTTTCGTCGTCCACTCACAACGTTCATGGGACTGGCAGAAGTTGCAAAATTAACAGTCAGGGATGATGCTTCGCTTAGCCTCTTTGAGAAAGTAGACGAAACAGCTAGGAATCTGGACAAGATGTTGAAGAAGCTGCAATCTATTAGCGACATCGCCATGGAGGAAATGGAATTTGGAAATATTAATATTTCTAATATTGTCGAGCAGGCAATTATTAAATACAGATCGGAACTGGTCCACAAAGCAATCGAAGTAAAACTGGAAATATCCCAATTTGAATTCTACTCATATCCCGCGCTACTTCTTGTCGTACTGGAGAATCTGATTGAGAACGCGTTGAATTTTTCCAGAATCGAGGGTGCATGGATTAAGATAAGCACTTCAATCGTTTTGGGGAATATGGTAATAACAATTGAAGACAACGGACAGGGTATTGACGATGAGCATTTGCCCAGAGTTTTCGAAATGTTCTATCGAGCCAACGAACGCTCAAAGGGTAATGGGTTGGGATTGTATATTGTAAAGAAGACTGCTGATAAACTTGGTGCGCTCATCGAAGTAACTGGTAGTGTAGGTATCGGAACCCTTGTGAAATTGACTTTCATTTCTAAATGAAATTGGCCGAGCATTAAGTAATGACGCGTTATATAGCGAAGAAATCCCGCCCTCGTGTCTGTGATTCAAAACGCACGGGGTGTTGTGGAACCGGAAACTCTATGCCCATACGCACACATAGCGTGAAGTGGTGAAGCCGTTCTGGATGACATAAGGTGGGGTGGTAAATAGGGTGCAGGTCTCTCCCCTTTTGTTTGTTATTCCGAGGGAGAAAAAGAGGATCTGTTGCCTATTGTAGATGACTTCAGCTTTATTAATCATCCAAGGTCCACGAGTAAAGCACGAAGTCACCGTGGTGAAGTTATGTTGGTAGCCTACAGCCAGACGAAAGCGGTTATAACCGGGCGGGCGAGCACAATATTCCCTCTGGAAGCAGCTCTCGTTCATTCGCGCAATCGGACAATCTAAATTAAACGCGATTCGACCATCCTGTGACAAAGCGGTGTTTGATAAGGAGGTGAATGTGATGGGCAAAGCCCGTGCTACCTAGTTAACATGAAGCCGCTCAGCAGACAGAGTAGGTAGCTCCAACAAAAAAAACCTGCTATGCAAGGCGCTTCTGAGGATACGATCCTTCTCTTAAAACAATTTCTTATTTAATGTCCTTTTTGTAGTCTTTAAAAGACATATTTGAAATCATTGTTGTCCGACTAAAATACACGAAATTAAAATAACTGCATAGGAGAAATCAATCCAAGTATGCATGTCTTAATTTGGGGTAGTCGAGGGGTCAAGTTATTGTGAGAGACATGGGAGGATCGTTGATTTTTCTCCATGCTTTGTAAGTGTCTTTGATGAATTCAAAAAGTGCCACGTAACTCATTAAGTGCAACCTTATGACGGTTATCATATTGGCGAATGATTTTTTTGTTTCTGCTTTTTTACGGATCACCACCATCAACAACTGGGCGATCAAAACGCAATACACTTGTGTTTTGATCGCGTTTTCGCTGTTGCCCCAAAAGTACCGAAGGGGAAAGTTTTGTTTGATTTGTTTGAAAAGTAGTTCAATCATCCAGCGACACTTATAGATCAAAGCAATTTGTGAGGCGGGGAGTGTAAAATTATTGGTGATGAAAATGAAGATCTTGCCATCATCGGTCAGAAAGGTAATTCGCCTGAGCTTTACACGTTGTTCTTCGTTTTCAATCTTATACCCTACCGTTATGTACTGATCTTTTAAGACGCCTTTCGCATTTTTCTTTCGGGTATTATCGGTGATCACTTTTGTTACATGGTAAACTGCGTTGCTCTTCATGCGGGTAACAAACCAGATCTTTTGAGATGTCCATTTATCAAACTGACTGTAGAGGTTATAAGCTTTATCGAATACGATAAAACTGTTCGTGGGAAGCTTGAGGTGATAGAGGAATTTACGATCATGTTCTTTAGCTGCTGTTATCCTTAGAAATTCGCTTACCCCACTAAAAGCGTCCATAAGCGCATGGACTTTAATACCACCTTTCTTTCTGGCGCCATCCAACGGATTGCGGCCAACACCACGAAGGATATCACTAAACAACCGGATAGTGGTGCTGTCGATGATCTTTAAATTGCGAATGCTAAGTCCCTTCAATCGGCTGTCCGAGATAAAACCATGGTATTGCTTGAGCAGCCTGAAGTAGATGGTTTCAAACACCCGGTAGCTACGTTTGTTGTTGGCATCAGATAAGGTACTGCGCGGTGGAGCTTTGTCTAATCCTAAGTGTGTAAGCTTTCCTTCGCAGGCCAACAAGCCTTCACAGAGTTCTCTTAGCCCATTGCAATAACTAAAAACACCATAAAGCAAGCTGACCAGATGCACCCGAACGGGAATCCGCTTATAATATCGGTTACTGTTGTGTTGCTTAGATGACTGCGATATGATCTGACCAGAAATACAAGAAAGTATTTGCGATAGAATCGGCTGTCCGACAAATTTTTTACTTTTATCCATAGTTACGTTTTGTGTGGTAACTCAACATAACTAAAAAGGAGTGGCTTTAAAACCACTCCTTTTAAAATTCTTTAGTCGGACAACAATGATTTGAAATAGATAAGCTAACCTAACCTATGCCATACAGAAATATCATTCTCATTGATGATGACGAAGATGATCAAGAAATATTCAGTACTGCGGTAAAGCAAATATCTCATTCA
The DNA here is from genome assembly GCA_039916665.1 of Chryseolinea sp. Lineage (GTDB taxonomy): Bacteria > Bacteroidota > Bacteroidia > Cytophagales > Cyclobacteriaceae > Chryseolinea. The sequence continues at coordinate 501 of JBDSKX010000044.1, read as the reverse complement.
ATAATCTATACTTTTTTCTTTGATGCATCCGAGGCCCTTAAGGCGTTAGCTAAAATGGAAGTAGCTCCTGACGTCATATTTCTTGACTTGAACATTCCCGTCATGAATGGTCAACAATTTCTGGAACTTATTAAAAAGAATGTCGGCTTAAAACATATTCCTGTCATTATCTTCACCACATCTTCAGATGCAAATACCATTCTTACAACGAAAGATTTAGGTGCCCACGATTTTATAACCAAACCTGATAGCTTTGATGAACTGGCTAATCATTTAAAGCCATTGTTTACTTAGCGTATCGTATGGAGAATTTTTCAGAGACATACGATAGTTTTTACTTTCTGGCCAATGGAAGTGAAATGGGTAAATTGATCAGGGCAAAGGATTGGTCAAAGACTCCCTTAGGGCATCCGAAAGAATGGCCGCAAAGTTTGCGAACGGCAGTGGCCATCATGCTCGATAATCCGTTCGGGATGTACATCGCCTGGGGCACTGACTATA
>JBDSKX010000043.1:0-12408 GCA_039916665.1 Chryseolinea sp. | reverse complement strand
AGGTATATCCAACTTAAAGAAACATTGTCCTTGTCTCCAATTGATGATCACGAACTCAATTTCGGCCTAGAAGTCAATCAGTACGCCATGCAACCAGAAAAGTCAACGCCTTACGGGGAAAACTCCACTGTCGTAGCAGCCGAATACAGCCGCAGTACTGGCCGCGAGATGAGTCTTTTTATAAATGATGAGTACGATCTGAGTGAGAAGATCTCTCTGTCGTTTGGGCTTCGAGGCACATGCTATCAAAACCTGGGCAAAGCCAAGGTGTTTTCTTATCAAAGGGACACCGCCAGGACGGCTTTAACAATTACAGATACCACCTATTACGGAAGTAATAAAGTAATTAAAACTTTCGGCGGACTTGAACCCAGAGTTTCTGCGCGATTCAGTATAACACCGACGTCTTCAATTAAGATGGGGTACAACCGCCTGCGTCAATACATTAGTTTGATATCAAATACAACGGCGCCCACGCCGGTAGATTTGTGGCAAGTAGCCACACCTTATATTCTGCCGCAGACGGGTGACAATTTCTCCTTAGGATATTATCGAAACTTTAAGGAGAATATTTTTGAGACGTACCTTGAAGGCTTTTACAAAAAGACCAAGAATCTTGTTGAATACAAAGACTTCGCGCAGCTTCTAAGAAATGATCACCTTGAAACAGAATTGGTTGAAGGAATTGGAAAGTCGTATGGCGTTGAATTGTTTTTGAGAAAGACGCGGGGCAACTGGACAGGATGGATCGCGTACACATATTCGCGGTCGTTTGTGAAAGTGGCCGAAAGCTCGATGCAGAAAAACATTAACGGCGGCGCATGGTATCCCTCGAATTATGATAAACCCAATGCTGTTTCGATCGTGACGAACAGAAAAGTTGGCAACAACGGTTCTTTCGGATTCAACATCATCTATGCTACGGGACGACCCGTTAGCGCCATCACATCGAATTATAATTCTAACGGCACGGTTGTTCCTGTTTTTTCGGGTAGAAACCAATATCGAATTCCCGATTACCTGAGATTTGATATCTCGCTTACGATTGGAGATATCTTTAAGAAAGTTAAAGATGACTTGACACTCTCTATCTACAATTTGCTGGGTAGAAAAAATGCTTACTCTGTTTATTATCAACGATTGGGATCAACACCTTTGCCTGAAAGCTACAAGCTTTCACTATTGGGGTCTGCGCTCCCATCGATTACTTACAATATTACTTTTTAAACGGTGACTGCTTCTTTACATCATAAATGGTTAAGAACAATTATACTGGTGATCGGTATCACGGTGTTAAATAACTGTAAGGATCCGATTTCGTTGAAGAGTACTCCGGAAGGTGGAATACTCGTCGTGAATGGAAAGGTGAGTACAAAGCCAGGACCGTACATCTTAAATCTGGGCTACACTTCTGCTGACGGACGCAAGCCAACACCTGTATCTGGCGCTGCCGTTTCACTGCTGAGTTCCAATGGAGGTCATTGGTCTTATTCAGAAACGCAACCCGGCGAATACACGCTTGCGGATAGTGTCGTTTCAATTCTTCCTGGAGAAACTTATCATCTGGACATTAGTCTGAGCGATGGAAGGAATTATTTTTCAGATAATGAAGCCGTTCCCCTCACAACCGGTACCACTGAACCGCATGTTGAATTCGAGCGCAAAAAAAAGATTGAAAATGATGTCGAAATCACAAATGATGTAGCAAATGTTTTCACCGATAGCCAACTACCTAGTTCTGAAGGGCCGCAATTTTTCAAATGGGATGTAGACGAGGTCTATATGTTTGAGCAGACCCCAATACCTAATCCTTTTTTAGGCGGAATTCCGCTTCCATGTTACGTAACAGGATACGCCGATCCACAAAAAATCACTCTATTCTCGACTGAAAATTTAAACATCGACCACATAGAAAATAAACTTGTTGCTGTCCGATCAATCGATCAATCGTTTTTGGCAAGACATTATTTCATAGTAAATATGTCCTCGATTTCGCGGCAGGCTTACTCGTATTGGGATCATGTTAATTCACTCGTCAACAGATCGGGGTCAATTTTTGACACGCCTCCCGCTCCTATTGTAGGTAACATTCACAATGCGAAAGATGAGTCTGAAAAGGTTTATGGCTACTTCGAAGCGACGAACACATCTTTCGCACGAATATATGTCCTCAAAGGAGATATCCCGTTCACGATCGCCTTCTATTGCAACGATCCGGCTAAAGGAGTTTACTACCAGAGTTATCCCAATGAATGCTACCAATGCACGTCGCTTCCCAATAGCAAATTGGAAAAGCCTGATTGGTTTTGATCACTTTCCAGGTGTCCTCGTATTGATTTTGGAAACGATATATTCTCCAATAGCGGTGCCCTGCTTTAAACCTTCATCGCAAGCCTGACGATAATGTATGCCACCGTACATCCTGCTGACTGCAGCTTCCTTAGCTGCCTCTTTGAACGAGTTAAATGAACGAGCGGTAAGACCGTATTCAACCTCTGTTGAATCCTTGTAGATAGTCTCCCCAAAAATCTTTGTCAATGCCACGGATGCAGCACCCGAGACAACGCTATGGCCGCTGGAGTATTCCGGAAATGGCGGAGTTTGAAGCAATGGCACCCAATTCTCGTCCATGTATTGATTAATGTACGTTTCGGGCCTGATCAGTTTGCTTCGGTACTTTTCGTCCCAGCAGGAGATAAAACCATCAACGAGAGATATTGAAACACGCGCGTATGCTTCCGCAGATTGAGCCATGTCGGCATTCTTGACGACGCAGGCGACATGTGTGATATTCATCCAATGTCCTCCTGGAGATATCTTTTTTGTGGCGAACATCACGTGACCTTTTACATTCATCACGAAAGGATTGCAGTCCCAGAATGATGCTATCGCGCGCTGTTCTTCAGACAGACTAACGCCCATGTCCCTGATCTCCTTTGCCTCTGCATAAAAACGACTGTCTTTGTCAATGGAAAATTTTGTCGGAGGTAATGGTGTAAACTGTGAGGCAGAGTCGATGGCAAACGGACGTATTTTATTCCAGTGTGGCTCAACGGCATCCATATACGCCGGTGGCGTTGGTTTCCATGTTGAAGGATCATCGATAATTGAATATTTCGGAAATGATCTGCTTTGCTTGTAATTATCCTTTGAAGACCAGGCCATGATATGTTCTGCAACCTGCGTGCCGTAAGAAATCGAACGCTCGAACACGTCGTCCGGAATGCCAGTGTCTTTGAACTCCTGCATAACCTTCTTGTAGAATGTATCGAGTTTGTCTTCTGAAAAAATCAGGCCACGTCCTACTTTCAACATCGCCTCGACAGCAGCAAGATTGTAACAATATTCCTGATTGGGTTCTGGCTGAGGTAATGCCTCGAGTCCTTTGAGTTGCCCGGCAAGCGTCACAAATCTGGAATCCTGCTGGATTGCAGCTTCATAACCTGCCACACTACTGTACACATATATGCGGGAGGCAACCGGTGGTGAGAAAATATCGTGCACAATAATGTCAGTGATCAGCTTGACAGATCGATGCAAAAACTCCGGGTCCTTCGCCTTAGTTTTCCAATCACCATGGTCGGTAGAGCATGATCCCAATAACAGGCAAATAAATAAGATCGCTTTGCAATAATCCTTCATCACGTCGTAATTACGTTGATCACAAAATTATCCATTCCGGCTGAATAACAAGCGCTTTGCATCGGCTAATCTCAAGTGTATGTCGCATGAAAGGCAATCGTGGCCCTTTTCGGCTATGGATGCGCAACGTGACTGACCCCAAAGACTACGGCTTTGTCGTTATTCCGGCCAAGAATCAATTGCATTTCACCTTTAGAATTCTTTATCAGTCGGATTTTGCGAACCTGACCTGTGACGAAAAACCCTGATTCCTTTGCTGTGATTGGTTCATACTTGAAATCGCCTTTTCCCTGCAAGACCAAACCATAGCTTGCGTCATACTGTCCAATCTCCGGAAGAACATCGAGAAAATTGCCGGTCAAAATGATATCCATGATTCCATCACCGTTATAGTCCAGCGTTTGGGTCGACATCACGGGTGAATATTGTGCCGATGGTGGAAGAGACACAAGTTCGAATTGATATGATCCCTTGTTGATGAGCAACGAAGTGTTGCCGTTGAATGCTTTTTTTATTTCGGCATCCTTCAACTCTTCAGGTTTAAAAATATCGGTAATGCGCTTACCCGCAAAGTCGGCATACTTTATAAATCTCTTCTTAATGAAAGGAAGTTGCTTTTCAAGATCGTGTTTCAGTACCATTGGATAATCCTTATTGTCATCAGAATAGACAGTCAGTATCTGCTCTATTGCGCCGTTATTATCAAAGTCATTGACATAAAGCTCGACTGGATGCAAACTGTCAGCTCTCAGTCTGGAATTCTGACCAAGATTTCCCAATACAAAATCCATCTTACCATCTCCATTTAAATCACTTGCTTCTATAGAATTCCACCAACCTTCTGAGTACTTCAGGTTCTTCGATTCAATTTTTTTAAATCCCTTTCCTTTTTCATTCTTGAAAATGGTGATAGGCATCCATTCTCCAACCAAAAGAAGCTCTGGATAATTATCGCCATCGAGATCCGCCCAGGCGGCACCTGTAACCATTCCAAATTCGCTATTGGCAAAAAATCTTTTCGTGTAATTCTTGAAACTATTGCCGTCATTGACATACAGATAACTCGGCGGGTTCATTCCCAACTGATCGGGCTTGATCCTGCCGCCAACGAATAGATCAAGATCTCCGTCCTGATCAAAGTCACCCGCGACTACGCAAGACCCACTGCCCTCGATGTTTGGCAATATATCTTCAAGTGTAAAGCTGCCCTTACCGTTGTTTCTGAAAAATTTATCCGCAAGTGCAGGATCATTAAATTCAAACTCGCTGCTACCGGTCACAAGGTAAAGATCAAGATCCTTGTCATTATCGGCGTCGAACAGCAAGGCATCGACATTATCGGCTAATGTATCGGCAGCGAATGCTGGTGGTGTATGATCCGTAAATTTGCCGGCCTTGTCCTGCAAATAAAGTTTGGGTGACTGACCCTTTGCGCCGCCAAAGACAACGTCATCCAGTCCATCATTGTTAACATCTCCGGTAGCAAGAGCGGGACCTTGCGTTGAATACATTTGCTTTAGCAGCGGTGTCTTGTAGTAATCGACATAGTCATTTTCAACATGCTTATAATCTATTCCCGTTTTAGCGGTAATATCTTGGAAGGGGGCACTGGCTTTACTGATCACCTGCTTCCACGTTTGAGAAGCTTGCTGATGATCCAGCGTAAGATGCTGATCACTCTTCACGTCTGTCAATATCTGCATTTTATCGTCGGGCCAAATAACGGTAAGAGAATCAATTGTCAATGCCTTAGATCCCAATCCAAACAGGAGTTTGTGATCCACGGAAGATTCGAAGCCACGATTTGGCATCTCCTGTAAAAACTGTTGCTTACCCCCATAAGAGATATAAACTTTCGTCCCGATTCCATGTTGATTTTTTGCATAGCCTTTTAGTTTTACACTTAAGAAATGACTCTTAAGGCTATCCGCTGATGTGTTGCGAAATATACCTACGGGTTGGTTTACGTTATTCACTACAAGATCAAGATCGCCGTCATTGTCTATGTCGCCATATGCAGACCCATTTGAGAAACTCGGATCTCCAAGTCCCCAGACGGAAGCCATGTTTACGAACTTCATATTCCCCTCGTTTCGAAATGCATAGTTTGATACAGGACGTGAAGCAATTTTGTTTTGAAATTCCATGAAGTCAAACTTCTTGCCGTATGCAAATTCACGCAGGTTGTTTTCGTCAACCAGAAAATTGACAAAGTCCTGGTCCGTCACGTCTTTGAAAATTCCATTGGCAACAAAGATGTCTTTAAGGCCGTCGTTGTCCATATCAAACAGCAATGCGCCCCAACTCCAGTCTGTGGCGTGCACTCCGGAAAATCGTGCAACCTCACTAAATGTATTATCGCCGTTGTTGAGCTGCAGCGTATTCTGCATGATTTGATTGTGATAGTCTCTTGACTTCTTGAGCTTGTACAGATCGTACCCCTCGAAAGTGGAGACCATTTTCATACGGGCATCATTACCTGGCAACATATCGGTGACGAAAATGTCGAGGTTACCATCATTATTAATATCGGCCGCATCAGCACCCATTGATGAAAGGCTTAAGTGCTGCATCTGATTCTTAATATCTTCTTTAAAGGTGCCGTCGTGATTGTTTATGTAGAGATAATCACGTTCGTAAAAATCATTGGAGATATAGATATCGAGCCAGTTGTCATCATTGAAATCCCCGATCGTAATTCCGAGTCCAAAGCTGATTACGCTCCCGAATATGCCTGCCTTCTCACTCACGTCGGTGAAGTGCGCTCCATCATTTCTAAAAAGTTTATGACCGCCCAATGAATCTCGTTGGTGACGTAGATTCTGGTAAGCCAGTTTACCAACCGGTATAAAGCTGTTGTTCAGAAGATACATGTCGAGATCACCGTCACGATCAAAGTCGAAAAAGGCGGCATGGGTGGAGAATCCTTTGTCATCCAGGCCAAATGATATTGCCTTCTCGGTAAACGTCAGGTTGCCATTGTTGATGAATAGTTCGTTGGATCGATCATCACTTTGTCGGTTGCCCGCATTGCAGACATAAATATCAAGAAGTCCATCGCCGTTGACGTCCGCGAAAGTCGCACCCGTGCTCCAGGCCTTCTTTCCCCCTACACCAGCCGTTGTCGAAATATCTTCGAAAGCAAAATTCCCCTTATTCAGAAAAAGTTTGTTTTCACCCATATTGGAGATCAGAAAAATGTCGGTTAAACCATCATTGTTCACATCACCAATGGCGACACCGCCGCCGTTGTAGAAATTTCGATAACTGAAGATGTTCAACTCACTATCGCCTTCAACTTTGTTAATGAAATCGATATGACTAACTTCCTTTGACACGGACTCAAACAATGTGGCCTTCCTTACCTCTGTTGGCTTCTCGCACGAAATGAGTAACCACGCAACGGGCAGTGTGAAAATAACGCCGAACGTATTTCTGTACAGAGATTTTAGATGGCCGTAGATCATCTCCGGACCGCTTTAAAGATTTGCAAGGGGCCATTATTTCGTGCGACGAGATACAATAGTTGTCCGCCGAGCCTAATGGTTTTTATGTCCCGAATTTCCCCTTCAAGGGTGAGACCAGTCTCATTATTGTCTTTGGATGTGAACACCCCTTTGCCATTTCCCTCCATTATAATACCATAACTTGCATCGTAATCATTTTGATACGTATTACCACCGGCATAATTGCCGCCTTCTATGAGATCCATCTGACCGTCGTTATTAAAATCACCGGCGAATAACGTGAAAGCCTTAGATAATTGCACCTTGACCGGAAGCTTCGAAATCCTGAATTTATTACCCCCGACATTCTCCATATAAACCGATGCAAATTGATTCACCTCGAGCACTTTCGCTGAGTCAAGTCGCCCCTGGTCAAATATCTCTTCAATAGATTTTGCAGCATATTGTTTATAGGATGTATACTTCTTGTTGATGATGCCTGGAATTTGTTTGCCCAGTTCATCTTTTGAATAAATCGGATAATATTTTCCATCCGGCCGGGTGTAAGTCACAATCTGCTCAGCCTGGCCGTTGCCATCAAGATCAGCAATATACATTTTCATCGCTGATTCATCTCCGCGCTTGATCAACTTCGAGTTAAGCCCCAGATTGCCCGCAGCCAGGTCAAGATCACCATCATTGTCAAAATCTGCTGCGGCCAAACATTGCCAGAAACCAACAATATTTTTTATGGATGACGCTTCATCGATAATATTATCAACAAGCTTAAATGACTCACCCTTATTTTCAAACAAACTAACTTTCATCCAGTCCCCCACCACCACTAGCGTTGGCTTTCCGTTCTTAAGAAGATCAACCCACAATGCGTCTGTCACCATACCAACGTGTTGAAGATCTGGCGCCATCGATTCGGTTACATCCTTAAAGTTACCTTTGCCATCATTCTGTAACAGGAAAGACTGCGGCATTCGACCATAGTGGTACGAACTGACACGGCCACCAACAAAGAGGTCCATATCGCCATCGTGATCAAAATCAAATGGCCTGACACAACTTTTATTTTCCAGCATTGGAGGTAAAGCCGTGACATTTCTTGTGAAACTACCTTTGCCATCGTTCATATACAGACGATCCAACTGCTGTGGCATTTGTCCGAAAAATTCGTTACCTCCTGACACAACATAGAGGTCGAGATCCTGATCATTGTCAGCATCAAAAAACGCCGCATCAACATCTTCAAATACACTATCGTCGCTGAATGTTTCTTGCTGCGAGATGATAAACTGATCGCCCTTCTGTATGAAGAGTGATCCATCCTGATGTTTTGCACCACCGATATAAAAGTCATCAAGACCATCGCCGTTGACGTCACCAACGGCAATCTTTGGTCCTTCAGTGGAAACAAGGAAAGGCATTAAGCCTTCACGATAAAAGTCAAGGTATTTATTCTCGTTGTGTTTATAATCGACCTTGACTTGCTTGGTCACATCTTCGAAATACGGTTTAGTCGATTTATACAGACTTAGATGAAGTAAACTTTCTGATGCATCCTTTTGATCAAACACAAGTTTGTCGCCCGCCTTTGCATCTGTTATAGTTTGATTCGACCCATCATTCCACACAACGATGACGCTATCTGCAGATTGATTTTTACCAACGCCAAAAATCAATTTATTGTCGACTGAAGAGAGAAATCCCCGCGTGGGTGCAAGTTGCTGCATTTGGAATCCGGACTTGGTTTTAACAAAAACCTTTGCGCCTATCCCGGAAGTGTTTTTACCCGCACCTTTTAAATTGACGGATATTGAGTTGTTGCCGCTCAGTTCACTGGCTCTGTTTTGATAGATTACAGACGGCTCATTGAGATTATTAGTGATGATATCAAGATCACCATCGTTGTCAAGGTCAGCATAAGCAGCACCATTCGACAATGTGGCTTTTTCAAATCCCCAATCGGATGACCTGTCTTTAAATACAACGGCCGAATCACCTTCAAATATGTAATTATGAATTTTTCCTTCCGGCATTCTTGCAATAGCGCGTTCAAGCTGCCGCGTACTAAGTTGAGGCGCGTATAACATAGAGTCCTCATGAGAAAATTTGAGATAGTCAAGGTCAGTCGGACGACGCGCTATACCGTTACTGACAAATATATCCTTGATCCCATCATTGTTGAAATCATTCATCAGTACTGACCAACTCCAATCTGTAGCAGCTACGCCTGAAAGCATCGACCAGTCTGAAAAATTCTTACCTCCATTACTGATTTGCAAGCAATTGCGGATGAATTGATGATGATATCCGAATGACAGTTTGTATAAGTAAAGATCCCACGCATCGTCACCCTGAGAGGTTTTCTCTATATATTCTTCTGGTGGATACATATCGAGTGTCATCACATCTTCGAACCCGTCATTGTTGACATCGGCAATGTCGCACCCCATCGAGAACCGGCTGAAATGCTTAAAGAGTTGTTTACCTTTTTCACTAAATGTACCATCGTGATTATTGATGTAACAATAATCATCTTCATGGAAATCGTTCGTTACATAGATGTCTTCCCATCCATCGTTATTGATGTCGCCAATCGCGATGCCCAATCCATAACCCATCGCCGCCTGATAAATGCTAGCCTCTGCACTGACGTCCTTAAATTTTCCATCGTCATTCCGGAAGAGATAATCTCCAGCGGCTTTATCCGGAAGTGTTCTGGCAATTACTTTGTCGTAAGATCTTGAAGTGTGAACGGCGTGGTTGAGTAAGTACATATCGAGATCACCATCATGATCATAATCAAAGAAAGTTGCTTGAGTTGAGAAGCCTGTAAAGTCCAATCCGTATTCAGAGGATTTTTCAGTGAACGTACCATCACCATTGTTGATAAATAATTCATTTGATCCCTCAAGCCCCATATAATCGACCACAGCGCATACGTAGATGTCGAGCCAGCCATCACCATTCACATCGGCCATGGTGACACCGGTCTTCCATTCAGAAAATCCACCAACACCTGATTTCTCTGAAACATCTTCGAACTTGAGATTGCCTTTGTTGAGGTATAGCTTGTTCTTATTGAGGTTGGATACAAAGAAAAGATCGGCTAGTCCGTCGTTATTGACATCGCCGGCCGCCACACCGCCACCATTATAGTAGTAGAGATAGTCTACTATAGACAATTTGCCTTTGATGTTTGGGACTTTGTTAACAAAGTTGATATTGGTGTCAGTGGAATCGAGCTGAATAAACAAAGTCTCTTTTTTCTCTCCGCCGCAACGCCACGAAAGCAACCCAATCAGTATAAAAAGTACGGTACTACGTAGTGCACCCTTGCTCGTCTTCACCTTGATACAATTTGTCAAAAGTAATCAATCATAAAAAAAGAAAGAAGCCAAGCAGGCTTGGCTTCTTCACTTTAGGTTAATGTGTTATTTTTTAGTAGCCGGAGTTCTGCTTCAGATTCGGATTCAGTGAAATCTGGCTTTGAGGAATCGGATACAATTGATGGTTTGCATCGCTGGCAGGTTTAAATGTCCATGCGTTCCCCCATACTCCAAAACGTATCAGATCTTGTCTTCTGTGGAATTCCCAGGCAAGTTCGCGTCCGCGTTCAGCAAGCATGTCAGCTGCCGTCAACGACGCATCAAAATCGGGCACGTTACGAAGGCTTCTGATCACGTTGAAGTCTTCGGCTGCACCCGCTTTATCACCGAGACGGAATTTAGTTTCGCCACGCATGAGGTACACGTCAGCAAGACGGTAGACTACAAAGTCGTTGTCCTGAGAGTTACCTGCTGTCTTATTGTGAAGCTGGATTTGATATTTCTGACTTCTGGCGCCCTTCAAACGACCAGCAGCACCTGCCGCCATTTCGAACGCAGGAATTACAGGGTCGATTATCATATCAAGATCATCATCCTTCAAAGGAACACCAGCGATGTCATATTGCTGACCAACAATCCACATCTTTTTACGCGTATCGTCGTCGGCAAAAGAATTGTAAAACTCAACAGCGGTACAATACCCATTCCATGGTGCGGCGCCTAAGTCATAGGTCAATTGATGCTTATAGTGCAAAGTTGAGAATTGGGTATTGAAACCTGTCCTCTTAGTTTTATCCATCGGCGTTGCCAGAATAATTTCTGGAGATCCTTCATTGTTAATTGTAAAGTTTGAGAAGAAATCTGCAGCCATTGCGAATTTACCAGAGTTGATAATGTCCGTAGTGAGATCCTGCGCCTTTTGCCATTGGGCCGTTCCCGTGTACACTTCGGCGTTAAGAAATGTCTTTGCCAGGATCATTTCGGCAGCATACTTCGTCATGCGTCCGTAATTCGAACCCCCGGCAACCGCAGAAAGAGTCGGTATTGCAGCCTCAAGTTCGGCAACAACATAGTCATACAATTGCTTTCTTGTTACTTGAACTGGAAGCGCGCTTGCTTCACTTCCTGAAGGCGCATTGCCATCTGCGATAATTCCATTACCAAAGTTGTCCAGAACAATGTAATGGTAGAATGCGCGTATCGTCTTGAGCTCCGCAATGGTCTGTGCATCCGTGATTGACGGGTTTGCAAGCTGCTGATTTATTTTTGCGACATTCGTATACGCCCAGTTCCAAATGCCATTAAACGTACCATCATCCAAAGTAGCAGACCACGCATGCGTTTCGAAACGCTTCCACTGATCCCCATCCTTCCAGTCACCGCCACGGGTAGGAACAACTTGTTCATCCGAAGTGGCATTCAATCCTGCAAAGTTTCCGTAATAATCACCCAACCCTCCATAAAGTGGCCCAATCAATGTTGCCAGCTGATCAGCGTTCACTCCATAAGCAGACTGAGGAATCTGATTATAAACAGTCTCATCGAGATTTGTACATGCTTGCGTAAAAATCAAGCCACCCAAAAGCCCACACATCAAAAGATTCTTCCGTTGATTTTTCATAAAATGCTTATTAAAAGTATGCATGTTTCTTAGAATGTTAAGTTAACACCAAGTTGAAACGTCCTGGTCTTGGGGTAAATATTATTGAAGTCCGTCCCCACTGAATTAGGTGTCTGAGATGTACTGCCATCAGCATTGGTCTGAAGATCACCCCGGACTTCCAGTTCTGGATCAATACCCTTATACTTAGTCAAAACAAATAGGTTGTTTCCTGCCAGGTAAATCCTTGCGTTAGAGATGATCGTTCCAGCTGTAGGAATGTTATACCCAAGCTGCCAATTGTCCATGCGCAAGAATCCGGCGTTCTCCAACCACAAACTTGAAAGCTGGTTTGTACCATAGTTCGCGGGATAGTTCG
>JBDSKX010000042.1:0-5441 GCA_039916665.1 Chryseolinea sp. | reverse complement strand
AGATTTTTCAAATCATTTACTGAAATGCCTGTCAACTTTGATAACGTAGCCCAGTCAACCTGCTTCTTCAGAATATAAGTTTTCGCAAACTCCTTATAAGACCCGGAAGTTCCATTCAAATAGAACTCGACTCTCCTATCATACTGTCGTTGCAGTTCAACATCGACTTCACGGGGTGCCTGTTTGCCTTTGGCGGTGATGGCCAATCCAGTTTGATCGACACCTTTCTTTCTTAGATAATCTACAACTGACTGTCCACGCTTTTGCGTCAGCTTCAAATTGTATTCATTCGTACCACGATCATCGGCGAAGGCAAAAATTTCAATCTGCGCACCGGTGTTGGCTTTGAGGTAGGCAGCTAATTCATCCAACACTTTTTGAGATTCAGGACGCAAACGGTAATGATCAAAATCGAAGTATATGTTCTCGACTTGTACGGTCACTTGTTCCTGCTGCTTTGTTACGGAGAGATTGCTGATCATCGGAGAGACGTCTCCCAAGTCAATATTTCTTTCAAGCCGAATAAAGAACTCACCTTGAGTAATACCCGAAAAACGGAATTTACCCTCGCTATTGGTGCTCGTAATTTTAATGACTTCTCCGTTCTTATCCGTGAGTAAAACATTATGTGATACCAAAGCATTACCCGACAGCGAGTCTTTCAGTATACCCGTTACTAGAATTTCTTCGTTGCCACCGGCAGGCGAAACAATCCTCGACAAATAACTCTTTTTATTCTGATCTGATTTGATTTTTTGCTCAGCAATCCTGCTTAACGTGGCGAATTCAGGAGCAGTTACATTGTATTGTGCGGCCGTGACCACTTTATTTGCTGTTCGATCCTCAATGATCTTATCAACGATCTTCTGTTTCTCATAGGTAAGGCGATCGTAATCGATTCGCTCCTCCAGTCGGGATGCTTGTATATCGGTCTTCTGCGTTTCTTCTGTTTTCTGCTGAAGCCGGATGTCACGACGCGCATTCCCCTTCTTCAAACTCATTCTTGAAATAAAAGCAGGGACCGAGGGGATTTTGACTGCAAGAATATCAAAGCCACCCAAGCCTTCGTTTCGGTTGCTGCTCCAATATAATTCGCGCTCGCTGAAACTTAGAAAACAATCATCACGATTGGAGTTGAAAGGTGATCCAAGGTTGTAGAGATTGATTTCACCTGTCGACATTCTTTTAGACATATATAAATCCAGTCCACCAAATCCTTCATGTCCATCGGATGCAAAAAAAAGAATATTGGGAAACGAAGTGAATGCAGGTGCCAGCTCATTCAGCTTCGTGTTAATGCTTGCACCCATGTTCATGGGAGGTCCCCAGTTTTCACCGCCTGCATTAACACTTATCCAAAGATCAAAACCACCTGAGCCACCGGGCCGGTTGCTGGCGAATACAAGCGAGTCTCCACCATGCGATATCGCAGGCTGACGTGCTTCAAATTCTTGCAGGTTGATATTTGTATTTAATGCTACTGGTGTCGTCCACTTCTTATTCTTGAATTCTGTAAAGAATATTCTGCATTGTGGACCTTCCTCGCCACACACTGTGTAGTAGTATTTATCACCTCTTTTATTGAAACTTCCACTGCCGTCGTTATACTTTGTATTGGTGATGCTGAAGAGTTGTTTGGTCTTATCAACCCAGTTGTTACCTTGTTTTTCGAAATAGAAGTTATCCGTAAATGCTTCACCAAATCTTTCATCGATCGATTGTCTGTTGGAAAGTACCCTGCCACTGCTGATCACAAGATTTATACTGTCGCGAACAGCCGGTGCGAAATCATTAAACGTTGTATTCAACTTGGGATAAAATCTTGGATAAATTCTATTATCTGAATTCATATCATCCTTAGCCGCTTCACATCCCGACCGATCGATGATCGCCTGTTCAACATAATCCTTAACATCCCTTTTTGCCTGATGAAGACTAATAAACTCACTGAAGTATTGAATGGCCTCGTCAAAGTTTCCGTTGAACTTTAGCATGAGCGCGAAATAGTATAATGATAAAGGATACTCCTTCGGGGATAGATAATAGACCTTCAGGTAATAAGTTTCAGCTTCAGCGTAGTTAAAAGTCTTTCGATAACATTCCGCCAACTTAAAGCCAACCCCGGCATCTTTAATGTTCTGATCTGCAAGTTCGCGGTAGTCCTGAATGGCAAGATTGTATTGCTCGTCTGCGTAATATCTGTCGGCTTCAGCCTTAAGAGACCGGACCGCACGATCGTCTTGCGCCTTGCCGCCAAGTACCATTCCAAAGATCAATAAACATAAAAGAAGGAAACGCATTTGCAAATATAGTATCCACAACCGTGCCCGGATCACCAATTCCTCGAAGCGACCGAACTGTTAAATGAGTGGAGAAGAAAATCGTTTAAAGCCCTTGTTGACGACGATTTTGTAGGCCAGTGACAGTTCATAGGCATTTGCATATCCAAAGCTCCTGCCCAAAGACGAAACATTTGAATCATAACTGAATCCAAGATTCCATGAGCGATTGCTAAAGCCGGCGGAAACAATGAACGAGTCCTGTAACCGATACCAAGCGCCAAACATTACTTTAGTGCTCATTGAGTTTGTTACGTTGGGGGGTTGGAAATAGTAACTTATGTAAGCGCCCATGTTGACCTGGAACTGCTGGTTCTGATATTGTACAAGATAATTGGGTGAGATCTCGTACTTTCTATTATACAATGACGAGAAGCCTCCGTGGAATTTATACAACATCAGTGATGGCTCATTCGACTTACCTGTAAAGCTGCGGGGACGAATAATATTCGATACTCCCAAACCATTGAACACTGAAATACTTCTGTGTGACAGCCGGCCTTTGGAAGTATAAGACCACACTACGCCCGCATTTAATATGGGATTGAAGACCTGACTGTTCAAACCAGATTCGCCGTTCAGACTTCCGTCATATCCGGTGCCTTGTGAATATTGGGATGACCATTGCAGGGTGCTGTAGTTGACCCGTTGTTGCATTGCTCCGGCCTGTAACCCAACCGACACGATGTTGTTACCATAGCGTGTGAGGTGAAAGTTGTAGGCTCCCGACAACATGATACCCTGCGTTTTAAATTCTTTATTCGGACCCGCCACGTCATTGAGAAATGTGGCGCCTAATCCTCCCAAGTGTTTCACCCGTGTTCCTGGTTTTAAGATGGGTTTTATAAAACTGAATTGAAAAGTATTGAAGGGCAGACCAATGCTCGACCATTGAGTTCTGTAATTCATACCCATATAAATATCTTTTTCAAGACCTGAAAGCGCGGGGTTAAGATACAGTGTGGAAGAATAATATTGGGAGAAAACAGGAGATTGCGCGTGGGTCATCCTGAAAGCACTCAAGAGCAAAAGGGCCGATATGATAAGGAGGAATTTCATCTGATGATATTGATCGCTCCTTTTTTCTCAACGGGTTGCCCGGATATATCTGTCGCCTTAAGTATAAAGGGATACGAACCTGAAGGCAAAGACTCATGACCTTTGTCCTGAGATCCGTCCCAACCTTTTTCCGACATCTCTTTCAACGATAAGGATTCAAAAACTTTCAGTCCCCACCGATTATACACTATGAAATGAAAATTATCATCCTGAAGTTCTCCCCCAAACACTTTGACCGTTCTGTTCTGGGGATCATTTGCTGACGGCGACAGGGAAGTTGATAAATAAAATATTCCTTCTCCCGGAATGTTAGTAGTCGTCGATTCTCCTATGACGTACACTGATGCCGTTGTTTCATTACTTGTACTGATCTTGTCGATACCGTTTTGATAATCCACGCTAATTTCGCCGAGGGGTGAGAACGTCGATGTATTGTTGTCTGCCTGTAAAATATCCAGCTTATGACTATCTGTATATCCATCCGGGATCGAGTATCCCAACGACAATGGAGAGTTCAAAAAAGTACCGGCTCTTGGCGTTCTCTGCCAATAAACATTAGAGAATAATTTATAGTTTGAGGGAAGCGTGAGCTTACTCGAGTTATCAAAAACTTCCATTGCTGTCGTAACGTTCGCTCCCGTGATCTCCAACAACTCTGCGGGGTAATAACCGCCATTTTTTCCGATCGGGAAGAACTTATAACCCGATCCAACGTGATCTAATGCGCCGTCAATATAACTATCAACAGAACCTCCCATGAGTATTAAACCGTCTTCGAGAATAAATTTATCATTCGATGATACCATGACAATCCCTTCCTTTAAAGACAGGCTCTTTGATACCGTGATGGTCCCAGTGATTTTTTTAGAGCCTCCGCCTGATACGACCAGGTTGTATACAGCGCTCCCGTTGTTATCGAATTGCTGGAGTGTTGCTCCTTCAAGCGTGATCGTGCCCAGTCCCTGGTATACGTTCGAGTTCAGCCATTGCCCGCTTAGCAGAATATTTCCCTGGTTTTGAATGAATCCTGAGTTGTTGAGAAAACCATCGAGATGGACTTCCACTCCATCAGCAACGTACATCGTAGTTTGATTGGTAATGCCTTGGGAAACACAAATGAGCGAATTGAAAGTAATAGCCAATAGGAGCAGTGATGGCAGATGAAGTGTATTTTTTTTACCGCAGAGGCGCAGAGGCGCGGAGAAAATAAGGAGGACAAACCCCTGCATCCCTCTGCGTCTTTGCGCCTCCGCGGTGGAAAATATGTTTCTCTCCATCGTTATTTCAGATATTGAATTCTTACACCATACACGCGAGATGTCGCTGATCCCGCGTCCTTGGCATCGCCGCCATTCCCAAAACTGATAAGCAATCGATAAGAGTTTGTTGAGTTATCAACAACTTTAGAGAGTGGATCCGACAAATTGGAAACTCCTAAACTAAGAATTGGACTGATCGTAGAAAGGACTTGAACCGCACCACCTCCGAGAGGCTTGCGTATGAGTTGGGCATTCAGTGGTGCCAGTCCTATAAGAAGAGTGTATTGATAAAATAACGTGACAGATTGAATTGTTGCACCGTCCGGCAAATTGACGGCGGCAACGATGCCTCTTGAATTATTCATTGCAAAAGCATACTGGCCGTCGACGCTCTCAAGCAGGCCGAGCGAGGCTTCTTTGTCATTGTCCTGTTGCAATCCGGCAAAATTGCTAGGATCCAACGCGAGATACTGAACCGTCGGAGTACTTGCCGTCAATGTGGTCGGAACCCAGTTCGTACCATCCCATGCAAGCGTCTGACCAACCACGGGCGCTGCGTTTGAAACGCCTCTTCCCTGAATCTTTGCGACAGTTGATGCGTCAACGGTTCCTGTAACATCTCCCCCAGGGGTAACCCATTGTACTGCTGTAGCCGCCGCGTTGGTAGTCATTACCTGGTTGGTCGCACCTGGTGCCATGTCTGCTGGCAAAATTGTGCCGTTGGCAATCTTAGCTGACGTAATTGTATTGGGTTGAATAATGGCGTTATTCAGATTGCCCTGAA
>JBDSKX010000041.1:0-5982 GCA_039916665.1 Chryseolinea sp. | reverse complement strand
GTCTCCGGAACCGAAATAACCACTGACCCATACACGAGCGAAGACTTTAACAAAATTTGCGGCTGCCATTACTCTCAATTGATAGCCGGAACAGAGAAATGAGTCATTCTGACTTCTTTCCATATATAATCGGGACCAAAATGGTTGACAAACTCAAGTTCATACACGACTTGTCACAAGAAAGAACGCCGTCGATATACTTTTCCGATAGAAGAAGCATGACCTCTTAACGCTAGTCCTTGATCATAAATTTGTTTGTAAAACCATCAAATTTCAAACTCGATGTGGAAAATTATCTACAAGGTTGCCGTTAAGTCTGTGCAATTCAATGTTGATTTTACCTGACGAATTCCGTTTGAAGACAATTCTTTGAATAAATAGTGGAAATGGTATATCAGATAACCGGAAAGGAATTGTAGTTTGGTCTACTAACGACTCTATCTTGAACCCCAGACTTCACCAATCGATCTTAGCCTTTCTCACCATTCCATTACTTGTAGGGGCAGTTTACTGTAGTTATAAAATTTATACGCTGTCAAAAGAGCGGGCGGCCGTCAAAACCGATTACAGCACAGTTAACAATATCACTTATGGCCTTCTTTCAGTGGATGCATGGAAAGACCATTTGGTTCGCATCATTTCTAACCGCATCGACGATTTCGAATTGACGCCAGATCAGGAAAAGCTAATGAAGGGTCAGATAGAAACGGTGCTCCACGCGGTTATCGATAAGGCAGACACCATGATGCACCAAAAACGCAAAACGTTAAAAGGCAAAGTAAGAAAGGTCATAATAAACGCGTTGGTGAATGAGAAAAAAATACACGCCCAGGTTCCCGCATTTGCGCAAACAATAGTCAATGAAATCAAAAGATCCGAGAATAAAGCGAAGCTGAAAACCCTTGTGCTATCCAAGATAGAGGATTACGGTTCGATAACTTACGACAGTGCCAACGATGTTGCCCGTATGGACGTTCTGCTCAATAAGTATGATGTTGCAGACCTTGCAACATTTAACCAAGAGCTCGAATTACGATCAGAAGATCTTAGAGCGGATCTTTACAGGCTTGCTATTATCGAAATTTTGATCGTTTTGATATTCCCGATATTATGGTTCTTCTTGATTAAGCGCAAATACCTGCACAATCAATTGTTTACAACCTCACTCATACTCGCATTGATTGTTCTGGTGGCGGGGCTGACTGCTCCCATGATTGAGATAGACGCACGTATTAAAGAAATGAGCTTCTTACTTCTGGGAGAAAAGCTCGCGTTCCATGATCAAATCATTTTCTTCCAAAGCAAAAGTATTGTAGATGTAGTGGAAATTTTAATGAGTACGGGTCAATGGGACTCCATTATTGTCGGCGCGCTCATTTTGATATTCAGTATCGTATTTCCAATCGCCAAGTTAGTATGCAGCCGACTCCATCTCGCAGGCAGTTCGTCGTGGAGGAATTCAAAGTTGATTCGGTTCTTTGCATTGAAATCGGGGAAATGGTCAATGGCGGATGTATACGTAGTCGCCATATTTATGGCATACATCGGATTTAAAAGCATCCTGGATAATCAACTCAACCATCTAAACTTCAAGACAAATTCATTGGCCAGTATCTCTACGAACGAAACCTCTCTTCAACCAGGATTCTTATTGTTTATCTGTTTTGTTCTATTCGGACTTCTTCTTGCTTCAATTTTAGAAAGAACAAAACGAGATTCACAATCTGCATGAATTCGACCAATCATTTGTGCAATCTCAAATAGCTTGGTCGTCATCCTGTTCCTTTTTAATAATAATCGAAGGTAGTTTACCACTATTTGAATCATCCTATCGCATTCACAGTATTATCCGGTTGGCGCCTTACCGAACTTTTTCTTAAACGAAGTTGAGAAATGAGCAAGACTTTCGAATCCTAAGTCCAGATAAATCGCAGAGGGTTTTTTGTGTTTATCCACTATGAGATGTCGGGCTTCTGTAAGACGCCTTTGCTGCAACCATTGTCTGGGCGGCATCGCAAATACTTTTTGGAAATCACGTTTGAATCCAGCCAGACTTCTTCCTGTAAGACGTGAAAATTGTTCTATAGGAAAGTTGTAGTGAAAATTGCTGAGCATAAATTTTTCAAGGTCAACCTTGTAGGCGACAGAAAAGTCAAACAATAAATTACTGAGATCGGGCATGGTATGCAGCAGTAACTTCACAACTTCTTTGACTTTCAAAATACCGATCTCGTGCGTAATCGCTTCGCCCGGATTGCGAACATACGGTATTACAGATTGGAAATATCCCTTCAAAAATTCGTTGGCAGGAATAAGGATGTTGGATTGCCCTGTGTATTTCTGCTTTACCTCAATGTGTTCGTCCAGCGCAATCATTCTAAGAAAATCTTCCTGCAGGGTAATTACAATGGTTTCATAGTTCTCATTCTCCGTGGGAGTTTTGGTGATCTGTCCTAGTTGATTTTTACCAATTAGCAACATTTCACCTGCCCTCATCGAAATCTTCTGGTCGGCCGTTTCCAACGTAAACATTCCCGAAACCTGCAACACCAACGTACAATGCGCCAGAAATCCAACTTTGTCTTTTCGACTCGTCGAGAGATATGAGTAAAAGATAACTCCCGGAATTATTTCGGTCGGATTCGTCATTGTGTAAAGTTAATAAAACATGACAGCACTTATGCACGCATTTACCTTTGGAGGTATGTCCCACCCAGTATTGCGCCCAGTGAGAAATGCGTGCTAAGCGTATTCATCTCGTTAGCAGTAAAAACGATTTCCATGGCTTTTATGTTTTCCGGAAGTCGTGATCTACGACTCATGCTTACTAACGGCATGATGTGTTCGCCCTGCAAATTCACCCAGGCGATTGCAAGCTGTGTTGGTGTGAATCCCTTTTCTTTTGCCATCAGCTTTAATGCTTCAACCGTTTCAAGATTCTTGATCAGATTTTCACCTTGAAAACGCGAGAAGTGATTGTGATAATCTCCTGCAGCAAGAGGTGCTTTCATTTCTCCGGTGAGTAACCCTTCGGCCGTATTGGCAAAGGCGACTACACCTATACCTAACTCTTTCGCTGCCGGAAGGAGCTGGCTTTCAATCTGGCGATCGGCCAAAGAATAGCCGATCTCCAAGGCAGTTACAGGATGAATGCCATTTGCTTTCCGCAGTTGATCTGTACTGATCTCAGAAACGCCGAGGTAACGCACTTTCCCCTCTTTGATCATATCGCCAACGGTGCCGATCACATCTTCCAACGGTACGCTGTTATCCAGTCTGCTCGGCTGATACAGATCAATGGTATCAATCCCCAAACGTACCAATGAATAGTTAATGAAGTTCTTGATGGCTATGGGTCGAAGGTCCATACCAATCCACTGTCCATTATAGAAAATCGCTC
This sequence comes from Chryseolinea sp., assembly GCA_039916665.1. Classification (GTDB taxonomy): domain Bacteria; phylum Bacteroidota; class Bacteroidia; order Cytophagales; family Cyclobacteriaceae; genus Chryseolinea. The sequence continues at coordinate 2,582 of JBDSKX010000041.1, read as the reverse complement.
CAAACTTTACGCTAATAAATGCATCATCCCTTCTGCCTTTGATAGCTTTTCCTACAAGCAACTCGTTGTGACCGCTGCCGTAAAAGTCTCCAGTATTCAGGAAGTTAATGCCGCTGTCGAGTGCCTTTTGGATGGTAACGATACTTTCGTTTTCGTCATTCACTGCACTACCCCAGGTGGAAGACATGCGCATACATCCCAATCCGAGTTTAGACACTAGCGGTCCGTTTTTGCCCAGGGCTATCTTTTTGATTGTTGCCATTTGCTGTTATTTTATTAGTTAGTTAACAGCACAAAGGTCAGCGATCGAGCACCTATCCGCTTTCTTGCATGGCTCAAATAACTTGTCTGATCAGCTCACCTGTTTACAATAAGGGATAAGGAACAACTGCCTGCCGACCCGGCGCCATCGCAGTCCGCCATCCCGAGCGCGCAGAATTTTCATGGATACGATAACGCTCAGCCCATACGCACGATAGGAGTTATAAAAGCGCACGTCATCTCTAAGGGCCTCTTGTTGTCGACAACCCTACACGCTGTCATCGAGAGAAAAAAACAGAGGATCTGTAAACACGAATTCCCCTTGTGTACCTCATGTTGGCAGCGAGACCAACGCGTTTATAAAACCGGCGCGCGCAATACTCCCTATAGAAGCAGCTCTTGATCATGCGCGCAATCGCACGATTTAAGATAAAGCTATTCGACCATCTTGCCGTTCAAAAACATGCCAATGTAATTCATCTGTTGACCAAGGGACATGTACCCGATATTAAAAAGATTTGAGCATGTGGCACGTGACAGCGTGTGCCCCCAGTTTCAATTGCAGTCGCGCCACCGGTTTTCTGTGCCTCATTCTTACCACAGGTAGGTCAAGGCGGCCGACCTGGCTAAAATGTGTCAGCCCTTCAGGTCGAATTGTGTCACCTGTTTGATTTACAGAATCTGTCATTGGTAGCGCATCCTATAAGTAGGGAAGTACCAATCTCTGCTAGCACGCCGGGCGCAGTGATTGGTTGGAAGTCTTTGGCGCTATTCCACTACAGGAAAGAAGACATGGAACCTGGCTCCCTTACCTGGTTCTGCTTCTGCCCTTATAAAACCATCATGATTTTCAACAACCTTTTTTACGATCGCCAGACCAACGCCCGTTCCATTTGGATTGCCAACAGTTTGCAATCTCCGGAATACATCAAAGATCTTACTTACCTGGTCTTGATTGAATCCAACGCCATTATCTGAAAATACCACGTGATAATAATTCGTGCTGGTAAAAAGCAATTCAGCAGGCAATTTTGACGACGCTTCTACTCTACAAGTAATTGAAATTTCAAGCGCTTTATCATGGCTCCGGAATTTGATTGCGTTTGAAAGGATGTTTAAGAACAGTTGATGCAATTGAAAAGAAACTCCCTGAACAGTGGGTAGCACATCCGCCTGGATGTTAGCATTACTTTCAGAAATATTAATTTCCAGGTCGGATTTAACGCCAGCCAGGATAGTGTTCAGGTCTACAGCCTCTTTTAGAGAAGTATCATTTGAAATCATTGCATAAGCAAGCAATGACTCCATCATTAATTGCATTCGGGATGCTGTATACACAATCTTATTAGCAAACTCTTTGCATTGTTCTAATGTTTTGTCAGGCTCAAGTTGTCGATTGGCAAAGATCTGAACTTTCCGCACAGGCTCCTTCAAATCATGACTTACCACATAAGCAAAAGAAGCAAGTTCCGCATTGAGTCGTTCCAGTTCAATATTCTTCACTGCCAGATCGTGCGCGTTCTTTTTCAGATCCTCTTCGTCCTTTTTACGCTTTGTGAGATCCCTCGTAACTTTCGAAAATCCAATTAAATTTCCAACGGTGTCATGAAGCGCTGTGATTACAATACTGCCCCAGAATAGAGTTCCATCTTTTCGCTTCCTCCATCCTTCTGTTGCGGCCCTGCCTTTCACCTCGGCTTCTAAAATTAGTTTTTGAGGCAAGCCTTTTTCGATATCCTCTGACGTATAAAAGACGGTAAAATTCTTCCCGACGATCTCGCTTGTTTTGTAGCCTTTAATTAATTCGGCACCAGCATTCCAGTTTATGATCGTACCCGATCCATCCAACAGCAGGATGGCGTAGTCTTTCACCTCCGAGATCATTTTATGATATCGCTCTTCACTAAGTCTCAACGCTTCATTTTTATGCTGCAGCTCTTGTGTAAATATTGCCAGTCGGTCCTCTGCGATTTTCTGATCCGTCAGATCTTTCGTGACTTTTGAAAAACCGATTGCCATACCATTATTGTCGTGGAGCGCAGTAATGATTACACTTGCCCAAAAACGACTTCCATCTTTTCTGATACGATATCCCTCATGACTTGCTCTATCATTGTTGAGCGCCTCCTGAAGGAGTGATTGAGGTAAGTTTTTTTCACGCTCTTCCTGCGGGTAAAATAGTCTGAAATTTTTGCCAACGATTTCAGACGATGTGTACCCTTTGAGTTTCTCAGCACCCTTGTTCCAATCCAAAACTTTTCCGTCAGTATCCAACAAAATGATGGCATAATCCTGAACTTCGGATACCATTTTGTGATAGC
>JBDSKX010000040.1:0-54968 GCA_039916665.1 Chryseolinea sp. | reverse complement strand
GATACGAACACCGCCAATTGGACCACTGCCCTGAATACTTTAATGGGACAAATAGCGGCGAATGCCGCGGGGGTTGTAATTGATGGTTCAACTTACTCGAGTAGTACGTCATCGTTTCCTTTTCCAGGACTAGTGAGTACAGCAGGGAGTACCGGTGGACCAAAGGCGTATTTGAATTGGATAATTTTCGGGAAGAGTTATAACTATTTGAATGGTGGGTATATGAGACTCAGTGCTACTCCAAAGGAGACCGGGCAGGATATCGCTCATGAGAGGCTATTTGGGACGATCAATGTTACTGAACCGGGATATGTTTATATTTATTTAAGTAATGAGGAGACGAGTCCGGTTGAAGTTTATTTTGATGATTTTAAGGTGACTCAAACCAAGACTGCGATTATTCAGAGTAGTGATTATTATCCATTTGGGTTGACGTTTAATTCGTTCCAGCGGGAAAATAATAACGTTAATCAGTACAAGTTTAATGGCAAAGAGGAGCAGGAAGAATTGGCCTTAAATTGGCTTGACTATGGTGCAAGAATGTATGATGCTGGGATAGGAAGATGGGTCGCAACAGATCCGCTTGCCGAAATTTCAAGAAGATTCTCACCTTACGCCTACGCTTATGACAATCCGATCAGATTCGTTGATCCAGACGGGATGTCTGCGAAGGACAATCTTGAAGATCATAGAAGCTGGATAGAGGGCGCCTCAGAAAGGTCCTCTCGCCGAAAAAATGGAAGTAACTCAAGTGTTGATTTGGACGAACATTCCAGTGGAGAATCTAAGAGTACCTCCAAAGAAAATTCCTCATCAGCGAATAAGAAAGGTCTGAAGAATAATTCCGCCTCTTCAGAGGAGGAGACCGATGAAGTAGATCCTGATTTAAGTTCCGACGCAGGATCTTGGCAGTATGTTCCAGTTGGGCCTGATGGACACTATCAATCCTGTGCAGTGGTAGGATTATACTATGACGTTCTGACCACATGGAGTGATGGAAAGGGAGTCTATCACGTTGAATATGAAAGATTTACGTATGGAACTCTTTACTTTGAATTCCCGCGAATCAGAATTGGTGGAAAGGAAATTATTGGAGGGAGAGAAGCTGCAAGGTTGACAGCTGCGGCAAAGGATATTGCTGAAGAACTGGTAGAAATGAAGTTTGCGGGTAAACCTATGCCAATGCATTCAACACTTGAGAAAACATTTTTAACTCAGTTAAGGTCGATCTTGAAACCGTATGGAGCACGCGTGTCAACAGAAAGCAATTATGGTCCTGTACCAACAATGATTTACAAAAAATCTATATGGGGAAACGGCCGTTGATATCTTTAAATAATTGAAATGGAGTATTTTTTAGAATTGGTAAAAAAACATGCACTACTGTATTCCATTCTTGTGAATGGAAATTTTAAGCAAGTTGATTTGCAGTCGAAGAACGTGGTACAATTCTCAGATAAGGCAATTGAAATAAATATGATGACTTTGGGCGACCATAAATTTGAGTCGGTCACCATAGTGCTTTATGATTCATTCATCTCTGTCGATTTCAAGACTTTGGACTCGAAATTTTTTACTGACTCGAAAACGTATTTTTCTAAGGATGCTTTGACACGGTATAAGAAGCCTTATGTGCTCGGCGATGATTTAATAGAGGAGACTTTCAAAGACTTAGGAATGTTTCCCGATTTTGACGGTCGGACTCATATTATTTTGAGACACTCTGAGCTGTTCAATTATTCTGTTAATCTACGTCTCTATGGAAAAGACTTTAAGAGTAAGAAAGTGTCAAATCCGAATTACTATATAGAGGGAATTGAAGTTACACAGGAAGCGTTGCATCTTTTTAAGCCAAATGAAATTGTGTTGATACCGATTTTTACGCCGATCGATTATGAGGTCAAATTTGAAATCATGGTGAAAAATCCTGCTCACCCTGTTTTGAAATATTTCGCAAGCAAAGCTGAGTTGTCATATGAAAATAGGATATATAAACATGGACATATTCCCAGAATTGACCCTTTTAGCGTTTGCGGGCTGACTTATCTGGAGCAATCAAGTGACCATTCTGGCGGTAGCACTGTTTCTACTTTAAAAGTGGAACTGTGCGGTAATAAGAATGACATTCCTCCATATTACAATGGCCGCATTTCTTACGAGGTATCACAAGCAGAAATTCAGTATTTTAAAATAGACCAAACCTTAATTTCAAGAACGGAGCTTATTTTGAGAAGGATAGATTTGGAGCGAGATTACATCTTAGAACGGACTATTTTTGGAAAGGCGGCGGCCGACGAATTTAATAATTCGGACTGTGCACAGGGTGTGAGTGTTTATAAAACGAAATGATTGCGGTGTAGGCATCTTTTTCAAAATTTGGAACTTAATTAAGATTCATTTTGATTCACAAATCGTTGTAAAGTCGTAAGCACGCGGCCAAGTGCGTTAGCTATCTTTTTTGCGGTAGCAGGTCTTCGATATTGTTAACGGTTCTATTGGGCAGTTCTTCAAGCACTCGGGTGAGCCATTTCATCGGATCTATTCCGTTTACTTTGCAACTTGCCAGCAGAGAATATATCATGGCGATCCGTTGAGCGGATTCATGCGATCCTGCAAACATAAAGTTCTTACGTCCCAAAGCGATGGGTCTTATTTCATTTTCGATCTTGTTGTTGTCGATCTCCAATCTGCCATCAGTGATAAATACTGTTAACTCTTTCCAGCGGTCTACAATTGACAGAAGTTGATCTTTAGAGTAACCCTGAATCTTTATTTGTCTTACATTATCGGTACCGATATGTAAGAGCAATCGGCAAAACTGAATATATTCCAAGTTCATACCTGAGAGAGTTCATAAAAGACGCCATAAATTATCATTGCGCAAGGTGTAATGACGATAGTACTTTACATAAATATTGGAATTTCATCAAAAAATTGAATCCGCCAGAAAAGACTAATTTAGATGGATACACACCAATAGAACGCTAGAAATGAAAGCCATTAAGATGTATTTTTTTATTATCATAGCGACTGGCAAATGCTACTCTCAACCTACGAACGATCATGTTGTACTCATCAATATTGGCGAATACAAAAAAACTGAAATTACAGAAGCGATTCAAATTGCTAATTCATTTAGTCCGAGGGTAATTGCATTGGATATGGCATTTAGAGAATATACCGGCGATGCTGCAGACAGAAAATTATTTAATGCGCTAATGGATGTAAATAACTTGGTGCTCCCTAGCGAAATAACGTCAGACGGTACCGATACGAAGGGGCAAGAAATAACTTCAATTTACTTTTCGAGCGCCCCACAATTCTTTACGCCACGGGCGAAGACAGGGTTTGTAAGTGTGGCAGTTTCACAAGATCAGCTAGTAATCCCAAGCCAGTTCTATCTTTGGATACAGGGAAGTTACAGCAACGACATATACAAGCACTTCAGCTTGGTGACTGCGATGGCGTTTGATAGCTCCAAAGCCGCAAACTACCTTGAAAGGCATGGAAGAGTGGATAAGCTCAATAGTGATTTCAGCGAACGCAAGTTTAAGACATTTTCTATTTATGACCTAATCAGTGGAAAAGCTAGAAAAAACGATTTCAATAATAAGATTTTATTATTTGGCTTTTTGGGGCCGGGAAATGACGATAAATTCTATACTCAGTCTAATCTGCCAATGAATCAACCAAATATTTATGGGTTGGAGTATTTGGCAAATATTGTAGCACAAATTTTGGAAAAACATTAAAGCTGCGTTGGTCCGCTATGTCGTGGATCGAAGCGGCCAACTAATAAATTTAATCATTGGATATTCTCCCGTAGTTGATAAGGAATTCCCTCAAAGGTGTCAGGAATTAAGACTAAGGTGGCTTGGAGCTTCAATTCCTACAACTATTCCCGAAACTAAACGAGCTATTGAACAATGGCTTATTCATATTCGTCTGGCGAGATTAAAATGATGAACCACCTCAAAGTAAATGAATTTTCAATGCTGGAGATTTCGCTACCCTTGACCACTTCTTTTCGTGAAGGTGTGATCAGTGAAGGTAATTTCACGACCATTACTTAGCATTCCTATATAAATAACTGAATGTCAAAGCCTGCAAATGTCAAATCATCGAGGAATGAATTGTTTGGCAGCTCGAAAAATAATGGTCAATGATAAACGAAATAAGATGGTTAACCACCACGGAATCTCCACGCTCCACGCAACCATCGAAAACACGTGCAGGAAGATGAAGAACGATTTGCGAGAAAACGTATTTGCCCTGATTCATAAAAACTGATTTTTTCGAATCTAGGAATCAAATCGTCACGCTCGTATTACGGCCTTAACATTCTGTAAATCAATACGTCAAAGAACATTTATTATATTTTAACCGTACACTAGTGCTGTAATTTATATCCTCATCGTGGATGATATTTTTCAGTGTCTTAGTCCTCAAAGAGTTTTGGCTTTGATCATCCGCATCAGCCTTCGGTTTAATCCAACATTCTTTCCCAGAAACTCACGCTTGGGAATCATACCCGCACCTTGATCATGGAAGGCTGAGTATGGGGTTTGGGAGCCTATTGAAAAACTATTTGTGGTAACTTTCGTCAGTCTTATACTTTTTCTCAACCTGCCGGTCTGAACAAGCAATGCTCTGCGTGTTGACCTTTCTCCTACCACCATAGCTCAGGAAATTCGCGCTTAACGGGCTCCATGCCGCGCAAACTTCTATTCACGTTCTGATTAGCCGCAGTCGTCTAAAAACCGAAAAAGGCTACAACATCCTTCATTTCTTTGGTCTATGAAAAATTGTATGAATTCAACCAAAGTCCATTGTAGTTATATGTATATGATTAGTCGAATCAGACTTGCACTGCTGATCACAACAATTATGGTTTTCAGTGTCTCTGTTCAAGCTCAGCGTATCGACCATTCAAAGTATTTGGTGGAGGGAGTTGTCAGAGATTCTTCGACTGTGCAGCCGGTGTCTTATGCGAATTTAAACCTTTTTGATAACCAGAGGAATAGCGTAACTGGTGCACTTTCTAACGAGAAAGGAAGCTTTAGTCTTTCAGTAGACAAGCCGGGAGATTATACACTTAAGATATCGTTCATCGGATATGATACCAAAATATTGCCGATCAGAATCCTACTTGATACTTTTAGGCTGAAAATCGCGGAAGTCTTATTGAGTCCAGCGGTTACAACTCTCAAAGAAGTCACAGTTTCTGCCCAAAAGGATATCATTGAAGTACATCCTGGTATGCTTGTCTATAATGCGGGGAACGACCTGACAAATAAAGGGGGCACTGCGGCCGATGTATTGCGTAAAGCTCCCGTACTTAATGTGGACGCGCAAGGTAATGTAAGCATGCGTGGAAGTACCAATCTCAAGATCTTAGTCGACGGCAAATATTCAGGTCAAATGGCCCGCAATCCTGCGGATGCCCTGAACATGATGCCTGCGGAAATAATCAAATCAGTTGAAGTCATTACGACGCCATCCGCAAAGTATGACGCAGAAGGTGCCGCCGGAGTGATCAATATCATAACGAAGAAGGGAAGAAAGGACGTCGATGGTGCCCTCGAACTGACAGGTGGTAATTTGGAACAAGCCGTTAACCCGCGCATTGCTATCGCTAAGAATAAATGGAATTTTTCGTTTCATGGTCATATTCATCGGCTGCGTAGTAAAGAAGGCTCAACCTATCTGAGAACGCAACTTGAGAACGGGGCTAATACACAACTGGAACAGAAAGTAGAACAGGATAATACGGCGCCTCACGGCTCAGGCGATTTACAAATTACATTCACACCCGACTCCTCCAGTGAATTTAATCTCGCTGTCAATAGCAGTATCGGCAACTGGCCCGGTGATAAAGAAATACAGACAATCACCCATTCTTCTACTGGCAGTATCTTAGAACAATACTCACAGCATATTGATGCGAGCGAAAGATATCTTAGTAGTGACTTTAATATAGGCTATACTAGGAAATTTAGGACGCCGGGACGAGAACTGACAATACTCGCACAGACGGTTCCGAGAAAGAGCAAAGATCCATATTACACGCTCATCTCCTATGAGTCTAATCAATCGCAGTCCCAAGAATATAACACGAATGAAATAAAGAACCGCGAATCGACTTTCCAGGCCGACTATATTCATCCTTTTTCCAGCAAAGGAAAGTATTCTATAGAATCAGGCATGAAGGCTATTCTTCGCAACGCTGATAATAATTATCAAGTATCGGTCGCCGATCCGCAACAGGGAGGCACGCCACAAATTGATGCAGCACGCTCTGACAGATTTAGATATAGGCAAAATGTTTGGTCGGCCTACATGATGGGTAAGGCGAATCTCAAATACAATTGGTATGCGGAAGCGGGAATTCGTGTAGAGCAAACGGAAGTCCAAGGCGATCTTTTGCAATCAGGAACTAACTTCAGTAATCATTTTACTAATTTCATTCCTACCGCGACCATTTCGCGAAAGATCAATGATGAGCATACGATTACATTAAGCTATACGCAACGTTTGACAAGACCTAGTATCTGGGAGCTCAATCCCAACGCCAACGCTAGTGATCCGAAGAATATCATCACTGGCAATCCCCAACTTAAGCCGGAGATATCGCACCAAGCGGAATTAGTTTATGGGCTTACTGCGGGATCGGGATTTTTTCTTAACAGTTCCCTTTACGTAAGGCAGACAAATAATGCTATCCTGAGTTTTACCCAAACAGATGCTAATGGGATCTCCACAACAAAAAAGAGAAACCTTGCTTCTAATAAAGTGGCCGGATTAAACTTTTCTTCATCGGGATCCATTACAAGTAACTGGACGGTCAATGGAAATTTAAATGTCAGCTACCTGGAATTCAATAGCCGTTCATTGGAAATTGTAAATGCTGGCTGGGCTGCGGACGTTAATTTGAATACTACAATTAAATTGCCTTCCAAGTATTCCCTGCAGATGTTCGGTCAATATGACGGTCGTAAGGTTACACTGCAAGGGTACAAATCCAGGCAGTACTTTTACAGCCTTGCAGTGAAGAAAGAAATACCAAACACAAAATTGAGTATCACCCTTGCATTCGTAAATCCTTTCTCCAGCTTTATCTCGCAAAGGTCAGTTATAAACTCTGCTTCATTCAATTCGGAAGAGTCGAATCGATATTACTCGCGGGCCGTTAAATTCACCTTGAATTGGGAATTTGGAAGTATGTTTAATCAGCGCGAAAGAAAGAAGATAGAGAATGACGATGTTAATGGTCCGCTGAAAGGTTAAGAATCATGAGAAACCAATCTTACTTAATGTTGATCATCGACACAATATTTCGATTCAGTTTTTCTATCCTCAATTTCATACGTGGATTAAGTGCAAGCCAGATTTGTGAACAGTACTAAGTGATTGCTGAATGCTTTTGGTGGATATTCTTCCAGTGTTGACGGTACGAAAGCCACGATTGGGCGAAAAAATCGAGTATATAAATATTTATAACCACTTTTGTAATGAAATGAATTTTATCAGGAACCACTATTATAAAACTGTTGCATTTCATATCGCATTTTGGCTCGTAGTTATATTTTTTTCTGGCTTAGACAACGGCGATTATCATCACGATCGCTGGTCGTTCGGGATGCAGCCCCATGATATCTGTGATATTCTCATTGTCATGCTAGTGGTGTATGCCAACCTTTATGTCCTCATGCCGCGTTTTTATGCCAAGCAAAAACACCTTTGGTATTTTAGTTCGCTTTTCTTGGTTTTATTGGCAGGAGGACTCATTACTAGGTTTTTATGGTGGCGGATATGGCTGCCAATGGAACCAACTTATCGCGATAGCGGTGAGGCATCCAATTATTGGATATGGGTGCGTATCATCAGCGATTCGATCAGCCATTTCCCGATACTGGCGGTTACCGTGCTGATAAAAATGATGTTTGACGCGAATGCACGCGAAAAAAAATTACGGGAAATCGAAAAAGAAAAGTTCACAGCAGAGATGGGACTGCTCAAAGCACAAATCAACCCGCACTTTCTTTTTAATACTCTGAATAGTTTATATTCTCTTACGTTGGCGCGATCTGAAAAATCAGCAGAGATGGTGCTTCGTCTATCGGACCTGATGCGTTATATGCTGTATGAGGCGAGCGCAAATGCCGTATGGCTAAAAGATGAAATAGCCTATCTGGAAAATTATATCAGTATTGAACAAATGAGGTTCGCAGACAGGCTAGACCTTTTGTTTCAATATTCAGGTGATACATCAGGCAAATCGATATCACCGTTATTATTGCTGCCTTTTATTGAGAATGCTTTTAAACACGGCATACAAGACAGCTCCGGCTGGATAACCATCGACCTCAAGGTTGACGGTAATTTTCTATACCTGAAAGTCGAAAATAGTTATACCATACCGATCAAAGGTAGAAAGCCAGGACTTGGGCTGGCGAATGTGAAGAGACGGCTCGAGCTGGCCTATCTTGGAAAGCATGAATTAAACATCAAGCATAGTGACGAGACCTATTCCGCAGATTTAACATTACAGTTTTGAAGAAAATCAATTGTATCATAGCGGATGATGAAGCCCTGGCCAGGGATATCATCAAAATGCATATTAAGCAGCTGGACCGACTAAATATCGTTGCTATTTGTACAAATGGGCTTGAAGTATTCACCGCGATAAAAAACACCCAGCCCGACCTCGTTTTCCTTGATATACAAATGCCACAGTTGACTGGTACAGACTTACTACGTAGCATGAAAAATCCGCCTGCAACCATCATTACTACCGCCTTTCCTGAGTTTGCGCTGGAAGGTTACGAACTCAACGTGATTGATTATTTGTTAAAGCCAATTTCTTTCGAGCGGTTTTTAAAAGCGATAGATAAATACGAAACGTGGTTAAATCCAGGCAATAGTAACAACTCCGCTGATACAGAGCATGGAAGTGTGCACCGTATCGAACCTTTTATTTATGTTAAAGCAGAAAAAAAAATGGTTAAGCTTCTGCTTAAGGATATTCTATATATGGAAGGTCTCAAGGATTATATTAAAATATACACGTTAAATGGTGCGGTAATCACACTTCAAACGTTGACCTATTTTTCCGAAAATCTGCCAGCTGATTTATTCATGAGGGTACACAGATCGTTTATTGTGGCCATAATACACATCAGTTCGTTTTCAGCCACTGAAATTAATATCGGAAAAAATTCTATACCCATCGGAAGCACGTACGCGAGGGAGGTCACTCAGAAATTGAATCCCAACCCGTCGTGATTGGTGAAAACCGCTATCTATCGGGCTTTTAGATTTAGATTCTTATTGAATGGATTCAATTGCAAATTCGATAAAGAAGAATTTATACATGGACATTAATTTAATTCTTCCACTAATGGTTAGGATGTTTCTTCCGGCAATCAATTTCGGTTGAAAGAAGTACTGGAATTATTACTGGACCATATATTTTAAGGGCATCGATGGACTGACCTAATGTTATTGATCCAATTTCAGCTTGCAAGGTGTTATCAAATGCAGCAATGCCAGCGGTCTTCATGCAAACAAGATTCAGAAATTTATCAACTATTCATAACTTTATCATTCGATGTTCGCTTTTCTGTTAATGCTAAGAAAGTCAGTGTTAGCGATCTCGACAATCTCAAGGACGGCAAAGTGTTTGTACAATATCATGCCTTCAAAGAATTCTATCTCCGTCGAGAAGGACAGTTCGTTAAATGGAAACCATTGGACTGTTGACAACACAACAAACTGTTAAGAGAATAAGCTGCATGCAAGCAGCTTAAACATAAAACATAAGCAACACTTTAAAACCACCGTGCAAACGCAGAGTAACTTCCGATAATGATTTTTTCTATGTCCAATACCAAATACATGACTCAAACCAAAAGGTCAGCTATCTATCTAGCGTTCTGTTTGAGTTCCGAAGGATTCGAAGCTGACTGTGAACTGAAAGCTTCTTCAATTTCCTCCATCGTATAGCGGGGTGTAATGTGCTGTGGGCAATTCCAATCATAGCCCTTTATATGTAGCACCATCATCCGCTCGGCATGGAATTTATGATGCTGAAGGTCGAGTTTTGTAAAGAGGTCTGGCTTATTCCTCAACTCTACCATTTCTACTTCGGCAAATATTTTCAAACGAGCTCTCGCTGCATAGTCCATCAGGATGAGCGATGCCTTATTGTTAGTCGTTAGATTGCCTGCCGTAATGTATTGCATGTTCCCTCTGAAATCAATAAATCCTAATGTCGTTTCGTCAAGCACTTTCAAAAAACCTTTGGGACCACCACGGAATTGTATATATGGGAAACCATTCTCGCCTACTGTTGCCATGTAGAAACTATCCCGTTCGGAAATGAATGCCACCTCATTCTTAGAAAGGCCGTCCTTTTGCTGCTTTTCCATCCGGGCATAATTCACTCTGCTTCCGGCCTTCTCCTGAATTTTTTTAGCCGCGTCAGAAAATGCTAAGGTTGAATAATTCATGGTTGCCTTTTTTTTAAATTGTTTCGTGCACGATGAAATGAAAGGACTATGCATTCTCCAGTTCAGATGCCAGAGGCCAATCTATTTCCGGTTTGGTGATAGCATAAACATAGTTGGTGATAGACCGGATCCCCACTAACATGATGACATCAATAAGGTTGCCTTTGTTGTAGCCTGCTTCAATAAAATCATCCACTATTTCAGGATCAGCATGACCGTTGGTTTCGGAAATACTTTTTGCGAGTTTCACCAGGGCGTTTAGTTTAGCATTAAAGGACGCTGAACCACGCCGTATTTCAAGAATATGATCATCCGTGAGTCCGTTTCTATGTGCGGCTACACTGTGCGAACTCAAACAATAATTACACTCATTCACCTGGCTTACGACAAGACTTATGCTTTCTTTTTCCTTTGCAGTCAAGGATGACTTCGCATTTTGCGCGCCCAGAAAAGTATTCAAAGCAGCTTCTGAATGCGCGAATTCTGCATAAAGATTAGGCACAAACCCAATCGCCTTTTCAAGTGTGTCGTAAATACTTTGATGTGTTAAAGACACCTGGTCTCGTGCGGGAATTTGGAATTTAGTTTTCATGGTATACGATATTAAAGGGTCTCATTTTGACGTTCTGTAAGAAACAAACAAACTAATCCAGGCCGCTCTTGACCATCTGTAGTTAAGAGGAAGGATAGCTACCGAACCAACAATCATCCAAATCACATACGTCCATGTGTTGGGATCAATGGTGTAGCGAAGTGAAAAGTAGACGGCAACAAACACGGCTACTTGGATCGCATAGCTAAAGTACATAGCACCGAAATAGAAAGATGGCTCCTGGATGAGATCCAAACCACAATGTGGGCAGTTGTTGGACATTTTCATAAACTGTGTGCTGAAGGCAGCGTGCTCAAACATATTACCTTCATGACAACGGGGGCATTTTTGATAGGCTACACTGTATAAGCTTGAGTTCCTGGTTTTCATGGCGTTTCGATTTGTTATACAAATAAACGTCACGCCCTCTTTTTTGTATAGGACGATTTATCGATTAAGAAGCACGATTCAGCCTTTCTTTAAATTGGTCTGGTGTAACGCCGGCATGTTTTCGGAAGAAGCGAGTAAAGTAGGAAGAATCGGAAAAATTAAGCCGGTTTCCTACCTGGTTAACATTGAGATCAGAATAGGAAAATAATCTCTTGGCTTCGAGAATAACACGCTCTGAAATTAAATTTGTCAGGGTTTTACCCAATGTCTCTTTGCAGATCGAATTGAGGTAAGATGGAGATAGGTTCATCAGATCAGCATAATCACTAGGCTGTTTCTTCTTTACAAAATGCTTTTCAATAAGTTCTTCGAGTTGCCTGATCTTGTAAGTAGTTCCGCTTGCCAAATCTTGCTTTAATTCTACCGGATAATTTTTGCCCAGCTTCAGCAAAATAATTTCAAGGTAGCTTCTCAGAATCCTTAAATCAATTGTCTGAGCGCTCACAAATTCTTTATGCATGCAATCGATCATAAATTCAATGACGTTTTTGCTTTCGTCTTGTAATTTAATTAGTGGATTAGCATTGAGCGAATGAAAGAAAGGAAAGGCAACTAAATTATTTTCCATTGCCTGCATCTTGTAAAAAGACGGATGAAAGAAAATAATAAAACCGTCGATGTCCGGTTCCAGGGTCCACGAATGAACTTGACCAGGACTCATCAGAAAAAAACTGCCGGCGGATACTGGATAGCTTCTAAAATCAATTGTATGTACACCGGCTCCTTTGATAATATAAAGCAAAAGATAAAAATCGTGTTTGTGAGGCTTACTGATAAACTGGTGATTGCGAAGATGCGTTTCCATCGCTTCAATATAAAACGCATTGTCGTTTGCTTTTTGACTAAAAGCATCGAGCATGTACAAAGGTGTTTCTTTAGTAACCTTTTGTTTAGCCATGAGAGAGACGCACTAATGATGCACTAGAATCATTTAATTGGTCAATATAATCGATTGCTTGGGGCTTTCCTAAATGAAGTCGGGCGGAAATCTCCGAACAGATATTGACAATAATGATTGGAGGAGAATGAATCACTTTTTCAACAACCTTTATGCTTTATTGAAAATGAATAGGGGTAGAACTGCAACAAATACTTTGATGCGGAATTTCTTGTCAGGACAATCAGGAAGTCTGTCCTCAGCATCTTACTACATGGTGATGAGTTTTCAAGACGTGGCCAACTAAAAGAACTTCTTCAGTAAACTAAGTACTTTCAATCCGTTTTCTTCACGGCCATCGAGCATGCTGTCGAAAATATCTTGATCTTCTTTTGAAATGGTAGTTTTAAAGTCAACTGCACTACCCGCTATTTTGCGGGCTCCCATATGCCAACTTGGAAAGGATTTTTCTTTGATGGGGCCGTAAGAAATCATTCTTGTGTTGCTATGGCGATTGTCTAATTTTATTTTGTCGTACAATTCGGTAATGACGGCTGATTCGCCCTCTACCATTTGGATAAATTTAGTATCAGAATACAGAAGAACACCTGTTATATGTAGTGGCGGGTTATTCTTTTCACAAGAAGCCAATATTTTTTGTATTTCTTCTTCTGTACAAATGGACTTTCTATTGCTTACGTAAACTAGTTGTGATAACATAAATTTTGATTTAGGTATTTTGTTTTGACAACAAATCTATTGCAAGTGACGCCTAAAATTTGGTCACTCAGTGTCTAACAGTAATTGAGGCAGGTGATTTAATTAAATATAGGAAATTTTGCGCCGTATTTTCCCTTTATAGCACAAAACAGCGCGTATATCTCCTTTTGAATCAAATAATTGAAGACCACCGTGATCTGAATTAACAAATGATGCCATCCGCAGCTTGAATCCAGGAGTTTTTTGTATCGTCAGAGCCATTTGAATTTTGCGTAGCACCACTTCGAAGAGGTAAGAAACTGGCTTCCCTTGGAAGATCTCAGGCTAGTTGATGGTTGATAGCGAACTGTTTCCTGGAGAGTGTTTGAGCAGCCCTTTATCGTATCCATCCGGCTAAGTATGTCTTTACAGGAAGATAATGAATGCGTTGCTTTGTAAGAAAAAGTTATGAACCTAATGATTCCGCTAATTGTCTGACCCAGGCGATAGGCTTAAAAACTGTCGGATTCCGCTAATCATCTGACCCACCCTTAACAATTTTGTCATTCAATATTTCGGCGGCGTATAAATAGCAAAGCACTTTATGAATCATATTAAGAAAAATGGAATTTTAGTATCAGCTCAGCGAGTTCTGAAGATTCCAGCCTATGAAAGCATAAGAAATTATACTACAACCTCTGGATTGGGTTGAGTTCATCAACCACGTCGAAGAAAAAGTTATCAAAATTGAAAATATATGAATGACTAGAAATGCTAAGACATACTGGAGAAAAACAATTGATCCGACGAACAAATAAGAAAACGTTCATATGACTAGACGAGAATCAAGTATCTATTACATTTCAGCACAACGGGGTTGGAACCAATTGAAATCTAACAAATCAATTTGGCCTCCAATCCCTTAGTTGATGCTTGTAAACTTTTTTCGTCTCCCCCTTACCTCGACTCGCCCTTTCTTTCGTGTTGTTGGCTTGGGTTCGATTTCTTGTTATTTTTTGTCTTCATGTCTAGCCCGACGAGTCGGGGGACGCGCGTCCTCAACATCACAACGTTTTACTTCTGCCTGCAGTCAGGTAGAGGTGCACGATATCGTACTCCGGAATACGATATCATGCGCGTTGCTTGATACAAACATCCGAAAAAGTTCAGGTCACTCGCAAGAGGTGTACCCGGTTTGCTTGAATGATGACCCGCTTTGGAATGAAAATGACCCGCTTTTGTTTTTATCTATTAAAAAACATTCAAAAAGCCGTGTTGATATTTGCAGCATGAAAATAGTTCTCGATCCGTAGTTGGTTTTCTTTAAACCACAAATGCCTCCAAAAGCATGAATTTGTCGACGTTTCCTAGACTTTTCCTATACTGCCTTCACTCTGATCGGGTAGTGTTCCCATACGTGATCCAGACATCACCCATATGTTTTCCATATCCGTCCCATACTTTCCCAGATGCGTTCCAGTCTTTTCCATATGTTCCCGGATAAATTGTTCACGTGTCTGTCCGATCCGGATTTTACAATGCAGTCTTTTTGAATCCGTCATTGGCTATACACCAATCCGGAATTGATTATACAGATAACCAAAGCTAGCTATACAATTCACAACTGAAAGGGTATACGTTTTCCTGTATCACCATCAAATCCTTGGGCATTTCACTCCTGTACGCTCTTTAGTTTTATGCATTTACTGCAACCAGAATGGACCACGAGTTTGAATCGTGCGGCAGTTTGTCATATAGCTAAAAGTGGCGACTATTTTAAAACGGTAAAATTCCCTTGATGCTCACCCTGATTCAGTAGTTTATTAAAAGCATCACCCAATTGATGTATGATCTTAATCTGCTCATCAGACTTCGGACCATAACTTTCTTCGGGCATCAGGACCACAATTCTGTCCTCGGGTCTTAACCAAAGATTGAGTTTATGTTCCTTATAATGAATGACCATCATATTACTGCTGTATTGGCCGCCAGGATGTATGGCTTCTTTTGTAAGAGCGAGTTGTTGTAATATGAAATCAGCAAAAACTTGTTGCATTTCATTGTTTACCGGCGTGAGATGATACACCACATCCTTATCTGCATATTGACCTTGCCAGAAGGGCAGGACATCATGATGTCTCACCTGGACTCTGAAATGATTTTCTCTATCCGATACCCATTCAAAGTAAGTCTTAAACCATTCCCGGTTATCATAATTTAAATCAATAGACCTTGTAAGGGTCCGGTCATATGGAACGAGATATTCGTTTTTAGTATTGTAGTCATCATAGACGATCATACCATAAACAAAAGCGGGGCCATCGATGGTTTTTCCTCCCATAAAGACCAGATTCTTTTTATCAGGTGAAACTGCAACCACTCCACCTGCTGATAAGAAATAATAGTCTTCAACAACTCTTTTTTGATTTTGCAATAAAGTCGTCTTCAACTCGGGTATGTGAAGCAACAATCGCTTATTGACCAGCAGATATTCTCCACCTTTCAGCGTATCAACTCTTTTTAACTGTGAGTCCATATAAACCGGAATGGGAATTCCAGGTTGTCCGTCCTGAGCGTCCAAAAATTGAAAGCCGGCGAAATCGCTGTCCTGTGTGTCCAACGTGGTCACTACCGGCAAACCGTTCTCTTCATTGATCATAAAAAGACTTTGACTTCCGGCGATGAGTGTGGGTTTCGGCGCACCTTCCAGGATATAGACGCGCCACAAATGGGAATACCCGGTGTTGTTTTCCAGTGCAGTGGGATATTGAATGACCTTGCCTTTATACCATACTGAATAAAGAATGGTAGTTTCTGTGCCCATCCTGAGGTTCATATTCAATTTTCGACTTGCCACAGTCTCCGCTTTTACGATAAAAGGGCCATAGGTAACTATAGTTTCGATTTTGCTTTTACTTCTAAAGGCAAATGCAGCAATCAGAATCACGAGCAATACGAGCGCTGGAAGGATCAGGAGGATTTTCATTTGAGGGGTTCGATTCTATAGCTTGTCCTTAGACTTCGCGCGCGTTTGATAACGTAAAGAACAGCGGAAGGTTGTCTGTGACGGCAATTGAAATATCGGAGAAGTTCAAGCTTGTTGAACGGATAAAGTTCGGTACGAGAGCGGTAATTTATCTTCCGATCAATTTTCGATGAATGATCATTCAATGAGTGATTATTCAGTCGAACTCACCTTCATCAACGCAGCTACCTGTGCGTTCTATTCATTTCAATCGTCTCCATTCACCAACTGCAAAACACCACCATGCGCTCCTGCAAGAATAACAGTTTTGGATAATGCGGTTTCACAATCAATACAATTCACAGTCGGATTTAAAACGCACGGTATAATCGGCGAAACTGGTGACGACCTTGATTTTGCCATCGGGTCGTAAATAGGTGGCTAGGTCAATTAACTTGTCAGCGCTTTCTGAAAGCTTGCACACAGAAGCCATTGATTTCCGGCGACGTAGGTTCATTTTTCCGGGTAAAGTATTACAGCGTCCGGCTAACCTATTCAAGGTACCGGAAATCCAATATTTTGATAGGCATTCACATGGTATCACTACATTGGTTATATCCTTCTGATTATTATTCCATGAAAATCTTCTTGTCATTCCTCTGCCTTGGCGCCTGGTACGCCTGCTTTTCTCAAACAAGATCGCCAAACGCAAATTTTCAAACCGAAGCAGGCACCTTTGTCATCGAACCGCCAACGTTGATCTGCGCAGGATTTGAATGGAACATAGCAGGCGATGATAATCGCAATGCATCAGTGGATGTCTCTTTCAGAATAAAGGGATCTTCTGAATGGCGCCCAGCGTTACCGTTATTGCGTATTGGTGGTGAAAAGGTTTATGGCCATGATCAACCGTGGGTGTTTGTGACCGATAACATGTTTGCTGGCAGCATTTTTGGACTCGAGCCTGCGACGGAATATGAATGCCGCTTTCTTCTTACAGACAAGGATGGTGTAAAGGGAACATCAGAGCAGGTTGTTTCTATTAAAACCAAAGCAGAACCGAAATCCTACGAAGGTGGTAATGTCTACCACGTTTATCCTCCTGGTTTTGCAGGAGAAAAGCAACAGCCAGCTTTCACGGGTTTGAATGAAGCATACTATGGCATTGGTAATACCGGAGATTGGTGGAACGTCCCCGAACCTCGTGTACAACCTGGTGATGTTATACTGGTTCATAAGGGACTTTACAAAGCACACCGTTTAAAATATGCTGATTCACTGGCACTGGATTTTGATGGCGCGTATGTGCTTACACGAGATGGTACTGCCGAAAAACCAATCAGCATAAAAGCGGCGGGTGATGGCGAGGTAATTTTTGATGGAGATGGATCATACCGGCTGTTTGATGTGATGGCCGCAGATTATAATTACTTCGAGGGCCTTACTATCCGGAATACTGATATCGCATTCTATGCCGGAATAAAACGCGTGATGGGTAGCAGCGGTCTCACGGTAAAAAACTGTAAAATGGAAGACATCGGCATTGGTGTGGTTACGAGTAGTGCAGATTCCAAAGATTTCTACATCGCAGACAACGTTCTGGTTGGACGCCATGATCCTGATACCCTTGTGGGATGGTATGGGTTGGAAAAACCAGCGCTGCTCACTTCTTATTATGCAATCAAAGTTTATGGTCAGAGCCATGTTGTTTGCCATAATTCGATATCGTATTTCCATGATGGCATTTGCGTGGATACGCATGGTTTGCCAGAAGCCGGAAAGCCTTTATGCAGCAGCATTGATTTTTACCGCAATGATATATTTAACATGGCCGACGATTTTATCGAATCGGATGGAGGCGTTCACAACATCAGGGTATTTGAAAATAGGGGATTCAACTCCTATCACTCCGCACTAAGCGCACAACCCATGTTCGGCGGACCAGTATATTTTTTCAGAAATCTTCTTTACAACGTGCCCGGTACGGCCTTGAAATATACGGTGAGACCTTCTGGGATTCTTACCTATCAGAATACATTTGTAATGGACGTCGCGATCAGTAACTTTTCAAATGGTAAGTTCCGTAACAATCTATTTATCGGCACCGATGATAAACGTCCGTCGTTCAGTGCGACGACCTTCACACGCTACACTTCGCTTGACTACAATGGTTATAGACAAAAGGGTGTCGACAAACCAAGATATATCCTTCGTTATCCTGCTGTAGATTCCCTGAATAATGCCGACGACAAGAAAATGACAACCTTTGAATTCAAAACCTTACGTGAGTTTACGAAGGCCACCGGATATGAATCTCATGGTCTTGAATTGAATGATCCTGTATTCGTGAAGGTATTATTGCCTGATCCAAACACGAAAGGTCACATCTATCAACGCGAGGGTTATGACTTCAGCTTAAGACCTGGAAGCAAAGCTATTGACGCAGGCTGCGTGCTGCCAACCATCACCGACAATTACAATGGTAAGGCTCCTGATCTCGGCGCCCTGGAAACAGGAAAGCCGCTGCCAGAATATGGACCGAGAAAACAGCGATGACAAAGTTGGGCGAATTGATTCAAGGCAGAATAGAGGCAGTATTGAATTTCTTCTCCACGCAAGAGGCGCCAGGTAATTTGCCAGTCAAATTATAAGCGCGCGGTGGTCATTACGGCGTTGAACTTTTGGTATCCTGATGGCTTTCATTTCAAGGCAGAAATTGTTTTGATTTTTTAGCAATATCTTGCAGGTCTCACGTAAACAAAACCATGATCTCCAAAGCACAACTTATCAATGAACTTGTCAACAACACTTACGTCATATTAAAGCCGTCACCGATTGCAGGCATCGGCGTGTTTGCCATTCGTGACATTCCGAAAGGTACCAGAAACATTTTCAGTACTCCTGATGTCAATGACAAGTGGATCACACTCCCTAAAAATGAAGTTGAGCAATTGCCCGCCTCCATTCAATTTCTTATTGGTAACTATTGCCTGTTTGATGAAGGCAATTACTTTGTACCCGATTATGGGTTTAAAAAAGTTGACCTATGCCTGTTCTTGAATCATGACGATAACCCAAACGTCAGATCCATCAACGAAGGAGAGTATTTCGAAGCGGTAAGAGACATTTCGGAAGGAGAGGAGCTGTTTCTTTATTACGGCGCTGAAGAGTAAGTCTTACGATGTATTGCGGCCTGATTTTACGGAAACCTTTTTACGGCCAGATCACTGCGCACGAGAAACGAAAAAAACTTCTTGCCAGTTATAAGGCTTGGAGATTGCAAAAAGCAGTGTCCTTAACATTGTAAACTTGTGCCAGCGATATTTGTTTTCATTTCCTTGAATTGTTCGTACCCTGGCCTTGGGGTTTGTAGAAACCAAACTTAGGTTTCGCCATTGGTCGAGCTTCGCAACCATCGATTATCAGAAACAAGAATAAAGCCAATGTATTTTTCACAAACGTGGAATCAATATATCACATGTTGTATCTTTAAGTTACCCGTGAAAAATATTGTCATCCTATTCGTCCTCCTTATATCGTGCGCTTTACAAGGGCATGCACAATCTGCACCCGATGAAAAACAGCGCAAAGATCTTCATGCGTTAATTGATAAGTATTCTCAGGCCCGTGAGAAAAAAGACACGGTGCTGTTGAAAGCCATTCTTACAAATTACATCGATCAACTTGTGTCTACGGGTGAATGGCGTAACGGAGTTCAGTCAGCGGTAAAAGGAATGTTGAAAAGTTCCACCACGAGTCCGGGCACAAGATCGCTTACGATTGATAAAATTCGCATGTTAAGTTCGTCGGCGGCTATTGTTGATTGCAAATATGAAATTGCCAACGCCGACGGCACGCCTCGAAAGATGTGGAGCACTTTTATTGTCGTTGAAGAAAACTCGACCTGGAAGATCAGCGCAATCCGGAATATGCTTCCGGGTAAACCGTAGAACCAAAAGAATGATGATCTTATCCTGTATCAATTGAGGAGTTTTGCACTTCGATTTTTCTATGAGGTGCAGAGCTATTTTGAGACCGACACCGGCCAAAAAAGAGTATCGATCCATGGAAATAGACAACGTGATCAAGCGCCACGGAAGATGCCAGTTCCAATTGAGCTGTGGGATAGTCAATTTCAGCCTTGAGACTCGGCTGAAAAATCAGGGTCGCGAAACATATTCATAATCCTAAATTATGCTGGCGCACGATAGAAACCGGCTTGAACTGGCACTTCAAGCCTATCCATAAGGCACCCCAGACCTCACGGTCGTCGGGCGTCCAATTCTTAATCCATAATTTATAGTTCTTCCAGCATCCCTTTGGTGGCAATAATCACTATCTTTCAAAATAATCTGTCTACTATGATCTTAGGTCACATGGCTGCCTGTACGATTGAAAGCCATACCAATGGCACCCAGTCAATCGAGACTCACGAAGTAATTACAGTTCACGACCTCCAGGAGATTCCGGGTATTGAAGCTTTTATGATCCAGAATTTTTTCCCGAAAGATCAAATGAGCGCGTCAAACAGAAAGTCGGCTGTGATTTTTATGCCCACCGAGAGGAATTTCACCGGCTATGCGAAAAAGGTCGATGGTTTGAATGGCATGGGTTGCTAGTTTTAAAGAGTCTCACGGATTACCTCAAACGTATTTCATATTCTTCTGAAATTTTAGTCGGCTTCGTTAGTTCAATTTCGTACGCAGCACTTTATCAAAAGCATTTTTGATAGTAATAAGAGTTCGCCCTTCGGTTGGATTGTCTTTCTTATTTAAGAAAAAGCGAACATGCCAACGTGATCATATACGCAATGATCAAATGTTTTATCGACAGACATTTCATGTAATTTTTGTTTAACGATATCAGTATTTGTCGGATATCCTGTGAGAGCGCTATGAGTCTTTACTCACTCATTTTGTTCAATTCCCAGGCAACATCGGGTTGGGTGTTTATAATTTTTAAGACGCGGCCATTATTATCCTTAACAAACGACACGCGCCATGGTGTCATGGTCATGGACGTCTCATGGTCGGATACAGCGATCATTTCTAAAGTAGGTCCGTTGGAAAATTTGAAATATAATTTCCCAGCCTCGCGACTGATGGTCGCGTGCCAGTCTGGCCCACCGTAATAAGTTCCCAGTAAAGGTGCGAGTTGCTCATCGGTGAGCTTCACTTCCACAGTAGGATCGACAAAAGGTTGAAACGTTGCAAATACTGCCTTTTGCCATGTCGGTGTTCCCTCAGCCACGAGTTCGGCGAGTTGTCCTGCGATAATCAGCGCACCACCTATTATTGTAATTTTGTGAACGCGCTCGATGGTAAACAAATCGTAAAGTATCAGTGGAGTCAACAGCAATAAATCAAGATGAACGAAGCGGACAAAAAAAGCAGCTTGTGTCCATGGTAGAAACCAGCCCAACCGATCGACCGATCCTTGCATCACCGCGATCGAAGCCAATACCATGAGGCGTTTATGTGATGACGACTTTTTCCGTACCAGCATTCCCCAGGTAAAAAACAATCCAAAGAAAATGAGTCCATGGAGCGCGATTAACAACACGCTCGATCGCTCGTCAGCGACGGGACCAGGATATTGTATCCTTGGACGAATAATGGCTATGATCATGGCTATCCACATCACGGCACCAAAGCCCATGGACCAAAGTCCGAGTTGTTTATGAAATTGTAGGTTGCCTTTGCGCGCAAGGATTGCCTGAACAAGAAATAATAGTAGCCACAACGACATCAAGGCCCCATGAAAATGCGAGAACCAATGCGCCTGAGGTCCAGTCGGATTGACCATCATTCCTATGTACTCTGGTGTGAAACCGAGTAAAGTGATAATAATAAAACTCCAGGCGGCATTAACAAAAAAGTTTCGCGTGTAGCGTGACCGGAGTGTTTTAGTGTTTAAATCTTGCCCAACAAAAGAATTGCCCGGCAGCGATGAGGAACTGATTTCGTTGGTCATATAGGCAGGCGTGAGAATTTAACTATTGATTTCATGATTGAAGAGATTATAACCACATCGTCTGATGACTAATGCGACTTCATCGGTAAGAGATTCCAACTCGCGTTGGGTTTGAAGACTATTATTTTCTGAATCTTACCGTCATCATCTTTTACAAACTTGAGCTTCCATGCCAATGTTCTCAGGAATAATTCATTTTCTGCTGTGGAAGCCCACCTCTGAGGTCGGGCCGTTAAGCATTTGGAGGTTGAGCCTGTCACCATTTTCCGAAATAGTGGCGGGAAGTAGCTGGTCGATCATAGTATGCTGGTTAATCATTCAATCGAGAGAGGTTGATAACTTGATTCGTGGCAATAGCGTAAAAGCTAGTTGTTAGTGGCCATCCTAATATGTAAACTGGGCCTGAATGTCTTCTGCAAATCCACTAGCTAAAAACAGCGTGATAAGGCGATCACAAACAAATAATATCGCGCCTAAGATTCCTGGTTGTCTATATTCCTTGCTTTCTCCCCTAGAGATGACAATGATAGTTTCAATGCCGAAAGCTTGGTGCCGACGTCATCGTGCAAATCCCTTGAGATACGTTTTCGTTCGTCTTCTTGGGTGGCCACCATGAGACGCACTTGTTCTGCCTGTTTTGCTGTTAGTTGTTTAACGCCATTCAAATATAGTCCAACAGCAGCAATGGCGGCGATCATAGCGAACCCGATATAAGCCCAGGTTGTTTTCCACCAGGGTGGATGAATGATGACAGCAATTTCTTTTATGGCTTCGATCCCCTCAGCGTTGATCGCCTTTACCCTGAACAAATATCGTCCAGGTTGCAAATCAAAGTAATATGCGGTTCGTTTATCTTCGGCCGGCCTCCAACTGTTGTCATAATTTTCGAGTTGATATAGAACCCTTGTGTCCTGCGGATCGCTTATAAAATCTAAGTCAGTAAATTCAAATGAAAAGGTATTTTGATCGTGCCGTAGTTTTAGCTCTTTAGACTTTGCCAATGAAGTATTGAGAATATTTGACCCGCCTGGTATGCCCCGCACTTCATTCAGCAAAAAGTTATCGATGGAGATGACTGGCGCCGATGAATTTTTTTGTACATCGTGCGGCCTAATGATTAATAGCCATGCGTATCTCCGAAGAGTAACTCACCGCTTTTCATTACAAAGCCCCGCGAGAATAGATTTTGTCTGTTAACGCCTTGGTTCTCATTCAATGCCAGGGTATGTTCTCTTTGCTTGTCAGGCCGGACAATTCCCTTCTGAGGAGTCGGTATCCAAAGATTGTCGTCTCCATCTTCACTCATGGATCCGATGACCATTGTGGGGGAAATCAATCCTGATTTATCTGTAAACTTCACAAATTGATCATTTACTGAGTCGTATCTGAACAGACCTGCGTCCGTGCCGCACCAAAACTCACCACGATGATCTTGGTACAGCGTGATTATCGCTAACTGCTTAAGGTAACGCTTAAAAGTTTGTGTAACTGAATCAAACTTATTAAGACCCAAAAATGTGCCAATCCAGAAGTTTTTATCACGGTCTTCAGCAATTGACATTACTCTGTTGTTGCTAAG
The DNA here is from genome assembly GCA_039916665.1 of Chryseolinea sp. Taxonomy (GTDB): domain Bacteria; phylum Bacteroidota; class Bacteroidia; order Cytophagales; family Cyclobacteriaceae; genus Chryseolinea. The sequence continues at coordinate 31,322 of JBDSKX010000040.1, read as the reverse complement.
CGACGTCGTATCAGATGGGTTGTTGGCGAAGTGCGTGAAGATGTTCTTCTTGGGGTCGAACAAGTCAACGCCCTTGTCGTTTGTACCAAGCCAAAGCCTTCCAGCCCTGGCCTTCTCTAAAACATTAACAAAGTTTGAGGCAAGACTGGCATTGTTTTCCGGTAAATGCCTCAACGTTTTAACCTTAATTGTTTTAGGATCAATGTCATGAAGTCCCGCCCCTGATGACGCCCAGACATGATCTTTGTCAAGTATCAGAGAAGTGATGACGTTCGCAGAGTTTGTAGAGTCCTTGTCAAATAGTAAAGTCTCTTGTTTGCCATTGGCAAATTTCCTAACAAGGCCACTTTGTGTACCAATCCAGAGATTTTCGCTGTCGTCTTCGGCGATGTAAATTACTGTTTTGTGAAGGTTTACCCGAGGTACCGTTGTTGCGTAAGGTTTGACCTTATAAACTCCTTTGCCCTCTGTGGCAATCCATATTGTCCGGTCGGAAGTCTGAAGGGCATTCCAATAACCAGTGCCATTCAAGTTTCCTTTGTGGTCATCATGCACGTCATAGAACTTGCAAGTGTTCGTATCTGGATCATACACGCTGATAGCGCCTTCAAAGGTTCCGATCCAAACTTTGCCTGATGCATCTTCCATGATAAAAGAGATATAGTCAGGCGTATATACATATTTGTTCTTGACAGGTGGTCTGCTAAGTCTATTAGGGTGAGCAGGATCATAAGAATGTCTTCTAAATTTACCTGTCGTCCTATCGAACGTGTGTAGTCCGTCTTCCCACCCAAAACGTTCCACGGCTGTCTTCTAATAATGCTTCTACGCGATTATCGGCAAGTGAAGTGGTGTCGCCTTTTTTGTGCGTGAATCTTGTGAAAGTTCCAGATCGCTTATCAAATTTATTGAGTCCTCCAATATGGTCTTCTGTCCAGGGATACTGGTCATATTGGTTGCCGGTACCAATCCACATTACACCTTGTCGATCTTCGTAGATCACCCTGACTTGATTGCAACTGATGGTGTTTGGATCGTCGGGTTTGTTCCTGTAGTGTGTGAAAGTTTGAGTAGTCTTATCAAACTTGTCAAGCCCTGCGGTCGTACCTACCCAGAGTTTGCCATCGCGATCTTCGAAAACTGCCGTCACTTGGTCGTGGCTTACTGTGGTTGAGTCGTTGTCATTGTGCCTGTAATGCATGAATTTTTCTGTTACTGGATCAAATCTGTCTAGTCCAAAACCACCGGGTAAGAGCCAAATTATACCTTCGCGATCCAGCATCATTCCCCAAATTTTGAAGTCCGCCGGTGTGTTTGTATTTATCGGATCGTGCGTGTGACTGATATATCGTTGACCATCATACTTAAATAATCCCGATTCCGCGGCAAACCATATAAAGCCTTGCTGGTCTTGGGCAATCTGAGTAATTGCCCCTGCGAAATCTTCTGGGGGACGCGCGACCAATTCGAAGTCCATATCCTGCGCAACACTTTGTGTGTTGAGCCGTAACAGTCCATATAAGACTATCACAAGAAAATATAACAGACGTCGGCTAAGTGTCACTTTTTTTAAAGTTGTCGACAAAAGATAGTACTAAAATTGGTTCGATGCATCTATGATTAACGCATCACCATTTTAGGTCGCACTAAAAATGAATCATTTATCACAGGCTCTCACATTCAAATTCTCTATCTTGATACCCACTGAAAGTATACTGAATAATAAAATGACGCTATGGATAATTGCTATTTAACAGGCCAGCCTATGCTCGCCGATCCGAAAGATGATAATGTCAAGCTCTCATATCAAACAACGTTCGACGATATTACTTATCAGATTAATATCTGCAAACATTGTCTGGAGCAACTGATTAAAAACAAAAAAGACTTCCCTAAATATTACCCGATAATCCAGTCAATGCTGGCGAACAACGTATTTGGAAAAGCGGACGAAAAAGTATTTCATTGGAATCGCGATGATGTAGCAACTGATGCGCTTGACAAATCAATCATTCTGGAAAATGAAATTACCAGCGGCATGTATCCGCGAACACCAAAAGAAAAGATCGATGGATTACTATACGAACTTTATCAAATCCCAACCTACAGCGGCGAGTTTGCCACGTTCGATGAAATCGGAGAAAAGAACCTTTGGCGCAAATGGTACTTTGCCAATCCAGATGAATTTCGATTCTATGTGAATGCTCTCGTAGACCAAAATCTGATCTTTCTCGATGCTGTTGCCGACTTCTTTTCGTCGTCATTCAGGTTCACGTATACGGGGTTATTGAAATACATTGAACTCTTCAATGAGGGATACGCTTCAAACATTTGTTTTATCGCCATGGCCTTCGGGTCTGAAACAATGATGATCCGACAAGCTATTAAAGAAGCAATCGTGAAGACAGGATACATTCCACATATCATTGACGAGCAAAATCTCCCAAGCGACAAGACTATTAATGACGAAATTATTGCGGGATTAAGGAAATGCAAATTTTGTATCGCCGATTTCTCGTATCACAGAAATGGCGTTTACTTCGAAGCAGGATTTGCCCTTGGTCAAAAGAAACCTGTCATCTATTCTTGTATGAAAGAAGAATTCGCGAAAGCACACTTCGACATCAAGCCACTACAACATATTATTTACGACACGCCCGACGAACTTCGCGACAAACTAATCAGCAAGATTCAGGCATGGATAGATTAAATAGCCTACTAACAAAATAACCAAATGACAAAATATATAGACCTGAGCCATACGATAGAGCAAGGTATGATCACTTACAAAGGGTTGCCGGCACCCATTGTCTGTGATTATCTGAGTCGCGAAGCATCAAGAGAATTCTATGATCCGGGAACTGAGTTCTTCATCGGTAAGATTGAAATGATTACCAATACCGGTACATATCTGGATTGTCCTTTTCATCGGTACGAGCACGGCAGGGATTTGTCACAGCTGCTATTGGAACAGTTGGCAGACCTCGAAGCTATTGTAATCAGAATGCCCCATACCACAAAGTTGGATGTTACGGAATCTGATCTTCGTTCCTACGATGTCGCTCATAAAGCTGTTCTGATCAATACGGGCTGGGATCAATTCTGGCGGACCGATCAATATTTTGAAAACCATCCCTATCTCACAGAAGGCGCAGCGAAGTATCTGAAAGACCAAAAAGTAAAACTTGTGGGCATTGATTCTCACAATATAGATGATACCAGAACCCGAAGTCGCCCGGTCCATACGGAGTTGCTTGGCAATGAAATATTAATCGTCGAACATCTCTGCAATCTTGATAAGCTTCCTCTAGGGATTTTTCATTTCACCGCCATACCACCAAAATTTAAAGGTGTAGGCACATTTCCCGTGAGAGCCATGGCCAGATTGTGGTGACCGGTATCATTGCCTCAGCCTGTAACTTCTACATTTTACATTCAGAGTTTTACATTGGAAATTAGAACCGCAGAATGTAAAACACCGAATGTATGACGTAAAATGGCGGGAGTGAACCAGCCAATTTTTGTATCACAGGTTGTATTACAGCATGACTCCCAACTCCTCATGCAACTCTTCCTGCCCCAAATCACGCATTTCAATACTCCTTTTGCAAAATTAGTTTTTAAACAAAGCATCACTTCAGGATACACGTTTATAAAACGTTAATTAGTTTAGGACCATTCTTCTAATATCTTTTGAAAATGAAAACCATCGTTCAGATCTCTCTTGATCTCACCAATATTGATGAAGCGCTCGAAACTGCAGCGCTGGCGATTCGCGCTGGAGTCGATTGGCTGGAAGCAGGAACGCCACTGATACTCGCCGAGGGACTTCATGGTGTTAAGAAACTTCGCGAAGCATTTCCTAGAGTTCCGATAGTTGCCGATCTCAAAACAATGGATGGCGGATATTTAGAAGCAGAAATGATGGCGAAGGCGGGTGCATCATTCGTAGTGGTAATGGCACGTGCTCATGAAGAAACAATCAAATGCGTAGTGAAAGCGGGCCGGGACTATGGTATTGGTATTATGGGCGATAATCTTGGTTGTCCTGATATGGTAGCTGGCGCAAAATGGCTTGAAGACCTGGGATGCGGTTATGTGATCCATCATATTGGTTATGATGAGCGCCGCGGTATCGCCGCGGCCGGTCATCGTATGCCTAGTCCGTTGGACCAATTGAGGGAGATCACTTCGGCAGTCAATGTGCCAGTGCAGGCGGTTGGCGGCTTGTCGCTGGAACAGGCGATTCAATGTCCTGCCTATGGCGCACCACTCGTAGTCCTTGGCGCGCCACTTACCGTTGATGCTGATGCTTTTAAGACAGCCGATGGTAATTTGGAAGATTCATTGCGCATGATCTGCGATGCAATTCACAAGTATGGCGACATTAAAGTCGGACGCGGGTAGCAAAATTGTTATTAATTTAATTTATAAAAGGGATGAAGTCTGCAGCAGTAGTGAACTATGCTCCTGAAAAAGGATCAGTGGAAATTCGGGAAATCGAAAAACCTGAGATAGGGGCGGATGACGTCCTTCTGGAAGTGGTAAATGTGGGCGTGTGTGGCAGTGACTTGCATCAATGGACTGCTGATCACAGCTGGCCGGTTAATTATCCTGTTGTACTGGGTCACGAATTCGGTGGAAACATCGTTCAAGTGGGAAGCAATGTTGTCGGCTGGAAAGAAGGGGATCGGGTTGTGAGCGAAACTGCAGCCGTGATCGATCCCAATAACCCGATGTCCAGAGCAGGTTTGTACAACCTTGACCCTACACGCAAGGGTTTTGGATATGGTGTCAATGGTGCGATGACAAAATATGTCCGGGTTCCGGCACGGTGCCTTCACCGCGTGCCGGATCACGTAAGCTTTGAACAAGCATGTCTTACTGAGCCTTGTTGCGTAGCATTCAATGCTGTGGTTCAGAATTCTCACATCATTCCGGGTGATCGTGTTATCGTATTAGGACCTGGTACGATTGGAATACTGTGCGCCGCGATGGCCAAATTGTGCGGCGCCGAAGTGGCTATGGTAGGTCTCGACGCTGATAAATTCCGTCTGAGCATTGCGAAAAAATATGGATGTGAAGTGATCCTTGGCGATGCTACCGGTTGGGCTAGACAACGCGATGGACTCGGCGCCGATTGTGTCATCGATGCGGCCGGCGTAAGTGCCACTTTAAAGCTTGCGATGCAACTGGTACGACCTAATGGTCAAATCGCTAAAGTGGGATGGGGACCCCAACCATTGAATTTCTCCATCGATCCACTGGTGCAAAAGAATGTCAGACTTCAAGGAAGTTTTAGTCACAACTGGCCGATCTGGGAACGCGTAATTGCATTGATGTCGAGCGGACAATTGGACGTAAGACCAATTATCGGCGGGGTATGGCCAGTAACTGAGTGGCACGAAGCATTTGAAAAGATGCACAAAGGTGACGTTGTGAAGAGCGTATTAAAGCCTGTCTAACGGTGAGGCTAAGCAATAAAATACTGGTCATCACCGGAAGCACGACAGGTATTGGAAAGGCGATTGCTTTGGCCGCCGTTTCAGAAGGTGCCAAAGTTGTCATCCATGGCCTAGAAAGGGAGTTTGGTGAGCAGGTTGTCAGCGAGCTCGGGACAGACAAAGCAGTGTTACACATTGAAGACATCGCTGCGCCAGGCGCAACATCACGTCTCGTAGAACTCGCTGTAAAAACCTTCGGTCAATTGGACGCCGTGGTGAACAACGCTGCGGCTGTTGTATCCTCCAACATTCAAAGCACTGACCTCGCATTCCTGAGGCATGTAATAGAAATAAATACGATTGCCCCATTCAGTCTGATAAAAGAGGCACTTCCTCATTTAAGAAAAACAAGAGGCTGCGTGCTTAATATCGGGTCTGTTAATGCCTGGAGTGGAGAACCGAATCTGCTTGCTTACAGCATCTCAAAGGGCGCACTCATGACGATGACCAGAAATTTAGGAGATACCCTTCATCGCGAAGACGGTGTCCGGGTAAATCAGATTAATCCAGGCTGGGTACTGACAGAAACGGAGACGCAAAGAAAGCGTGCCCACGGCCTGGCCGATGATTGGTATACGAAAGTCCCGAAAGTGTATGCTCCTTCGGGAAGAATATTATATCCAAAGGAAATTGCAGCCGCAGCAATATATTGGCTGGCGGATGAAAGCGGTCCAATTAGTGGTCAGGTTGTGGACCTTGAGCAGCATCCATTCATTGGTAGAAATCCCCCGAAGGATCAAACGACCATCAATATCTAAGTTGTTAGATTAAGCTTTTATCTTAATATTCTACTATGCCAAAATTAGCAGCATTCCCAAAGGCATTTATGAAAGCCCTCTGCAAAGACGGAACCATGAAAGTCGCGGAGTGGATTACCCTAGCCTCTGCGTTGGATATCAGCGGCCTTGAATGGTATGCGGGTTTTCTTGAAATGGAAGATCAAAAGAATTGGAAATTGTTTCGGCAAATGGTTGAAGACAAAGGCAAGGTAATTCCAATGATGTGCTGCTCTCCCGATTTTACTCATCCCGACAAAGCATTTCGCGATAAGGAGATTGAAAAGCAGAAGAATTGGATAGACATGACTTACGCATTGGGTGGAAGTTATTGCAGGGTGTTGTCAGGACAGAGGCGGCGGGAGTTGTCGATGGCTGAAGGCGTCCGACTTGCGGCTGAATGCATATACCGCTGTTTGCCTTACGCACAGGAACGTAACATCACGTTAATCCTTGAGAATCATTATAAAGATGATTTTTGGGAATATCCCGAATTTGCTCAAAAGATGGACGTGTTCTGCGCATTGGTCGACAGTATACAGCATCCATTCTTTGGGGTTAACTATGATCCAAGCAATACGTTTCTCGCCGGTGAAGAACCATTGGATTTATTGTACCGTGTCTCAGATCGCGTTGTCACGATGCATGCCAGCGATCGGTATCTTACAGAAGGAACGATTGAAGACTTGAGGCGCGAAGAAGGTGGCGCATTAGGATATGCAAAACGTTTGAGTCATGGCGAAATTGGAAAAGGACTGAATGACTATGACGCAATCTTCACCGAACTCAAACGTGTTGGTTTTGATGGATGGATCAGCATAGAAGATGGCGTTGATGGAATGGACCAACTTGAAAGAAGTGTTAGTTTCCTGAAAAAGAAAATGTCACGCTATTGGCCGAATGGTTAGTCTGGTAGTTATCGGATGCAAGCGCTGCAGTCGGGGGCGAAGGATCGTTAAAGCAAGCAGATTAAGTTACTACTCTCAATCGTTTGCAGGTTGGTCGGTGAAAAATGCTTGACTCCATTGGTGTAAATTTCATCTCTGAAAATCACCTTTAAGTAGCTTGACTGGGTCAAATGGTACAATTTCTGAAAGTGTGATGCGTTAAATGTGCATTAATACCTAATTTTGTTGCAAATAGTCACGCACGATCGATCATGAATCTCAGACTCCTTTACATCCTCACAATACTTGCAGCAGCAGACTTTGTCAGTGCACAGGACAATAGTTCAGGAAAAAATATGGTTATGTATGATCCGCTTTTCTGGAAAGACAAACTGAAGCTTGACGATACTCAGTGTCAGAAGATCAGACAAATCAACAGTGAGTATTACGAAAAATTATCTCTAGTAGCACACGAATCAAGCAGCCACCAAACTGTAAAGGCACGTGCAGCACAAACTTTGATTGACCGAAGCGAAGAAATCTGGGAGACATTCCATCCAAAACAAAGAAAGAGATGGAAGAAGCTGTGGGAGGATAATACGTCCAACGCTATATAGTTCGTCCATACATTATATGACCTCAAAACTTTTGTCTTTAAGACTTAGGTTCCCTGGATCACTTCAGATACACGCCGTAAATCGGGAACTCTAGTATTAGTCTTCTTCGAGCGCTTCAAGTATAGAAGCCAATTCGTCATAATCTTTATACCCCGGCCTGACTTCTGCCGAACCGCTGGTCGCGATAGCCGCTATGTTGCAGCCTTTGATGGCGTTGATCGCCTCCTCTCCTGATGAAACTTCCAACATTGAACGTATTCCGGCTGGAAGACTTAGCTTTTCGCGCGATAGAACATACGTTGGCAGTGAACTGAGCATTGGAAGTGCCTGGCCGGTTTGCAACGCCAGAATAAACGGGATAGACAAATTTCCGGTTATCGCCAGATCATCGATACCAAGCTCAAAATAGTCCGGCTTATAGCCTTCGATGATCTTTGTAATCAATGCCCTATCTTTGATCCCGTAAATCTCGGCAACGATAGACGGCCCGCTAATCCATCCCCTTATCTCCTGGTATTTTTCTGGTGCAACAAAGCAGGGCATTCCCGGGATAACCTGAAATCCAATCATTTCGACACCCATACCGGCACAATATCGGGCATCGCTCAGGTTGGTAAGGCCACCTACTTTTACTAACGTCTTAAGAGGCATAGTTTTAATCCTGAATTAGAAATAAATTTGTACCAATTACGTTCAAAATTGGGTCAGCTGTTGCCGAAAATGAATTATTCTGTGAAGCCGTGGATAGGGTACGTGATAGGCTTTATACTTGCAACTGTGTGCTCTTGCGATAGCAACGACGACTCGGGAAGGCCACCCCGGCCTTCTGACTATCTCCCAATGAAGAAAGGCATGTTCAGTATTTACGACGTCAGCGAGACAGACTACGCATTGGGCGTGCCCACAACTTATACTTATGAATTAAAAACGATCGCGGTGGATTCTTTTCCCTCATCCAACGGGGTATATACCTACGTTGTCTATCGTTATAAAAAACTGCCGGATCAATCTGCCTGGATTTACCTGGATACCTGGTCTGCTGCAATTGATAATCAGGAAGCCATTATCAATGAAGCCAATATCCCGTATCTGAGACTAAAGACACCCATCAATAATGGCTTTGAATGGGATGGAAATACATACAACAGCAATGGAAAGGATGAGTACACGATGCAGGATGTAAACGTATCGCATACGTATGCAGACATTACCTATGCAGACTGCATAACCGTAAGGCAAAGTGATAACGGTGATTTAATTGTGTTCCTTGACCAAAGGCAGGAAGTGTTTTCAAAAAATGTTGGACTGGTTTACAAAGAAACTACCCAACTACACTATTGTACAACTCGACAAGATTGTTTAGGCCAGCAGATTGTGGAAGAAGGATTGATTTACAAGCAAACCATCAAAAGCCATGGCGTCGAGTAAGCAGATTATCTTTATTGTGCTTTGCTTTGTATCGCAGTATGCTTTTGCGCAGACCAATCGCTACATGGTTTTTTTTAAGGACAAGGCAGGCACAACCTATGCCACTGATAAACCCTCACTTTTCCTTTCTGCAAGGGCGATTAATCGACGACTGATGCATAACATCCCGATCACAGAACAGGATTTTCCGGTTAACAATGCGTATGTCGCGGGCGTTGCTGCGACCGGCGCGGAAACCTATTTTACAACACGTTGGATGAATGGCGTTTTGGTTCAGTGTGATGCGTCGTTAAAGACAAATATCGAGTTATTGAATTACGTCGACCACGTTGAATTTGTAGCGCCATCAGCACGTCTACAAAAGCAAGGACGAAAGATAAAAAATGGTGAGGCAAAGGGTGCAACAATTCAGGACTTGACGAGCCAGCAACTGCAGCTCATAGGGCTGAACGATATGCAGGAGGCGGGATATCGCGGCGAAACCATTCACATTGGCATTTTTGATGGTGGGTTTCCTGGCGTCAACACGACAACACCATTTGAACACATTTTTACAGAAAACAGAATCGACCTGCAGTCAAGTAAAGATTTCATTGCAAATACCAACAGTGTATTTCAGTACGATGCCCATGGCACTGAAGTGTTTTCGGTGATTGCTGCATATCAGCAAGGTAATTTCACGGGCGGTTTGTACGAGGCAGAATATCAACTGTATGTAACCGAGGATGTATCAAACGAATACAGAATTGAGGAATATAATTGGATGTTCGCAGCAGAGCGCGCTGATAGCGCCGGCGTTGATGTCATTAACTCTTCTCTCGGGTATTACGATTTCGACGATAGCAATATGAACTACTCGAAGTCAGACATGGATGGTAAAACTACGGTCATCTCAAAAGCTGCTCAATGGCTTTCAGATCGTGGTGTTATCGTTGTTTGCAGCGCGGGCAACGAGGGGGCTATTGCATGGCAGATCATTACCGCTCCCGCAGATGCTAAAGACGTTTTAGCAACAGCAAGCGTGAACATCGCCGGTCAGCGCGCGGGTTCCAGTTCAAAAGGTCCCTCCGCCGACGGACGAGTCAAACCTGATGTGGCGGCAATGGGTGTGAACACAAATGTGATCAGACCGGATGGCTCCAACGGTACTGTTAGTGGTACGAGTCTGGCGAGCCCGTTGGTTGCGAGTCTGGCCGCTGGTATCTGGCAGCGATATCCTTCGATGTCAAATATTGAAGTAATAGAGGCAATTAGGAAATCGGCATCACAGGCGAACAATCCTGATAATCTATTGGGCTACGGAATTCCCAACTTCAAAGCAGTGGTAAATTATCTTGAGAGTCATCCACAGGAAAATGCCTTTGATGTATTTCCTAATCCTGTAGTGGCCGATACATTCACGATCAGGCCGTCTGATCCGAGCAAAGTTACTTCATGCCATATAGAACTGGTTTCGACTCAGGGCCAGGTTATATATGGTAAGGACATAAGTTTCAGCTGGCTGAATCGCGCCTATTCTCAAAACCTCTCCAGTACGGCCGCCGGTCTTTACTTTCTAAGGATCAGTTGGGGCGGCAAAAAATACGTCTACCGATTGGTTAAAGTCTGACCCGGCCATCATATTGCACCAACATCACTTGAATGTTGCTACTTAAGCTCTATTTTTGGTAGAGAAAACATCAATGAATCAACTACTGATTGCTCCATCTGTCTTAGCCGCAGACTTCGCGTTCCTGGAAAGGGACATTACAATGATCAACAAGAGCCAGGCAGATTGGATTCATGTCGATATTATGGATGGCACCTTTGTCCCCAACTTTTCTATGGGAATACCGGTCGTGCAAGCTATAAAACGCCACACAACTAAGCCGCTGGACGTTCACCTTATGATTGTTAATCCGGAACACCACGTGGAATCTTTCAGAAATGCAGGGGCAGACGGGATTACGGTTCATCTGGAGGTCTGCAGGAACATGCACCGTAATATTCAGCAGATCAAATTACTTGGTTGTAAGGCAGGAGTAGCCATCAATCCGCATACGCCGGTCCACGCGCTTGAAGACATTATTGCCGACATTGATCAAGTGATCGTAATGTCAGTAAACCCAGGCTTCGGCGGGCAATCGTTCATTGAACATACCTATGCGAAAATTAGGCAACTGAGGAAATTGATTGCCGAATCAGGTTCTGGTTGTCGGATAGAGATCGATGGCGGCGTAAACCTTGGCAATGCAATGAAACTTGTTGACGCAGGGGCCGATGTTCTTGTAGCAGGGAATTTCATATTCACAGCAGCTGATCCAATTGGTGTAATTACCCAACTCAAATCTATAGCTCAGGCTTGAACAAGCTATTATCACGCTCATCTCGAGTTCAACGCTGCATTTGACAACGGGATCTTCACTTGTGCCACTTAATGTAGGACAAAATCACATCAAGCTGTCATTATCCGCGGACAAGAAAATTCCATACGATTTCAATTACGAGGTAAAGACAGGTCAGAAGCTATTCCATACATGTTCATCCCCGAAACACCTCAGACGTATCACGCTTATTAAATTCCTCCGGGCGTTACATTTTCGTTTTGACATGATCAGCAAGGCGCATACATAATGCTATAATGGTCAGCGTCGGATTTGCATATCCACCGGTTGGAAAAACAGAACTTCCAGCAATGTATAGATTTGAAATACCATGCACTTTGCAATCTGCGTCAACTACTCCAAATTTTGGATCCGTATTCATTCTAGTGGTGCCAATGTTGTGGTGAGTGCTCATACGCACGTCCATTTTTCCATCTTTGTATTCAGGCACGAGGTCCCCTAAGCCCAACTTAGAAAATTCGGCACCCATAATTTTTGCCGAATTGTTGACGCTTTGAATTTCGATTTCATTCCACCGGTTGGTGAGCTTTACTTGCGGACATCCAAGTCTGTCCAGGTTTTTACTAAGAGTGATTCTGTTATCTGGATGAGGGGCCTGCTCAGTCAGACACATCACCTCGATTTTTGCGTAACGATTCTCTTTCCCAGACGCAAGCGACCATTCACCATGCGCGAGGTTAGGTCTAACCTCTTCTTTCTTAATGTGATATCTATAAAAATCAGCAACAATTTCATCGACGTGAAGCGCGACATTTTTAATATGGCCAAACGCATTGCTTGGAACTTTCCCTCGTTTGAATTTTGATACCAGCTCCTTGATGGATTTCTTGCTTTCCGATTTGAATCGATGATCTCGGGGAAATAGGAGTGCGCTACAACTCAATAACCTGTTTTTTCTGACTTCTGATTCCGTTAAAACGAATTTACCCATCACAGTCTCATTGTTGACGCGTCGCTTGTCGTATAGAGCCAGCTTGTTAAATATTTTTCTGTCGGGGAGATTGAGAAGCAAATAATGCATCAGCGGGTGATCCATAAAGTATCGTCCAACCACATCATTTTGATTTCCCAAGCCAGTCTTTTGGACCTTATTTGACAGGAGGAGTAATCTTGCATTCTCCATGCCGCCCGCAGATATAATAAAAATCTTGGCGTGAACAGTAAACTTGTTTCCCGTCAGACAAGCGGCGTGAACCCGTTTGATAATCTTTGAATTTTCTTCGGATTCGATCTCAACCACGTTCGCATTGGTATAGGTCACGATATTTGCAGACTCATCTATATCCTTGCGATACTCACCAGAGTAAATATTGCTGGGACCAAATTTGAAAATACTGGTCACTAATTTCTCTTCGTTCAACTTTAAAATTGGTGCTTGTTCACTTTCCCACGCATTCGCCGTATAGTTGTATGCCCCTAGTTGACAAAATTTGTGTGCTCTTTCATAGTAGGGAATAAGATCCGCTTTAGTCATCGGCCAACCACTATATGGAACCCAGTCACGCTTTTCAAAATCAATTGGATCCAGATCGACGTATCGAACTCCGATTCGTCCCTGGTGTAGCACAACATTCCAGATATTTGAATTACCTCCAAATTGCCTGTACCGCATATCGCGAAGGGTTGTGAATGGATCACCTTCAATTTCTCCCTCGCCGAGTGACGCAGTCTCCTCGTCGTACGCCAGGTCACCACTTTCGAGTAAACATACTTTGAAGTGCTTCCCTATAAACTCCTTTGCCAATGATATCCCGGCCGGTCCTGAACCAATAATACATACTTCAGTTTCAATAACTTCATTGGGTGGTAATCTTCGACTATCAATGAACATAGTTCAATAGATTGAATAGGCCTTATTAAATTGATTTTAAAAGTGATGGAAATTGGGATAGTGATCTCTGGATCAGATCAGCATGGCCCTGTAGAGGTTGTAAAGCCTCCGCGCTTGTGATCCCGCGCATGTGAGGATTTCACACGAATGTGAAATGCAGAAGAAGTCATTATAATCAGAATCTTGAATCGCGGCAAAGTGCGCAGGATAGATGGACTGTTCGTCATCATCGTTCGTTTCGGCACTTTGTACCATTATAGATACGTGAACCTCAAGTTTCGAAACAGTGTGACTTGACCCAGCAGACGAAAGGAATACTTCAGCTGAATAGCAAACCAAATGGAAAAGGATTCCTAAAATAACCGTAAACAGAACGGCTCGAGATGTTTGGGAAAGGGCAAACCTCATTTGGGATTTGTGAAGGATGTAAATATCGATAAAAACTCGTGAATTTATTGGATGTCGTCAGTTGAACTTGACTTTTTTGAATTGGCCATTAGAGAATGGCGGTGCAGCCGTTGTCATAAGTCAAAAGTCGTATCAGACGTAAAAAGAGTCCAGTAGACAGGAGTGCACGTCAGGAGACTATATGCTTCGGCGAAAGTAATATGAACTCGACGAAAGCAGAGTCATTCATGCATTATTTCGTTTTTGTCATATATGAAAAGCCTCGGCCCACCCGTTGAATTGGTGTCGAAAGGCAATGTTGTTCGAGTCTTCGGTAGTATGCTAATAGGATGACAATCGGACGATGAATACGGATAGGTGATTATGGAAAATTATACTAAATTTGTTTTCAATGAGCAGAGTGTGAATACCTTACATTTTTTCATACTTGCCAGTTAAAACTACTTTTTTTGAAGCGTCTCATCGCGATAGCCAACCTGATCCTTTTCACCGGCATATTTATGCCTGGACAGCTACTTGCTCAGTATGAAACAGAGAAGGAGGCATCGGTACCGTTGGAGTTTTTTTATATCAAAAAGGATGGCCCGAATCTGATCAGAAAGATTCTCAGCAATGTTACATTCGGTATTAGTACTGGTTATGGCAACACTACCTTCAAACACGAACTGAATGGTTTTGGTATCATTCAAAATCCCGATTCACTCCCGAAGCTATTTCCAAAAGCCAGCGTCGCCTCGGGTTATTCCAACTGGACGAACAAGGTTACGCCATCAGGAAATACAATTCAACCCGGATCATTTTCTATTGCTGGCGATACAACCAAGATCGGATTCAAAAGCAAAGCATTTAATATTCCGATAAAAGCCACCATTCACGTTGACTTTAACAATGTGCGTATAGGCGGTGGGTATTCTTTCGAATACACGCACATGGGTACATACAATCCGATTAGTTATGCGGACAAGATCTCCAGTTATAATACAAACTTCTCGAGCTTCTTTTTGCAAAAATACTTCGGAACAATCGGGGGAACAGTCTATAGATACGATCAGTATTTGTTGGTTATTGATGCAAACATTGGGGGTTATAATCTAGGAAGCAACTTCGACAAGAGCCTGATCAAGAAAGGTATTTTTCTTAACGTCGGCGCGTCGGTTGAACGGGAGCTATCTGAATATTTCAGATTGTTCGTGAGACCATCTTACGAGATCAAGAGTTACAAACTTAGCTTCCCTGAGACAAGTCAAAGTATCACGCACAAGATGAATGCTTTTTATGTCAATGTTGGTGTCACCTATCGCATACCAGAATTGCGAAAATGTTTTATCAAGACATGTAAGGCTCAAATGAATCACGCCCACGGTAACAAAGAATATAGAAGCCGAGTCCATCCGATTTATAAGAAACAGAATCCCCACTATGGTGAAAACTACCCCAACCTGATCAAGTACAAGGGGAAGAATAAACGCAAGTTGAACCCGTATTGAGTCAGAGAATTTCCTTCCTTTTTCTCGTGGTCTTCTATCCCGAAATTTGATCAAACTAATTCGTTGCCGGTAACTGGAAAGCAGTGAATTTTAGTATCTTGCACGACTCGAAAAAGAGCCCTAATTAAGCTAAAAACAAAGATTTCACATGGCAGAAGAGCGTGGTGATTTACCGCCGGCTAGGCAGAACATTATTCCCATAAATATTGAAGACGAAATGCGCGGAGCTTACATCGATTATTCGATGTCCGTTATCATTTCACGAGCACTGCCCGACGTAAGAGATGGTCTGAAGCCCGTACATCGACGCGTATTATTCGGAATGCAGGAGTTGGGCGTTAACTACAATAAGCCCTATAAAAAATCCGCCAGAATCGTCGGGGAAGTTTTAGGTAAGTATCACCCTCACGGCGACTCATCGGTCTATGACACAATGGTCCGCATGGCCCAGGACTGGTCTCTACGTTATACGCTGGTTGATGGTCAGGGAAACTTTGGAAGCATTGACGGCGACTTTGCCGCAGCCATGCGTTATACAGAAGCCCGCCTTCGAAGAATTGCCGAAGAACTGCTCGCAGATATCAATAAAGATACAGTCGACTTTCAACCCAACTTTGACGATTCCCTCACGGAGCCAACAGTATTACCCGGAAAGCTTCCCAACCTTCTGGTAAACGGATCTTCTGGTATCGCGGTAGGCATGGCGACCAACATGGCTCCGCATAATCTTACGGAAGTTATCAATGGTATCATTGCATATATCGATAACAATGAAATCACAATACCGGAACTCATGGTGTTTGTCACAGCACCTGACTTTCCGACTGGCGGAATTATCTTTGGTCGCTCTGGAATCCAGGAAGCTTATCTTACCGGGCGCGGCAGAATTGTCGTAAGATCCAAGGCTGAGATCGTTGTCTCGCCTACGGGCAAAGATCAGATCATCGTAACGGAAATCCCGTACATGGTGAACAAAGCGATGATGATCGAGAAGACGGCAGCTTTGGTTAACGAGAAAAAAATCGAAGGCATTTCTGATATCCGCGACGAATCAGATCGCGATGGATACCGGATTGTTTACGACCTCAAGAGAGATGCTATTCCAAATATCGTTCTCAATAACTTATTTAAATTTACACAGCTTCAGTCAGCGTTCAACGTTAATAACGTTGCGCTGGTAAAGGGTAGACCGCAGACACTCAATCTGAAGGATCTTATAAAATATTATGTTGAGCACCGTCACGAAGTAGTGGTCAGACGGACGCAGTTTGAATTGTCTGAAGCCGAAAAGCGAGCACACATACTTGAAGGGTATTTAATTGCACTGGATAATCTTGACGAGGTAATTTCCCTGATCAGAAATTCCAAGGATCCTGACACTGCAAGAGAAAGTCTGATCGCGCGCTTCGGATTTTCGGAAATTCAAGCCAAAGCTATCCTTGATATGCGTTTGCAACGCCTTACTGGTCTGGAACGCGATAAGATTCAGAAAGAATACGACGAGGTGAAAGCGTTGATTGATCGTCTTAGACATATCCTCGCCCACGAACCTGTACGCATGCAGATCATCAAAGATGAATTGAATGAGTTGCTTGAACGGTTTGGTGACGAAAGAAGAACACTTGTAGTTCACAACGAAGACGATATTTCCTTCGAGGATATGATTCCGAATGAGGACATGCTGATTACGATCTCTAACCAAGGTTATATTAAGCGAACCTCACTTTCTGAATACAGAACGCAAGGACGTGGTGGTGTTGGTTCTCGTGGCGTTGCAACGAAGGAAGATGATTTTACGGAACACCTGTTTGTGGCCCAGGCGCACAATTACCTCCTGATATTTACCGATCAGGGAAAGGTTTACTGGAAAAAGGTCTACGAGATTCCGGAAGGAACGAAAACCTCAAAAGGTCGGGCAATTCAAAACCTGATTAACATCGAACCAGGTGATACTGTCAGGGCTTTCATCAATGTAAAGAACCTTACAGACGAAGAGTACATCAATAACAATTTTGTCATCCTGTGTACTGAGAAAGGCACAATCAAGAAGACTTCCCTTGAGGCCTATTCAAGACCACGCCAGGGTGGTATCAACGCGATTTCGATCCACGAGGGTGATAGGCTTTTAAATGCCTCACTAACAAATGGAAATAATCATATTATTATAGCTAAAAGTGAAGGTAAAGCGGTCCACTTTAATGAGCGGGACGTAAGACCGATGGGTCGTACTGCTGCAGGTGTTAGGGCTGTGACATTGGAGTCTGAGAGCGATAAAGTTATCGGAATGGTTTGCATCAACCGCGAAGATGCTAACTTACTTGTGGTTTCGGAGAAGGGATATGGCAAGCGCTCGCTCATAGACGACTACCGCATTACCAAGCGGGGCGGTAAAGGGGTTAAGACGCTAAATATCACTGAGAAAACTGGCAAGCTTGTTGCCATCAAGGAAGTCATTGATGACGATGAGTTAATGATCATTAACAGATCCGGAATTACGATTCGTATCAAAGTGAATGAGCTTCGTGTCATGGGACGCGCTACGCAAGGCGTAAGACTTATTAAATTGAACGATGAAGATCAAATATCTTCGGTCGAGAAAATCCAGAAGATTGATAAAATTGACGGAGCTCCCGATAAAACTGACGAAGCTCCCGATAAAACTGATGAAGCTCCTGATAAAATTGAAGACGCACCAACTAATTAATCCCAACCACTATAAATCTAACACAATGAAAAGAATTTCACTCTCCTTGTTAATGTTGGCTACAGTGACTGTCTATGGACAGAAAACTCCAAAACCTAACATTACCAAGGCGCTTCAGGCAATGACTCAGGGCAAACTTGACGAAGCGAAAGCCGGCATCGATGCTGCCACGACTTACGAAAAGACAATGAATGATCCGAAGACTTGGTATTATAGGGGCTTGATCTACGCATCGATTGACACGACTTCGAATGAGACGATGCATGCACTCGATCCCAATGCCCTTGATGTTGCTCTTGAATCATTTAAAAAGGGGGATGAATTGAACAAGGGAAAAGAATTGTTTACGCAGGACGCGAACGGACTGCCAATTTTAAAGTCTCAACAAGTTGCCTATCTCCACGGTCAGTATCTTAACAAGGGAGCAGCTGCCTATGAAAAAGAAGACATGGAAGCCGCACTTAAAAACTTCGATAAAGCTTCTAAAGTCCTTCCTGCAGACACGCTCGCTTACTACTATTCAGGGCTTGTGGCGAATGGATTAGAGGATTACGATAAGGCACTTGTCTATTTCCAAAAGGACATTGATGCTGGCGCAAAATCAGTAGAGCCTTATATAAATATGATCACGATCTACAGCGGGCCGAAAGAAGATAAAGAAAAGGCGCTTAAACTTGTGCAGGAAGCAAAAAAGAAATTTCCAAAAGACACTGGCATTGCAAAACAGGAAATTGGTTTGCTTATAGATCTCAAAAGAATTGATGAGGCCAAGGCTGGTCTCGAGTCTGCAATAAAAGCTGAGCCAGGCAACAAGGTATTGCACTTCTACCTTGGCTACGCAAACTCAAATCTGAATAAGTCTGATGAGGCTAAGAAGAATTACGAAGATGCGCTTAAGATAGATCCAAATTATTTCGAAGCTCAACTCTACCTGGCAAAACTTGTCTACAATGACGCTGTTTTGATCCAGAAACAAATGTCTTCACTCGGTATATCTGCCGCCGACAAGAAAAAGAAAGTGGACCTCGACAAAGCTCTGGTTGAAAAACTGAAAGTCTCACAACCGTATTGGGAGCGCGCTGAAAAACTGAATGAGAAAGATCAGGAAGTGGTCGACGTACTTTTCTCTATCTACCAGTTGTTAGGAAATGATGCGGGAATGAAGAGACTGGAGAAAAAGAGCAAAGAAATGGGCATGGAGAACTAGTATAGTCCTTACGTTGCAGTTAATATAGGCTGACCTTTGGTCGGCCTTTTTTTTTATATGGCAGCCTTTAACAGCAGGTTAAAGCTTATAATTTGAAGTCATGGGATTTATAGATAAATTAGGAAGTTGTAGCGGATTTTTTAATTGGACGATCTCCTCCAGAATGACGTCATCTCCTAACCGTTCGGGGGAAACGCAAAGTACTTCTGGTAGACTTATTTTTTAAATGGTAGAACAATCCTGGGCCCGCTAATCTAACAGTGTCAGCTTCCAGGCAGTCTTGAAAATAAACGTATGGCCGGCAAAAGGAACTTCAAACAGATCATTATAAAGCTTGTTTCGCGATGGTATTTCTACCTGATCGCTGTTTGTATCACAATACCACTCGCGTTTGTTTATCTCAAAATAACACCAAAGCAGTACTTAATTAAGGCTTCATTGCTTCTCAGCACCGCAAATGAGGCAGGAAAAGATCACGCTGCTGTCGATAAAACATCAAGCAAAAAGACATCGGCGAGCAGCATCGAAGATGAGGTCGGGATTTTGAAATCGAATTCAACGATCGAGAATACGATTAAAGCACTTGACTTCGGTGTAGGATATTTTACTTATCGGGATTTTGCGAGAAGCGAACGCTATGGCAATTCACCATTCATTGTCATGATCGATTCGATGGTTAATCAGGTTATAGAAATACCGATCTATATCGAGAGAATATCTTCGACCCGGTACAGGATTCGTGCTTCGGGAAAATCAGTCAAGCTGTACAACTTCGTCACGAATCAGACGGAAGGAACAGTGGATCAGTTGGCTATCGACGAAGAGTTGCCGCTGGATAAGCCTTTTTCTAGTAAGTATTTGAGTTTTCGAATCAAATTTGACGACCATTATAAACCAGGTGATGAGAAGGAGATGTATTTTAAACTTTTTCGGATTCAGGCCATTACCGAGCAGTACCAAAGCAAACTTCACATCGATCCGATCTCGGCAGATTCAAGGATTATCGATCTTAGTATTGGCGGTCAGGTTGTATCAAAGGAAAAAGCGTTTATAACCAAGCTACTTGATACCTACCTCAAGAGTGAACTTGACAAGAAAAATCAGATAGCATTAAATACGATTCAGTTTGTTGATAATCAATTGCAAACACCTTCCGATACGCTAAGTGAGAACACCAGAAATTATCTATTGCAGAAAAAAGTGGAGGCGAGGATCGCGCTTGCCTCAAACGCAGCATCTACAATAGTGGTTGACAAACCCTATGCTGCAGCAGGAGGAGATCCAGTTTATCCCAAGCCTGAGACGATTTATTTCCTTGCTATTCTTGCTGGCATTATAGGAGCGATATTGTTTATGTTCATTAAAGATCTTTTGAATGACAATATAGTTACAAGCGACGACGTCGAACAAAATACAAAGATACCTTTCATCGGCACGATAAGTCATGCTAATAAGCGCGATCAAGGTTCTATTGTTGCCCATGCGCGGTCTTCAGTAGGTGAATCCTTCAGGTCACTGCGTGTTAATCTTCAATACCTGACGCTGAATGCAAATGCCAGCGTGATTGGCATTACTTCTTCACGAGAAAGCGAAGGCAAGACTTTTTGCTCTGTAAACCTGGCTGCCGTAATGGCGTATTCAGGAAGACGTACAATTCTTATTGATACCGATATGAGGCGTCCACGGGTAGCAACCTATTTTCAACTGGAAAGTAGAAAAGGTCTGAGCAATTTCTTAGTTGGTGACGGAACTATTAAAGAGATAATCAACAATACGGAGCATAAAGGATTCGACGTTATTGGTTCGGGACCAATCCCGCCAAATCCAGTCGACCTGATTGGCAATCCAAGAATGGAAGAATTGATCAATTCACTGAAACAAAGTTATAGCACCATCATATTGGATTCCCCACCCCTCGGATATGTATCAGAATACATCATTCTTATGAAATATACTGACGCAAATCTTTATATCGTCAGATCGGATTATACCAATCGCAATAGTCTAAAAAAGATAAACAAGCTCTTCGAACGAGAAAAGCTCAACAACTTCAGTATTCTACTCAACGATGTAAAGCCAACAAAAGCATCCGGTGACTATTACACTTACGGATACGGATATGGGTATAAGTACTGAGAATTATGAATCAGGGCGCTTTGGAATTCAATTTTCTATTATCTAATGCCCATTCAACCATTAGTCAACGACATTGAATTATGCACGTATTGAATAATTGTTTTGATTGGAGAGCCTTCGGTTCTAATGGCGGTTTAATACATTGCAAGATGAGAAGAACTTTATCACTGGCCGAAATTCATAATTCATAACTTGGGTTTAGTACCCCCGCTTACTCCTGTGGCGTAAATACCCACGCATCTTTGAAGAGGTTTCTAAACTTGTAGTCATTGCGAAACCGCTTCGTCGCTCCGAGATTCGTACTCGAATAGATGTATGCGTAGTAGAACCCATTCTTCGGGTTAAGAATGACATTCACGGTGTGGCCCTTCTGAATCATCCCTTTCGTAAACCTCATTGAGTGACTCATTACACCAAATACTGCGACCACAACATAATGATGACCTGTGGTGACGGTGAATGTCTCATGTGCCTTCGGTGGATTAGCGTGCTTCAATACCTTTGACTCTGTGAACGGAGTTTTGCGTTCAGCCTCTTTCAAGTCTTCCTTCTTAGCAACTACTTTGTGCTCCCGTGATTCGGACCCAAAATCAAAATTGATTGTGTTATCAGGATTAGGCATTCGTGGATTAAGATTGCCTAAATCTTTAGGGGATTTTTTTTGCCTGATCTCAGTTTTCAACCCGTTGGTCAAGTGGATCATTGTCGGCTTGGGAGTCTGTGCCAGCGTTGAAGTTTTCTTTTTGTTAAACCTAATCGCTAACTGGATTTCATGCGAATTGGTTTTAACAATCGATGATCGGAGAGGAGGGAATTCGTATCCATAACTTAATCGGAACCTATTCTTAACATTGATGCCGGTAAATATTGCAATACTATTGTGCTGATTGAAACTCACCCCGGTCCAGAACACTTCTTTGAAATGAGCCATCGTTGCAAGCTCCCAATAGTTCTGTTTTCTGTCATCTGTTTGCCTGTATAGCGCATAGGGTTCAAGCGCAAAGCGCTTGTTAAATCTGAAATAGAATTTATAGCTCGCTGAATACAGACGATTCTTCAGATTTGATACTTCGAATCCGTTAAAGTTTGCCGTACTGAATGCGTTTGAATGAAACAACTTCGGAAAAGAGAAGCCAAGTCGTAGTGCTCCGAGAGAATAAACCATACCGAAGTTTCCATCAATGTACATGTTATTCGAGACGGCATTGTGCAACACCAGATCAGGGCTATTCATTTCTTCGACCGTCATGTCTAGCTTGTTAAATCCCAAGCCACCAGAGATTCCAAACCTCAACGACTGGTGTTTGGAAATTGGAAGTATATATCCAAAGGTGATCTTAAAAGAATTGTTGCTTAAGAGTACTTGTCGATTGGAGTTGAGTGTTATTCCCATAGCTATTCGCGATGACATAGGAACCTGAAATGTCATGGCAGCACTGACTGGCGCGTCTTTGAAATTTGCCCACTGCTGCCTGTAAGCGATATTAATCTCAGGCGAATTGTTGATTCCTACGTAAGCGGGATTATACAAGAATGGGTTAAACAGAAATTGCTTATAAAACTCATTCTGTTGCTGGCTGTAGGCAGAGATTGATAGTGCAAAAATTATGATCAGTACGGAGTAGAATCTAATCATGGTGCAATAGCAGTACCCGGCGGCATTATGAAAATTGAAATGTGACAGAGGGTTGGGTTCTCACACAAAAAAGATTTGAAGCAAACACCATTAGTAGTGTCTGACTTTCGTACAGAGGGAATTTCAATCATTAGAAACATCAATTCGAGGAGCCGGTGTTTACAGTTTACTTCGTCAAATGGCAAGCTATCATTTGACTCAGCTTAGGCAAAGTAATTATGCCTTGCCATTTTACAATACCTGAGTGGGTCTTTCTTAGCAACTATTTACGCCAACGTTTGTAGTATAAAGTATTGCTTTAAGTGAAATGGAAATGATATGTTCTTGAGAGGACAAGGCCTGAGATCATGAATGAGATTCCCTCGCGGTTGATTCACTATCATTTCGTTTAAATGTTGCAATTCAAAGGAGTTGACTAATGTTTCTGTACCCGTTGTAAATTCTGAAGACAAAATGAAGTGAAGAATTTCTTCTGTTGAGGAATGAGATTTAGTTCAAAAAAGCACTTGAATTGGCCATTTACGTTCGGGATGATTACAATCATTTCAATTTCCAACATTGATCATGAGCTAGAATTGAATATCAACTTACATTTATCTACCGAAAGAGAAATCGAGTCGTTCATCGACTTCATAAGCAGAATATCGATCATTTCGCCGATTACCTAAGCAGGGTTTGAAGCATAAAGAAAAAAAGTGCTGACTTAAATTTTTTACTCTCATGAATGAAACACCAAATCCAGGCAAATGTAGATTTTGCCAATCTCCCTTAGAACAGACTTTTGTCGACCTGGGAATGTCACCGTTGTGTCAGGATCATGTGAAGCCTGAAGAGTTGAATCGAATGGAACCGTTTTACCCGCTCCACGCATATGTTTGTTCAAGTTGCTACCTCGTGCAGCTTGAGGAATTTGTAGCGCCATCTGAGATCTTCCATGATTACGCTTATTTCTCATCATATTCTGACTCTTGGTTACGGCACGTAAAGAACTACTCGGATCAGATCACGCAACGCTTCGCAATCGGCGCTGAAAATCTCGTTGCCGAACTTGCCAGCAACGATGGGTACTTACTCCAATATTTTGCGGAAAAGAAGATCCCTGTTTTAGGAATTGAGCCTGCTGCCAATGTTGCCGAATATGCGATCAATAATCGAGGCATCCGAACAGAGACCAAATTCTTCGGTTTGGAGACAGCAAATCAAATGGTCGAGAAATATGGCAAGGCCGATCTTCTGATTGGTAACAACGTACTTGCTCACGTACCCGATATAAATGATTTCGTATCTGGCATGAAGGCATTTCTCGGTCCAAAAGGTGTGATCACTATGGAATTTCCACACTTGCTTAGACTTGTAGAACGCAATCAGTTCGATACGATATATCACGAGCACTTCTCCTATCTGTCATTCACGACGGTTGAAAAAATCTTTAAATATCATGGCCTGGCGTTGTTTGATGTGGAAGAATTGCACACACATGGTGGCAGTATAAGAATCTACGCCAAACACAGAGAAGACAGTTCAAAGGAGATTTCGCATCGCGTTGGTTCATTGTTGAAAGTCGAACATGATGCAGGAATGTCTTCACTCAGCTTTTATGCTGACTTTGAAAAGAACGTACGTCAGACGAAATGGAAAATACTTGAATTCCTTATTCGGGCGAAAGAAGAAGGAAAGACCATTGCTGGATACGGTGCGCCAGGTAAAGGGAATACATTACTGAATTATTGTGGGATCAGAACTGATTTTATCGACTTTACGGTTGATCGCAATCCTCACAAGCAAGGTAACTTCTTACCGGGTACGCTGATTCCAATCTATGATCCGCAAAAGATCCGCGAGACGAAACCAGACTACGTATTTATATTACCATGGAACCTCAAGGATGAAATTATGGAATCCATGTCATTTATCGGCGAATGGGGTGGTAAGTTTGTGATCCCAATTCCTGAACTAAAGATATACAACCCACGCTGGACGTTTCAGCAAAGGTTTCAGCACGCGAGCTGATAAATATTTTCTCAAAGTAAAGGATATGGCCCTTCCATATCCTTTACTTTTATAAAGGAAACTGAGCACGATAGAATTGGAATCATTCTCGGCAATAATTGACAGGTAATAAAAATGGTGGCAGTTAACGATTCTGTGAATGTGGCTTTATCTCTCGGGGAAAAAATGCATGCATTGGCGACGAAGTTATTTCCTATCTGTCGCAGCATTACTGGGAACGGCGTTCGTCAAACACTAGATATTATAAGGCGGGAAGTGCCGCTTCAAATTCATGAAGTGCCATCAGGTACAAAAGTTTTCGATTGGGAAGTTCCTCGTGAATGGAATATCAACGACGCCTACATCAAGAATTCGAACGGAGAGAAAATAGTAGATTTTAAAAATTGCAATCTGCACGTTTTAAACTACAGCATCCCGGTTCATAAAAAAGTTAACCTCGAGGAATTAAAGAAACACCTTTATTTTCTTAAAGATTATCCGGACTGGATTCCTTACAGAACGTCATACTATAAGGAGGAGTGGGGGTTTTGCATCACGTACAATCAGTTTAGCCAGTTGAAGGAAGATTCCTATGAGGTATGTATTGATTCGACACTCGAGGCTGGAAATTTAACATATGGGGAAAGTTTTATTCCAGGAATGACATCTGAAGAAGTGTTAATCTCAACACACGTATGTCATCCTTCTTTGGCGAATGATAATCTATCAGGAATCGGTGTTGCAGTTTCTTTAATTAAGACCTTGCTGGCAAAAAAATCACGTTACTCATATCGTTTCGTATTTATTCCCGGAACTATCGGTTCAATTACATGGCTCGCCTGTAATGAGAATGTTATACCCAGGATAAAGCACGGCCTTGTGGCCTCATTACTTGGTGATAACGGAGCCTTTACGTATAAAAGATCCCGCAGAGGCGATGCTGAAATTGATGTGATTGCTGAGTATGTATTGAAGTCGAGAGATGGAAGAAACAAGATCATTGATTTCTTTCCATATGGATACGATGAAAGACAATATTGCTCACCGGGGATAAACCTCGCTGTCGGAAATTTGTCCCGAACTCCGTTCGGGCAATACATTCAGTACCATACGTCAGCTGACAACCTCGATTTTATTTCTCCAGCTTCGTTGGAAGATTCTTATCATACCTATCTGGAGATTATTTCGGTGCTTGATGACAATAGAAAATTCATCAACACCAATCCAAATTGTGAACCTCAACTCGGTAAGAGGGGGTTGTATAATCTGCAGGGTGGTAACAATGACGCTAAGGATTTTCAACTTGCATTGCTGTGGATTCTTAACCTGTCAGATGGAACGAGCAATCTTTTGGATATTTCGAAAAGAGCCAATATGAAATTTGAATCCATAAGATATGCGGCCTCCAAACTGGAGGAGTGCGGCTTGCTGGTTCAGGCATAAGAATCGGCAAAGCGCCCTTTGATCAGCCGAATTTTATTACAGTTATGTTTTCTTGCCTAAGTTAGCGTAAGTTTGTCGTTGATTTTACCTGGGTTGACTTTTTTGGCTAGATGATGAATCTAGCTGGCGTATCTTTTCTTTGGAGGTATATTTTTTGGGTCACTATTTTGAAAATAGCGTGATAGCGACATGAGACTCACGAACTGTGCAAACCGTTGCTATTTCGCTAAGCCATCACGTTATGATTTCAATCTTATCATCGCATGACGTCAATCATTAAGGATGTAAGTTTAATCACGGTTCTTTACAAGAAATATTGCGCGATATGCGCTGCACGTTTTATAACTAGGCAAATAAAATTATGAAAGCAGTAATTTTTGCAGGTGGATTCGGAACTCGTATTAGTGAAGAGAGTGGCGTAAGGCCCAAACCAATGGTGGAGGTTGGAGGTAAGCCAATACTTTGGCACATACTGAAAATCTATTCTCATCACGGTATCAATGACTTTGTTATCTGTTGTGGATATAAGTCATATGTGATTAAGGAGTATTTCTCTAATTATTTTCTGCATACTGCAGATGTTACTTTTGATCTTAAGAACAATAAGATGGAAGTTCATAATGCATTCGCGGAACCATGGAAAATTACGCTTGTCGAAACGGGCGAAGACACCATGACCGGTGGTCGTCTTAAAAAAGTGAAAGATTATGTAGGTAATGAAACTTTCTGCCTCACCTACGGTGACGGCGTAAGCGATGTTAACATTAGGAAGTTAATAGAATTCCATAAGAGTCAGGGAACTGCGGCGACCTTAACCGCTGTACAACAAGCTGGTCGTTTTGGAGCTTTCACACTTGGTCCGGAAGAGGTTAGAATCAATCATTTTCAGGAAAAACCTTTGACGGGTGAAACGCCTTGGATCAACGGAGGTTACTTTGTCTGTGAGCCGTCAGTGTTCGACCTTATAAAAGACGATCAAACGACATGGGAACGTGAGCCTCTGGAGACTTTGGCCAACACCGGAAATTTATCCGCTTTCAAGCACGTAGGCTTCTGGCAAGCCATGGATACGCTTCGTGACAAGAACTATTTGGAAGAACTGTGGAAGGCAGGAAAAGCCCCCTGGAAACTATGGAAATGAGCTTTCGCCGTCAATTCTAAATGTAAATTGCTTATACTTACCCAAATCATAATATGAAAATTGTCATTTTTGGAAATATGGGATATGTTGGTCCCGGAGTTGTTTCCAGGTTGCGTTCTACTTATCCAACTTCAACATTAATCGGATACGACACTGGTTTCTTCGCGAGTTGTCTTACCGATGTTGACTTTCTTCCTGAAAGAAAATTAGACCACCAGTTCTTTGGTGATATTCGCAATATACCTGACTATGTACTCCAAGGTGCGGACGCTATAGTTAATCTTGCGGCAATTTCAAATGACCCTATGGGGACCAAGTTCGAAGAAGTAACGCTTGACGTAAACCACAAATCTGGTATTGCACTTGCCAAGCGCGCAAAGGAACTCGGTGTGAAAAATTTCGTGTTCGCTTCTAGCTGCAGCATGTATGGCGCAGCAAGTGACGGTGCAAAGACTGAGGACTCAACACTCAATCCGCTTACTGCTTACGCTAGATCAAAAGTCTTTACAGAAAGGGACCTTCAACCGCTCGCTGACAAAAATTTTACAGTAACCTGTCTTCGTTTTGCTACAGCGTGTGGTATGAGTTCACGATTGAGACTTGACCTTGTATTAAACGACTTCGTCGCGTGTGCACTATCCTCTAAGAACATCACAATCTTAAGTGATGGTACGCCTTGGCGACCCTTGATCAACGTGAAAGATATGGCCGTTGCAATTGACTGGGCAATTACCAGAGACAAAGCGATAGGTGATTTTCTTGCTGTAAATACCGGAACTGATGAATGGAACTACCAGGTGAAAGAGCTTGCGGAAGCTGTTGCCTCTGTAATTCCAGGCGTCAAAGTTTCCGTTAACACTGAAGCACCTCCCGATTTACGTTCTTACCGGGTAAATTTTGGCTTGTATAAGAAGCTGGCTCCTAATCATCAGCCGCAGTATAATTTGTTAACAACAATAAAAGAGCTGAGGGATGGATTAGAGGCGATGAAGTTTCACGACTCGGACTTCAGAGACTCTAAATTAATGCGATTGAAAGTACTTACATCCCTAATGGATAAAAAGGAACTGACAACTGAGTTAAAGTGGCAAAAATAGACTATTGAAGAAATCTACCAGGTATATATGATATTTACTGAAACCAAACTAAAGGGAGCATTCATCATAGACGTAAAGCGGCTTGAAGATGAACGAGGTTTTTTTGGACGGGCATGGTGTAAGAAGGAATTTGAAGAACATGGGTTGACTTCGGATGCCGTTCAGGCAAATGTCTCTTATAATAAAGTAAAAGGTACAATTCGTGGAATGCACTACCAGGTTGCTCCTTATTCGGAAAGCAAAACTATCCGATGTACTTCAGGAGCAATCTATGATGTTATCATAGACATCAGACCTGATTCGGCTACTTATAAAAAATGGATAGGCGTAGAATTGACTGAAGACAGTTTTAAAATGTTGTACGTACCCGAGGGTTTTGCCCATGGTTTTATTACCCTGGAAGATCATACTTCAGTTCATTACATGGTTACGGCGTATTACGCACCTGGAGCAGAAGCAGGTATCAGACATGATGATCCAGCTTTCAACATTCAATGGCCGATCAGGCCGGTTGTTGTCTCTGAGAAGGACATGAAGCACCCATTGTTCCAGGAAAGCGTCCTGGTGAAATAAGTTGACCCCTAACTAAAATTTAAATATAATATGATAATTGTCGACACCGCACTTGCAAAACGGCAGGCTGAAAAAAACCCCGTGAGAGTTGCCTTGATTGGTGCCGGATTCATGGGTCGTGGTATCGTTTTGCAAATTGTCAACTCCGTTCCGGGAATGGAGCTGGTTGCAATCTATAACAGAACAACAGAGGGGGCAAAAAGGGCATATCGTGAGGCCGGTATCGAAGATTTCGAAATAGTCAATACGCAAAGCGCATTGGAAGACCGCGTTGCTAAGGGGAAGTATTCAATTACCGAAGATCCGTTTGTTATCTGCAAAGCAGAAAATATTGACGTTGTAGTGGAAGTGACAGGCGCAGTCGAATTTAGTTCGAGAGTTGTTTTCGAAGCCATTAAGTATAAGAAACACGTTGTGATCATGGATGCCGAACTCGACGGCACGGTTGGTGGAATTTTAAAAGTATATGCGGATAAGGCAGGCGTTGTGTTGACAAATGCCGACGGAGATCAGCCGGGTGTTGAGATGAATCTTTATAGATTCGTGAAAGGTATTGGTGTTAAACCTGTCCTTTGTGGAAACATCAAAGGACTTCAGGACCCATACAGAAACCCTACCACCCAGGAAGGCTTTGCCAAGAAGTGGGGACAGAATCCTGCCATGGTAACGTCATTCGCAGATGGAACAAAGATCTCATTCGAACAGGCAATCGTGGCAAACGCTACCGGGATGACGATTGGACAACGTGGTATGTTTGGACCATCTGTTCCGTCAGGTACGCCGTTGAAAGAGCTTCTTAATAAGTATCCTCTTGAAGCATTGACTTCTGGACCTGGTATTGTCGACTATTGCGTAGGCGCCGAACCTGGACCTGGTGTTTTCGTTCTAGGTACGCATGACAATCCTAAGCAGCAACATTATCTGAATCTATATAAATTGGGCGAAGGCCCGCTTTATTTGTTCTACACACCATATCACCTTTGCCATTTCGAAGTTCCCTTGACTGCCGCACGTGCCGTTCTCTTTAACGATGCAGCGATTACCCCACTTGGAGCTCCATCCGTTGAAGTTGTCACTACTGCCAAGATCAATCTTAAGGCAGGAGAGAAACTTGACGGAATTGGATGTTATATGACCTACGGACAATGCGAAACAGCTGAGATTACCGGAGAGCAGCAGCTCCTGCCTATGGGACTCGCCGAAGGATGTGTATTGAAACGTGATGTTCAAAAAGACGAGGTGTTGACCTATGCAGATGTGATCGTTCCTAAGGACAGATTCTGTGACAAGTTGAGACAGGAACAGAATGAATATTTCAAAGTGAACGTCTGAACGGGTTGCAGTAAATGACGATATCTTTTGATAATTCTTATTTTCGTGGTCCTTATGACCCATTATTCACAAAATAAATACAAGTGGAGTACGACGTGATCATTGTCGGTGGAGGAGCAGTGGGCTTGGCTACCGCATTACAGTTGCAGAAACAGAATCCGAAATTCAAGCTTGTTGTAATTGAAAAAGACAACGTAGTGGCTAACCACCAAACTGGTAACAACAGCAATGTGATTCATTCTGGAGTCTACTATAAACCTGGAAGTCTGAAGGCAAAGAATTGCATCGGAGGCTACGACATGCTACTGGACTTTATCCGCAAGCATGAGATTCCACACAACCTTTGTGGGAAAGTTATTGTAGCTACCGAAGAGAAAGAACTTCCATTGTTGAAGACAATTTTGGAAAGGGGTAACCAAAATGGTCTTAAGAACCTTAAGATGCTTACGGGCGATCAGGTACGGGAACACGAGCCGCATGTAGCTGGAATCGCTGGTATTCACGTGCCGCAGACTGGCATTGTTGATTACCGGGTTGTCGCTGAAAAGTATGCTGAGGTATTTCAAAAGCAGGGCGGCACCCTCAAGCTTGGTGAGAAAGTTGTCGATATCCAGTTAGGATCAGGTAATGCCGTTGTGGTTACTCAAAAGTCAACCTATTCGGGCAAGCTCGTCGTGAATTGCGGAGGCCTCTATGCTGATAAACTGGCGAAGCTTACAAGAAATGACGTCAATTTTAAAAT
>JBDSKX010000039.1:0-6271 GCA_039916665.1 Chryseolinea sp. | reverse complement strand
TACAAGCCGATCTGCAGATGTCGTATACTTCTTTCCCAGGCAGCGTTTTGAATATTAGATTATTCCATTCTTCCAGAAGCCATAGTAACATACGCTATTACGACTGAACAGGGTGAATCCCCTTCTTAACTGACCTGCTATTTTCACAACCCTATCGTGCCAATACGATATCGCCCAATCCTTGGCTCATGTTACGCTAAGCGAACGAGAACTCTTTGCATCTAGTTCTCGAGAAGTCAAGAATATCCTCTATCAACTGCCCATTACACAAGCTTTTTATGATTACTTCAGCGGGTCTCATTCTTTTCCTCATTAAGATGATCATGACAACCTTACTTCAACATTTGCGCGACTCCGGTGATTGGTCTCAGCGGTGCGTGCAATTCACGAATAATTGCGACCAATAATGCACTTCAACATTGTAGACAACCCGCACCGATGTTTTTTCGCAGAATCCCATTGTTGCAACAAGTATTAACGCTCAGGACGGAACAATGAGATGTAAGTAAAAAGCCAATTAAAATTTTCAACCTAAAGCGCAACATTCCCAATGAACTCTCGGGAGTCCGCATTTAGTAAAACCTCGATCCAAGCAACAGCTACCTCGGCCGCTGTTAATCCGTATCAAAAAAAACCAGTAGTTAGATCTACTCAATTTAGATGGGCTATTTAAAAGTAACGAATTTTTTTTCTAAAAATGAAGTAAGGCAGAATTAAATTGAATTCATGCGCTGAATGTTGTTAACGAAGGCAGTTTAATCGTATGTCAATTGTGAGGAAAATTTTTCACACTCGCGACATTCATCAATCAACCCAGTAGAATATTGCCTCATCAAGACGAGAATCTAATACGAGCGGGAGGATCCATTGCTGCTACAGTACTCGTCAATGAAATTGCCGCTAGGCCTAAGGTTGCGCGGCCGATACCATACGAGTGGCGCTTATGGCCTGCAAAATATGGGATACTATGATCTTCGCGAACACCTCAAAATACCTGGCATAGCGTGTGTCGCACTCTGTGACGTCTATCTTTGAGTTTGGCAGGACTAGTCTGAAAGTTGCCGACAGCCGTATTCCAAAGAGGGTCGACGTCGACATTATTCGGTCCGGCGCCTGAAAAATCGTTTAATGCAGGACGGCTTCACGGTAATTGGAGATTCAGTTGGCACTATGTGGTGGCCCGCTTACAGATTGGGGAATCCACCTGATAGATATAGCGTTGTGGTCTGTCGATGGTGCGATGCCTACGGCAATACAATGTGGTGGCAGCATTTATACTTATCCAGACAACGCCATTGAAACTGCGAATACCCACACCGTATTTATACGTAGAAAGACACCTAGTAATTGAATGGGAATACCTCGGTGGCTATCAAGGGGGCCAAATGAACGTTACTCGGTAAAATTGAAAATGGTCAGTTCAAAATGAAGGAGGAAATCGACATTGTTTCGATTGTTGAATTGAAGAAATTAAATATGATGCCAGTCGCCACGGGTCTGGAGATCTTTGGACGACCTCCCTTCAGCCGCTCAGTCTGCTGGCCAACCGAACGCCTATAGAAATTTTAGTCTCAAACCTGATGAGCAACGCTATAAGGCATTGCGACAAGGAAGGAACCGTGCGTATAGAATCCCGGAATTCATTTTAAGTTTTGCCAATACAGGTCCTCCGATGAAAATGGAAAAGGGAAAAATGTTTAACCGTTTTGCTAAAGAGAGTTCGAATCCTGAAAGCGCATGCCTTGGACTAGCAATCTTCTACAAGATCTGTGAAAACTGCGCCTTCAACCTGCAATGCTCCTACGAGGGCGAAGAACATGTTTTCACAGTGTCATTTCAGGCGTGTTAAAAAGATAACGGGTTCTTCCAGGAACGACTCAATGAATGCGGTTCATGTGCTCTAAAATATTGCTACCTCAGAGATCAATGGGCATGCTTTTGAATCGGTTATGCTCAATCTGACTTTTGACGTCTTTACGGGATCAATTTTTACAATTCGCTTATGACCTATCGTTGTACCTTCTGCAACATTCGACCATTTGCCATCCTTCCAAACTTCGATCGTAAAAGTCTTGACACGCTGACCAAGGCGGATGTATTCCTGCGCCACAACATACTTCACCGTTTTTTCGGTTTTCAAATTAATTTCGATGCTACCTTTCGTCACTTCATCGTTGGTGCACCAATAGGTACCGGCATCTCCGTCGACTGCCTTTGCCGCTGAAAATGCCTGGCTTTTGTCTCTGTGGGAATCAGCTTTCGCAATCGAGCCTTTTGCAAAATTCGTTTTGAACTCGCGTTTAAGAATTTCGCTGAACCCTTTTAAAGACTTTACATCTTCTTCGTGAAATAAGCCCCGTTGATCCGGAGGAACGTTCAGCAACAATAGTGAACCACGTCCGACCGATGTCATATAAATTTCAAAAAGTTGCTCCGGCGTTTTTACTTTGGCGTCCTCACTTTTATGATAGAACCAGCCAGGACGAATCGACACGTCTACTTCTGCTGGAATCCAATGCGTGCCGTTTTCCGATCCGGTTCCTAATAATTTTTCAATACCGCTTTTTCCAGCGTATAGGGTGTCCGGTGTGATGCTGTTCCAGTTGGTTTCATTAACATGCCCTTGTTCGTTTCCTACCCAGCGCACACCCGGTCCTGCATCGCTGAAAAAGATAACGTTAGGTTCCATCTGCGTCACCATTCGAAGTGTTTGTGGCCAGTCGTAATATTCCGCTCCACCTATTTTCCGCTTTTCACGCGCACCACCGTAAAAGCCATCGCCGCCATTGGCGCCATCAAACCACATTTCAAACACTGGCCCATAATTCGTAAAGAGCTCCTTTAATTGATTGCGGTAGTACTCTACATACGAAGGCGAGCCATAATCCGCGCGATTTCTATCCCAAGGTGAAACGTATAAACCGAATTTAAGTCCATGCTTCTTCACCGATTCTGAAACTTCCTTCACAAGGTCACCATTGCCATTTTTATACGGACTGTTGGCAACAGAATGGTGAGTATACGCGGAGGGCCAAAGACAAAACCCATCGTGATGTTTACAGGTTAAGATAACCCCCTTCACACCTGTTGATTTTAGTGTTGAGATCCATTGATCAACGTTCAGGCTGGTGGGATTGAATTCTCCAGGGCTTTCATCACCATATCCCCACTCCTTATCGGTGAAAGTATTAATCGTGAAATGAATGAAAGCATTTATTTCCATATCGTGCCACTTTAACTGTGCCTCGGTTGGAATGGGATAGACGGGCTTGGGAGCGTTGGTAGTCTGAGCATATCCACCAGCCGGTATGAGTAGCACTATAGTGATGATTGACAAATATTTGGAATGAGCGAAATGTAATAGCGGATTCATGAAATTTACTTTTGAGTGCACATGTTCTAAATCGGACGACAACGTTCGATTTTACCATAAATATGACGGTTCTCATAGCGAATTTGACTTAAAATCATCACTTGAGGTTCTAATTCAGGATGGCCGGATATTTGGAATGTCGTCAAAATAATCTAAGCAAGATGTTAAAAAACTACCTGATCCTCGGCTTAAGAAATCTTTTCCGTCACCCAGCTTTCTCCATATTAAACATCGCTGGTCTTGCTACCGGAATGGCAGCCTGCTTTGTGCTGATACAGTTCGTGAGATTTGAAAATAGTTATGATGACTTTAACACAAATGCAAAAGACATCTACAGACTGTCACTTGCACTGACCACGGACCAAAATGCACGCGTGGAGGTTCCAAAGAATTTCTCCGCACTGGGACCTGCCTTAAAGAACCAATTTCCCGAAATTAAGAACTACGTCAGAATTTTCCCTATTGATGGAACTATGGCTCTGAAACTTGGGGACAAGGCCTTTAACGAAAAGCGAATCGTATTTGCAGATGCCAATATCTTTGACGTATTCACTTTCCCAATGGTGTCAGGTGATTCAAGCACCGCGTTAAAAGCTCCTTACAGTATCGTATTAACAGAAACGGCAGCGCGTAAATATTTCGACCAGGGCAATCCTATAGGTCAGCAGATCAGAATAATAGAAGGTAACATTGATGTCAATCTAATAGTTACTGGTGTTATCAAAGACGTACCGGAGAACTCCCATATAGATTTCGACTTTTTAATATCACATGCCACACTTAGTGCATTATGGGGCGAACGCGCTGACCAATCGTGGAACGAAGCTTTGTTCTATACCTATATCCAACTAGAGAGGACAGCAAATGCGAATTTTCTGATCGACAAATTAAACAGCAAGTTACTCTCGGACTACACGCATTGGAATGTCAAACTAGATTTCATTGTGCAGCCCCTGCCGGATATCTATTTATATTCCCACATGGTTCAGGAAGCTAAGGTGAACGGCAATGCCAGACAAGTAAATTTACTTTGGGTAATTGCAATCATGATCGTTGCGTTATCTTGGATCAACTACATTAATATTTCAACGGCAAGATATCTTGAACGCGCAAAAGAAGTTGGTGTTCGCAAAATTATCGGTGCACGCAAAGCGCAGCTTGTCATTCAGTTTGTAACTGAATCTATGTTGATCACGCTACTTAGCTTGATCATCGCCGCTGCTTTCATACAATTATCAGCACCTGCGATTGCATCATTCACAGGCAAGGTGATTCCTTTGTGGAATGACCCGAAAATAGTAGTCAGCATCTCTTCACTTTTTATTGTTGGATCTTTGATTGCTGCAACATTTCCGAGTCTTGTATTGTCGTCGCTTAACACAGTTAGAATAATCAAAGGAAAACTTCGATCTTCTAATGGTGCAATTGCGCTGAGGAAAAGCCTGATCGTATTCCAATTTATGAGCGCCGCCATGATCATGGGTGGAACTTTCATTGTCTATCTTCAACTCGAATTCATAAGAACGGCCGATCTCGGTGCTGAAGTAGGTTCGACCATCATTTTGCCGACTCCGGATATCACAGACTCAACCTATTTTTCAAAAGCCAACTATTTCAAGTCGCAACTGATGAATCATCCTGGAATTGAGTGGGCCGTCAGTTCAACAAGTATCCCGGGTAAGCAGGATAACATCGTGCAGGGAGGACTCTCAAAATTTGAGAACGCCGACAAAGAAGGCATCAATCACTATCGCTTCGGCGTCGATAGATCGTTCATCGACGCTTATAAAATGAAAGTTATCGCGGGAAGAAATTTTGCAGCGACAGGTGACGATGGCTCAGTAGTCATTAACGAAACTGCCGCACACTTACTCGGATTTTTCAATGCAGAAGATGCCATAGGACACAAGATCGTTGCAAGTTGGACACCAGGAAAAACCGTTATAGGTGTAGTGGCTGATTTTCATCAACACTCTTTGAAAGTATCAATTGAACCTATTGTACTTCAACTGGATGAACGTGCTGAAGAGGGATATTATTCGATTAAACTCAAACCCGGCTTTACGGATTCAAAGGCAGTCATCGCCTCTATCCGACGAAACTGGCAACACACCTTTGAAGGCAACCCCTTTGATTACTTCTTCCTGGATAATTTTTATAATGAACAATACAAAGATGATGTCAGATTTGGTAGGGTGCTGATAATTTTCTCAGTCCTGGGATTAACAATCGCCTGCCTGGGCATCTTCGGACTTTCAATATTCAGTGCCTCGCAGCGGACGAAAGAAATCAGTATTCGAAAAGTTGTTGGCGCATCAGCGGCAAATATCTTGACGCTTCTCACGAAAGATTATCTCAGGCTAATCCTTATATCACTTGCAATAGCGACTCCGTTGACTTATTTCCTGTCGACGCACTGGCTCGATGGATATGCGTTCCACCTTGACCTTGAATGGTGGATGCTTGCTGTTCCTGGGTTATTGATCGCCGTTGTATCGGTACTCACAATCAGTTCTCAATCCATGAAAGCAGTGTTTTCAAATCCGGCCAAGAATTTGAATGCATAATTGAGTTACATGAGTTATTATGGATTCCCAGCTAAAGATGCAAGCCCGAAATTGGAACGCCGTGTGTGGCATCGAGTCGACAATTCATAATCCATTTTTATAATTCTATCAAGCCCGATCTTCTTCACTTCTGGTATG
Source organism: Chryseolinea sp. (assembly GCA_039916665.1). Lineage (GTDB taxonomy): Bacteria > Bacteroidota > Bacteroidia > Cytophagales > Cyclobacteriaceae > Chryseolinea. Next base: position 193 of record JBDSKX010000039.1, on the reverse strand, counting down.
TTACTGAAAAGTCTTAAAGAGAAGTGAGTGAAATGCTCCAAAGTCCGGCATGAGTTTGAGTGGTCCCTGGAATTAGTAGTTGACGTAAAAAAGTCAACTCCGGTAATTCGGTTACTACGTGATAACGGTGTGACTGTAGGCCCGATCTCAATTCAGCCTAACCAAATGTGTTAGTGAGTGGGTGAAGTTGGTT
>JBDSKX010000038.1:0-31972 GCA_039916665.1 Chryseolinea sp. | reverse complement strand
TAAGTCTTCAGGAAAAAAAACCAGGTCAAAAAAATCCAATAGCATTTTGCTATGGCGTGGTTCATGGTTCCGCAAAGGTGTGAAGGCGATATGGATCGCGTTGCTCTCGGGAATCATCGTCTTCTATGTTTACATACTGGCAGTCGATCATGACTTCTTAAATCTTTTCGGAGGTATGCCAAGTACGCGAAGTATTGAAAATCCCGAAAATGATTTATCATCAGAGCTAATTTCAGCTGACGGTGTATCGCTTGGAAAATATTATCGCTACGCCAGCAACCGAAGTCAGGTCACATACGATCAACTATCTGCAGATTTAGTCAACACGCTTTTGTACTCAGAAGATCATCGTTTTTATGATCATTCTGGGTTAGACCCTGTGGCATTCATTCGGGCTATCAAAGGAGTTGTGACAGGACATTCAGGTGTGAAGGGTGGTGGAAGTACGCTATCGCAGCAGCTTGCAAAGAATCTATTTAGAACAAGAGGCAAAGAGCTGGAAGGAAGATTAACACATGGTGGTCTGTTTAAGACCATTGTCTTTAAAACTAAAGAATGGATTATCGCCGTAAGACTGGAGCAGAATTTTACGAAAGAAGAAATTATCGCCATGTATCTGAATACAGTCTCTTTTGGGAGCAGCACGTTTGGAATCAAAGTAGCTTCAGAAACTTACTTTGGCAAAACACCAGATCAACTTAATATTCCTGAATCTTCAGTGCTTGTCGGGATGTTGCAGGGTAACAATACATTCGATCCCATAGCGAATCCAAAGAACGCTCTGTCTAAACGGAATCAAGTGCTCGCAAAACTTCTGGATCACGAATACATCAAAAACACTGAGTACGATTCGTTGCGACAAACACCCATCCCGTTGAAATATAGATTTCAAAATCAGAACGTTGGTCTCGCAACATATTTCAGAACCGTTATACAGGGCGATCTTATGATATGGGCAAAAGACCACAACCTAGATCTTATGGAATCAGGTTTGAAGATCTTTACGACGCTTGATAGCAGAATGCAACGCTATGCCGAAGATGCAGTAACGGAGTCAATGCGTGCGCAGCAAAAGAAATTTAATGATCATTGGAAGGGAAGAAATCCCTGGATTGATGAAAATAAGAATGAGATAAAAGGATATCTCGATTCACAAATCAAACGGACCGATGCTTATAGTAACCTGGTGAAACTTTACGGAAAAGGAGATGACTCTGTAAGAATTTTGCTCAAGTTAAAAAAGAGAATGAAGGTCTTTACCTGGAAAGGTGAGCGTGATACCTTATTCAGCTCAATGGATTCTCTCAATTACTATAAGCACTTCCTCAATGCCGGGTTTATGTCAATGGACCCAACAACGGGGGCTGTACGGGCGTGGGTGGGTGGAATCAATTATAAGTATTTCAAATTTGATCACGTGAGGCAAAGCAAGCGGCAGCCGGGATCATTATTCAAGGCCTTTGTATATGGAACGGCGATGGAGCAAGACTATCCACCCTGTCAGAAGTTTCAGGATATTTCTCCAACGTTTAAGTTAGCGGGTAATGCTACCTGGAGTCCAGCCAACGCTGGTGGCGATCGCGGATCTGGGGAATGGTTTACACTGCGTCAAGCGCTGGCAAAATCTCTTAATTCAATTACGGCGCAATTGCTTCAGAAAGTTGGTGAACAAAATGTTGTAAGCTTTGCGCATCGCGCCGGTGTTTCGAGTAAGCTGGATGCAGTACCGTCATTATGCCTTGGGGTAAGTGATTGTTCGCTTTACGAATTAGTTGGCGCTTACAGTACTTTCGTTAATGCAGGTAATTCCACAAAACCATTTTATATCACTCGAATTGAAGATAAGAACGGGAATGTAATTCAGAATTTTGTACCCGAAACGAAACAAGGAATGAATGAACAAACAGCTTATAAAATGCTTTATATGCTAATGGGCGGAGTCGAAGAGATCGGCGGCACTTCAAATGCGATACCCGCCGAGCTAAAGTCGGACAACGAAATTGGCGGAAAGACCGGAACTACAAACGACGCATCAGACGGCTGGTATATGGGCGTCACGCACAATCTGGTATCAGGCGCATGGGTTGGTGGTGACGATCGTTCAATTCACTATCGCAATTGGACTATGGGCTCGGGAGGTGAAACTGCCAGGCCGATCTGGGTCGCTTATATGAAACGTATCTATGCGGATAAAACTTTGCAATACAAAAAAGGAGTATTCAAACAACCTGCCAATGGTATCGATGTTACCTTACGGGATTGTTCGAAGTACAACTCGCCCGACCCGCAGTTGAAGGATGATAAAAACTGGGAGGACCCAAACAATTAACCATGGCTGATCCTTACGATCGTTTGAAAGAATTTGTGCAGCGGTTGCCGGAATCACCCGGCGTGTACAAATTCTTTGACGACGAGAATGTACTCATCTACGTCGGTAAGGCAAAGAACATCAAGAAGCGGGTTACAAGTTACTTTACAAAGAACACAGGCGTAAATCGAAAGACACTGAAACTGGCTTCCGAGATTGTAACAATAGATTTCACGGTCGCTAATACGGAGTTTGACGCACTGCTCCTGGAAAACAACTTCATCAAACAGAATCAACCGAAGTATAACATCCTGCTTAAGGATGACAAAACATTTCCATACATCGTAATTCCAAAAGAAAGATTTCCACGGATCTACTACACGCGGACGTATGAGCCATCACGGGGCGAATACTTCGGGCCCTTCTCCAGCGTCGTGGCGATGAAGAATGTCATCGAACTGACTCGAAAATTATATTCTATCCGGACCTGCAATCTTTTGCTCAGTGAACAGAATATTCAACAGAAGAAATTCAAGGTATGTCTTGAATATCACCTCGGAAACTGCAAAGGTCCATGCGAAGGACTTCAGGACGAAGCATCTTACATGGAGGAGATTGAGCTGGCGAGAAATATTCTGAAAGGGAGACTAAGTATTGTTTACCAATACTTCAACACACAGATGAAAACGGCTGCCAGCAGTATGGAGTTCGAACGCGCACAGCGATTCAAGGAAAAATTAGATACACTTGAACGCTTTCAATCCAAATCGCTGGTTGTTAATCGCGACCTTACTGACATTGATGTATTCACGATCACAAGCATAGAGGGATATGCCTATGTGAATTATCTGATGATCAAGGAAGGGTCTATCATCTATTCAAAGACGATGGAACTCAAAAAGAAACTTGATGAACCGGATGATGAGTTGCTGAGTATATCGGCAGTAGAGCTACGCGAGCAAACGCAAAGCACGAATAGTCTCATCCTCAGCAATATTCCGATCATTGTACTGGAAGAAGAGGTTGAAAATGTTATTCCTCAGATTGGCGATAAGAAAAAGTTATTGAGTCTGTCAATCAAGAATGCATTAGAGTTAAGACGCGAACGAGAGATCTTCCGTGAAGGCAAGAAATCAAAACAAAGAGAGGTGTTGCTGATTCTTCAAAAAGATCTCCGCATCCATCATATGCCCGAGATCATTGAATGTTTTGACAACTCAAATTTTCAAGGCACAACGCCAGTGGCATCAATGGTGCGGTTTGTCGGAGGAAAAGCCGACAAGAAAGGATATCGACATTTCAACATCAAAACGGTAGAAGGCCCCGACGACTTTGCTTCCATGAAGGAGATTGTAGGACGCCGGTATAAACGCATTTTGGAAGAGGCGGGTAAACTTCCAGACCTCATCGTAGTCGACGGTGGCAAAGGCCAGCTCAGCAGTGCGTGTGAGGCGCTCAAAGAACTCAAAGTATATGGCCAGATACCAATCATAGGTATTGCAAAGAAGCTGGAAGAGATCTACTATCCTGAAGATTCAGTTCCGTTGCACATCAGCAAGAAGTCACCGGGACTTCTATTGTTACAACAGATCCGTGATGAGGCACACAGATTTGCAATAACATTCCATCGGCTGAAGAGAAGTAAAGGTGCGCTTAAGACTGAGATCGAGGGTTTGGAGGGAATCGGTGAAAAGACTACGGTGAAATTATTGAAACATTTCAAGTCTGTGAAGAAAATTAAAGAGGCGAGTTTTGAAGAGATCGAGGAGTTGGTGGGGAAGGCGAAGGCGGAGATTATTATGGGGAAGAAGGAGGACGAATCTGCCGCTACGGCGCAATGACGCAATGGGCGCTATTGAAGAGCCCAACTTGTTACACACAACTTTTCAATTCAAAGTCACTGCAACTTAATTTTTGCATTCCAACATAGCGTCCATTGCGTCATCGCGGTGATTTTGCATTCCAAAAAAAAAGGAGGTCTTTCGACCCCCTCCATTTATCAAAAAGCAAATCTTAAAATTCCCAAAGGTTGTGCTCTTTTTCCATGAGCATCATTTCTGTCCACTCGCGGGCCCAAACACCTTCGCGATAAGGCCTTCCGTTTCCACGATAAGTATCATCCAGAGTTTCGTCATCAGGGTTCTGGATCTTGTAGATCGATCCCTGAAACAGACGAAGAAGGATTGCGTCAGCGAAGTTCTTGTTCTGTGCAGTATTCTGACGGTTAAACCACACCGCCTTAGGAATGTTGTTACGGAACAATCTTTCGAGATCCTTGTACTTCAACCAGCCCAGTGAAAGATCGATATTCGTGGCAGTCTTAGCGCCAGGAATTACAATCTCAAAAGCCTGGATATCGTAGTACAATCTTGAACGTCTTCTATCAAAAATTACATCTTCAACCATGTGTAGCGTCGTCATGTCGCTGACCGCGTAAGGCAAACCGCTACCCTGGCTTGTTGCCGCCCATTGATCGGAAGCATCTTCACTAGGCGTAACGCCACGGCTATCCGCTACAGAACGGAAGTTCTTTCCATTGTAGGACACGATATCCTCGCTATAGTAGTCCTTTGCAGGCTCCCACGCCTCATAGGTAACGGCCTGTTCTTGGATCAGACGTCCCATAAAGTCTTCTTTCGAAAGCTTGGTGGATAGCGAATCGTCTCGGTAGATGTCAGTCAACTCACCTGAACGAACTGCATCAACAATGAGCTTGCTGATCTCTCCGTTTTTGGCAAAGAAGCCTTTGTTCATCTTTTCGCGAAGGTCGATGTTTCTCCATACCCTGACTTTATAAAGCTGCTCATAAACCGGTATCGGATTGAGCGAATTCGGATTGTACTGGACTTCCAGATCCTGAATCTCCTGAGCCATTACAGAACCCAGAGCGGTGGAGAATAATACAATGAAAAGCGACTTTTTCATGTTCTAGTTAATTGGAATACTGATGATACCTGCAGATGTTACAGTTACTTTTTCTTCTTCGTCAAGGAATGTTCTGCGTACAACGTCTTTGATGTCGATCACTACGCGGTCGCCGGGCCTAGCTTGGTTTGTCCATGCCCTGAGGTCCGGGTTTCCGTTAGCTGCATTCATACGCTGAACACCTGCTGTTCCACGTCCAAGGATAACCTCAGCGCGTTTTACAGTGTAGCGAGCATCCTTGGGAACTTCTTCCTTGAAGTTGGCTTCAGGTTCAGCAACAAAACGCAGTGTCGCAATCTGATTTGGTTTAATACCATTTCTCAAGTCGACCGGTGTGTTGCCAACATACGCTACATAGCGGGGCAGCGGAACGTTCTTGACATCGAATCCCTGATCACCAATCTTAATTCCACCGCTGCTTACGCCGACAGTGATCTTACGTTGGTTAGGGATTATCGTTACTCTGCCTGGCTTATCACTCTTTTCAATCTTGGCACCTGATGATGCAAAGGAAGGATTATAAGCGGAACCCAAAGTCGGCACTTCGATGTTTACCGTGTTACCACAGTTCATATAAAGTGTAGGAGCATTACCTGTTGTTACTCTGATAAGGGGTTGAGCGACAAAGTATTCGATGTTCTGTGAAAACTTCTGTCCTTTTACTACGATGTCAGCCTTGAAAGATTTCTTGGCAAGACCATGTGAATCGTAAGAACCACCTTGTGCAGTGAATTCAATTTTACCCATCTGCACGCCACTGGCGTCTGGTACGATTGGAAGCTTTGCTCCATCTTTAAAGAATTCAGATGAAATTGAAGTTGAAGATCCTGTGAGGAACATTTCAGCTTCATATTTAGCACCTGCAGCGACAGTTGAAGACTTTGCTCTTACCATCGGTATGAACTGGTCGAAACTGATACGGTTAGCTCCAGCATCCTTAGCAAGTTTGTCAAGCGCACGTGCTTCGTAGTCCAGGATTTCAGTCTCGTGTTGAGTTACTGAAGCAAGTGCTGCGATAGCCGGTGTGTTTTCAAAAGTGAACTCAAGGAAGTTCTTGCGTACGTGATTTGCATCGCTTGCAAAAAGTGGAATCAATTTTGGTTCTTTCGCAATCTTAGTGAACGCTGGTTCTATCTTAGAAAGATCATTGAGTTGCTTAACGTAGTCGTTCAATAACTTTTCATAAGCCGTTCCATCAGAAGACTTCGGATCAATCATCATCGCAGCTACTTTAGAACTGTGATCGTTGATCAGACTTTCATTGATTTCCTTGTTGCCCGTTTTCTCCATCATGGAGAGTTTCAATTTATCGATCGTTTCAAGAGTGCTTTTAGTCAACGTGCGGATCTTCTCCGCATTGTTTTTAGCCTCTAGTACGTTTGCTACTTGACTTTGTCCCGCATCCGCGACAATTCCAGCCAATATCTGATCGCTATTCTTGTTCCCTTCTTTAATAAGTCCGTCCAGGGTAACATTAATGATCGCAAATTTTTCGAGTACCGCGTTACTAACCTGAAGCGCGAGAAGCGCTGTCAGTACGAGGTACATCATTCCGATCATTTTCTGACGTGGGGTTTCTTTTCCACCTGCCATGTTTCTAGTTCCGTTTAAGTTTTAACGTGTGAAATTGAATTTCATTATGCTTGTCCGCCACCTTTCATGGCTGTCAACATGCTTCCGTAAACCTTATTCAGGGACGAGAGATTGTCGGTAAGTTTACCAAGTTCGCTTGTGAACTTAGTTGTGTTTTCTCCAACTTTGGAAAGTCCGTTCATAGCGCCGGTGAGGCTTTCATAGAACTTGTTCATGTTCTTCACATGGCTATCAGCATCTTTCAGTTCCATTTCATAAACAGAATTCAAAGCAGCGAGATTCTTTGTCACCTTTTGTACTTGTGAATGGTATTCGCCGGCATCCTTAGATGCGTCTGACATACTTGATACAGCTTTGATAGCAGTATCATAAGACTTATTCATTTCAAGAAGTTGTGTAGAAGCCTTCTTTACATTGCTTGCATAATCAGTAGTAGCTATTGCTGCATCAGAAAGATTTGACATCTTCTTAGCAGATTCTGCGAGGTTGTTAAGTCCCTTGCCGAGGCTATCTAAAAGTTCAGGGCCGATCTTGGCTTTCTCAAGAGATACATCAAGCTGAGCAGTTAAAGAAGCTGCACCTTGCTTGTTGGAAATTCTTGTTGGAACGGTTGGTCCTTCAAAGTCTTCTCCAAGTTCTGGATAAACTTTTGACCAATCTGGCTCCTGGTGAGGTGGTTCGAACGCACTCAAGAAGAAGATGAAAGCTTCTGTTGTTAATCCGATAAACAACATCTGGTCAGCACCTTCGTAGTGAAGAATCTTGAATAACGCCCCGATGATTACGACTGCCGCCCCGATACCATAAATCTTCGGCATTATGGTTCTATAGAGTAGTTCAACAAAGCCGCCTTTTTTCTTGCTCATTTTTGTAATGGTTTAAGTTTGCCTTTTGATATGTTGATAGGTAAAAAATAAAACTTGATTGTGTTTAAAATCTTTGCTTAGGTCTAGAATTCCTGTCCTGATGAACGTCCCAGGTGAGTCATTGCACATCTGAAACCTATATAAGCGCGTGTTGAGTCTTTGAATTCGTAAGTACGTGTACCCGTTTCGAGGTAGTAAGCCACGTCTTTCCATGAACCACCGCGAACAACTTTCTTAGGTGGAACTTTAGGATTGTATTTAGAGCTTTCAGGATTTGTTCTTGGGTCGATGTACTGCGGGTTCAAATCCCAAACGGTAGGGACAGACGCAGGATTGAAATCATCAAGACACCATTCTGAAACGTTACCTGACATGTCATACAACCCGTAATCATTAGGGAAGTATGCTTGTACTGGAGACGAGTAAGCGAAGCCATCATCGTAGAAGTTTCCGCGTCCTGGTTTGAAGTTTGCCAGCATACATCCTTTTGAGTTACGGATATAAGGGTTACCCCAAGGATACTTTGCCATATCGCGACCACCGCGAGCTGCGTATTCCCATTCTGCTTCTGAAGGCAGACGGAAAGCTGGCATCGGGAAGTCACCTACAGTCTTTCTGTAATCGTTCAGATAGGCTGTTCTCCATTGCCCGAAGAATACAGCAGCATCCCAATTCACACCCACTACAGGGTATGCATCATAGCCTGGATGCCAGTAGTAATAATCCTGAATAGGATCTCCCATGTGGTGAGCAAAGTCTCTTACCCACGCAGCAGTGTCAGGATAATACTTCTGACGGAATGTTTCAGCATCGACGGTTTCGAAACCTTCGATACTTCCATTATCCACCAGGAAGAAGTTTGTGAATTGACGATACTCATTGTTCGTGATCTCTGTGTCATCCATGAAGAATGAGCCGATCGTAACCTGCTTGTTGAAGTTGATTTGAGTTGAAGCAGGATCTTCATCGGCTTGCCCCATGTGAAACGTTCCAGCAGGGATCGGAACCATTCCGTACGGAATCGTCATGACCCAACCTTCACGTCCGGATACGCCGACCAGTTCACCCTGATCACCACCCTTTTTGCCGCCCAGGCCAAGCAATCCACAAGCACTTGTAACAGCGCCTGCCAGGACCAAAACTACCTTAGAAACAACCGACTTATTCATATACTTTAATCTCAGTTTTCTGTTAAAAAAATTAGGCTCCACCGTATTATAAAATCACCCTAGTTTTTTGAGAAACGGACCTAAATTTCCGCATTTTCCGGCCAACCACATACCATTTGTCGTCTAGTGTCTATACCTCGGGGTTCGAACGACTTTTTTACCGGTACCCGGATTCGTTGGAAGGTCATAGCTAAGCATGAATTCCAAGGAAAAATTTTCCTTCGCGGCGCGGTCCTTAACAATAAAGTCGATCGCAGTACCTAACCTCAATGACTTATCCTTAAGAAGCGAGTATCCCAACAGTAAACTTGCCGCCTCAGATTGTCTAAACGCCAGACCACCGTACATCGTATCTTTTATGTGCGCTATTCCTGCAAAATCTACCTGAGTTTTATTCAGGTCAGTTCTCATAGCTCCGGTAAATTGAAGTTTGAGATCGAAGCTTACCTCGTAAAAATATCCTGCAGTGACGTTGATGTGATTTTCTAAGGCGCCACGGGCGCTATCAAGACCGAAATTGAATGTTTGACGGATCAAGTGGTTGAAGCCAACACCAGCATAATATTTCTCTGCGCGATAAAAAAGACCGGCACCAAGATCAGGTCTCACTTGAGAATCTTTACCTGGTTTCAAAATCGGATCATCGGGATTTACGGCGCGATATTTATCCCAGTCGATACTCTGTGAGTACAAACCGACTTTAATACCAATGCTCAATTTGCTTTCCTTTATCCCAAGGTGGTATGCATACATCGCCTGGGCTTCAAGGTTATTTTGTGGTCCGAGCTTGTCGTTCATTACGTAAGCACCAAATCCACTATGCAATTTATATAAGGGTGTATTGAAACTTACCAACTGAGTAGTTGGAGCGCCGCCATCACCAAAGCTTGATTGATATCCTAACCACTGACTTCTATGTACAGCAGTAAATCTCGTAACGCCATCAACACCTACAGCCGCTGGCGTCATATACATATTGTTAAACATGTATTGTGTGAATAGCGGATCCTGCTGAGCAAAGGAATGCAAACCAACGGTAAGCAACAGCATCGTAAAAAAAATCCTTCTAGGCATTAAGTTTAAAAAGTAGGATCTAAAGTAAGCGCTTTTTTGCCACACTTTCAAGCAATGTAATTAAAGTGTAATAAAATCGATCACTTTCTAAAATTCAATGAATGAACTAGTTATTTAAGGCCGTTTGCCTTCTTTATGTACAACTCCAGAGCGCCTGTCATGGACGGTGCGTTGGGTAGTGGCGCCTCAATATCCAGTATCAATCCGGCGCCGACAGCAGCCTTAGCAGTGGTGGGTCCGAAGACAGCAATTCTGGTATTGTCCTGTTTGAATTCCGGGAAGTTTGTGAACAACGAATGGATCCCTGATGGACTAAAGAAAGCAAGGATGTCGTAGAAGACCTCCTTCAGATCCGAGAGATCTGATGCAATGGTATGATAGATGATCGCTTCGGTATAATGGTATCCACCTTCTTTGAGGAAATCGGGGATATCGTTTTTACGTATATCTGAACAGGGAAAGAGATACTTCTCAGTTTTATGCTTCTTCAGTATCTCCAGCAGATCCTGAGCGGTTTTTAATCCCGTAAAGATCTTGCGCTTCCTGATGACAATGTACTTCTGCAGATAGTTGGAGGTTTGCTCGGAGATGCAGAAATACTTCATCTCTGGCGGCATTTCAAGTTTCAACTCCTGACAAATATGGAAAAAATGATCAACCGCATTTCGGCTTGTGAAGATCACCGCCGTGTGGGCTAGTATATCGATCTTCTGCTTACGGAACTCTTTGACTGGAACAGGTTCAACCTGGATGAAAGGCCTGAAGTCGATCTTCAAATTGAATTTTTCAGCCAGTTTCAGGTAGGGAGAATTAGCATCAGCAGGAGCTTCTTGGGTTACCAGGATACTCTTTACTTTGCGCATCCTGTCTGTAGCAATTTCACTCATCACGTAAAGAAATTCAGGCTAATAATAAAGGACCTTGATTGTAATCAGAAAGGGTAACAATTCCGTTGCACAAATGTACGAAAATAAATGAAACATCGAATGCTCAAGCCGATGCCGGAGTTTTAAAATGATCAGTATCATCCATCCGGCAAAGACCCATGCTACAGTACCCAGCAGAAAATTATAGAAGCCGAGTTTATATCCATGGCTGATAAAATACACGAATAAAACCACGGTCAATACGCCGAACACGCCGACCAGCAATCTCACCCAGTTAAAGAAATGAACGCCTCCGATTTCCTTCATTCCAAACACATAAGAGAGACCGAAGACCATCACAATCTTTACAAAAAACAACAAGAGAACGAGCAGGCTGAGCTCTAACCACTCGTACATCGCCTCCCAAAATGTGACGGACTGAAAATAAAGTGCCGTTGGATATTCATGAGGCAGGAAATGATAGATGATCATCAGAAAATAGCCGAGCATCAGACTGCTGTAAGCATAAAATAAAATATTGATACTGCTCGTGATCCGCGACCTCGATTGACCATCATCACCTTCACGCATCGAAAATATTTTAGTAATGGAAAAGTAATCTGAGGCGAGTTTGGGATTGAGCTGTGTGATGATTATAAACATGATAATTAAAACCATGATACCAACGATGGCAAAGTCCCGGAACGCCGAATAGTGTGGCGATAACATCTCCCCGAACACCGAATTCTCACCGCGTGAAACAACCGTCGTCACCAGCCCCCCTTCGTGAATTTCAGACTGATGTACCGCCATCTGCAGAATCGGCGCCCCAAAGCGTTCGCTCAGACTATCGAGACTCAGATTACGAGGCTGCGTTGTCTTTATTGCAAGCTGACCATTCACAAATAAAGTATACTCAGCCGGACTGTTCATGTGGAGGAACATCCCCGGAAATGCCGTCGCTTCTACCAGGAAGTAAATAGTATTCGCCTTCTTTTCGCCGTGATACAGAGTATACTGACCGCCATCGTAAATCTTCCATTCGTTCCTAAGGTCCTTCACGAGGGCATAAGGCTGTGCTGCAGAAAAAAAATGACCAACGACGAGAAGCGCTGTCAGCCCCAAAGACAAATAAACCTTCATATTGTGTTGCAAAAATATCAGAATCTGGGCTCTTATCCGAAATGCGGCTAAGTTTGTTGCCGGATGGCTGGCATCTATATTCATATTCCCTTCTGCAAACAGGCTTGTTACTACTGTGATTTTCACTTTTCGACAAACCAAAAAGGTCATGTCGATATGGTGGCCGCCTTAGCGCACGAGATCGAATTGCAACGTAACTACCTTTCCAATGAGGAAATTGAGTCGATCTATTTTGGGGGTGGAACACCTTCAATACTGGATGCTGATGAAATCGGACTTCTGCTTCAGTCGATAAAAAATAATTACAACGCAAAAGCGCGGGAAGTAACGCTCGAAGCCAATCCGGATGACCTTAGCCCATCCAAACTTCGAGAACTTCGATCGGTTGGGATCAATCGCCTTAGCATTGGCATCCAATCGTTCGACAACAGTATCCTGAAGTCACTCAATCGCTCTCACGATGCCGCTGCTTCACGGCAGTGTATTAACGATGCACGCGAGGCCGGCTTCGACAACCTTAGCTTAGACCTCATCTATGCAATACCTGGACAGGATGATGCGTTGTGGAAAGCAAATATCTACGAAGCATTGAGTTATAAACCACAGCATATCTCTGCCTATTCATTAACGATTGAAGATAAAACTGTTTTTGGCCGAAGGGCCAGTCAGGGTAAGTTTCGCACCTTAGACGACGACCACGCCGCCTTACAATTACAGATGCTAGTTGTTATCCTTGCCCAACAAGGATATGAACATTACGAAGTATCTAATTTTTCATTGGCGGGTTTCACCGCCTTACACAACAGTAACTATTGGATGGATAAAAAATATCTCGGCATCGGACCAAGTGCGCACTCTTACAATCGCATAAGCCGACAGTTCAACATCAGCAATAACAAACTATATGTTGATGGCTTGAAGAATCATAAAATACCCGCGACACTGGAAACGTTGTCCCGCGAGGACATGATCAATGAATTACTCATGACAAAACTCAGGACTTCCTGGGGTGTTGATATGAAACAATTGTTGGAGCAGTATGGCTTCGACCTAATGGCAAGCCATGGCGATTATATATCGAATCTTCAACAAAATAAAATGGCTGAGGTGACTGGCGATCAATTCGTGCTGACAGAAACGGGGCGATTGCTTGCTGATAAGATTGCTGCAGATCTCTTCATAGTACGTAGTAGATAGTATTTAGTATGGTACCAAGTACTGAAAGTTAATAGTGGGTGAATCGAAGGATCGAGCATACTTACGCTACTATCCATACTCAAGACCCACTCAGGACTAAATACTCAGGACTCAGGACTAACTGGTAAAGGAACTTTTCGTATTTTTAAGACATCAATCAACATGGGTACCGCAGAAGAAAAAAAAGTTCACATGCTGCTCAAGGCCGTGATATTTCACTATCATGGTTTGGATGAAGAAGAGAAGAAAGACCTCATCAGGACTGCTGATGAACTGGAGGCTCAGGAAGAATATAAATGGGCATTGGAGTTTATTGCGCTGGATTACATTACAGCCTTTGATCGCGCCCGCAATTATCTTAACGAAATCATAGGAGATTATTCAAAAGATAAAAGAATCGAACTCATCAACATGGTGTGGCAAGCCAATAACCTGAAAGGTTATGTTACCGAAATGGAGGCTACCGCGATGTTAAAACTGGCCAAAGACTGGAACGTTCAGCGCGAACTTATCGAACTTGTTCTCAAGTAAATATTTAGTAGTGAGTCTTTAGTTTGGTACAGAGTATTTATAGCTCTTACAGGCGGCTTGAAGATCGCGCACTACCTGCAATTCACTAAAGACCCACTCAGGACTAAATACTCAGGATTTAAGACTAGAATTACCCATTCATCGAAGCCAGAAACTCATCGTTATTCCTCGTTCCTTTCATTCTGCTTTGAAGGAATTCCATCGCTTCAACGGAGTTCATATCTGCCATATATTTTCTCAGGATCCAAACACGTTGTAGTTCGTCTTCTCTGAGCAACAGATCTTCACGACGTGTACCAGATGCCGGTACATCTATAGCCGGATACATCCTTCTGTTTGAAAGTTTACGATCCAACTGAAGTTCCATATTACCAGTGCCTTTGAATTCTTCAAAAATCACTTCGTCCATTTTAGAACCAGTATCGATCAATGCTGTCGCAATAATTGTAAGTGAACCACCGTTTTCAATTTTACGGGCAGCACCAAAGAAACGCTTTGGTTTATGAAGTGCATTGGCATCAACACCACCAGAAAGTATTTTTCCGGATGATGGAACCACTGTATTGTACGCACGCGCAAGACGGGTTAGTGAGTCAAGGAGAATTACAACGTCATGACCACACTCAGTCATTCTCTTTGCTTTCTCCAGAACGATAGAAGCAACTTTCACATGGCGTTCTGCTTGTTCATCGAAGGTTGAAGCAACTACTTCGGCGCGAACACTTCGAGCCATATCAGTAACTTCTTCAGGACGTTCGTCAATCAGTAATACGATCAGATATACTTCCGGGTGATTCTCTGCGATCGCATTGGCGATATTTTTCAAAAGAACCGTTTTACCCGTTTTTGGCTGGGCAACGATCATACCGCGTTGACCTTTTCCTATCGGCGAAAAGAGATCAAGGATACGCGTTGACAAGTTATCGTGTGTTGTCGCAAGCTTTAACTTTTCATTTGGGAAAAGTGGCGTGAGATATTCAAAGGCGACCCGGTCTCTGATTTCTTCGGTGGTCTTACCGTTGACAGATTCGACCTTTAATAACGCAAAGTATTTTTCGCCTTCTTTCGGAGGCCGTATATAACCTTTGACAGTATCGCCGGTTTTAAGTCCGAATAATTTTATCTGAGATGGCGATACATAAATATCGTCAGGGCTGGCCAGGTAGTTATAATCTGAAGAGCGAAGGAAGCCGTAGCCATCCTGCATGATTTCAAGAACGCCTTCGTTGCTGATGGCTCCGTCGAATTCGCGGATAGCAACTCTGAATGGAATGCCGCCCCTATCTTCTTTGTGTTCAGGCTTCGGAGGTCTTGGAACTTCCTCGTTGATCATGGTTTCGGCGCCTTGTGCTTCTGTAGCACCGCTGATCTGAGAATTGTTGTCGAAGTTTATATCGATAGAGTCAAGCATTTCATCCGACGAGAAATCTGATTCTGATTCAGCTTCTGATTCCGATTCTGATACTGATGCTGCTGGCTTAGGTGCTGCCGGAGGAGCAACCGGAGCTACATTCTCGCGGCGGCGTGGACGCATTTTGCGTTCGGGTTCTGAGGCTGATGCTGCGGGTGTTGGTGCGCTTAAAACGTTTGCCGATTTCTTCTCTCCTGCTGGTGCTGCTGCAACGGCTTGTTGATCAAGGATCTTATAAATAATATCTTGTTTTGAAAGCTTTTTGGCGTTTTTAACGCCCATCTCCTCTGCGATTTCCTTCAACTCTGAAAGAAGCCTGACATTCAGGTCGTCAATAGTGTACATGATTTGAATTAAAAATGAATTGAATTAAAAAGTTTGCTGGATAGTACTGAATCAGCTAGGCTGAGATTAGGTCATGAAAACAACTTACTAGAGAACAAAAATTCGATTAGTAAAGTCCGGATTTATATTCAGAGGGCTTGAGATAAAGCCATATGACATTGCAATTATAGGTACATTTTTCGCGATAATCAAATTGATAAAATATTTTTATTCCTTACTTAAAAAGCCTCAAAGCATGCAAAAAAGGTAATTTTAGCGTCTTAAAATATAGGAAAGATGTTACAGGTAGGAGTTATCCGCGAGCAGTACGACAACGTGTTGGAAGGACTGAAAAAAAGGAATTTCAAAAATCCCGGAGAATTGTTGACTACAATTCTTGACAAAGATAATTCCCGAAAGGAAACACAGCGCACGCTTGATGATCTGAAAGCTAAGGCGAATTTAGACTCCAGGAAGATTGGCGAATTGATGAAAGGCGGTAAAGCCGACGAAGCCAATGCATTGCGTGCAGCAATAGCGGAGGCGAAAGAAACCACCAAAGCCCTTGAGACAAGTCTTACGCAATTCGAAAAAGAATTGATAGATCTTTTATACAAGATCCCGAATGTGCCGCATCAAAAAGTACCTGCAGGCGTTGGCGCCGATGATAACATAACGGTTCATACTTTCGGCACTCCTGCGACTTTAGATAAATATGCACTGCCCCATTGGGAACTTATCAAAAAGTATGACATCATAGATTTCGAACTCGGGACAAAAATATCCGGTGCGGGTTTTCCGGTATACAAAGGCAAAGGCGCGAAACTGCAACGCGCGTTGATCAACTACTTTCTCGACGAGGCAGAAAAACAAAACTATCGAGAAATACAACCACCCATAGTTATCAATGAAGCATCAGGTTATGGAACAGGGCAGCTTCCTGATAAAGAAGGACAAATGTATTTTATTCAAGAGGATGGGCTTTATCTGATTCCAACTGCCGAAGTGCCAATCACAAATCTCTATCGCGATGTGATTCTTCAGGAACAGGATCTTCCAGTAAAGAACGTTGGATACACACCTTGCTTCCGTCGCGAAGCGGGGAGTTGGGGAGCGCACGTTCGTGGATTAAACAGACTGCACCAATTTGATAAGGTCGAGATTGTGCAGATCACAAAACCTGAAGAATCGTACAACACCTTAGACGAAATGTGTGGACATGTACAAGGACTGTTGGAAAACCTTCAGCTGCCTTATCGCAAGTTGCTGTTGTGTGGTGGAGACATGGGCTTTAACTCTGCCCTTACCTATGATCTTGAAGTATTCTCTGCCGGACAGCAAAGGTGGCTCGAGGTTAGTTCTGTCAGTAACTTTGAAACTTTTCAGGCAAACAGATTAAAACTCCGTAGTAAGAATAAAGATGGAAAAATGCAGTTGCTTCACACGCTAAATGGAAGCGCGCTTGCTTTACCTAGAATAGTCGCCGCCATTCTTGAAAATAATCAGACGAAAGATGGCATCCTGATTCCCAAAGTTCTTGTACCCTATACGCGGTTTGAAATGATCAACTAATCCACTACAATCAAGCGTCAGTTTCGAAGATAAGAGAATCGTTCTGCTGCCTGTGCTATCCAAATAAATCCATGATCGAAATTTCCCAGACCTCTATTAATGCTATCACTGCTCATGGCGTAGGCAATAAAAATAACGAGGGCAAGCTGAAACTGTCAGACCAACCGATTACTATCGAAGGAGGACTGTTGAGTTCATTGCTCACCACCTACTTTTTATCTGGCTTCAGAAGCCTTGAGCAATTTTCATTCCGCACCGAGAATGAAAATGATGAACATCCGGTCATGCCCGTGATTCAAAGTATTTTTGAGGATCCCGAGTCTATACAAGCAAACTCCATCCTGCTCGCGCAACGGCTCTACGAAATCACAGAGCATCCAAACATCAAAGCGGGAGAACTTTATATTGTTCACTTTTCAAATGTCGGCTTTGAAGATGGTCTGTATGATGCCGTAGGCATTTTTAAATCCGAGACGCGCGACAACTACATACAAGTCGACGAAGGAAAAAAAGGATATAAGCTCAGTGCGCAGCAGGGCCTGAACATCAACAAACTCGACAAGGGCTGCCTTATACTAAACGACCTAGGGGCTGAAGGGTACCGGATGCTGCTCGTTGACAATGCGAACCGAAGCGATGCTTCATTCTGGAAGCATGATTTCTTGGGTGCAAGTCCTTTGAAAGATGCTTTCCATCACACCCAGAATTTCATGACCCTCACCAGACAGTACGTGGACGATCAACTCGATGAAGAGTTCAGCGTGTCTAAGGCAGACAAGATCGACTTATTGAACAAATCCAAGGATTTTTTCAACACGCGAGATCAGTTCAATCAAAAAGAATTTGAATCTGAAGTATTGGCCGACAAATCTGTGATCGAATCATTCAGGAAATACGAGAAGACGTTTATGACCGATGCTGATATCGCGAAGAATTTTGAGATCTCGGCGAATGCCGTAAAGAAACAGGCACGCGTCTTCAAGAGTGTACTTAAACTCGACAAAAACTTCCACATCTACATTCATGGGAATCGTGAACTGATCGAAAAGGGTTATGATGACTTGACGCGCCGGCATTATTACAAGTTTTATTTCGATCAGGAAAGCTGAAATTAATAAACGCGTGAATGGTTTCCGGTTTACTATTTTCGTATTGGATAAACTCAAAAATGAAGCAACGTTATTCGTTGCCGGTAAAACGAAGAGTCGTCGAGATGGCAGACTGCTGCCTCAACGTCCGACGAGTGTCTGCTCGCCAGGGGACAATTCGGCTTACTGGGTGCTTTCGGAGAATACCATCGATTAATCCATTGCTGACCGTTAACGTCCTATTTTAAAGAGACTTCAATCATTCTTACTATCTTTAACTAATCAGAAAATCATCATCATGGAAGATCAAAGTTTTGGCGGCCGGGTTAAGCGCACTTCAAAAAAGATCTTAAGAATCTTTATCATCGTTGTTGTTGTCGCTTTCATTGCCTCTTTCAGCTATCTTTATTGGGGGACGCTTGAAGAAGGTGTTATGGCTGGCAAGATTCTCCGTGTAAGTGAGAAAGGTATCGCATTCAAAACTTATGAAGGCAAGATCAATCTTGAGACGTTCGGTGCGCTTCGCGGAGCAAGTCCAATTGCTGAATCATTTGATTTTTCGATCGAGAAGAGCAACCCAACACTATACAAAGAACTTGAGCAGGTGGCATTGACAGGGGAACGCGTTAATCTTCATTTTACAAAACGGCCACTAGGCTTTCCGTGGCGAGGAGATACGAGATACTTTGCCACTAGTATAGAGCGACTTGGCCCCGCGTCCAAGTAGAGGAGTTTTCAGCCTCCTTCGCGAGGTCCTTCGGCGGCACAGTAATCAATAAACCGTGTAGGACTGGACCACTACTTCTCCTTTCCAAACCAGCCTTCATTTTAAATATCGGATAAGCGCTGCGGCCATACCGTGATTGGCGTAAACAAAAAAAGGCCATCTTTTCAGATTGCCTTTTTTCGAATTTCATATTTGATGTCAAGCCGTAGCTGCCGCAGAAGTTTCTTCAAATTTCTGAGACATCTTAAGAACAACTGTCTTCTTGGCTTTATATCCACAATATCCGCACTGGAAGTGCTTCAACAATTGACCTTCTTCTTCAAGGCTAGGAGCCTTCAATATCTCTTCGCGAACAACCTTAAATGTTTGGTAGTTACATTCAGGGCATTGTAATGCATGGAGGTGACCAGAGTAACGTTCAATCTTAACGTAACCAGTCTCTTCATCCTTCCATACGTCGTAATCGACCGAGAAAACATTTTCTTCAGCCTGCATACCTTCATCCAGGTAAGCATCCTCTTCCTGTTCACCAAGAAGTTTCATAGCCTTACCTGTTTTTGGAGAAATGCGTGGCTTGTATCTGAGCGCCTTTAGTCGCTTCTCTATAAAGAACGGATAATAAAATTTCAACATGTTTTGGACGATGAGTGCCACAATCATTCCCATGGCGAATGTTGTGAATCCCAATACGAATACCCAAAGCGTTGTAAGTTTCTTAATGTTGGAGTTTGCGTAGAAGCAACATCCGATGATCAGGATGATTGCCGCGATCCAAAGAATACGGATCTCACTTTTGTTGATGTAGTCGTACTTTAATTTGGCGTCGCTCATAGAAGCGAGCCGAATAACATGATAAAGCACGATCAGAATAGAGATGGCCCATGCCACAAATGCGACGTTTTTAGCCATCGCATTCCATGAGTCATAATTTTCGGTAACAATTTCTTCCATGGTTTCGGATTGGTTATAAGTATTCTCAATAGCAAATATAAATGCCAGTTTGTATTTTACCTAGCCTGTACGGGCAGATAGAGTCGTTAAATGGCACTAAGTTAGTTCAGATTTTAATCAGTTGTTATTCTTCGTCAATGCCCTTAGGTAACTGGGGTAGTCAGATTTTTTTCAAAAAATCTTTAATTCTGGCGGCAGACTCGTTCGCCTTTTCTATCATTCCCATATGGGCAACGTGGTCCAGAACATGAATTTCAGCGTTTTTGCAACCCCTGGCCTGCTCGTAGACTGAACTCACGGGGATACCAGCATCTTTTTCTCCAACCAAAAACAGTGTAGGTTTTTCAAATCTTATTAATGTTTTAACCTCATCTTTTCTATCGCGCATCGCTTTTGTGTAGCCAATAATGGTGTCTTCGGGGGTAGTTGCAGCGATCTGAGTAACCCATTCTATGTCCGAATGCTCGGGATCCGCGAACAACGGCGCGATGAAACTTGTAGTGAATGGCAATGCACCATTGCGTTGAACAAAATCAATAACCTTATTTCTTGATTCCTTACGTTCTGTTGAGTCGGAATAGGCCGTAGAGTGAAAGAGAATCAGACCGGCAAACAGATCTGGACGTTTTTCAATGGCCGCCAGCGCCACATAACCCCCCAGTGAATGACCAATCAGAACACCACCAGATAACTCACGCTCTTCTACAAAACTTATTACCTCATCGGCAACATCACCAAGACTAAAATCAGTTGCTTGCCTAAGCAGCGGGCTTTTCCCAAAGCCTGGAAGATCTATTGTGATGACTGTGTTTTCTAAGGTGAAGAACTCACCGAAATGATCCCATATACCCTGGTGCATTGGGAAACCGTGAAGGAATAACATCTTGGGACCATGCCCTCTTTGCCTGGAGAACAGCTTGCTCATCAAACCTTGGAAACTGATTCCAGCATCTCTACAACTGCTCGTGCTATGCCTTCGGCGTCAAAGCCACATTCCCGTTGAAGTTCAAACTGCTCGCCGTGTTCGATGACCTGATCCGGTATACCAAGGCGGCGTACCTCAGCCTGGTAGTTGTGATCTGCCATAAACTCGAGTACCGCGCTTCCCATTCCTCCAATAACGCTACCGTCTTCAACGGTAATAACTTTTTTGTATTCCGCGAATATCTGATGAAGGAGCTCTTCATCTAAAGGTTTTACAAAACGCATATCAAAATGACCAACCACAATATTCTGTTTCGCCAACTGCACGCACGCTTTCCCTGCATAGTTGCCCACGTGACCTATCGTCAGTATTGCAACCTCGCCTCCACCCTGAAGCTTTCTTCCTGTACCGATCGTGATTTTTTCCATCGGCGTTCTCCAGTTTGGCATTACCCCCTGCCCGCGCGGGTATCGAATAGAGAATGCCTGCTTCCTTCTTGGCAGCTGCGCGGTGTACATCAGATTACGAAGTTCCGATTCATTCATCGGCGCAGACACAATCATATTTGGCAGGCAGCGGAAATAAGCAATGTCGTAAGCACCGTGATGTGTAGGACCATCTGCACCGGCGAAACCCGCTCTGTCGAGACAAAAGTTTACTGGTAAATTCTGAATACACACGTCATGTATGACCTGATCGTATGCCCGTTGCATGAAGGTGCTATAGATATTGCAAAAGGGAATCAATCCTTGTGTCGCCAATCCAGCTGAGAACGTTACTGCATGCTGCTCGGCAATACCGACATCAAACGCCCGGTCAGGCATTTCCTTCATCATAATGTTGAGTGAAGAGCCCGAAGGCATTGCTGGTGTTATGCCAATAATTTTATCATTCACCTTTGCCAATTCTACGATCGTATGACCAAACACATCCTGATACTTTGGAGGCTGCGGAGTATCGTATGTCTTGGTGTGAATTTCTCCTGTGATCTTGTCAAAGGTTCCAGGTGCATGCCACGTCGTAGCATTGCCCTTCTCAGACGGCCCATATCCTTTTCCCTTTACCGTGATACAATGAAGGATCTTCGGACCTTTTATTTTCTTTAGATCGTTGAGAACCGTTACCATGTGGTTTACATCGTGTCCATCAACCGGACCGAAGTAACGAAGGTTCAAAGATTCAAATAGATTACTCTGACTCAACAACGCCGCCTTTATACCCGTCTCCACCTTCGACACAATCTCCTGGGCACTCTTACCGAACATTGAAAGTTTACCCAGAAGATTCCATGCTTCATCTTTGAGTTTATTGTAAGCCCGACTTGTCGTAATGTCGGTTAGATAATCTTTGAGCGCTCCGACATTTGGATCAATAGCCATACAGTTGTCATTGAGAATGATCAGCAGGTTTGTATCTGAAACACCTGCGTGATTTAATCCTTCGAATGCCATTCCTCCCGTGAGCGCGCCATCACCGATAACAGCGATGTGTTGTTTATCTTCAATCTTTAAATACTTGGAAGCCGCAGCCATACCCAACGCTGCAGAGATTGACGTAGAAGAGTGTCCAACACCGAATGTGTCGTACACACTTTCACTTCTTTTTGGAAACCCGGAAAGACCATTATAAACCCGGTTTGTATAGAACTTATCGCGTCTGCCTGTGAGAATTTTGTGGCCGTAAGCCTGATGGCCCACATCCCAAACAATCTGGTCATAAGGAGTGTTGAAAACGTGATGAAGGGCCACAGTGAGTTCAACGACGCCCAAACTTGCGCCAAAATGACCGCCGTAAACGGATACATTGTCGATGATAAAATTTCTTAACTCCTCGCAAAGCTGAACCAGCTGCGCCTGATCGAGTTTTTTCAAGTCGTCAGGGCCGTTGATTTGCGATAAAAGTCTTCCAGGTGTTATGAGCATCTGCTTCTGCTTCTTTCTAACAAAACATTGAATCTAAGCGTTTTACGGCGAAACTCAACATCAAATAAGCATCAAAGG
Source organism: Chryseolinea sp. (assembly GCA_039916665.1). GTDB lineage: Bacteria > Bacteroidota > Bacteroidia > Cytophagales > Cyclobacteriaceae > Chryseolinea. Next base: position 9,302 of record JBDSKX010000038.1, on the reverse strand, counting down.
TAGTTATTTCCAGTGTGCTCTCTCTTTTTAACGGATTATAAATAAATTTGTGTCGCATGACGACATCACAAGAAAACTTCGAAGTAAAACTGCCGCTTTTTGAAGGCCCCTTTGACCTTCTATTGTTTTTCATTGAGCGTGACGAATTAGACATCTATGATATTCCAATCTCAAAAATAACGAACGACTTCCTCGACTATGTCAGGGCGATGGAAGAATTCAATATCGAAGTAGCAAGTGAATTTATCCTGGTTGCTGCGACGTTGATGCGCATCAAATCAAAGATGTTGTTGCCGCGTCCTCAAATAGATGAACAAGGCAATGAGGTCGACCCACGCGACGAACTTGTCAGGCATCTTCTGGAATACAAAAAGTATAAATCAGTGATCGACAACTTTCACAAAATGGAAGAGGTCGAACTGTTGAAAGAAAAGCGTGGTAACCTGATGAAAGAGCTGAAAGCTCTGGCTGAAATTACCAACGTAGAGGCTGAGTTACAAGACGTCACTATCTTCAAACTTATGACGATTTTCGAAAAGATTCTGAAACGTCATGATGCTGAAAAGAATAAACCTGTTCACCAGGTCATCCAATATCCCTACACTGTTGAAGAACAGAAGAAGTACATCGTTGATATGCTTTCAACCAAAGAAAGAGTTGCATTCACTGAAGTGCTCGAATCTTTTCCAACCCGAATTGGATTGATATTCAACTTCCTTGCTATCCTCGAGATGCTTGCCTACCAGGTTCTGACTATTCAAGTTGGTGAAGGATTTAGCAACTTCTGGATTTCTAAGGCTGAGACAGCAACCGTGCAAGCGAGTAAGGAGGTATGAATTAGGAGTTATGAGTTGACGGGGTCGAAGGTCTTGGCGTTGAACTTTATCGAAGCTTATCTACTTCGGTCTGGCTGTGATTCCTGAACTGGCGCGAGTCTCAGCAAATCAAGTTTTGCTGGATCCAGCGCGAAACTTGTGCCTGGTGTTGGGCATCATCCCCTCATTGTAGATCAGATTCCCGAGAAACAAACTATCCCACGCAAATTTCCGCATTTTTCAGATGCAATAATGCGCGTGGACAGTGGGATGAAATTTGTAGACCCAACCATAAAACAGACTACAATGAAAAAATTCATCATACCTGCTTGCTGCATTACGCTGATAAGTCTAAGCACTGCATTCGCACAGACTAATCGCGTAACGGAAAAAGACAGCGTCGAAAGCCAGATACCTTACGAAAGTAAAAACAACCAATTATTCCAGAATGATCTGGTGTTGGTAACTAATGCCGATATCCCTGAGAAGCTTAAACAAACGCTGAAGAAAAAAGAATTCAAAGGATGGGAATCTGGTCGTGTGTTTAGGTCATCCAATGGTGATCGATACACGGTTGAGATCGAGAGTTCGGAAAAGAAAACAAAGGTTTACAGATTTGATGAGCATGGAAAGCTCGTCAAAGGCGACTAATGGCAGTTACAATGTTTGCAGAGTGACCTGAGTGAAAATTACCTACGCCATAAAATTCAAAGTAAATACACTACCTCTTCCGGGAGTTGAACTAACGATGATGTTTCCTTTCTGTTTCTGCATGATCTGTTGCGATATACTCAGTCCTATTCCAGATCCGCTTTTCTTCGTTGAATAGAAGGGTACAAAAATCTGATCGAGTTCGTCGCCCTCTATTCCACATCCTGTGTCCGAAATACTAATGTTCACATACTTTGGGCCCTCCCTTTCAACACTTATTACTATTTGCTTACGGTCCTTAAAATTCGACATCGACTCCATCGCATTCTTGATCAAATTAATCAGCACCTGCATCGTAAGATTTCTGTCTGCAAAAATCGTTTGATCGATATAACCCGTAGGCTTTATGAAGTCTATGTTCTCTTTAATGAAATGCTGCGCAAACAAATTGCCGATTTCATTGATCAATTCAGTAACTCCGATGTGCATCAGCGTTGGGTCAGGAACCTGGTTAACACTTCGGAAGTTGTGAACAAATTCTTTTAGCGATTTACTTCGCTGATCAATAGTTCTAAGACTTTCGAGAATGTCAGAACGCTCGTCTGCTTCAAGATTTCTGTTCTCAGCTTCAGACTTATTGAACATTTCATAAATGTATGATGACAGTGTTGACAGAGGAATTGCTGAATTCGAGATTTCATGGGTCAATACCCTGAGCAGCTTTTGCCACGCTTCGGCTTCTCTTGCTGTAAGCTCGCTGCTTACGTCGGTCAAGGCAATAAGCTTTAGTTTCTCTCCCCGGAAAACAAAGTGCCGCGAAATAACAGAAAGGAAAACCGGTTTACCTTTCATAACAATTCGATAAGATGATTTTTCTCCATCACTAATTTTCTTCAGGAAATCAGGTAACGTGCGATCTACACGCCATAGAGACTGCATCTTCTGAAGGAATTGTATATCAAAAAGATTTTTTGCAGCGTTGTTGATCAGGAACACTTTGTCATTCTCCTCATCAAAACAAATTAATGGTACCGCAGCATAATCGACGATTACCTGAAGCAGTTGATGCTGAGATTCTTTCTCTGATCGAAGATGTTTGAAAGTATCGTTGAGCGCGTTAAAGGCGTGATGCAAATCGTATTCATCTGAATTGTAGTTTTCAGCAAAGGTGACTGAGAAATCGTTTTGTTTCAGCGACTGAAGGAAACTGGTGAGCTTTCTTTCTGACTGATCTACATATTTAACAGTTTCATAAAATAGTGCCACGGTAGCAAGAGCTGTCCAGATCCCGGCGAGCCAATAAGGAGAACTGAATATCAGAAATATGGTTAAGATGCCCAGCAAACAAATTGCAACAAGTCTCAGCGCGACCTTGAATCGAAAAGACTTTCGTAAAATCGCCTTCCTGCGCAAAGTCTGGATAGGCCTCTGAGACGAAACTGCATTTAATTTGTTAGTGCTATCCATTTTCAAGATGATGGATCACCCAAACCATACTCCTCGATTTTGCGATATAATGTCGTCCTGCCTATTCCCAATTCTTCAGATGCGCGCGTCAGGTTACCGTTGCACTTTTTTAATGCAAGTCTGATGACATCTTTCTCAACGTCCGACAAGTTCAATGTCTTCAACTCGGGTTCATCAGTTCGTAAACTTGAGACCAACTGAAAATCGCTTTCAACAAGAACAGGATCTCTACTCAGAATTACTGCCCTTTCAACCGAGTGTTGAAGTTCGCGAATATTTCCTGGCCAGTGATATCTCGAAAGCTGGCTGATCAATGATGGTGATGTTTCCAGTTGCTTATTGTACCGCTTGGAAAACTCGTCGAGATAATGCTTTGTCAATGATGGGATATCTTCTTTTCGTTCCCGAAGCGGAGGCAATGCGAGTTCGACTGTTTTGATACGGTAGTATAAATCTTGTCGGAATAATCCCTTCTTTACAAGCTCTTCAAGCGATGCGTTGGTTGCGCAGATAATTCGCACATCGAGCTTGATCACATTGTTTGAACCTACGCGCGTTACTGTCCGCTGTTGCAGTACTGAAAGCAACTTGACCTGCAATTCTGCCGGAAGGTTTGCTACCTCATCCAGGAACAGTGTTCCCTTATTTGCGAGTTCAAATTTCCCAATGCGAGCTTCCTTTGCGTCAGTAAACGATCCTTTTTCGTGCCCAAACATCTCGGATTCAAACAACGTGGCGGATATTGCACCAAGATCAACAGCAATGAATGGTTCTTCTGAACGATTTGACCTGGCATGTATTGCGTGCGCTACCAGTTCTTTGCCTGTTCCATTTTCACCGAGAATCAACACATTTGCATCAGTAACAGATACCTGTTCGATGGCGCGAAGTATCGGCTGCATCGACGGCGCATCGGCAATGAATGGGGTATGATTTCTATTGAGATGATGATTCAGCGCCTTTTGCTTGGACTTCAATTCACGATTTTCTTTTCTCGACTTCGCCTGCTGAAAAGCGTTGACTACGGTGGCAACAAGTTTTTCCTTATCCCAGGGCTTTGGCAGGAAATCAACCGCACCTTCCTTGATTGACTTCACAGCAAGTTCGATATCGCTATAAGCTGTCTGCATCACCACCTGTGACTGAGGCGAAATCAAACGAATTCTGTTCATCCAGAAAATCCCTTCATTGCCTGACGTGATACCCGCCTTAAAATTCATATCGAGTACGATGACATCGTAGTCTTTCTGTTTCAAAACTGAGTCAAGCGTCTTCGGTGAGGGCAATGTCTCTACGACTTCAAAGTAATTCTTTAGGATCATCCTCGATGTCAGCAACACATGCTCATCATCATCTACTACCAGGATGCTACCGTTGTATTTTTTCATTCAGGCTGGGTATCTTTCAATTTACGATTTTTCCTTCCATCATTCGTAACGGAGAGCATCTACCGGATTTCTACGAGACGCCCTCAAAACTAAAACGCTCACGCTCATCAACATAATTGCAATCAATATCAGAACGGGTATCGCGTAGTGCCACCACTGCGGATATACACGCGCAGAAAATCTTTGAAGGTACTTGTCAATAAAATACCTTGATACGGGAATGGCAAAAACCGCTGCAACGGCGATGTGCCTCATCGTTACACCAAGTAAAATGCGACTGATATGATGCGTTTTTGCGCCCATCACTTTACGGACGCCAATTTCTTTCGTCTTTAGCATAATCCTTTGTAAGAGCATTCCCAATAGTCCGAGGCAGGCGATGATGATCACCAAACCTGAAAACAGTATGATCTGATTCCGGGCAACTTTTTCATCGGCATAATGGGAGTTAATGTTGTCATCCAGCAGATTCCAATTGAATGCGCTTCCCGAAAACAGATTATCATATTTTGACTTTACTATATCCATCGAGCCATTGATGTGATGGGTTGATAATTTTATTGAGAGTTTTCGGGGATCTTGTGCCCGCACCAGGTGATCCCCGTACGTAAGGGCGATACCTACATCGATTCCCTTACGCGAAGAAACGCGCTCAGCGAAGAAACTATCACGTTTATAATCTTCAAAGACTCCTATAATCTCTGCTGGAAGAAATACCGTCGAATAGTCAAATTTCTGAACAAGGACTTTTAAACCAATAATATCTTCCGGTGAATCATAGTGAAGCATCTGAGCGCCTCGTGTACTAATTAATATGGCGCTCGTGTCAGACGGATGGTCCGCCAAAAAGTTGCGACCCGCCAATAACTTAATGTTATACGTTGACAGGTAATTCTCATCAACTCCTCCATTACAATCGGGTACAAAACCAACTTCACGATCAGGCAGCTTAACAAAGAATCCATTCTCCTCACGATCGCCCACCACGTTGTTACTGACTGTAAGATTGTCGACAAAGGGAAGGCTGCCAACTTCGTTTTTGAAAGTATTCAATAGACTTTTAAAATTCGCACCCCTTTTTATGGGCAAATCAAGGACCACGATACCCTTGCGGTTAATCCCAATATTTTGCGAAAGGATATAGGTCAGCTGTCGTTGAATCGCGAAAGCTCCAATGATTAAAACCAGTGCGCATGTATATTGAATAACGACAAGTCCATTTCCTCGATTACTTCTTGAGTCAATTGGCGTTTTTAATCTGGAGAGAACTTGCGTATTGATTTTAAAAGTTGATACGGCCGGATAGATTCCCGTAATCAGAACTCCAATTACCAATGCTGTTAAAACTATACCCCAGGTGTTTATGTCAGTCGAAGCAAGGTCATACACATGAAAATCAAATAATAACTCAAGAACACCTTTTGATAATTGTATAAAGGTCAGGGCAACCAAAAAAGAAATGATGTTCACGAGTGACGATTCAAGCACGAATTGCTTAATGAAATCAGCCGGCCTTGCGCCAATGCTTTTGCGCGTGGCCAGCTCCCGTGTGCGCTTAATGTTTGCGCTCAGCGTTAAGTTGATATAATTAATCCACGCCACGATGAGAATGATTAGAGCGATCGAATTCAGTGCCATCAGGAATGTTTTTGATTTCACTAGAAAATGATCGCCCTCCAGATTTGAAAATGCAATTTCGGACAAGGATTGCAGCGTGATTCGTTCGGTATTATTGTCGTGTGTTCGCCGCCGATTAGCGAATGTTTGCTCTCTGCTGTCGTCGGCAAGGATTTTGTCCAATAATTCCATCGATACCCCGCGTCTAAGCTTTAAGTAACTCACCGTCGCCCCCTTGGGAGCAACTTTGAATTCACTGATGTTTTTCTCCAGTCTGAGTAGAGATAGCACAATGTCAAATTCCATATGCGTGTTCCTGGGGAGGTTTTCAAAAATTCCAGTCACCTTCAAAGGGATCGAATGATTCAATGAGATGATCTTACCAATCGGGTCAGCGTAACCAAAATATTTGTGAGCGACTTTCCTTGAGATCACAACGGCATTCGAACTTTTTAATGCTCTTGACGCATCTCCGCTGACAAGACCTATTCCGAAAAAATCAAAAATATTTGGATCGGCATATGCGACGTGTTTTTCAACAAACTGGTTTTCATCGTTCGCTCCATTATCAACTGAAAAAAATATCTGACTGGTGTGATCATCAATCCATTTACTGTTGAAATTATCCTGATTATAAATTCTGGTGAACGACTCGATTTGAGGTGCTTTTTCAACAAGCGTGACGGCGTGTATTGGTGTATCAAATCCAACGAGTATTTTATGGAATTTTTTATCATAAGTAAATTCCACAGATGTTGCTATTCGATAGATACGATCCCAATCTCTGAAGATACGGTCGGACTTAAGCTCTGTCTGTGAATATTGCCACAGAACAATGAAAACAGCAAATCCCAACGACAGTCCGAGGATGTTGATGAAGGTGAAGAACGGATTCCTTGCGAGCAACCTGAAGGCTAACTTAATGTAGTTGAAAATCATACTACGGAATCTGGGTTAGGTTAAATGGGTGTTGCGTTTTGTATTACTAGTCAAAGCGAGCACCAGTTATGATAATCGGGCCTGAGATCAATATTAAAGGAAATTGATCTTCCCAGACAAGTTACTGTTCCGTTATGAAACAAGTTTGCTGTTCCATTACGGAACAATCTATTTTTGATTCGCCATAGAGCTTTGATGCGTTCCGGTCAGTCGTTTCGTAACGAATTCACTGGATTAATCCTTGCCGTTTTAAAGGTGTGATATCCGACTGTGAGCACGGCAATCAGACACATTAATAACATGGGAATCAACATCGCGTCAATTTGCAGCGTAATGTGCTGCGGATAATTGTCGAGCCACTCCTTTAATGCAAAATACCCCAATGGAATCCCAATCAGTGCAGCCATCAGTACCAGTTTGATATAGTCTTTGGAGAACATCCAGATAATGCCGGAGACTGTAGCACCCAATGTTTTTCTTATTCCGATCTCTTTATTCCGGCTGCTCGTATCATACAATGAGAGTCCGAATAGGCCCATGCATGTAATCGCTATTCCGATGATGGCAAAGAATCCAAAGACACCCGCAAATTGCCTCTCTTGTTTGTAAAAGGTATCAAAGTAATCGTCCAGAAAAAAGAAATCGAATGGGGTGTTTCCCAGCAGGTTTTTCCATTGGTCCTTAATGATATTGATTGACTCATGAACATCGGTTGATGACAGTTTTATTAAAATCATTCTATAGACAGCTTCCTTTCCAAAAAATATCGACGTTGCAAAAAAAAGCTCTCCAGCTGCTTCAACTTTAACATCCATATCAAAATTGTTGACGACACCGATGATCTCAAATTCAGAACCGGCGTCTGGTGATCTGATTTTCTCACCTATAGCCATTGCGGGATTTTTGAAACCCAGAATAAAGGCCGCCTTCTCGTTGATGATTACCTTGGTGGAGTCAGACCATTGATTCTCCTGGAAATCACGTCCATGTAAAAGTTCAATCCCCATAGTGGAGAAATAATTTTCTCCTACAGCGTTCGACTCAAACGACTTTGCTTCTTTGGATGCATCACTGCTAAGATTGAATACCAGAGAGCGTGCAGAACGTTCTCCGGGGAATCCCATGGATGCTGAGAAGCTCTTAAAATGACCAGTCCCTTCCAGCTTCATTTTCAGGTTTTTAAAGGCATTGATCGCACCGACTGACTTGTCTAATTCACTTGTAGGAATCACTACAATCTGATCCACCGAAATTCCCAATTCCTTTTGCTGCATGAAAAATAGCTGTTTCGATATCACATAAATGCTCATGATCATGAATACCGAAAGACCGAACTGAAATATCACGAGACCTTTTCGTAAGACCACACCGCTTTGGCTTCGCGCAAAGTTCCCTTTTAGAACTTTCACCGGTTTATAGTCGGAAATTACAAGCGCCGGATACACGCCGGAAATTATAGTTGATAAAATAATTAAGCCACAGATGATGGCCCAAAAAACAGGGCTTGACCAAAATACCCACTGGGCGCTAGAGCCTATAATGTTTGCAAATACATCAAACAACAATTGCGTCATCGTGAGGGCAAGTAGAAAGCTCACCACATTTATAGATAAGAACTCAAGAAAGAATTGCCAGATCAAATTCTTTCTGCTTGCCCCGCTAACTTTCCTAAGTCCCACTTCTTTTGCCCGACCTATAGCGCGTGCAGTGGTGAGGTTGATGTAGTTTGCCCAGGAGACTAACACTATCAAACCGCCAAGAATACCAAAATAATTCAACAGTCGTTTGTCTCCTGTAAATTGAATTTGTTCAATAGTGTAAGTGTTATGATGACGGAAAAAATGATAATCCCGAAAAGGAAAAAGTTGAACCGCCAGTTTCATATTCAATTGTGACTCCGATTTTCGCATAGGTTCAGCCAGCCTATTGATCAGCTTTCCTACATCCGCAGCATTTGATCCGTGGCGTAACTTGAAATAAGTTTTGAACCACGGCGCGCTCCATGACTCGTCGATGTTCCATCCGCTGATCTTAGTAATTTGCAGAGAGAACAGGACGCTGAATTGTATGCTTGAGTTTTTTGGAGGATCTGCGATGACTCCTGTCACTGAAGCCTCTTCTCTTGAAAGATCTGGCCCCAGGACCGTCAGGATTTTGTTGATAGGGTCCTCATTGGGGAAAAATTTATCAGCAACGCTTTTTGTAATCACGACCGTGTTAGGTTGTTTCAGTGCTGTTTCCGCATCTCCGCTCAAAAGATGCAAAGAGAAGAATTTAAATATGTTGGGATCTGCCAAATAAACATCGGTCTGCTCAGCATAGAAAATTACCTTTCCATTTTCTTCCCGGCGAAGAAATACTTTTCCCAAAGCACCACTTGTATGCTCTATCAGTCTAACGGAAGATTCTATTTCCGGAATATTAC
>JBDSKX010000037.1:0-36408 GCA_039916665.1 Chryseolinea sp. | reverse complement strand
ACCAGCCCATTTCACCTTTGTTACCCACTACGCTGGGGTCATCTGAATAGTCATTGGCCAGCTTGGCAAAATCTTCACCCTCGAGGATTCGCTTCCTGATTGCAGCGAGGTCGAGTTTCGTTTTATTTTCCTGATCCGGGCTTACACTCGCGATCTTTACAATCTGTGCTACTTCCACCTGCGCACTAAAATATGGCAAACTGTCTTTTGGAATCTTCGAAAAGAAGCGTTTCACTTCCGACGGCGTGACGTTCACATTCTTCGTCATTTCTTCCTCCATTTTACTCACCACCATTTGTTCCCGAACCTGATCACGCAATTCCAGCCTGATCTGTTCCATCGTTTTACCGTAAAGCGCCTCGAGTTCGTTTTCTGTCCTGCCCGACTGTGACATGATCATGTCCATCCGGTTCTGTGTTGTTAGGTCAACCTCTGCATCCAATACGACCACAGAATCTATCTCAGCCTTTGCCAGCATGAGCTTGTTCCGCACTAACATCGCGAGGTATTGGCATCGCGCCTGCTGCGAGGGTGCGCCACCATTGGTAAGGTAATCCTGATAAGCACGTTCAAGTTCCGACCTGATAACAATGTAGTTATCAACTTTAGCAATGATTTTGTCAATTACAAATCCATTGTCTTCCTTGGGGCCTTTGGCAACAATAGTTGAATCCTGCCCCCTGACAGAGCCGGTCAAAATCCCCACAAACACGAAAAGGAGTAATACTCCTGCCTCAAACCTTCGCTTCATTCTATTTAAATACTTCAAATTCTTTTTCATTCTCGGCATTGTCGTAGACATCATCCTCGAGCTTCTTCGCCAATTCAACCTTTCTCTTGTTCAGAATGATCGTCCTGATGTCGTCTTTAACGAACTCCAACGGAGATACATTGTCCGAGATCCGATACTGCCCCACCTTCAAAAAATAAAGATACGTATCATCTGACGTTTCGAAATACGGATTCGATTTCAGAAACTGTATTTTATTCGGTATTTCTGCAAGCGGGGAATTTTTGACCAATTCGTCAAAAACAACCCAGTTGTTTCCCGAGATGTGATAGGCCACCGAAAAACTTAAACAATACGACCTGAGTTCATACTCATCCTTTTCCCGCGTTGAAAACATCAATTCCTTGATTTTTCCAGTTCTGGGGGCATTCTTGGCAACTTTCACAAAGGTACCCTGAACGATGTTTTGTTTCAGGATAAAGTTGTCAATGTTTTCCTTATAATATTTCTCGATTTCAGTGTCAGCCACCGCAGTGTCCAAATGCTCTTTCACAAAAAACGCCTGATACTCATATGCTATTATGCTGTAACGATAATCCAGGATCTTCCTTTCCACCTCAGTTTCGTTGATGTCCATCTTCCGAGAGGCCTCCTGAATCAGTAACTGTTTGCGAATCCAGCTGTTGATATACGACTCAATCAGCCTCGCGCTGTCCGGCGCCGGCGTACCCGGAGCAACGAGTCCCACCAATTCATCCCTGTACAAATAGGAATCATTCGCCCGTGCTGCCGGCAGACGATCAGAATTTCCTTCAGGATCGACCTTCATTTTTATAAGATCACATCCGAAAAGCAACAAACTAAATAGAACCGGGAACGCACCCCTTCCGATACCCAATGTGAGGCTATTTTGTTTGCAAAGTTTGAATAACGTACTGTTTCCCTTTTTCATTAACCTTGACGGGATACTTCTTTTTTAATTGGTCCAGCCATAATTTTTCCATGTAGGTCTGGTAATCTGAAATAATAGCCGGCCTCGCTTCCTCAAACGACATAGCGCCAGGCGCCAGTATGTTCTTCATCCACGCAAGGTAATACATTCCCTTGTTTTCCACGGCAAACACGCCTTTGGTCCACGTTAGCTTGGCAAAGACATCCTTCTCATCCCTTCTGAAATACCCGGCTTCCATCTTGATCTGGTTAGCAATAATATATTCCTGAATTTTGCGCTCGTCGCCCACTTTGACAAGCGCCTCAAGCGCTTGAAATCCACGGTTGGAACTGGATGAATAGATTACAGCCTTCACGCGATCACCGGCTTTATACTTGGACAAATTATTATCGTAGAATTTCTTTTGACCCACCGAATCATTGGATGCCTTCATCCAGACTTCCTTTTCCATGATTTCAAACAGGAGAATGCCTTCATAGTATTCTTTCAGAAGATAACTGTATGTCGGATTATGTTGTATGATGTCCTCCTCCGCTGCTTCGTTGATTGAGTGTTCAACAAATCCATTGTAAAGCTGATCGATGTAGGGCTTCAGTGATCCTGCCGTTGCTTTTTGATTTATCTCAACATAAGTTACAAAGTCCTTTGTCGTGTAGGCCTTGCCGTGCAGCGTAAACAATGATTCACCGGCAATATTTTCGGCAAGAGATTTACGTCGCCAATTTCCTTTGAGCAAAACAGAGTCTAATAGTCCAAATGCTTTAGCACGATTGGTTTCATTTTCCACAAAGTTAAGTCGGGCCCTGAGTTTCTCCTGGGCCTTTTGTCTGGAAAGCGTTGTTCGTTCATCTCTAGTCACGCGACCCTTTAGCGTAGCCGACACTGCATCGTATGATGCAAGCGGAAGCTTTTTCTCGAGGCGGATGATATGCCATCCGTATTGAGTCTTCACTGGATCCGATATATCACCAGGCTTTTGAAGAGCAAACGCCGCCTTTTCAAATTCGGGTACTGCCGCCATACCTGCGGTTCCAAAAGCACGCAGTCTTCCGCCCTGATCTTTTGTTGAAGGGTCTTCAGAATATTGTTTGCAAAGGTCTTCCCACCTCACGCCTGCCTGCAATTGTTCAACAACAGTGAAGATGGTGTTCTTTGCCCGCTCCTGATCCTGTTCATCTCTGAACCGAACCATAATATGCGAAACTTCGATCTCTGCCTGCGCAGGACGTCGTGCTGTAACTTTAATCAAATGGTATCCAAATCTTGTTCTAACGGGGAGGCTAACATCTCCAATCTTGGCGTTATACGCTGCTGACTCAAAAGGAAAAACCATCTGAAGAGACGAAAAGTAGCCCAGATCGCCACCGTTTACGCGTGCTGAAGGATCTTGTGAGAATTGAATCGCAAGCTTACCAAAATCGGCTCCGCTTAATACCTGCTTCCTGATATCAATTATTTTGTTGTAAGCCTCCAGCGTATCGTCTGGTGTAGGATCTTGTTTGAGCGCGATCAGAATATGCGAAGCGCGCACTTCTTCTTTCATCCGCTCGTAAGTAAGGTGAACAAGACTATCAACAAGGGAGTTGTCCGGAAGATATGGCTTTCGCAACTCCGCGCGGTAAGAATTATATTCTTTGATAAAAGCTACAGTCGTATCCATTCCACGTGCCTTAGCTTCCTGTACCTTCAGTTTGAAATCAATGAATAGTCTGAGGTACTCGTCAATTTTAGCTTTTGTAAATTCCTCGGGTTTATTCTGGTGATTCTTTTTGTACAGATAGATAAATTCGTCTGTTGTCACGGGCTTACCGGCGACAGAGAAAATGTTATCGTACTTGTTCTTTTTTGAATTGGATCTTTTCTCCTGTGAATTACCCGACGTAAATATCAAACAGCACAGAAAACAAATAAGGACTCTTAACATAGAAGGATAGGTGAATTAATCAAAGTTAACGCTCTTGGACAGGCGGCAGATATTCTTGTTACCTGCTTTCTTGTACTCAATCTTATCCATGATTGATTTCACAAGACGAATTCCAAGACCTCCTTTTCGCTTTTCATGAACAATGCTATCCAGCGCAGGGGTTGCAAACAGGTTGATATCAAACACTGTTCCGTCATCGACCAATTCAAATACGACAGGATTATTCCTTTCAACATAAATATTAAGCTCGAAAAGATCATCGGGATTACAATGGTGAGAATGAATCATGAGATTGGAGCACATCTCATCCAAAGCAAGCACAATCTCGCTGATCTCCAGATCGGAAATGCCATGATTCTTCAGGGAGGTCCTGATGAAATCCCTGATGTTCTTCAGGTTTTCAATGCTGCATCCGACTTGGTACTTATAGTTCATTGACAATCTGCTTAGCTTCCACCTTATCTTTTCCTATCTGCAGCAGTTCATTTAAGCCGAGGATGCTGAACGTGTTGGCAACTTTATCACTCATTCCAAACAATACCATTTTGATATTTCTGTCTTTGAATTCTTCGATGTAAGACATAAACACACCGAGACCCGCCGACGATATATACTCGAGCGAGCCGCAGTCAATCAGGATCTTACTGAATCCTTCCCCCACACTTTTAGCAATAGCCAGGTCAAGTTCGATGGAAGAACTGGCGTCAATTTCGCCAATGAGAACGATTAAGTCGGCACCGTCTTCCTGAAGTCTCTTGATGTGGATCATAGGTTATAAACGTTATTTAAATATTATTGTTCCTCTCGTTTTTCGCTCGAAAACCTTCACTTTCAGACCCTTTCAAGCGAATTAAATTTGACGATCATTGTCGTGTAATCGTCATTGATATTCTCCGTTCCCGAAAACTCATAGAGCTTGCTGATCAGGTGGTCCTGAACTGCCTTTGCAGGCTGGTTTCGAACCTCCAATACAGTGGTAAGGAGCCTGTCATAGCCAAATTCCTCGCCCTTTAAGTCTTTTGCTTCCGTAATCCCATCTGTATAAAGCACCATCATATCATTCGGACAATAGCCGAACTCGTACGACTGGATGAAATTTGCATAACTCTTATTCCGCACCATTCCGAGGGCGACACCCTTGTCTTTCAGGTATTCAAAAGAATCGGTTTTCGCGCAATAGTATAATACCGGGCAATGTCCTGCCCGGGCGTAACGAACCGTTTTCTTATTGGTGTTGATACTGAAATAGGTAGCTGAAATAAATGAACCACGCTCAAGGCAATACACGAGCGCCTGATTCGCCTGTTTCATAAAATCATCCGGCTGGATGTCGCGCTGTGCAAGGCTGTGGAATATTCCTTTCATCTGAGACATATGAAATGCCGCCGTTGTTCCTTTACCCGACACGTCGGCGATAATGATCGATATCAAATCTTCGTTGATTTTAATCGTATCATAATAATCACCTCCTACTTCATCTGCTGATTCAGAAAACGCAGCAATTTCAAAATCCGGCGACTGCTCCAAAACGGCAGGAAGCAAACTCTTCTGAACCATCTTGGCGATCTTCAATTCTTCCTTGTAACGTTCATTCTGAAGCGCTTCCTCCATCAACCGGAAGTTCTCAATTGAGATGCCTGCCTGATTCGAAAACGTGGAAACGATCTTGTTCATTTCCTTATTGAATCCCTCTGGCAACTCCTTCAAAAGCGCCAGGGTCCCAATGTTTTCTCCCTTCACATAAATTGGGAAAGCGAGAATCGATCTAAACCGCGATCCCCGCAAAGATGCCAGGTGCTTTGATAGATTTTTAGTCTTCTCACTTCCCTGATCAAATACCCCTTTGATGTTGTGTGAGTTCAAATGATTGATGATGTCCTGCGATTCTTTATCGGTAATTTTGTACGTGAACAACCGCTGCTGAAGAGTCGTTCCGTGAATTTCAAGCCAGGCTGCATCGGCAAATACCGAGCTTACCGACGTTTCCAACAAGATGTTATAAACGCTCTCTTCACTTTGCTCTGTCTGAATTGACTGACTGATCCTTTGAAAATTCACAACCTCCTCCAGCTTCTGCTCGAAGACTGATGTTGTCGGCAGATTGAATAGGATAACCAGAAAAGAAAATATGCTGTAAGTGGCGACAAAAATGATCAGCGATAATATGAAGATGTGGCTAGTGTAATCTGTAAAACTTGTTGAGATGCTTTTGATACTTTCAACTAGTGAACTATTCGTAAACAGAATATAAAGCAGGTAAAAAATCGTGAGCAGTAGCAACAAGAGACTCGTCCACTTCTGTCTGAAATTGAGGAACGCCACCCACTTCATATTCCCGCATAGCACGAGCGCCACAACGAATAACGTGCTCATGAAGGAGTAGTATACCCAGTTAGGACCCTCAAACTGGAAACTGTTATAGACCAGCGAAAGCAGAAGTCCGAATTCAAAAAACTTCCAGAGTCGGAGCAGCCACTTTGATTTTTGATACAGAATGAGGCGTTTCCAGGCGCTGAATGTCATCGTCAGAAAACTGATCATCAGTCCCAGGTTGATCAAATAGATCAGGTCCTTGAATACAATGTGCGTCGTTAGTTTGGTATCATTTAGAAGATACTCAATGAGACGGATACCCAACGACGTAACGGTGGCTATAAGTCCTGTTGCAAATACCCGCCAAAGGAGGTCAACGAAGCTGAGTACTTCGTCTTTTTCAATTTTGAGCTTGTAGTAATAGAAGAGCGCCAGAATAAAGAGATTGAGGACAATGCCTACTAACCACCCCGGAACTTCAGGTTTAATGTTGTTGGATAAACTGACCTGCACGGATAGGTCCATGAACAGCAACCCCAGCCAGGTGACAACACCCACGGTAAATAATAATCTGGAGATTGCTTTAGTGCGCACAAATGCCTGTTCAACTGGGAGATAAGCCAAATCTTGAAATTGGCCTACAATAATAGGAATAAAGTAAGAAAATTGGGTACTGGGGCTTGATTTTGCCCTTGTGATAACTTGTTGCCTGGAAAACGAGTGAGAATAGGACGCAGAGGATACCTTTGGCCTACTCGACGACCAGTTTTTGAGTAAGATACTGCGTCGTTCCAGCCCGAATAATGTACACACCTTGTGTCAACCGTGTCTGAAATAAAATCTCTTCCGAGAGGGTACCGGGCGAGACTACTTGAAAGGTTTTGTTGAACACAGTGTGACCGGTTGCTGTTATGATTTGAATGGGAACTTCGCGCTGGTCCTTTAATCCGGTGACGAGAATGTTAAGCGTCGAACCACCAGACGGACTCGGATAAGCATGGAGGTTGGCGAAACGAGGCCCTTGATAATCAACCACTGCGATTTTAGAGTACGTGAATTGCCTATTGTAGTCGGTCTGCTTTAGACGATAATATGATCTTCCGTAGATTGGGGACGAATCAATGAGTGAATAGGCG
Organism: Chryseolinea sp.; assembly: GCA_039916665.1. GTDB lineage: Bacteria > Bacteroidota > Bacteroidia > Cytophagales > Cyclobacteriaceae > Chryseolinea. The sequence continues at coordinate 29,353 of JBDSKX010000037.1, read as the reverse complement.
TGCTCGACATTCGAAGTTCCATTCCCCGCGATCATTCCGATCGAATCAAATTTCTCAAGGTCAAAAGTGCGCTCTACAGTAAAGAATTCATTGTTGCGCTCGGTAGATGTGCGCCATTTAACTAAAACTTGCTCATTTTCGAGCGCAGCATCGAAAGAGACGAGTTCTACCGGAAGTGGATTTGTTCCGCCTGTTTTATTTGCAAGTGTAAAATAGGAGAAAGAAGTAAAATTGGCTGAACCGTTGCCTGTACTATTTATGCTTCCTGCAGGAGCCCCAGTTCCAGCTCCGATATCATTCCATACAGAAGCACCGTTAATGTTCTTGACAATTGTAAGGTTCGATGGCTGAGTAACAAAGTCTGCAGCGACATAGTACAACGTAATTTGCGGAGCGTTTGTGTTGCTGGTGGAAGTATAGATATTGTTATTATCAGTCGTGAGCGGCGTGGCGTTTGCTCCGCGACGAATGTCCCAATATCTCACGTCGGAAACCCGGTTGGTACCAGAGGCCAGGGTGTAGTTCAGGGTTGCCGCCGAGCTTGCAATGACTTCTGCTGTGTAAGTATAAGCTGTCGCCGCGTTATGCCGTATCCGAACGGATGCCGCGCCATAGTTTCCTGATTTTCCTATTGGGAAATTTAGCGTTCTAGTGGTGTTTATAACAGCCATATCGAACTGCATCGGTCCATTTATGTAACTGCCAGAATTGCCAATAGTCGCCGAACCCCCATTTAGAATTCGTAGGTTATTAGTCGCCGTGGTTTGAATGATCCCATCGGTCATGGTCAATGCGTTGGTCACCGTGATTTTGTCAGATGGCACGATCTGCGGCGCTGTACCAGACGAGTTGTTAATAGTAAGGTTATGGAAGGATTCTCCTGCAGCCGCACTTGTATTGATGGCCTGAGGAGCTGTTCCGTTAAAGGTTACAGTACGCGTGTTTTTTGCAAAAGGGATGGCGTTTGCATTGGTGAAAGTCCAGTCTCCACCGATAGTGATGCTTCCGGACCCTGATAGCTGGGTTGTAGCATCTCCTCCCACATTAAGGTCATTCTTAATATTGATCAGACTGTTGTTCGACTTAACCCCGGCACCTGTTATCGTTAAATCATAAAACGTCTCTCCGGCCCCCAATGTTGTCGTGATTATTTGCGCACCCGACCCATCAAGTGTTACAGTATTTGTGCCTTCAACAAAAGGGTTTGCATTCGTACTTGTAACTGACCAATTGCCGGCGAGGTTCATGTCATTAGCTACGTTGAGTTGCGCAGTACTTGAAATCGTAAGATTTCCATTTACGTCGATGATATTGGAGGAGGATTTGGTATTGGACCCCGTGATGGCGAGATTATAGAAAGTTTCGGTTCCAATGCTGTTGTTGATGGTCTGCGCGGCACCATCAAAAGTAACGGTGCGGGTACCCTCTGCAAACGACGACGCACTCATTGCAGACCAATCTCCGCCAACGATAAGATTACCGGATCCCGCGATGCTTCCTGTATTTAAGATAATCACGTTCCCTCCTGCGTCAATATTGGAAATGCCTGGATCAAGTGTTGTGCTGTTTTGAACAGTTAAGTCGCCACCGACTACCAGCGCTGCCGTTGTAGCTTTTACACCGCTGGTTGAACAGTTGAGATTGTAGTAGCCGGCTGTTGTATTAATGATGGTTTGATTTCCTGCTCCTGCGTAATTAAAAGTGTTGCCTGCCGTCGTGCATTTAAGAACTGTCGTCATGTCTGCATCGAATCCTGTCGTGGGAGTCAGAGTCCAGTTCCATATTCCGGTTGCTCCATTAACAAAAGCGGAGCCTGCAATCACTGATGTGAAGTTGCCCGATTGATTGATCGTTCCTGAATTAGAGATATCGAGACTCCCATTCTCGGAGACTGTTCCAAGATTTAGTGTCATTCCGGCCGAATTCGTGAAAGTATTGTTGTCATCACCAGCGCCTCCCTGGATAGAACCAAGTATTAAGGTTGCATTATTCGTGAATAAATTATTGTCATCGTCGAAATAAAGGGTAGTGACGGTCAGCGGCTGCCCGTTAATAAATGAGGCACCGGTAATACCCGATTGGAATTCAATCCTGTCGGTAAGAGAAAGCGTGCCGGTAAAGTTATTCGTCAGCGAACTGTTGTCGGCATTAATCAATATGTCATCTGTGATGGTCAGATTTCCGCCTCCAGTTAAGTAATGACTGTTGGTCGCGGCGGTTCCCAGCACAATATCTTCTACAGATACCGATCCGCCTGCATCGACTTGAAGCGTTGCGGCTGGTATATCGGCATCGAACGAAATCTGCTCCCCTGTAATAGCCGCACTGCTACTATTGATCGATCCCCCGCTTTGCACGCGAAGCAATCCTCGCTGGATGCCAAGTGTCACGTTATTTGTATTGTACCGTAGCACACCTGTGCTACGAACGTCCAGAGCACCCGGAGCCAGGTTGGGTGTCGCGGCATTGCCAACCGCGATCTGACTGGCGGGCAGGGTCACCGTATTCGAATTTCCGATGATCGCAACTTGTGTGTTCAATGGCCTGCAACTGCATGCCGTGCCGGTATGACCTGTAAGTGACCAGGTCCCTATTGCCGACCCATCATTCCACAAACCACTTTTGCGAGAATAAATTACTGGCGCTGACTCTATTGAAACGTCGTCAAAGCCAATTCCACCAAGGAAAGAGTTATCACTACCTTTCACCGTTACCCTCAAGGTACTTCCCGCCACAATAGCGCTAACACTCGTTGTTGTCGAGGCCGAAATGAAGGTTCCTAAGACCTCAGCAAATTGAACATCTGGTCCTCCATCCACACTATAAAAGAAACGAACATAGTCATTGTCGGATAATCCAATCCCGAATGCAATAAGATCCGATGTGATTACAGCGTAACCAACAGCCGCAATATTAAATGTATTTGTACTCCAAACGCCTTCCGAGCCCGTGTTATCGATTCGGAACCTGCCTGCATTAACTGAAAATCTTCCGGCCCCACCCGACGGCGTAGTTGTAACCGACCAAGTGCCACCTGGAGCACCCGCTGCAGTACCAGTAGTGGCACCGTTGCCTTCACCCGAAAAATCCTCTCCCCACAATAGCACTTGTGCCGATGAAGAAAGAAAAAAAGCACCAAATAATCCGACCAGTAAAAATCTTTTCACGATCCAAATATTAAACTTGTTTGCAAGACATCATGACTCTATCGGCAAAAGAATTATAGTGATCAAAATTATCGGGATTGAATTAAAACGTCAATCTCTCAAAAATAAACTTACTCTAAAAAATCGAATTGCTGATGTAATAAATACGGCGATAAAAAAGAGATTTCTACCGGCTGTAATTCGGGGCCTCTCTGGTTATCGTTACATCATGCGGATGGCTTTCATTCACACCAGCAGCTGTAATCTTTACAAACTTTGCGGTTTTCAATTTCTCAATATTCTTTGCACCACAATAACCCATACCGGCTTTCAATCCGCCCGTCAGCTGATAAAGTACTTCCGATACCAATCCTTTAAATGGAACTCTGCCCGATATTCCTTCAGGAACAAGTTTCTTTACATCATCTTCCACGTCCTGAAAATATCGATCCTTAGATCCATCTTCCATCGCCTCCAATGAACCCATCCCCCTATAAGACTTGAATTTTCTTCCTTCATAAATGATCACCTCACCAGGTGCTTCTTCAGTCCCCGCTAACAACGATCCTATCATTACACTGTCTGCACCTGCCGCGATGGCTTTAACAATATCCCCTGAAAAACGAATTCCGCCATCAGCAATAACACAAACACCAGAACCTTTCAGGGCCTTTGATGCTTCGTAAACAGCAGACAACTGTGGTAACCCAACACCTGCAACAATACGTGTAGTGCATATACTTCCTGGTCCAACGCCAACTTTAACCGCATCTGCACCAACACTCGCGAGCGCCTTTGCCGCTTCGGCGGTTGCAATATTTCCCACAATCATATCCAGTTCAGGATACTTCTTCTTCACACGTTTAGCGGCATCGATCACACCTTTGGAATGTCCATGAGCGGTATCAATACTAATGACATCAACACCGGCGGCTTTCAATGCATCGATCCGATCAAGAATATCGGGTGTAACGCCAACTGCAGCACCTACGCGAAGTCTGCCAAACTGATCCTGACAAGCAGTTGGTTTGTTTTTCTTTTTTTGAATATCCTTGAATGTAATCAGGCCCATGAGCTTTCCTTTTTTGCTGACAATCGGAAGCTTTTCAATTTTGTATTTCTTTAAAGTACCTTCTGCCTGTTCGAGTGTAATACCCTCAGGTGCCGTGATCAGATTTTCGCGCGTCATGATACTTGATACAGGCACATTCATGTCTTTTTGGAAACGCAGATCTCGATTGGTAATAATACCCGCGAGGTTACCGTTGTGATCTACGATAGGTATGCCACCTATTTTAAATTCACGCATGATGTTTTCTGCTTCCTGAACCGTAGCGTTGGCATTCAACGTGATCGGATCTAGAATCAATCCGCTTTGAGACCGTTTTACCTTTCGAACCTGTTCGGCCTGTAATTCAATCTTCATATTTTTGTGGATGAATCCGAGGCCGCCTTCCATAGCAACGCTAATGGCAAGCTCGGCTTCCGTCACAGTATCCATAGCGGCAGAGACAAGCGGGATATTTAGTCTGATGTTCGAAGTAAGATTGCAGGAGGTATCAGTTTCTCTTGGCAATACTTCAGAATAAGCAGGGACAAGAAGCACATCATCGTATGTGAGGGCTTCAAAAAGGAACTTGGAGGTATCGAGTGGCATGACAAATAATTTAGGATCCATTATTTGCCGGGCAAAGTTATACTTTAATTGCTTAAATCTTTAAAATGACCAAATGCTTTCCACCTTTTCTTTGCACTCGTTCCCGCAGACAAATTTTATATTGAAATTCGTGCTGCAACACTATTTTTGATCAAAAATCACCATCCCCGCAATTTCTCCATGAACGTTCAGAAACTCCTTCTCACACTCTCCGCCCTTTTTATTGCCTTCATTTCAAATGCTCAGGTCCAATCCGGAAAAGCATCTTTTTATGCCGATAAGTTCGAAGGAACCCAAACCGCCAGTGGCGAAAAGTATAAACACAACAAACTAACTGCTGCGCACAAGACCCTGCCTTTTGGAACGAAAGTCAGAGTTACCAACCTCGCTAATGACAAAAGCGTAGAAGTTACAATAAATGATCGGGGGCCGTATGTCGAAGATCGAATCATCGATTTATCCAGATCCGCAGCTGAGGAACTCGGGTTCATCAATCAAGGCCTTGCCGAAGTAAAACTTGAAATCACCGATCCAGGTGATGGCAAAGTTAGCGATATGGGGCGCACGATCGATCAGGTGACGGTGGAAGAAAAGGAGTTTTACGAATTTGAAATCACTCGTCATAAACCAAAAGGTTTTGGCGTACAGATTGGAACTTATCAGGAACTCGTGAATCTGATGCGCCTGGCTGACAATCTCAAGAACTCATATAAAAGAGAAGTCACTGTTCAGGTAAAAGTGCTCAATGGCGTAAAATATTATGGGCTCATTCTAGGCAAATTCTCGTCGCGCGTGAAAGCCGAACAATTTCGCGAGGAAGTAAAAGCAAAGTTCCCGGATGTTTTTATTGTTGAATATGAACGTCTTTGATCCATCATATATCTGCTTCACGTTACCAATCTTGCCATTGAATTGTCGCCACCAAACAATTCTTTATGCAGTCCCTTGAGATCATTGGGTATATAGCCTCCATAGCGATCGGTTTGATCCTCGGCCTGCTGGGCGGAGGTGGATCGATTCTTTCGATACCAATCCTGGTTTACTTGTTTCAGATAGACGTAGTATTAGCTTCCGCTTATTCGCTGTTTATTGTCGGTACAACTAGCCTTGTCGGCGCAATTCCAAAATACAAAGATCACTTTGTTAACGTTCGGACAGGGTTGTGGTTTGGCATTCCTTCAATACTCGCGATCTTCTCAACACGACGATGGATCGTTCATGCCATACCTGAGGTTGTTTATGACAATGACCACATCCTGATAACGAAGCGACTACTGTTGCTTGGAATCTTTGCAATGCTGATGATATTCGCGTCAATCTCTATGATACGTGGCCGGCAGGAAACCGACAGCGAAGCAGATAGAATTCGCGTAGGTTGGCTTGTTGTTCAGGGAACAGTGATTGGATTTCTTACTGGATTGGTTGGTGCGGGAGGAGGGTTTCTGATCATACCTGCCCTGGTGTTGTTAACCGGACTAACATTTAAAGCAGCCGTAGGTACATCACTGTTTATTATTTCGATCAACTCTTATTCGGGTTTTATCGGCGACTTCTTCAATTACGATATGAACTGGAGGCTGCTGGCAACAATTACTTCGCTCGCGGTTGCTGGTATTCTGATTGGTAATAAACTTTCTGCAAAAGTTCCATCACAACTGCTGAGAAGAATATTCGGATGGTTCACTCTGGCGATTGGCTTTTTCATCCTACTGAAAGAGCTTTCAGCCGTGTAGACATAACGGATCTCCTATACGCCGATCGCTTGCCCGACTTCTTTGGCCGCTCTTTCCGCCGACAATAAAGCACCATTGATAGTACCAAAGTCGCCTGTGATGTCAGTAGCCTCACCAGCAAAAAAAACTTTATCATTTACAGGTGCTGCCAGATCTACACGATGTTGATTTGTTCCTCCGGGTTTAGAATAACTTCCCCCTCCCCTAATATATGGATCGAGTGTCCAATCCTGGATGATGGCTACCATGTTGTCGTTCCCATCCATTCGGATACCGGTACTTGCCTTGCCATTGAAAAGTGAATCAAGTTCATTGATCAGCAAAGGCAATGAATTTTTTCCCATCAAAGAATATCCGGTTGCTTTAGGACCTGAAATCGTAACGCTCAATGTTTTGCCGAGATCACTTCTGCCAACGCCACCGTTAAAATACTCAGGTGCTTCGCCAGCGCCGTAAAGAAATCCTGATGTTGCTCCCCAGAAGTTCGATTTGAAATCAAGTATTACGCGAAATGATGCATCCATCGCCATGGTATTCAAAGCAGCAGATTTGCTGGCGGGTAGACCAGGCGTGAATGCTATGCTGTTGTTTTTTAAGATTGATATGGGTACAGTAACTACAACCTTTTCTACTTCGAGCGAAAATGGCTCGCCTGTTTTCGTATTATCACCGGTGATCACAACGGTGGAACCTGTATAATCAATTTGTTTAACGACTGAGTTGACTCTTACATCTTCCACAACTTTGCTGAACCTTGACAATAAGGCGTCTTCCATTGGGTTGTTAACCAAGGTAAAAAGATCGTGGTCGCGCGTTCTCATAGCATACGCTTCGGCCACTGCCTGCATGCCCATCCTGTCGTTCGACGAGCTATAATTGTTTCCAATCCAGGCGTTGAGAATGCTGTACATTCTTTCGTTTATACCCGCAGCTGCGATAGCATCTTCAACTGCGCTGGCACCCGACTGCGAAGCAAGGTTATCCAAAAAGTTCTTCGCTGCGATGAAGTCCGCATCAGAGGCAAGTGCCGCCGCAGACATGACGCTACCATCGACAACATAGTTATCGACTGTAGTACTGGTCAGATTAACGGTATTGATTTTAAGCTCTTGAACAAACTTCGACCAGGCAGAATCAGATCCTTTTATAAACGTTGCTCCAAGTTCATTCGGAAAATCACTGCCGAGTTCTGACTGGGAGTTGAAGAGCAGTGAGGCTGAAGGTTTGTCGTTTGCTTTAAGGGTTCTTACGCGCCCACCAACTCTGTCAGATGCCTCAAGCAACACGACTTTTATGCCTTTTGCCTTTAATATATCTGCGATGTACAGGCCTGATGCGCCTGCGCCTACGACAGCGATAGTACCCGAATAGTCAGTCTTGGGTGCGGGATCTTCGCTTTTGCAGGACGAAAACAGCCCTGGCATTACCAGACCTGCTGAAACCCCAAATCCAAGACTTCTTAAAAGCTCCCTGCGATTCACAATATCTGCATTTTAGAATGTCAAGTATCGCTCGAATTTTAGAGAATAATAACCGATTTTCGGCCTGTGAATTCAAACAGCCTACCAACGGTTAAAAAAGTCGCGGTGATTGGACCGGAGTGTACCGGAAAATCGGCACTCTCGGAGTACCTAGCCGGTTATTTCAAGACGGGATGGGTGCCTGAATACGCCCGCGGTTACATCGACCATCTGGTGCGACCGTACCTCCAAAGCGATCTGCTTACGATCGCGCATGGTCAGATGCGCATAGAGGATGAGTGGCAAAGGGATAGCAATAATCTTTTGATCTGCGATACTAATCTGTACGTTATTAAAGTCTGGAGCGAATTTAAATTCGGCAACTGCGATGAAGAGATTTTGAAATACATCGGCACCAGAAAGTACGATCTGTATCTGCTTACATACGTAGATATCCCCTGGCAGGACGATCCATTACGCGAACACCCGGAAAAGCGAGAAGAATTATATTCGATTTATCTGAATGAAATGAAAAACCAATCCGTGCCTTTCGTAGAAATCAAAGGCGCACGTGAAGATCGTCAGAAAACCGCCGTTGATGCTATCGAAAATATTTTGAAATGAGTGTTCCCACTGGCCCCTATGCGGCCCTTAAAATTCCTGATTATCGACTATTTATTTCACAACGTTTCTGTATAACGCTTGCCATCCAGGTACAAGCAGTTGTTGTCGCATGGCAAATCTACGAACTCACCAATGATCCATTATCCCTTGGACTCATTGGACTGGCTGAAGCGATTCCATCAATTGCCGTTTCTCTATATGCCGGGCACATCGCCGATATTGTTCAGCGCAAGAAGATCATATTGATTTGTCTTAGCACACTGGCCATATGCTCTGTTGCGCTTTTGCTGTTTACATTGAACGTCGGAGAATTGCTACAACAGTTTAGCGTCATCCCGATTTACTCAGTGATCTTCGTTAGTGGAATTGCCAGAGGCTTTCTGTCCCCAGCTCAATTCGCTTACATGACCCAGCTGGTGCCACGAGAACTGTATTCAAACGCAATTACCTGGAACAGCACGTTGTGGGAAACTGCATCTATCGGTGGCCCCGCACTGGGCGGATTTCTATATGGCTTCTTTGGCGTTCGCGCATCTTACATTGCTGACGTCGCCTTGATGTTCGTTGGATTATCATTGGCATCAATCATCTCGAACAAACCACTTCCGCCCGAGAGCGATGAACAAGGAATTGTCGAGAAGATCAAAGCAGGTCTACGTTTTGTATTTAGTAATCAGATACTCCTCGGTGCAATCTCGCTTGACCTGTTTGCTGTTTTGTTCGGTGGTGCCGTGGCGTTGCTGCCAATATTCGCCAAAGACATTCTTCACGCCGGCCCGGAAGCATTGGGACTGCTCAGAGCAGCGCCTTCAATCGGCGCGTTGGTCATGGCATTTTATATCACGCATAATCCAATTACGCGTAACACGGGTATGACCATGCTTTACTGCGTTGGTGGTTTTGGCGTTTGTATGATCCTTTTTGCTGTATCAACGAATTTCTGGATCTCGCTCTCTTTGCTGATGTTCAGTGGAATGTTCGATTGCGTCAGCGTAATTATCCGAGGCACGATACTACAAACGCTGACCCCTGAGAATATGAAGGGTCGGGTGTCGGCCGTTAATCACATTTTCGTCGGCTCGTCAAATGAAATTGGAATGTTTGAATCAGGTGTTGCTGCGAGAGTATTCGGTGTCGTGCGATCTGTCGTACTGGGTGGCATCATGACGCTCGTGTCTGTTACAACGATAGGCACAATTGCCAAATCACTCAGAAAATTACAACGCCTTCATTAACTTTAACGATGCAGCAGATTTCGATCAATACACCAGCATTGCTTTTCCCCGCAATTACATTAATGATGCTTGCCTATACAAACCGGTTTCTCGCACTGGCGACTTTGATTCGAAATCTTCACGCGAAATACAAACAAATCCAGGAAGATCGCGAGATCATCAAAGCGCAGATCACAAATCTCAATCGAAGATTGGTGTTGGTAAAGCAGATGCAGGCGATGGGAATCATCAGTTTTTTCTTCTGTGTGTTGAGTATGTTTTCATTTTATCTGGATTATGAAAATTGGGCTTTCGCCATCTTCGGAATGAGTATGCTGGCGTTGTTGCTGTCCCTTGGACTTTCGTTGCACGAGATCTTTATCAGCACACGCGCGCTTGAGATAGAGTTGAAAGATATGTTGGAAGAATAATGATGTCGTGTTCCGCGTAACTTCTTTTTTCCAATATCGACGCGTTTAATGGATCTTAATTTACAGGAAGTACGAGCATGCTTGAAACCCAAAAAACGCGGAGACAAAGAGTCAAAATTCAGGGAGACCCGCGGCGCGGCAAATAGCGTTAATGAACAATTTATTAACTTCCATCATAATCGCCTTCCAAACCTAAACTGTAGGTCAACGTCGATCTTTCTTCCAGAAATCAATTGGCGCAGCGGGCGCTTTAACACTTGCTCCAACGTGAGCGTAACACCTCACGTGAACACAAGTACAAAAGATCTCGACAGATTCGTTGAACTGTGATGAGGATTGCTGCGACTTGCAATTTGCAGTTCGAAGATCAGGAATCAAGCACTATTTCTTTCAGGCATTTGATCCAGAGTGGATGCTCGTTGAGGCTTTCCACAAGCTGAACGCGATCTCCGCCATTCGATTTGAAGATGTGTTGATACTCGTCGCCGATTTCTATGATAGTCTCAAGACAATCTGCAGTAAATGCCGGTGAGAATACAAGAATCTTCTTCATTCCTTTTTTTGCACAGTCTTCGACAACTTTATCGGAGAAGGGTTCAAGCCACGCCTTGTCAAGACGCGATTGAAAACAAACAGTATAATTTTCTTTCGGAATATTCAGCCGTTCCGCCAGTAGCCTTGCCGTGGCATAACATGTCGCTTTATAGCAATACTTGTTTTCATCTGTGATTTCATGCTCGCAATCACGGTCGGAACATTCGCCCGACTCATAAACCTTATCAACTTGCCGACTTGGCAGACCATGGAACGAGAACAGAACGTGATCATATGATTTAATATCATACTGTTTTCCACGCTCAAACAATGCATCGATAAAAGTAGGATGATCCCAATACTGACTGATGAAATTAACATCCGGAATAACCCACCACGAACGCAGCACACGCATCACCTCGTCGTGCGCAGAGCCTGTGGAAGCAGACGCATACTGGGGAAACATGGGAACGACAACGATCCTTTTATAATTCTTTTTGCGCATCTCCTCCATTACATCTGGGATTGAAGGATTTTTATATCGCATCGCGAGATGAACGGCATAGTCGTTACCCAGAGATTGCTGCAGAAGCGTTTTCACATTTTCACTATGAAATAAAAGCGGTGACCCGTTTGCAGTCCATAATTTTTTATAGATCGCCGCAGACTTTGGCGCTCTGAATGGTACAATAATAAGATTGACCAGAATCTTCCTGCTTAGCCACGGAATATCAATGACCCTTGGATCGTTAAGAAATTGAGAAAGGTATGATCTCACGTCGCTAACGGAAGGGCTGTCCGGGGTGCCGAGATTAATAAGCAGTACGCCTGTTGTAGGATTCATATTCGATATTGCTGGACGAAAGTAATAAAAGACCGCTAACCCTTAACACAGAAACTGAACATCTGTTTTCGTTTAGTTTAGTTTAAAACCGGCGCACGTCTGAACGACCTGGTTTCATCAAACAATTTCCGATAAGTAGCGTGACGCTTGTTTACTTTTCCACCAACCTGTTCTACCACCACGATCATCTTGGGATTGAAATCACCTATCCAATTCATTTCATATTCGTCGTATCGTTTATATTCATCCTGCAACACTTTCCGCGACTCCATGACCATGGCACCATCTAATCCTTTAGCCTGATGCTCTGGAACAACTCCAAACAGGATACCAAATGCTTTTCGGTTGGTCTTCATGAGCGAATGCCATAAAAACTTCAGCTTGCCGATCCAGTCGAGTTTTCCATTGACATATTTGAGGATCTGATTGATCTCCGGCAACGACAAAAAGAAACTCACCGGATCTCCCTTATAAAATCCGAAGTAAAGGATCTTTCGATCCATGATCGGCTTCATTTGTTTTACGAGAAGTTGTGCCTGAGCCAATGAAAGCTCCGGATTCTCGGAGCGATTCGCCCACGCCCCGTTATAAACCTTCAACAGATATTCCGGTAATTTTTTCAATTCATCCCTTCGGAGATACCTGAACTCATAATCAGGATCACGACGCGCTAATTCAGCTTTCGCGGCTAGTTTTGGAGATAGTGGGCCTTTGATCGTTCGGTGAAAAGTGAGCTGGTAAAAATAGACTTTGAATCCGTAGTCTTCAAAGAACGCGCGATAGTAACTGAAATTATAGTTGCATTGATAGTTGGGTTCGTGATCAAATCCTTCGATCAGCAATCCCCACCAACGGTCACGACTTCCAAAATTTATGGGACCGTCCATGGCTTCCAGTCCACGTGATTTCAACCAGTCATGGCATTGATCAAACATGGTAAAGGCCGCCGACTTGTCATTGATGCATTCGAAGAAGCCCATTCCACCTGTAGGCTGATCGTTGCCTTTATCTTTTGTCTTTTGGTTGACAAAGGCTGCAACTCTTCCAATTACTTCATCACGGTCGTTTCTAAGAAGCCATCTGCAACATTCGCCGTGTCGGAAAGTCTTGTTTGAGTTTTTGTCGAATACAGATTCAACGTCTTTATCGAGGGGACGAATCCAATGTGGTTCATTTTTATACAACCTGACTGGTAATACCAAAAACTCCTGCACATCCTCCCGAGTAATTACCTCCTGAAGTTTCATTGTTGCTCCGCATCCACCGGCAATGGGACTTTTGCTATCACATTATTGATGCGATTGGGCAATATAATATTGAACCTGGTACCGTGATCTACCCTGCTCGATAACGTGATTTGCCCTCCAAGCTTTTCAACGGCATTCTTGACAATATAAAGCCCTATCCCCGAGCCGTCTGACTGTTCCGTTGCCCTGTAAAACATCTCAAACACCTTCGCGAGGTTAAATTCATCAATGCCAATCCCATTATCGACGAAACTGATTTCTGCGCGGAGGTGATCTACACTGATCTTTATTCCTATCTCCGATGTTACCTGATCAAGTTTTCTGTACTTGATCGCATTTGAAATGAGGTTTCTCAATATCTCGGCAATCCGCCACGGATCACTATAGAATTCAATTCCCTCGATCTTAATCAGTCTGGCGATTCCCTTCGCACCTTCCAGATAGTTAAGATCACTGAATGTATCTTCAATGATTTCTTTGAAGTTGACCTGCATGGTGCTGATATCTATCTTCAGATTTTTGGAATGGCTTAGCACATCTCCAATGAAATGATCCAGATGATCTACTTTCGATCCGATGATATCAATATAGTCCATTGGATTATCTGTATTGCCTGGAAGCTTGGCAAGGTTTACGAGACCAAGGATCGACGACAAAGGTGCACGCAGGTCATGTGATACCTTGTAAACAAAATTATCAAGCTCGGTGTTTCTCACATTCAACTCCTCCTCTACACGCTTCCGTTCTGTGATGTCGACATACACGCCGTAGATCCCAATCGTTTCATTATCCATCATCACCGGCATGCCATACAGGATGACATTGATCCGCTTTCCATTCCTATGCCTTCTGATTGTTTCAATACTAATCACCTTATGGCCCGCAATGATATTGTTGAGATCAACACCTTCATTGGTCAACTCTTCAGGAACAATAAAATCATTGACGCTTCGATCCCTGAGATCATTTAGCGTGTAGCCAAACATCTCTTCGAATCCATTATTGACCTGCGAGACTTTCCCTTCATCAGTTAATAGTACGACAGCCATTGGGATGGTCTGGAATAGTTGGGTTAATAAAGTCTCGTTCTTTTTGAAACGCACTTCATCCTGTTGTGCCACTCCCTTTCGGGACGTGATGTCTTGTATAATTCCACGTCTGATGATCACGCCTCCTGCACTTCGCTGATGATTGGACCTGATCTCAATCCACCGGATGGTGCTCAGATAAATCATCCTTCCTTCCCATGAAAATTCAGCAGCATCCCTTTGACTTTCTTCAGCTGTTCTTCTCAGGTGTCCGATATCATCAGGATGAATAATCGATTCCATCAGTTCTGCATTCCTTAATATTTCCTGATGCGAGATACCGAGAATGAAGTCGCAGGATTCGCTCACGTAATCAAACTTTCGTGTCCCGTCAGGATGAATAGAATAGGCGTAAATAACAGCTGGCAAATGCCTGAAGAGATCCTGCATATTAGGTAAACTGTGGGAGGCATCTTTGGGTGGATGCCGCAATCGCAAGATAGCAGAAAAGCCTCAAGCGTCAAGCATCAAGCTGCAAGCCAGTGCGTCTTAACCTCGAAGATTTATACTTTGTCGTATGGGTCGTAGTATCCGCTCGGCTACTTGGGTTTGGCTGGTTCTGGTTACCTGCTCGTTTCAGAACACTCAACGTCGAAATTGCGCAGCTCGCAGGTTGTCGCTTGAGGCATGCCGTTCAAAGAGTGGTCATCTTCCGCAACCACGAGCGCGCTTCACGGACCGAATCAAAATATCTGACTTTCATGATTTCGGCATTCTCGGTCATTTCTTTGATTGTCAACTGTGTGAACTTGTTTGTCGGAAGTACGATGGCAAGGTAACGTACACCAGCCCTTTCCATTTCTGGCATCACATTGCTTTTGAAATAGAGAACGTCTTCATCCAAAACGGGGCCGGCAGTACGGCTGTCTGTAAGCATGTGCAATCGAGGGTAGTTTGCAACTTGCTTTTTCATGAGCTCTAAACGCTTGATTTGGACATCCTGATAGTGCTCGCTGGATTTGGGGACGCCATTTAGGGTTAGCTTCACGCACGGGATCGTTTCGTCTAACGCTATCACGGCATACTCGTCCTCATAAAAGGCCTTTACCATCTGATTTTCATTTTAGTTCTAATGGCCATCCTAACAATAATGCCAACCGGTTCCGGAAAAGTCGAAAGATATGTTCAGGAGTGTAAAACAATAAGTTACACCCGAAAACATTGGCAACACGATCGTAAACTATTAATTTACGTAAATGACGCATATGGAAATAGTAGAAATTGGCCAGAAGATCAAAGACGTGTTCGATAAACGCGATATGAGGCTCACAGAATTCGCGGACGAACTTGGTACGGTCCGCCAAAACGTGTACAGAATCTTCAAGAAACGCCACGTAGACACCGGGCTGTTGTTAAAGATTTCCCGCGTTCTGAATTTCAATTTCTTTGAATTTTACGTGTCATCCCCAGACGATACGGAAAACGAAAAGGTTGCTACTATCCGCAACGAAGTTGCGGAATACCAAAGGCAGCTCGACCTGTCGCGCAAAGAGATCGATTACCTCAGGAAAATCATCAAACTGATGGAGGAAAAAGCGGAGCTCGTTCAGCAGCTGGGCAACGAAGCGATTCTGCTGCAGTAACTTTATTTTCAGCGAAGCACATACTTCCTTGCCTCAATAAATCCATCGTAGAATTTGTGAGCAGACTCTTCTTTAAATCCTGAATCGACGAGCAGTGACTGCCAGGGCGGCAATGTTCCTGCCTCAAGTTTACTAGCTATACGAAAAAATCTATACATCGTTCCGAGCAATAGAGCGTGCCATAATCGTTTCGACTTTGTGAAATCTGTAGCAATTAAAACAGCACCCGGCTCCATCGATTCTTTTATTCTTTTCATCACGACCTGAAGGCTAGCCGGCGAAAACATATCAAAGTAAAAGTTAGCGATTACTGCATCAAACGTCGGTTGATCCGGCAGTTCATTTTCCGTTCCCTGAACAAACTTAACTTGTTTTGAATTTAATCTTTCGCATCGTCGACGCGCTTGCGACACCATATTAGATGAGGCATCCACATACCATATCTGACTTGTTTGATTGATCTTAAGAACTTCATCCAATAGCCATCCAGTACCACCGCCGATTATTAATATTGTATTGGCACCGGACAACTCAGAAAGCATAACACATTGTGCGTCCTTGATGCTTCTCCCGAAAACCACTTTTGCCAGCGTATCATAAATGCCGGCGAGTGCGTCGAAATTGTTTATCTGTGGCGAGTTCACAAAAGTGAAACTATTGGAATCAAGAACACTGCCTCGGCGAGAAATCGCGCGAGGGTTGAGTCATCATATTTTCGCTGCAATAAAAAGATAATACCTAGAATTACTCCCATGATTCCCATCAAAAACGCCACTTCAGCAATATGGAAAACGAAGTACTGCAATCCGGTCAGCAACAACTGAAGAAAGGCAAGCGTGATAATTGCTATTCTGGTTTTCGATTCGCCAGCGACAGTCACAAATGACCTCAAACCATCAATGGCATCCGTTGTCCGATCAAACCACGAGAAAAGCATAAGATTGGTCAACGCAATCATCATGAATTGCAAGATCAACAAATAATGCGCAGTATCCAGTGGGTTGTGCACCCTTGATATAGAGGGAAGTATTACACCACACGTATAAAATACCGCGATAATTATTTCTTTCATCCACGGAATAGACTGCTGAATGATCAGGAAGACCAAAACTAAAAAAGCCAACACAACTCCCCACTTTATAATTTCGGGGTTGATAAAAAGAACTGCTGCCCCATCTATAAGCAGGCAAATGGCAAGAATCGATTTCAAATGCTGGGCATGTTGCTGATGAAACCGATGTCTGTCCGTCGATGCTGTGCGCTTGATTTTCTTTGCATCGGAAAGGTGATCGGCCGTGTAGATGATCCATACTGTCAGCGCCAATGCAACCAATTCACTGATCTGGATTTGAGCTTGAAGGATATGTGCAAAAAAAATTGACCCGATCACTGCACCCGCCACGACGTCGATGCTCAGTACACTGATCAATCTATAGAATCGTCGAATATCTGAACCCATAAAAAAAGTCTTCCCTTGTTGAGAAGACTTTAAAAGTATAAGCTTTTCGCTGATTATGCAGATTTCAATGCTTCTGCCCCACCGACGATCTCAAGGATTTCCTTGGTAATGGCGGCCTGACGTGAGCGGTTGTAGCTGAGCCGAAGCTCTTTAAGCAACTCTCCGGCGTTTTCTGTTGCCTTTTCCATAGCAGTCATACGAGCGCCATTTTCTGCGGCATTGGAGTCTAACAAAGCCTTGAACAGCTGGATTTTTAATGCGCTGGGCAGAAGTTCTGCAATGATGTCTTGATGGCTAGGCTGATAGATATAGTCGATCGGATTAGACTTTATCGTCTCCGTTGGCAAAACCACCGGCAACAATTGTTCAGTGCGAAGTACTTGTGTTGCGACGTTTTTGAATTCGTTATATACCAGTTCTACCCGGTCAAACTTACCGTCCTTAAAGTCGTGCATTACGGCATTTCCAACTTCGGAAGCACTTTGAAAATTAACGGTTCCGATGATGTCAGAATACTTGTCGATCAATTGAAAATTGCGCTTGCGGAAAAACTCAGCAGCCTTCCTTCCGATAGGAAGTATTACAACATTACCCTTCTTGTACTGATCTTCATACTTATCAAGAACCAGGCGCATTACGCCTTTAAAAATATTGCTATTGAACGAACCGCATAAACCGCGGTCGGAACTTATGGCAACTATTAATACACGATGTACTTCGCGGTTTTCACTAAACCAGTTGTCAGTATCACCGTTTGATTGCGCGTCTGAAAGATTCCTGATGATGGCTTCAAGCTTAACCGAATAAGGGCGCATTTGCGTGACACGCTCCTGCGACCTGCGTAGCTTTGCAGCAGCAACCATTTTCATGGCTTTCGTGATCTGCTGCGTGCTCATCACGGAGGCAATTCGATTCTTGACTTCTTTTAAATTCGGCATATCCGTTCGGAATGTCTATGTCTTATCAGGCAAATTTAGAAGCCAGGTCTTGCGCCACGCGCTTCATGGTTTCAACATCAGCATCTTCAAATTTACCAGCGCGAAGGTTGTCTAGTACACCCCGATGCGCCGTGCGCATAAGCTCGAGGTATTCCTTCTCGAACTGTCTTACTTTCGTTACAGGAACTCTATCCATGAATCCACGCGTCGATGCCGTGATGATGGCAACTTGCTCTTCCACGGGAACTGGTGCGTACTGATCCTGTTTCAATATTTCAGTATTCCTACGTCCACGCTCAATGGTAAGCTTTGTTGCAGCGTCAAGGTCAGAACCAAACTTTGCAAAAGCTTCAAGTTCACGGAACTGAGCCTGATCAAGCTTCAGTGTACCTGCCACCTTCTTCATCGACTTGATCTGCGCATTACCTCCAACGCGTGATACTGAGATACCAACGTTGATAGCAGGACGAATACCAGAGTTGAAAAGATTGGTTTCAAGAAATATTTGTCCGTCAGTGATCGAGATCACGTTAGTCGGAATATAAGCTGATACGTCACCAGCCTGAGTTTCAATGATAGGAAGCGCTGTCAATGATCCACCGCCTTTAACGAGATGTTTAATAGTAGCAGGGAGATCATTCATATTCCTGGCGATCGCGTCATTGTTGATGATCTTCGCGGCTCTTTCAAGTAAGCGTGAGTGCAAGTAAAATACATCACCAGGATAAGCTTCGCGTCCAGGAGGTCTTCTCAAGAGAAGTGATACTTCGCGGTAAGCCACCGCTTGTTTTGAAAGATCATCATAGATTACTAATGCGGGTCTGCCGGTATCGCGGAAAAATTCGCCAATCGCAGCACCCGTGAAAGGCGCGAAGAACTGCATTGGTGCGGGGTCAGAAGCCGATGCCGAAACAATGACCGTGTAAGGCATTGCGCCAGCTTTGTCAAGCGCTGCTGCTACGTTAGCAACAGTCGACGCTTTCTGTCCAATGGCTACGTAGATACAATATACAGTCTGTCCTTTTTCGTAGAACTCTTTTTGATTTACGATGGTATCAAGTGCTACCGCGGTCTTTCCGGTTTGACGGTCACCGATTATAAGTTCACGTTGACCACGGCCTACAGGGATCATTGAATCGATCGCCTTAATACCCGTTTGCATAGGTTCGTTTACAGGCTGACGGAAGATTACCCCTGGAGCTTTGCGCTCAAGTGGCATATCATACAACTGACCTGCAAGTGGACCTTTTCCATCAATTGGCTTACCCAACGTGTTCACTACACGTCCGAGCATTCCGTCACCTACATCGACCGATGCAATCTTACCTGTTCGCTTTACGGTATCACCTTCCTTGATGCCTTTTGATTCGCCTAACAATACTGCACCGACGTTGTCTTCTTCCAGGTTAAGTACTAGCCCTTTGAGTCCGGATTCGAATTCGATCAACTCACCAGCTTGTGCCTGCGTAAGTCCGTAAATACGCGCAACACCATCCCCAACTGTAAGGACGGTTCCAACTTCTTCAAGCTGCGCTTCCGTGCGCGACTGCGAAAGTTGTTCGCGTAATATTGCTGATACTTCTTCTGGTCTGATCTCTGCCATGATTCTAAGAGATTAATATTCTTTGATATAAGGATTATGAGTAAACTTCAATTTAAGGGCATTCAATTTGTTCTTCAGGGAAGCATCAATTTGTTTGTCGCCAACATTCAGCACAAAACCGCCAATCATGTCTTTGTCAATCTTCTCGGTTAACTCAACCTTGTCTTTCTTGCTGAGTTCTTTCACCATGGTCTCGAATTCACTTCTGAGTGCTGCGTCTAATGGAACTGCCGTGGTGATGTATGCCTTACCAATACCCTTGAAGCTATTGTAAGCTGTATGAAATTCGCGTGCGATCACGGGTAACAATGGTTCTCGATTCTTTTTTGTAAGAATATCGAATATCGCCATCGTTAGCGCATTGACCCTACCCTGGAAAATTTTTCCCAGGATCTCGCGCTTTTTGTCGTGTCTGATGATCGGATTACGAAGCATGAGACCGAATGATCTGTTCTCATCACAAATCTTTGAAAACAAAAGCATATCCTGATGCACTTCATCCAGTACATCCTTGTCCACTGCCAGTGTAAGCAATGATTTTACATAACGGGATGCTGCACGTGAATCGGCCATGCCTTAGTTGACTTTAATATCTTTTATATATCGTTCAACGAGATCCTTTTGGGATCTATCTGTTGAAAGGTTCTCCTTCAATAATTTCTCAGCGATGTCAAGAGAGAATGAAGCCACTTGTTCTTTGATGTCGCGGAGAGCAGCTTGCTTTTCAATACCAATGGCAAGCCGGGCATCTTCGATGATTTTATCAGCCGATTTTTTGGCGATAACTTCAGCGTCTTCTTTCATTCTGTTAGAAGCTTCTCTCGCTTCTCGCAACATTCTGTCGCGTTCTTCACGTGCCTGCTTAAAGAGGTTCTCATTGTCGGCCTTTAGTTTGGATATCTCAAGGCGCGCTTTCTCTGCAGTGTCAAGTGCGTCCTGGATAGACTTCTCACGTTCCTTTAAAGAACTGAGAATAGGTTTCCAGGCCACCTTTGCCAAAAGAATAACAAGCAGCAGAAACACAAATGTCTGCCAGATGATGAGTCCAATGCCGGGTTTAAGAAGTTCCATATATTTTTAAATTCATGTGGGATCAAACAAAAGAACTTGCCCGGCCCATTGCCAAAGACAAGTTCTTGAAAGCCTTAGCTCTTGAAAGAGATCAGCATGCAGATAACCAGCGCGAAAAGCGCAGCAACCTCGATGAGGGCAGCGATGATCAGCATTGCTCCCTGAATCTTACCAGCAGCTTCAGGTTGACGAGCGATACCTTCCATTGCTGAGCCGCCGATTTTACCAATGCCAATTCCAGCGCCAATTGCTGCCAGACCTGCACCGATACCAGCACCCATGATTGCATAGCTGATGTCTAATAATAATGCTAAAAACATAGTTATAAATTTATTATGTGAAACAAACCACCCCGACCAATCGGGAAGGAAATCTTTAATTCATTTTAATGGTGATCATCGTGTACATGTTCTGCTATAGCCATACCGATGTATAGAGAAGAAAACAGCGTGAACACGTACGCCTGAATTCCAGCTACCAGTATTTCTATAAGGCTTATGAACACCAGGATCAAACTCGATACAAAACCTACCGCTACACTCTGAAGAATAAAAGCAAGACTGATCAGCGCCAGCAACACAATGTGTCCTGCTGTGATCGCTACGAACAAACGAAACGTAAGCGATAATGGCTTGGTGAATATCCCAATGATTTCAACCGGAAGGATAAGGATTCTCATGGGTAGTGGAACACCAGGCGTCCAGAAAATATGCGACCAGTATCCCTTGTTACCTTTGACGTTTGTGATCACAAATGTAAAGGCCGCCAGTGTTAATGTGACCGCAATGTTGCCGGTCATATTTCCTGCCCCTGGCAACAGTCCGATCATGTTTCCAAAGAGAATGAAGAAGAACAGCGATAACATGTACGGTAGAAACTTTTCGTACTGCGGGCCAATGTTCGGTTTCACAACTTCGTCACGAACGAAAACGATAATGGGTTCGAAAAATGATTGGATGCCCTTTGGTGACTTGCCCCTGTTGTGTTGAAACCCTCTGGCAACAGATGTAAAGACTAACAGCAACACCACAGCATTGATCAACAACATGGCAACGTTCTTGGTGATCGAAAGATCGAGAACTTCATGCTCACCAAGAAAAATATGTCCTTCTTCGAGCTTGTACCCATTGTACTCCACGATGGTATGATGCTCATCATAGAAATTACGGGACGAAAACATCTCAACTCCTCTCTCTCCTGAATAAACAATGACAGGAAGGAAGATTGTGCCGCCGTGATCCCACAAATGCCACACGTGGTTATCCAGAACGTGTTCAATGATCACGTCATTGGGATTGAACGCCTCAGCCTCTACCTGGTGACCGGTCGTTTCGTGCTCATCTATGTGTTGGGAAAACGCAAGATTTGAGAAAAAAACAAACAGTACTAAGAGGGAGATCAAACGCTTTGCAGGGCCGAAAAATACGCTCATTCAGGGCTAATTTCAGGGTTTTTGAATACGAGCGCAAAGGTATCAAAGAAAGCTCCATAAAAAAATCTTTTCTGGAAATTTTGCCCGCTTTATTAGAAGCAACTTCTACTGATTCTGGCTCGGAATTTTCCTATATAAAAAGACGATCTCAACAACCGTAAAAGCGACGTAAAGCATAAGAAAAACAGCAACGTTTGGAATCGCACCAGCTTTATCATCTATAATTATCCACGTGATATACCCGCCATAAGCAAGTAATTTAACAGCTATGGTCAGCAGGTAGAGTTGCACAAAAAAATCAGGCCGTTTAATTTTTATCAGATACCGATAGATCACCAGGTTAGTTGTCACCAATAAGATCAGCGTCTGATAAAAAAAAGAAGGCACCGAAACGACCCAGGAAAGTCTTGCCGCCATCAGCATGAGGCACACACACAACACAGCCATAGAAACCAGCACAATCGTGAACCTGATCAAGAATTGTCCTGGTTAATTGATCTGTAGACCTGGTACATCATGCCACCGAATGCCGAGAAGCCAAACAAAAGCATGAACGCAGGAAATTTCAAATTAAGATAGCCATCGAGCAAATAGCCCAGTCCTCCCGCCACACCTATGGCCGCAAGCAATTGAACTGCCAAACCGCCATACTTCAGATAACCATTAGATGGCTTTGACTTCCTGGTTGATGGGTCGGTTTGAGCCATTTTCAGAGATTTTTATATCCTTAATGACAGCGCCCATCTTACAAGTTCCATTAAAAATTGCTCCAGGCTCGACTACCATCTTGCCTGTAAATATATCACCGTTAATGACCGCAGTGGCCTTTAATACCAGCAATTCCGTGATTTCGATTTTACCCTTTACTTCTCCTTCGATATCGGCGTTCTGTGCGAGGATATTGCCTTGTACCTGCGAAGAGGGCCCTAGCGCCACTTTAGCTTTTGATTTAAGGTTTCCAGTAATCTTCCCTTCAATCCGGATGTTTCCGAAAGTCTCTAAATCACCCTGAAGGAAAGTACCCTTGCCGATGTTATTACTGGAAGTGCTGATCTCATCAGCAGCGCGCTTTTGCTCTTTCGAAGTTAGCATGACTATTATGTTTAAAAAGTGACGAATTCTTCAGGATTCAGAGAGTTTCCATTGTACCACAATTCAAAATGAAGGTGTGGTCCATTGGTAAGCTCTCCGCTGTTGCCAACTATGGAGATAATTTCTCCACCGCTGACAAAAGTACCAACTTTTTTTAAAAGTTGTGCATTGTGCTTATAGGAGGAGATCAGATTGCCGCGGTGCTGAATCATGATCACATACCCCGAATCCTGCGTCCAGGATGAAAAAATTACCGTGCCATCGGCAATACATTTGATCGGTTCATTCACTTTGGCGACGACATCGACACCTAGGTGCCCTTTCTTGACATTGTACTGATCCGAGACAAATCCTGAGATTGGCGAATAAAAAAAAGTCTCTTGTAGATCATGGTATTTTGAACTCACCGAAATTAATGACATATCCGACTGCTCAAAATCCTTTCTAAAGAGAGAATCAGAAGAACTTGCACGCATACTGGAGGGCTTGGTTAAAACTCTGCTTTCACCACGCAACGCTTCCGCAGGATCTTTGAAATTACTCGTGTCACCACTGAGCACGCGCTGAAGGTTGGAAATGAATTGATCCTTGCGATCGACTTCCAGATCGAGCGAGTCGACCTTTTGAGCGAGTTCAAATAACTGTTGATTCAATACCATCTGCTCGTGTTTGGGATCAAACCATTTCGCTAGCATCGTCTTGGCCATGAACAGACTCATAAGGAACAAGCCAGTAAAGATTATCACTGAAAAAAAGATAACTTTGGAGTACGTAAACCCGAGACTCGTCTTCTCAGAGAAGTTCTCTTCATTACGAATGACGAGTTGATATCTGGTGTTTAACCAATTTGATAATGTTTTGGGGGGCTTCAAAGTTTTCCCTTTTTTGACAAAATTAGATATTCCGGGTTATATAAATATTGAATGTAGGTTTTTTGCGTTTTAATCGTCCACTAATTCTGCCCGCTTGAGAGGTGCTCTTATTTCCATACTGCTCATTGTTATTGCGTTCATACTAAAGAGTTGTTCACCAGAAAAGAATACCTGGACAAGCAAAGCTTATCACAATACAACGGCTCACTTCAATGGGTATTACTATGCCAATGGTGAAATCAGGAAGATTGAGCAGACTATCTGGTCTAGTATGTCCGATGATTATAACCGGATTCTAAGGCTATATCCAAAACTGGATACGGCCCTCGCTAGAAGTTACGACAAGGATACACAAGAGACAGTGAAGATGGCGTCGCTCGCCATCCAACGACACCCAAATAGCAGATGGGTTGACGATTGTTATATTCTAGTCGGGAAAGCCCGCCTCTACGGCATGGATTTCGGTAACGCAATCCAAACGCTAAAGTTTGTTAACACTAAAAGTAAGGATCCAAATGCCCGTCATCAGGCCATCATTCAATTGATTCGCACGTTCACTGAGCATGCAGAATTTAACAATGGCCAGGCAGCGATAGATTTCCTTCAAAAAGAAAAATTAAGTCGTTCAAACAAGAAAGACTTCAACCTCATGAAAGCTTACTTCTTCCAGGAGCAGGGCGATCTTGATAATATGGTTAGAAGTCTGTCTGAAGCGGCGCCGCTCCTAAAAAAGAAAGATCGTCCCGGAAGGATTTATTTTATCATCGGACAAGTCTATCAAAAGCTTGGCTTCGAATCTGAAGCTTACAACTTTTATAAAAAATGTATTTCAACTAATCCTGAATATGAGGTTGATTTTTATGCGCGACTTTATATGGCCCAGGTGACTGAAATCTCACGGAGTAAGAGTGTGAATGCTGCGCTTAAGTCGTTCCGAAAGCTTTTGAAGGATAGCAAAAACAAAGAATTTAAAGACAAGATCTACTACGAACTTGGATTGTTTGAGCTTAAACAAAAGAATCTGAATGAAGCTATCGCGAATTTTAACAAATCAGTTCGCGAAGGAAACAACAAACGTGTCGATGGTGAAGCTTTTCTTCGCCTCGGAGAGATCTATTATGATACGCTTCACCAGTATGAGCGTTCACAAGCTTATTACGACAGCGCGACCAAAGCCCTGCCACCAGACTATGAAGGCTACGAAAAGATCAAAGCACGTAAAGAGATACTCGATGAGTTTGTAAATAATCTGAATACTATTTCATGGCAGGATAGTTTGTTAAGGATGTCTTCTCTTGATTCGGTCGGGCTGCGGCACATTATTGACTCGTCGTATCAGGTGCAGAAGAAGCTCGCGGAAAAAAATGCCGGCAAGAAAAAGAAGAAGAACCGGATTGACATTCTGGGTGCTGCCAATAATGTATTTGGAAACGGCAATAGTGGAAATGACGAAACTGCTGACTGGTATTTTGGAAACCCATCAGCCATGTCGTTGGGGCAGTCTGAATTCAAACGGATATGGGGACAAATACCATTGGAAGATAATTGGCGGCGATCGTTGCGATCTGCCTCTACGGCTGTCACGGTCAGTAATGTTCCCGATGGTTCAGCGCCGCTAACAGAAGAAGCTGATGCGCCAAAGGCGGCGCCTATCGACCCCGTTGACGCAGAGTATGTAAAGGTGAGCAAACAAATCCCGCGAACTGACGAACAGAAACAGGAAGCATTAGATAAAATTGAGGAGGCATTTTTCAATGTCGGTGACATATACTATTTCAAACTTCTTGAAATAGATAATGCTGTGGTTTATTTTAATAAACTACTTCAGCGATTTCCTCAAACAGAATACGAGCCCGAAATCCTTTACAGGTTATATCTGGTGTTTAAAGATAAAGACCCTTCTAAGGCCGATCAGTATGCAAATCAACTCAGGACAAAACATCCCAACTCAACATTTGCCAAGACACTAGATAATCCGGACTACCTGAAGGAATCTATTCTTACAACGGAGAAGCAAAAGTCGACTTACAAAACTGCTTATGAATATTACGCGGCTGGCGAAGATAGTGCGGCTTCAAAAGTTCTCGAAAGCGCGATGGCTATGGGTCAGACCTCATTCACGCCGAATATGAAATTGCTTGAGATTCTCATTGTTGGAAGGACTCAGAATATTAGTCAGTATCAATTTGAGCTCGACAAATTCAGTCAGGAGAATCCAGGCACAGAGGCTGGCGCGTACGCGGCCAAACTGCTTGAGGCGTCAAGGAGTCTTACGGCCAGGCAGGAAATTCAGAAGGGGATACAATACATCAAGTCGCTCGAGCAACCTCACTATTTCGTGTTGATTTATCGCAATGACGAAAACATGGGCTCTGC
Source organism: Chryseolinea sp. (assembly GCA_039916665.1). GTDB lineage: Bacteria > Bacteroidota > Bacteroidia > Cytophagales > Cyclobacteriaceae > Chryseolinea. The sequence goes on along the minus strand of JBDSKX010000037.1, from coordinate 2,949 downwards.
CGGTAGCGTTGCATTGGAGAAGTTCAACAAAACCTACTTTAAGGATCTCAAGTTACAGACCAGCAACCTTGCATTAAACGACGAATTTACGATGACATTGGTCGCCGACATTCCCAGGATCACCTCTGCGATCGAGTACATGAAAACGTTCAACGAGAAGCTAGCGACACTCACCGAGTTAAAGAACCACAAATTCAATAGCTTTGTGATCACGAAAGACAATTTCGATATCTTTTACCGAACTAAAGGTCTAGATGAATACATCCAGTTCTTCGAAAAAAATTACCCGAGTGAAACAGACTAACGTCCTTTTCCTGCGCCATCCGTGGTTCAAAAAAGGTGTGAAAATTCTGTGGATCGCTTTTCTGTGCGGTATTGTGGCGATTCCACTTTATGTGCTTTCGGTGAGTAACGACCTGTTCGGAATGTTTGGCGGAATGCCGAGCCTGAAGAGCATAGAGAATCCGGAGAATGATTTGTCATCGGAATTAATTTCAGCTGACGGCGTTTCCCTTGGAAAGTACTTCAGAGGAGGCTACAACCGAAGCCAGGTGACGTATGAACAACTTTCACCTGATCTTGTCCATACGCTCCTTTATTCGGAGGACCACAGATTCTATGATCACTCCGGACTCGATTTCCAGGCCTACCTTCGGGTTATATATGGTGTCTTGACCTTTAATGCTGGCGCGAAGGGTGGTGGAAGTACGATATCACAACAGCTTGCGAAAAACCTTTTTAGCACCAGAGGCCCGGAACTGGAAGGTTCGTTAACCCATCGCGGTCTGCTAAAGATCATAGCCAATAAGACAAAGGAATGGATCATCGCTGTTAAGCTTGAACGAAACTTCACCAAAGAAGAGATCATTGCGATGTATCTCAATACAGTTCCCTTTGGAAATAACACGTGGGGTATTAAGGTGGCGTCCGAAACTTACTTCGCCAAAACTCCGGAGCAACTTGATATCTCCGAGTCTGCAGTCCTGGTCGGAATGCTTCAGGCCAGTACAAAATTTAATCCTGTCACGTATCCTGAAAACGCGTTGAAGAAACGGAATCAGGTTCTGGCCAAACTTTTTGATCACAAGTATATCAAGTCTGAAACGTTGTATGACTCTTTGATCAGAACGCCGATCAAACTCACTTACAGAGTTCAGAATCAGAATCAGAACCGTGCTACTTACTTCAGAACTGTAATCCAGGCCGACCTGATCCGGTGGGCCAAAGAACGAAACATCGACCTCTGGGAATCAGGACTGAAAATCTATACAACGATTGATAGCAGAATGCAGCGTTACGCTGAAGATGCAATGACTGATGCGATGAGGGCGCAGCAAAAAACATTCGATGCCCATTGGAAAGGAAGAAATCCATGGATCGATGAAGATAGAAACGAGATCAAAGGATTTCTGGAAAAGAAAATGAAGCAGACAGAAACTTACAGAAATCTGGTGCAGCGTTACGGTGCGGGAGACGATTCAATCAAGGTTATGCTGAACTTGAAGAAGAAGATGACGGTCTTCACCTGGAAAGGCGAGCGGGACACGTTATTCAGTTCGATGGATTCTTTGAATCATTATTTAAGATTTCTGAATGCAGGATTTATGTCGATGGATCCGACAACTGGTGCTATAAAAGCATGGGTCGGCGGCATTAACTACAAATACTTCAAGTTCGATCACGTAAGACAAGGAAAACGGCAGCCGGGATCTGCGTTCAAGCCATTTGTATATGGTACGGCTATGGAAATGGGTTACTCTCCATGTCAGACGTTGCCGGACATTTCACCAACTTTCAAAGTTCCCGGCGGAACATGGAGTCCTCCAAATGCGGAAGGTGATCGCGGTACCGGAACGATCTATACATTACGGCAGGCAATGGCTCGATCTCTCAATTCTATTACAGCACAGGTATTGCAAAAGGTCGGAGCACAAAACGTCGTGGACTTCGCGCACCGCGTTGGCGTTGCCAGTAAACTTGATGCCGTTCCTTCTCTATGTCTTGGTGTAAGCGACTGTTCATTATACGAACTCGTCGGTGCGTATGGCACATACGTTAATAGCGGTGTGCATACACTGCCTTTCTATATTACGCGGATTGAAGACAAGAATGGCAACGTGATCCAGAACTTTGTACCAAAAACAAAACAATCGATCAGCGAGCAGACCGCGTACAAGATGTTGTACATGCTCAAAGGTGGTGTGGAAGAAGAAGGTGGTACTTCAGTAGGGCTGCCATACGATTTAAAGAAGGACAACGAGATCGGTGGTAAAACGGGTACAACCAACAATGCATCTGATGGATGGTTCATGGGGGTAACCCACAATCTGGTGAGTGGCGCCTGGGTTGGCGGCGATGAACGATCTATACACTACAGAGAATGGGTTCTTGGACAAGGTGGTAAAACTGCGAGACCGATCTGGGTTGGATACATGACGAGAGTATATGCTGATAAAGAACTCGAGTACAAGAAAGGACGTTTCAAACAACCGGTCGGTGGCATAGACATTTCACTGGATTGCAAGGCTTATGATGTCCCTGATCAAGCACGTCCTGATGAACCGGATCAGGCATGGGATCCAAATAATTAATTTCCGGCGAAAATATTACCGCAATGGCGCAATGGGCGCAATGAATGTCATCGGCGTTCTGAAATCAATTGCTTCTTGATATATCCTGTCGCGTAACAGCGCAAAGAATTTATTTGCGCATAATCAATATGCCATCGTTGATTATTACTTTGCAGCAGCGCGAATAATAATTCGTCATTGGATTACAAACAACATCACACCGTTACTGTAGCAGATCTAAATGGCTTCATCTAAGTCTTCAGGAAAAAAAACCAGGTCAAAAAAATCCAATAGCATTTTGCTATGGCGTGGTTCATGGTTCCGCAAAGGTGTGAAGGCGATATGGATCGCGTTGCTCTCGGGAATCATCGTCTTCTAT
>JBDSKX010000036.1:0-29602 GCA_039916665.1 Chryseolinea sp. | reverse complement strand
TTAATGGGGGGCGAAGCCCGCGTTGAGGCAGCGCTATTACTCAATAATCTGTTTTAAAAACTTCATAATCTTTGCAGGCTGTATGCGAAGCGTTCACCCAAAGTTTCATTGGTGGTGGACCGCGTCCGCCGTAGCCTTACAACGAAAGATTTTGTGCACTGAATGTATGGCGGGGCGAAGCCCGCCTCGCGCTGAGGCGGTGCTACTCCATAATCAGTTTTAAAAACCTCATAATCTTTGCAGGCTGTAAGCGAAGCGTTCGCCCAAAGTTTCATTGGTGGTGGACTGCGTCCGCCGTAGCCTTACAACGAAAGATTTTGTACACTGAATGTATGGCGGGGCGAAGCCCGCCTTCGCGCTGAGGCAGCGCTACGGCGGGCAAAGGTGGAGCCGGAGAGAATCGAACTCTCGTCCAGAGAAGGCAAGGGCGTACTTTCTACATGCTTAGTTGGCTTTAGATTTTTGTGAACAGCAAGGCAGACAACAGCCTATTCTGAACCTTAGTCGCTGGTCTTAACCGTGCTTAGCAACATCACACGGAGCAATTCTGCATAACGACACCGCTATCCAACGTCTGCAAAATAACAACGTTGAGCGATGATGACTTTCCCGATCTTATCGGGACGAGGCTAATTTATCCTATCGGATAAATTAAGCAGCCATGGCGTAGTTAGACTCGCCTTGTATGATTCGGAACTATCTTTTAAGGCTCTCATCCCATGAGCCTGCATGCTTACATACGTCAATACACATCCTGTCAAAACCGGTCGGCCCCGGTAATATTCCTGTATCCGTCGTCTACGGATTTGTCGGAAGCAACGAAGTAGCCATTTTAAGACCCTTTTCGATGACACAGAATGACAAATATACGCTCAAAAAGGTTCAGTGGTTAAGTTATTGGCCGTTAAAGCGTCAGCTATGGTTAATTGAATTTCTATAGTAGGTGCCGCCCAAAACACAAGGTAAACTAGACCCGTTCTTCATTGTGATTTGTCATTTGAATTTTATCTTGCGGGCAATGGAGAACTTTGTTGTTTCGGCGCGGAAATATCGTCCTACTGGTTTTGATGAGGTGGTTGGGCAAGAGCACATTACGACGACACTCAAGAACGCCATCGACAGCAATAAACTCGCACAAGCCCTCCTTTTCTGTGGACCTCGTGGCGTCGGGAAAACAACCTGTGCCCGCATCGTCGCGCGCCTTATTAACGGTTTTGAAGAAAAAGCGGAAAACAATTCTCTTAACATCTTTGAACTCGATGCCGCTTCCAACAACTCGGTAGAAGATATCAGAAACCTGATTGATCAGGTCCGTTATCCGCCTCAATTCGGAAAGTTTAAAGTTTATATCATCGATGAAGTTCACATGCTTTCCAATGCGGCCTTCAACGCATTTTTAAAAACTCTGGAAGAACCGCCTTCTTACGCGATCTTCATTCTGGCCACAACGGAAAAACATAAAGTGATTCCAACGATATTGTCGCGTTGTCAGATTTTTGACTTCAACAGAATCCAGATCAGTGATATCGCCAATCATCTGAAGAAGATTGCGAAATACGAAGGAATTCCCGCCGAGGACGAAGCCCTACATCTTATCAGTCAAAAAGCAGATGGTGCACTTCGTGATGCACTCTCCATCTTTGACTTAATGGTGACGTACTCTTCAGGCAAAGGCGTTACCTACAAAGCGACTTTGAACAACCTGCACATCCTCGACTATGATTATTATTTTCAGATAGTCGATGCGTTGCTCACCAAGAATCATACACAACCTTTGATTACCCTCGACGAAATACTTCGCAAGGGTTTTGACGGACATAACTTTATCGTTGGACTTGCAGAACATCTGCGGAACCTGCTTGTATCTCAGGATGCACGCACGGTGAATCTTATGGAAGTACCTGAAGCCGTCAAAAAAAAATACGCACAACAGGCGCAAGCTTCGCCCCCATCACTTCTATTAAGCTGGCTAAACATTGCCAGCCTTTGCGACATCAACTACAAGATGAGCAAGAACGCGAGGTTGTCTGTCGAGCTGGCACTGATGAAGATGTCGCATGTTAATTCCGTGATCCAACTTCAGGAATTGAACCATCAGGATGGGTTAAAAAAAAAATTAGTGTAGAGCGCAACAGTGAGTCTGGTGATCTGCCAGACAACCCGATTACGCCATCTGCTGCATTGACAGAAGCTGTCCCTCCCTTAAAAGTTTCAGACAACGACAAGCCTGTAGTAAAAGCGGCTCCCCTGCCTGAACCGTTGCAGGCCGCGAACGGCGTTGCCAAAACTCCAGATCGTCCCGCTACAAGGACTACACGTACGACAATAAACTTAGCCGGTCTGTTAAAAGTTGAGTCGAAGAAAGAAGTCGCGACTGTCGTAACTCCCACACGCAAGGAACTGAGTGAAGTTTTCACTCCAGATCAGTTTCATTCAAGTTGGAACGACTTCGCATTAACGCGCAAAAAATTTCAAGCTGAATATCAACTGTTATCCCAACCGTATGATCTCGATGGATCAAAGGTTAGACTCCATCTGTTAAGTCCTATACAGGAAAGTATTTTAGCAACGTTGAGAAGTGAGATGACTGTTTTCCTGAGAGAAAAACTAAAGAATGATTCTATCCTGGTGAATGGGGTGTTTCGCGAAACTGATGAAAAAAAGATGCTGTATACTTCGCGTGATAAGTTCGAATATCTGCAGGGGAAGTTGCCAGTGTTGAAGGAGTTGAAGGAAAGGTTGGGGCTTGATACGGATTTTTGATTGGAGCAGTTTTTCCACCGCAGAGACGCAGGGGCGCGGAGAATACGAGAGAAATACAATCTGAAAACCCCGCATCCGGGATGAAAAACATCCAATGCACTATTCACGATGACCAATTACCCTTCTTCTCTCACCCCTTACATTTCTTAAGTACACCGCTCTAACGCCAGCCGGTACGTAAACTTTTCGCGTTGATTGAGACAGGTAACCTGAACCATAGTACAATTCACCTATACTTTTCTTGCCACTGTCCCATTCAAATTCATATCTGACATCCTCGGCCTCCGTCTCGACCCATACCCCTGGCGTTACTTTTTGTCTGAACGTCACAAGACTGTCACGATTTGAAGCGATCATCCATAGCGCGCTATTATCTGCACCCTTCAATTCCATCATCGCCTTAGCATCAGTGTTGACAAAGAATCCACTGTGCGTCACATTCAACGACTTAAATGACCCCGCTCCATTTCCAAGAAGAACGATCCCGATTCCCGCATCCATATAACCTGCTAACGGATCCATCGAATACGAATTTCCGACGGCAACAATGTCGAGGTTACCATCAAGATTTACATCAGCGACCTGTAGGCCATTCATCGATGTGATTTGAGCTTCTACAGGCAATGATCGTATTTGAAATTTACCCTGACCGAGATTCTCAATGTATGAAGAAGCAAAAGTTGTCGCATGATATATGATGGCATCCTTCAATTCTGCCTCAGGCAAAAGATCATTGCGTGTTGAATTTCCATAAAAAGAATAACGGAGAAGTCTGCGTTTAAAGCCGACAATCTGATCGGTCAATGTTTCCCGGGGATGAGTAAAATACTCCTTTCCGTTGATGTATCGGCTAATCAATGGATCGAAAGATCCACTATTGTCAAAGTCTTTGGCGTATATGCTTACCGGTTGATCTTCAGATGCTTTAAAAACAGAGTTCCATCCAAGATTGCCACAGACATAATCGATGTCACCATCTTGATCAAAGTCCGCACCGGTGATGCTGTTCCACCATCCTGGTGCACCTTCAAATATTTTTTTAAACTTTGTACCATGATCGTTGTGCAGGAAGGTGACCGGCATCCACTCCCCGACTACCGCCATGTCTATCCAGCCATCATTATCGAAATCAGTCCACAACGCACCTGTTATCATTCCAGCCCTAACAAGCGCTGGCGCTACCGCAGCAGTAACATTCCTAAATGCTCCTTTGCCATTGTTCTGAAGAATAAATGACTCGGGGGATTCAGGATATCTCCCGGGCACAATTCTGCCACCAACAAACAGATCCAGGTCGCCGTCCTTGTCATAGTCGGCAGCAGTAACAACGCTACCACTAACATTTTCTACGGGCAGTGCTGTGGTATCAAGTCGAAGTGAACCACGATCATTCCTGTAAAACCTATCCTGATACATTCCCTCCTGCGATCCAAACTCCGTGCTTCCACTGACACAATAGAGATCCAGGTCGGCATCACCATCGGCGTCAAACAAAAGTATTCCCGCGTCTTCCTGTGCTTTATTTGAAAGTGAATCTCTCTTGAAACTGCCATCAGCTTGCTGGAGAAAAATGCTGGCGGGTTGATTTGCCGATCCACAAACTATAACATCATCCAGGCCATCTCCATTAATGTCACCCGCTGCTAACGCAGGGCCATCCTGGGAATATTTTCTTGGCAAGGTAGGGGTACGTTTAAAGTCGATGTAATCATCGTCGTGATGTTTCAGTGGCAAAGCCTGATGACCACGAACACGATCAAAAATGACGGAGGGGATACTCGCCGAATGATTAGACTGCTGCCTCGCATCTCGCTGTTCGATAGTGATCACCTGATTAAGCCTTACATTTTCAAAATGTTGATAGCTTCCATTCGGCCACGTGACAATCATACTATCGATGGATGTTCTGCTTCCCAGCCCGAAATGAAGAAATGGTTCAACAGTCGATTCGTATCCGCGTTGTGTCTCGTACTCCCGGATTTGTCTGGCGCTATCGTGATAGATTTCAATCCGCGTACCAATACCATTAATATTCCCAGAAGAACCCTGCAACTTCACCCGCAAAAAATTACTGTCTTCATTTCCTTCCTCTCTTAGTCTGTTCCGATATATAAACGCTTCATCATTAATGTTATTGACAACAAGATCAAGATCGCCATCATTATCGAGGTCGACGTATGCCGCGCCGTTGCCGTAAGCTTCCTGTTCAATACCCCACTGCTTTGATACATTCTCAAATCTGAGCGCCCCGCCATTCTTGAAAATTAAGTCTGGCTTCTTTACACCGTCAATTTCCTCAATCGCTTTACGCGCTTTTTTTGCTCTGATTTCATCAGTTCCAAAAAGTGAGGATTCTCTGCTGTAGGCAACAAAATCAAGGTCCGTTACATCCTTGCGATAGCCATTTGTGATGATGATATCCTGAAGACCATCGTTATCCATATCTCCGAACAACGCACTCCAACTCCAGTCAGTAGCGTATACGCCTGCCATATATCCGATATCACTATAGGTACCGTTGCCATTGTTGAGCTGAAGAACGTTACGTACATACTGGGGCTGATAATGCATTTGAACATTCTTCTGGAACTTGTCATAGCCGGTCGCTGCAAACATCGTTTTCTGTCTCAGGTTATCTTCAGGCATCATATCGACAACGAGAATGTCCTGAAGGCCGTCATTGTTAATATCCCCAATGTCTGTACCCATACCGTTGTATTCCTGATGCTTCATTGCCGCGGCGATGTTATTGGTGAATGTGCCATCGCCATTATTGATGTACATGTGGTCATTGGAGAGAAAATCATTGGCGACATAAATATCCGGGTAACCGTCAACATTAATATCGTTTACAACAATCCCAAGGCCCCAACCTTCCGTTAATATTCCTGCCGCTGCTGATACGTCGGTAAAGCGCGGAAGACCATCGATCATGCCTTCGTTTCGAAATAACTTGTCGACGCTTTTTCCAGTACCATTTGTGTGTTGCCCAATGGGAGAATTTCTAGTGTAGTTCTCAAGGGCGTTTGTAAGAAGATACATATCAAGGTCGCCATCCCGATCATAGTCGAGAAAAGCAGCCTGTGTAGAATAGCTTAAATCATCGAGCCCCACCTTAGCCGCTATTTCTTCAAATACGGGTATTCCTTTTACATCAAGGCCTTTGTTTCGGAAGAGCAGATTAGGGGTTGATTTTCCAATGTCTGGACTTGCCGTAGACACGTAAATATCCATCCAGCCATCCTGGTCAATATCCACGATCGAAACTCCAGTGCACCAACGTGACGTAAGTACTTTCGATTGATCAGTGATATCATCAAAATGAAAATCACCGCGATTCAGGTAAAGACGACTACTAACCATGTTTCCGGTAAAGAACAAATCCGACATTCCGTCATTGTTGAAATCGGCCACCCCGACACCGCCACCGTTGTATATATATTCATAAGTCAGGACGTTCAAGGAATCGCTTTCGGTGATTTCATTCCTGAAAGTAACACCGGAGTGAGACGAAGGGATGAGTTCCATTCTCAAGTCATCACCACAGCCCACAAGGCATGATGTCATAATCAGAAAGCAAAGCATGAAATTGTTTCTGACTCTAAAATCGTGGTTTATCAATCTACCGTTTTTTCTCACTTGACGCCCTACAGTTTAAGGTGACTAAGTTAATGATTCAATCCATTCCAGGAATGTCATTAATCTTGCGAATTGTCCGATACCTATATAAGCAAAAACCAGGGCGATCGTCATCGCCCTGGTTTTGATTATCAACAATGAACAATTAGTACCCAGAATTTTGATCAGCCTGAGTGATATTTGGATTGCTATTCAATTCATCCTGTGGAATTGGCAGGACCTCGAATTTATTTGCAACAAAATATGGCAATGGCTCTGTCGCAAATTTGCCCGCCTTGCGCCAACGAAGAATATCGAAGTTCCGAACCTCTTCACCAGCAAGTTCTGTCCTGCGCTCGTGCATGATCGCCTTCATGATCTCAGTCTTGGAGTTAGCCGGGAATTCTGCCGTTGGATAGTTTGGCATCATTACACTTGGACGATTTCTGATTTGATTAAGGTATGCAATCGCCGCAGGTGCAGTGCCAATTTCGTTTTCACATTCCGCAAGCATCAACAGAACATCCGCATAGCGATACACACGGTAGTTGATACCGATCATATCGTAGTATCCTCCTGGATCATATTTGTACATGATCGAATATTTCTTCCAGCTTACCTTTTGATCAACGCCCTGAAAATTGCTGGTATTGCCCTGAACTTTGGTGTCTGTTAATATAACGGGACTAGCAGCAGCTCCATAAGTATCTCCAATGAAGTAGAAATTATCTTTTATTCTCGGATCGTTAGGTTCGAACTCATTAATCAAACCGTCCGAAGGAATAAGATTTCTCCATCCCACGGCCGAATATTCCTGAGATCTGATCCATGATTCATTTACAGTCGTACCATTTCCATCAGAATCCCAGTTAAAATTTCCGCTTGATGTATATGATAATTCAAAAATCGATTCCTTGTTGTATTCGGTTTCTTCAGTGAAGTTATCAAAATATTTGTCGGTCAGTGCGTATCCAAGTCCCTTGATGGCTTCAAGTTGCGTCTTGGCGTTGGTGTAATCCGCATTGAACATGTATGCCTTTGCAAGTACCATTAGCGCAGCGCCCCGGGTTGCTCTTCCAAGGTCGGCGCCAGAATACGATGTTGGAAGATCAGCCTGCAATGCATTGAGCTCGCTATAGACGAAATTCCAGACTTCAGCATCAGTGTTGCGTGGTTTTGCATCGCTGAATGATGTTCCAAAAGTTTCATAGATTGGAACACCTCCCCAGAACGCCACAAGATTGTAATATGCCCAGGCTCTGAGAAATCTTGATTCCGCGACGAGTCGTTTTTTCAACGTCTCATCACCTTGGGCGGCCTCAGCTCCGCTGATGATGGCATTGCATCTGTGAATGAGTCTGAAGAAACCGTCGTAGACTGACGTCATCACACCGTTGGTTGAGTTGTGTGAGCCAATCAACAACTGATTCCGTGGTGTTTCCAATTGTCCACCGCCTGAAGCAACATCATCAGAGCGAAGATCCTGCAAGAAAAAATATTCACGGCCACCGAGATCGGTACCTTGAATCAACGCGTATACACCAGTAACCGCCCGGGTCAATTCATCTGTTGTCTTATAATAATTTTCGGCAGGAACGTTGTTCGGACTTGTCTTATCAAGAATCGAATCACTGCACGAGGTGTAGATGAATATCGCGAGCGCCGTAGATACAATTATTTTTGTTTTCATGTTGTCCATATTTTGAATGCTGCGATGCTTTTAGAATCCAACTTGTAAACCTGCCATAACCGTCCGCGGTGATGGGAACTGGCCAAAATCAATACCATTGATCAAAGTATTTCCAGCACTGTTCTGATAACGGTTACCGATCTCAGGATCGTACCCTGAATATTTTGTAAAGGTCAGCAGGTTTTGTGCAGAGATATAAACACGCAACTTTTTCAGTGTATTACCTGTCATGCTTTGTGCGACCCCAGATGGAAGTGAATATCCTATGCTCACGTTTTTGAGTCTCAAGTAAGATCCGTCTTCAATAAAGCGATCAGATGTTCTGGAGTTTTGATTAGGATCACCACTCACAGCACGGGGTACATTTGTGTTTGTATTATCGGGAGTCCATGCGTTGAGCACATCAGTTTGTGCACCGAACAAGCGAAGCATTCCCTGACCCAATACTTTCGTGCCATTATAGATTTCATTACCCTGCACACCTTGTAGGAACAAGGTCAGGTCAAAGCTTTTATAATTAGCAGAGAAGTTCAATCCATAAGTAAAGTTCGGGAGATAGTTTCCAAGGCTGACCTGATCGTCTGAATTGATTACCCCATCGCCATTGACATCTTTGAACCGGATATCACCAGGAGCGGCGTTAGCCTGAAAAAGTGTTGTTGCATCGTTATCTCTGGCGTTAGCAGCGTCGATTTCTGCCTGGTTTTGGAATATACCGTCGGTCTTATATCCGTAAAACTCCTGAATAGGTCTGCCTGCAATAGTTCTGGTGATGTTAAAACCTCCAAAGTCCGCATTCGAACCACTATACAAGACAGCATTCGGTGTGTTTAAGTGATTGACTTTGTTTCTGATGATCCCTACGTTGGCAGAAACGTTGAACGTCACATCTCCTTCTGACTTGTTATAACCCAGTACAAACTCACCGCCCCAGTTCTTCATCGCGGCGATGTTAAGTTTGGAAGCTTGTGTATATCCCAGCGAGGGCGATGGCGGAACATCGAGCAGAAGATCGTCAACATTTCTGACGAAATACTCGGCGCTGAATGTAATTCTGTTTTCGAACAAACCAAGATCTACTCCATAGTTCGTCATTTTGGTTTTTTCCCAGGTTAGATTCTTGTTCGGGAGTTTGTCAAAATAGGCACCTGAAGTCGACCCGTTGTTAAAATCGTATGCTGTATTTGTATTGATGTAAGACTGGTATTCATACGAGCCAACATTGGCGATAGACCCAAGTGAACCGTAACTGGCACGAAGTTTCAACTCAGATATGGCTGGAACAGTTTTCATAAAGTCCTCTTCATTCAATCTCCATCCCACAGATACGCCTGGAAAATTTCCCCACTTCTTACCTGGCGCGAAGCCAGAATATCCATCACGTCTGATCGAAGCACTTACGAGATACTTTCCTTTGTATTCGTAGTTGATACGACCCAGATAAGACAACAATTCATTTTCATTCAAGGTGCCAGTAGCCGTTTGGTTGGAAGATCCCAAAAGTTGTGAGATATCGTTCCTTGACTGCTGGCCTGCAGCGCCCAGGTATACTGAAGAGTTACCCTGACGTTCAGCCACTGCAATGACGTTCAGTGTATGGGCTCCGAACGTTTTGTCGTAGGTCAATTGATTTGAATAGTAAGGTGATGTGGTCGTCGTTCTGTTGTCAACCAGGTTGTGGGTAGTTCGTCCTGCAAAGCCATCGTTAAAAATTGGCATGTCTTCCGTGTGACGAGCAACAGAATAATTTAAGCCGGCTGTGAATCGATACTTCAAGCCGTCGATAATTTTTGCCTCGACGAATGCACGACCGATCAAGTTCATAACGTTGTCCCTGTTCTGATCCATGGTTGCAATGCGAACAGGATTTTCAGGATCTGCCCCATCGTTACCGCTCGGAGCACGAAATCCTCCCTGGAGCGTAGGGTCATAGACTGGAATATAGGGAACAGAATGAATGATGTGCTGAAGAATTGTACGGCCACCACTTTCCGCCTGATTCCGTGTTTTAGAATATGAAATGTTGAAGTTCTCTCCAAAGGTAAAACGCTTGCTCAGCTTGTTTTCATAGTTCAACCTCAAACTGTAGCGATTAAAATTGGTACCGAGCATGATACCATCCTGGTCGAATTTACTAACTGACGTATATAATTTTGATTTTTCTGATCCTGTCGACAAGGACACTTGTGTTTGAGTGATCGGAGCTGTGCGGAACATGGCGTTCTGCCAGTCAGTGTCAGTTTGCCGATAAGTTTGCGTCGTTCCAGCATATATTGGATTATCCAATCCCGACACGATGCGCTGAGGTATTGCAGTGCCAGCATTGGTTGTTAAATCAGTGGCGTATTTGAGATAATCAGGTGTATGCAGCAGGTCTAGTTGCTTCCATGCTTGCTGAACGCCATAGTAAGTATCTGCTTCAACGTGCACTTTGTTATCACGCGCACCACTCTTTGTTGTGATAATGATTACACCATTGGCCGCACGCGACCCATAAACCGCTGAAGCTGCTGCATCTTTTAATACTTCAACAGATTCAATGTCTTTTGTGTCAATATTGTTAAGGTAGCTTGCTTGCGGAAAACCATCAATCACATAAAGTGGTTGTGATGCTCCCGTAATAGAACCGACGCCTCTGATGCGAACAGTTGGGGATGTTCCAGGGCTACCGTTGTTGGTCACCTGAACACCAGGCACACGTCCTTGTATGGCACTTTCAACGCTAATAACGGGTAACGCTGCCACGTCCTTAGAAGAAACGGTAGCTACGGCGCCGGTTACCGACGATCTCTTTTGTGTACCGTATCCCACAACGACAACTTCATTGAGTTGCCTTATATCCGGTGATAGCTGGATGCTGATTTCTTTCTGGCTTCCGACAACAACTTCCTTGCTGGTATACCCAATAAAGGTAATCACCAATACCGATGATTCATCAGTAACATTGATAGTGTATCTTCCCTCAGCATCCGTAGTTGTTCCTGTCGTTGTCCCTTTTACAAGCACGTTGGCACCTGGCACTGAACTTCCGGTTTCATCTGTAACCACACCTGTGACTGTTATATCCACCACCTCGGGAGTCACTTCCGTCTGATAACTGGTATCATCTTCAGGTACTGTAAAAAGACTGGCCGATTCTTTAATGTCTTTAACGAGCGTTACTTTCTCGCGTGAGGACTTACTTGGCGCCTTTGGAAGAATCGAGTACGTATGATCATTGATCTTCTTGTACTTTAAACCCATTGGATCCAGTAGCGTACTTAATGTGCTTTCGACCTTGCCCTTAAATTTTACTTTAGTAAAGATATCTTTATTTTCAACCACGGTTGATTCATAAAGAAAAGAAACGTGATAGTGATTCTGAACCTGATCCAGAACTTCACGCAACGAATAAATCTGATTACCCTCTAATGATGATCGTTTTTCCTGGCTCGCGCTGGCGAAAAGAAGGTCCTGAGCGAGCAACGCAGTGGGCAGCAAAAAGATGAATGCTGCCACGCAAATCTTCATCACAGAATTGGAGTGATTGTAGCGATATGTCATATTCTTATCATTGTTTTTAATTGTTTGAAGCTTCACCTGAAGAAATCGTCACAACTTGATCCTTGCGTTCTACCTTTAGATTAAAAATTTGAGAAATGGCGGTCAGGATATCATTTACATCATTGGATGAAATTTCACCCGATAATTCCCGACCCTGTAACGTATCATCCGAAAATACTACGGTGAGACCATATGTATCAGTCAATAGTGCAGAGACATCGCGAAGTGTTGTCCTATCAAACAGCAGTGTATAGTTGAGCCACGAAGTATATTGATGTTGTTGTACTAAACGTTTAGACAACTTCTTGTCAGTCATCACCGCCAACTCACCAGGCTTCAGGAATACAGAGGCATTTTCGCTATTCTGAACATCAAGTTTAACCTTGCCTTCAGTCAACATCACTTCCGACTTCATTGCCCTGCTCTTAACGTTAAATTTTGTACCCAACACCTCTACATTGAGCTGGTCCGAGGCATGAACCACGAATTTTTGGTTGCTCTTAGTATGTGTAACCGAGAAAAATCCTTCCCCATTAATCCAAACCTCGCGCGCATCGCTATCTTCCCATGAACTGCTGTAACTCAATCTGGAGTTTCCATTCAGTGTGACAACTGAATTGTCGGGTAGGGTCACTGTGAGGCGCTGTCCATACCCAGTTTGTATCTCTATCACTCTGTTAAAATACCAATAGAGAGCAGCCGAAGCAGTTAGAACGAAGATCAACGAAGCCGCAATACGGTACGTCCATGCCGGTACAAAATGCGTTCTCGCTGGTTGTTGCCGCACACCTATTCTTTTTTGAACAGCAGCAAACATGCGATTTTCAAGAACTTCACGTTCATCAACACTTAGACCATCAAACACTGAAATGTCTTGTTGCGCATTGTTCCAAAAGACTTCCAGTAACATCCTTTCTTCGTCTGTTGCTTGTCCTGATCTGTACCTGTGTATTAAGTGCGAGAGTAAATGTTTGTCCATCCGAAGGGGTTATTGGATTGGTGATATATAGAGTAAGACGGTTCTCAACTCCCTGTACCCTAAATCGAGTGTATATTTTTTTCAATCGTTACCAAGATTTTCATAATTTCACATTTCAAAGCCCAGAAAAGTGAAAAGACTTGCATCGGGAGAGATCGGAGACGCAGAATTCAAAAAGCTTTATATAGCTTATTGGAGTAAGCTATATGCTTTGGCGTATAACTATTTCAGAGATAAGACAACCGCGGAAGAACTCGTGCAGGATGTCTTTGTTCACTTTTGGGAGAAAAGAAAAGAGCTGACACACATCAAAGATTTCAGTTCATACTTAATGCGGAGTATGAAGAATAAAATCTATGATCAGTTTGATAAGATTGCTGTCCAGGAAAAACTTATTCGCAACGCGGCACTTCAACAAACCGTAGGGGTTTGTTCAACGCAGGAACTTGTGGAATTCGAAGATACGTTAGCACTATTAAACGAAGAGATTTCTAAATTACCGCAGACTACGCAGACCGTTTTTAAATTGAGCAGGTTTGATCGTTGTACGAATCAGGAAATTGCAAATAAAATCAATCTGTCTTCAAAAGCAGTAGAGTATCATATCACAGTCGCCTTGAAAGAACTTCACCTTCACCTTGATCATTTGATCTGTGTATTAATTTCACTTTCGATCATTGGATTGAGTTGAAAGAAAATGTTAAATGACGAATCAATGTCGTGCACTTAAGCGGGCGACAGACGAGAACGCACGAGGCGGAGAGAATTATTAATTATGAACTACTGTGTCCGCCGTTGATGAAGAACCCACGACAGCGGACAAGGCCTGCTATCCAAAGGGAAATATAAATTAAAGATGTTGCGTTAATTTGAGGGGAATTTCACGATGTATTACGATATGAAATTTTGCCCGACATTCTCTTTACGATGAGTGCCTTGTTGGTTTGTCTACGCAAGCCGCGGTGGGCGAACTTTTAGTCCAGGATCGCGGTGGATGAAATCTGCACCCATCGTGCTTTGAACGTGTATTGAAAGGACAACCCTTCAACGACATTGATTTACAATTTTCAAAACAATCCCCCCTTCCGTCTTGTCGAACGTCTTGTTGTTCCAAACAGAACGCCAAAGACACCACGAACCAACTCCCGGCCTACCTGTTTTGCTACAGGTGAACTGATTACTTCTTCCAATGTAGATTTTTCTCTTTTCCCTAAAGTCGATTTTACCGCTCGCGCTTCCTCTTTTACTTCCTCAGCTTTTTCTTGATCCTGTTTCATTCTTGCGTCCAGAATCTCGAAAGCGCTTTGTGGATCCACCGGGTTTTGGTACTTCTTATACATGTCAGAACCCTCTACCACTTTCTGATATTCACTATCACCGAGCGGCCCCATCACTGAGGCAGGTGGCGCAAGATGCGTAACGACAGTTTCGGTCGGAATTCCTTTTTCGTTCAATACGGTGATAAAAGCCTGGCCCGTCCCCAATTGCGTAAACTGCCGCTCCATATCATAGTATTCTGACTTTGGAAACGTCTTCACCGTCTCTTTAAGCGCCTTTACGTCATTCGGAGTAAAGGCCCTGATCACGTGTTGAATTCTATTTCCCAATTGCGCCAAAATATTTGACGGAACATCCTGCGCTAACTGCGTGCAGAAGAATATGCCCACACCTTTCGATCTGATCAATCGTATCACTTGCTCAATCTGATCCATGAACGCCTTTGGCGCATCATTGAAGAGAAGATGGGCTTCATCAAGAAAGAATATCAATTTAGGCTTGTCAAGATCGCCAGCCTCAGGCATGCGTTGATAGATCTCAGCGAGCAACGAGAGCATAAAGGTAGAGAATACAGCCGGCTGTTGCTGGACGTCAGCAACGTTCAGAATACTGATCACGCCTTTTCCATCAATCTTTTCAAACAAGTCATCAATATCAAACGATGTTTCTCCGAATATTTTATGAACGCCTTGTTGTTCGATCGATGCAATCTTTCTAAGTATTGTAGAACTGGTGGCTGGAGCAATTTTACCGTAGTCGGCCTTGATCTCGGCTGCGCCTGGCCCATCCGTTAGATAATTCAAAACCTTTCGAAGATCATTGAAATCAACAATTGGCAATTTCTTCTCGTCAGCATATTTAAAGATGACATTGAGCACCCCGCCTTGAGTGTCGTTGAGCTCAAGAATTTTGGTGAGCAGTATCGGGCCGAATTCAGAAACTGTTGCTCTCATCTGAGAGCCCAGTCTGCCACTCAACGAATACAACTCAACCGGAAAAGAATCTGGTTTAAATGGAATTCCCAATGCAGCGGCGCGTTCATTGATCTTATCATTGGCAGCACCTTCCTTCGCCAATCCACTCAGGTCGCCTTTGATATCTGGCATAAACACAGGAACCCCGGCTGCAGAGAGCTGCTCGGCCATTAGCTGGAGTGTTCTGGTCTTACCTGAACCTGTAGCGCCGGTGACGAGGCCATGCCTGTTCATCATTCTCAGCGCAAGATTGACTTTTGCCTGCGGCACGATTTGTCCATTAACCACGCCAGCGCCAAGGTAAATTGATGGAAGTGTCGTTGTATACGACTTATTAATCGATTCAATAAATTTCTCGTTAGACATGGGGGACATGATTTTATGCAAGATAGAATTAAGCATGACAGAGAATAAAAAAGGCCCGGAAATTTCCGGGCCACGTAATTCAGGTCTTTAGAATATCACTTTGGGTCTACAAAATTCTGGAATGAATACGCAAAGCCAAGATTAAACACCTGACTGAATTGCGCACCAGAATCCTGATCGTAGTCATAAAGCAAGATGCCGCCAAGTCCTACGGTAATAAATTTATTTACCTTGGCATTGAACATTAATTCAAGTCTGTGATCGATTGTTTTAAAAGCAAGCGTCTCGTAATTCGCATACATGAGGTAACGCCATTTCAAGTTTACATTTGGCGCTATATCCTTATTGAAGTCAGCCTGCAACTGAAATGCAAGCCACTCCCAACGTGTAGTCTGTCCGGCCCTGACACCATAAGGTTTCTCAGGATCTACTTGTGGTACATACTCTTCGGAATTTCTGACAATGGTTAAACGCGGAGAGAATGGTGAAAGGCGCAAGCTAAAGTAATCCACAGGTTTGTATTCAACACCCCATGAACTTGTGATAAAAGCTGGCGCAAAACCATCTGATATTTTCATCCTCTGTTCTACACCTATCGCATCAGTCTCGTACTTGTAACCTGGAGCAAATTGAGAAAGGAAATTCAGGGAACTATAGAAGCCCCAGTATTTACCAAACTTATATCCATACTTGGTATCGAGAAATATCCGATCGATAGTCTTTCTGTAACCTTGTCCCGAATTTCTTATGAACCCGTATTGGAGATCAATCTGATTGTCCCACGAATTCTTTCCATGTGCATAATTCGCCTGATAATTGAATTGAGAATTTATACCAAGCGAATTGACACCCCCTGCTTTCCAGTTACCCGAGAACGCAGCCTGATTGACATTCAAATTGAACATCAACTTTTTCTTCCAATGTGAAAGGGAATCAGGTTTGATGAATTGAGCCTGCACAATGCAGGGAAGCGAAAGCAAAACTGCAATAATAAATAGACTGAGAGATTTCTTCATAGCTCTAAATTTTCAACCGAGATTTAGTAATGCGCTAAAAGTACGGTCAAAAATTCTAACAATGAAATCTAGATATTGTTCAGTTTGATTTCGTCGAGCGCTACTTCTGTTAACGGTTTCGTGATGAATTTAATAACGTGATTGTTATTAACGATCTTATCAATATCTCTTTTGTTATCGGAGCTTGATAGAATGATCACTTTGCATTTGTTACGCACAATTTCATTGAACTTTTCAAACTCGTAAAGAAATACGAATCCATCAACAATGGGCATGTTGATATCAAGAAAAATAAGGCTTGGAAGATTTTCCGGACTGGTTTGATTCTCTCTGAGATAATCAAGCGCAGCTTTGCCGGAACCTTTCACTTCTACTCGCTTGGCAAACTTGGTAATCTCGATGATACGTTTGCTGATAAAGTTATCAGTGTCATTATCATCGACAAGCATAACCAAATCGATGGCTTTTGTATCTGTTTGCATCAATGGTCTATAATGTTAATCCGATATTGTTCAGATTAACCACAAAAATATTCTTTTAATGCAATATCTGATAGGGTATTGAAGAAATTAGCGTTTGAGAAGCAACAAATCCGTGGAAATGGCCAAAACACGACCCTTTATTTGGTTCGTACTTTCAATTTCTCCCCCACGGAGAGATTGAAATCCTTTTTATTGTTCCAGGCCATCAAGTCCTTGATTGTCACGCTGTATTTCCTTGCAACGCTGTAAAGGGTATCTGTCGATTTTACGATGTGCTCTACTTCTGTTACGATCTCGTGTTGAACCAAAACCGGCGCAACGCCTTCTGATGGATCGAAAGTCTTAAGGACTTGTCCCGGTTTGATACCCTCCTGAATATTTAAACTATTCCAGTTCACCAGATCCATAACGCCAATTCCATAGTCCTTGGCAATGGCATAAAGGGTTTCTCCCTGCTGTACGGTATGGTCTTTCGTAATGGTCCTCGCAGGTCCAGGGGGAGGAATTACTTTTATGGTACCCACGGAATCCGGGGGGGTGGTGATGACTATAGGAGTTTCGACCAATGGATTTTCTTCTTTGACCACTTCAACTGCTGGCGCTTGTACTTCTTCAATGACGGGCTGCTCAACCTGGGGCGTTACCACCAACACTTTCTTAGAAGTTTCGCCAGCGGAGCTGAATTCCAGTGCCTTGGGCGGTGTAGAACCATCTGCAATCGCCTGGTCTGGATCTACAGTCCACGAAAACGATTTTGAATTATCCACCAGAATGATTTCCGCAGAAGTTTTTTGCCTGTCAGCATCCCTTGGCTTCATGGATGAAAGCCAGACGTTCGTTCCGGGCTTGAGGTCACGGTCAGAAGTTATTCTGTTAAATCTTTTAAGTTTCCGGATTTGAACACCATAGCGTTGGCTGATCTTCCAAAGGTTATCATCTGCTAACACCTTGTGATATGCCTCAGCACCGCGCGTGCGTTTCTTTCCGAGCAGGTAATAACTCTTTTCATCAAGACGGTCACTCGACGACAAGTCGTTCCACTTGAGGAAATCATTGACATGAACTCCGGCCCGCACAGCAAACTGCGCGGCAGATTCACCCACATCAGCCTTCATCGCAGAGATGCCATTGATTTTCATTCTAGCTTTTGTGGCCAGTGTACTCGAACCCTTACCTGGAGCGGCCGATGGCGTACCCGTCGATGCAATAGCTGATCCGGAAGTGGCAGGAAGAATAATCTCCTTCCCATCGCCTTTCATTGGAATCATTACCGTATAAGTACGGTCGCCGGGTATTGAGCCCTTCTTCGCCCATTTATTATACTGAACAAGTTCTTCTTCATTAACTGATATTTCTCTCGCCAGGTCAGTCAACATACGCTGACTCTTATTCTCGTAAGGAACGACTTTAATCAAGCCCGCAAGACTGACAGATGCTTCAAAAGCGATCTTATGCGCAAGGAACTTCTTCACATACCAATAAGTATTGCTAGTGATTTCCATGTTCTTCGTTCCGCTTTCATGCTTATCTACACTTTTCATCACTCCACCGGCGCCCATTTGATAAGCCTGTAGTGCATAGATCCAGTTGTTGAAATAAAAATTATTCTTCTTTATGTACCTCGCTGCTGCTCTCGTAGAAGACACAATGTTCAATCGCTCATCAACTTCCTTGTCTACCCGAAGTCCCATTTCTAATGCCGTGAAATCTTTGAACTGCCAAAAGCCAACAGCATTGGATACAGAGACAGCATCGGCGATCAAAGCACTTTCCTGAAGCACCAGATATTTGAAATCATCAGGAACACGCTCCTCTTCCAAAACTCGTTCGATGATCGGGAAGTAAGTACGTGCCCGTTCCACTTTCATCATGTGATGTCGCGGTGACTGTGTTAACGCATTGACGTCTTTCTGAATCTCACGGCGTGCATCATCGCGGATCGTCAAAGTCATCCCTGCGAATTGGATCTTGTGTGGAACTTCTGGTGTTTGCGCGGCTGCAATCGATACAGCAAAAAGTAGCGCGATGATTATTTTCATAATGCTAAAAGTTCTGCAAAGATAGTTTTCTTATCATAAAAATCCCATCTCTTACCGGAAGAAGTACCTTTTCAACCCGAGAATCATTCTTTATCATTTCATTGAAGCTCACAATGGCCCTGGTATCCTTATCTTTTTTTTCAAGTAGCACTTTTCCACTCCACAAAACGTTGTCAGCCAGAATCAGACCACCAGGCTTCACTTTGTCGATAATCATATTGTAATAGTTCGCGTAATTCTCTTTATCAGCATCAATGAATACGAGATCAAATTCTTCTGTCAGTGTCGGTAGAATGATGCTGGCGTTGCCAATGACATACGTGATCTTATTTGATAAGCCTGCTTCTGCAAAGTTTGCTCTGACACTCGATTCAAGTTCTTCGTTGATATCAATCGTAGTCATATGTCCATCATTCGTCAATCCCTCGGCGAGACAAATGCCGGAGTATCCTGTATAGGTACCTATTTCCAGAATTCTTCGCGGCCTGATCATTTTGCTGATCATAGACAACAATCTGCCCTGTAAATGGCCCGAGAGCATTCGCGGCGCCATTACCTTGGCATGTGTGTCACGGTTGATTCTCTTCAGCAGATTTGACTCAGTCGAAGTGTGATCCTCAGCATAACGCTGGAGGTCGGGATTAATTACATCCATGGAATCTCAGATTTTCAAGGAAAGGTAATAACAACGAGACGGGAACTCAATATCACGCCCCTCACTCCGTCATCCAGAGCGTACTGGTGCTTTATCAGAGTGAAATCTATAGGCCCATACGCCACCCTCACTCCGTCATCCTAAGCGTACCGCTGAATTATCAGGCGAAAGACTATAGCCCATACGCCACCCACGATCCGTCATTCTGAGCGTTCAATTTGCTCCCAGGAAGAAAACGCTCTATCGCAAACATTCAATTGACCTAGATACGCAGACTTGCAGTCGCGAAGAAACTGCTCTTGTCTCGTAATGACGGAAAATTACCTTTTGCGTAACCAGTCGAAGGAAGCAGTTTCTTCGCGATGAAACGCGCACGTACCAACTGCCTGAGAAGGTATCGGGAAAAATTCTTCTTCGTATCCACAAACATCAACCGCTCAGAATGACGGAGATAGGCGTGCGTCGCATCAAGAAGTCTATGCAAATGGCTTACTTACCTGAGGCGGGGATGAATATTTCTTCGAACTTTGTTTTGATTAACAATCGCGCGCCTTCAGATATTTTATCCCGGCTATCGTCGATGGAGTACTTAAATAATGACGGCGTTAGTTGCTCAACACCTATAAAAACGTATACAAGCTTCTTCATTTTAGCCGCAGCTTCGCTTTGCAGAATCAACGTGACCGCATCTGAGAACCTCTCAATTTTTGCCTCCGCGATTTTTTCCTGAGCAGTAGTTAGTCTGATCGCCGAATTGAACTTGATGTGTGACATTTAATATTTTGGTAGGGCAAGATACAGCGATAAAACCATTAAAGGCTGAAAAAGCGAAATCCAAAATCACCCCATTCGCATTTTGCCGATCATCAATTTGATCTTCCGGCCTCATCAGCACAAAGCACACGATTGACCATTACCCGTTTAGTTGTTAATTTGGTCACGCCATCCAAATTGCCTTCGAAATGCTTACGAGGTCCGTTGTTGTCATTTTGGCTTTGACTGTCGCCACACTTGACGCTTTTTCTCAAGGGAAAGTGAAAGGTAAAGTATTGGACACGTATTCTAAGACTCCCCTAGCCTACGCCAGCGCTTACATTAACGGAACAACGTTAGGGACGTACGCCAATGACAAAGGAGAATTCGAGATCCGAATATCGCTGTTGGAAATTATGAACTGCTGGTTTCCTACGCAGGTTACGACGTCAGCAGAAGTATTTTACATATTCACGACAGCATTGAGACTACCGTTACAATAAATCTGAAAGTACAAACACTCAAAGCGGTTGAAATCGTTGGCCAGAGGGTTCACGATTGGGATGCGGATTTCAAAAAGTTTAAGACTTTCTTTTTTGGCCAAACAGATGACGCCAATCTGTGCAAGATTATCAATCCCTATAGTTTGGAATTTTCCAGAGAGAAAGATGGGACTTTCACGGCACATAGTGAAGAACCTTTAGAAATTGAGAACCTTTATCTCGGATACAAAGTGTATTACGATCTTGAGCTACTGACTTATAATCTGAAAAATTTCTCTTGTAAAGGCAACGTGAGGTTCGAAGAAATTAATACCACAGACACCTTAATGGCGAAGCAGTGGACAAAAAATAGACGCTATGCTTATGCCGGATCGCTCAATCATTTCTTAAAGTCCGTAATTTCAAAAAATGATGTTGAAAATGGCTACGCGACCTACTCCGATATCACCGGGCAGAAAGAAATTGCGCGATTACACAGATTTACAAAAGACCTCAACCAGACGATCGCTGTGTATAAAATGAAGGACAAAGTACAGCGATTAGAAGATTCGATTGCATTTATTATCAAATTACCGCGACGCCTGGAGATACAGTATCAACGCAAATATGTGGCCCCAAAAATCTATGTCGATATCAATAACCCCATAAGCTGGATAGAGATGAGAGACAGGAAAGATCTGTTGGTTAATCACGATGGTTCAGTTCTCAATCCGGATCAAATGCTTCTTTCTGGACACATGCTGGACGAGAGAGTAGCACACCTTCTTCCCAGCAATTATCATCCGGATTTAACCAAGTTGATTTACAGACCTGCACTCGTATTTAAACCTGGGCAGCTTAATAACTTCGCTGAGAAATCTTATGTGCAGACTGATCGCGCATACTATTATCCCGGCGAGACTCTATGGTTTAAATCATATATGATCTATGCCCTTCCGGCATTTCGAGATTCGTTAAGCCGCGTGTTGCATGTTGACATTGTCGATTCAAAAAATTCAGTTGTGGCTTATAAAGCCTGTGATATTAAAAATGGAATGTCTATTGGAGACATTCCGCTCGACAGTCATTTAGGCAGCGGCGACTATACCTTAAGAGCATACACACGATGGATGCTTAACTTTGATACCGCATTCGTATTCAAAAAATCAATCAAAATATTAAGTCTTAATGAATCGGTTAGGACAGAGGCTTATGAATACAGTGGGGACGAAGGCATCAGCATCTCAACCAATAAAGGCGATTACAATCCCAGAGAAAGCATTGATGTCACGATCACTCCCATGGGCGAACTCGGCGACACTTTAAAAGCCAGTCTTTCGATATCAGTTACAGACTTGAATCAGGCTCAGCCGGCCGTAAATGAATCCGGCATTACCAGTAGTTGTCATCTGCCAGAAGTGGCGATGAACGCATTGGATAAAAACAAGTTCTTAGCTATCCAAAAAGGATTTGATCTATCGGGAAGATTTGTGAGTGGGAAAAATCATACTTTGGCACATCTCATTTTCGTGGAAGCTGGTCTTGAAAAAACTTTCACAGTCACGACCAAAACCGATGGGACTTTTTTTATTCCTGACCTCTTAGTCTATGATACAGCCCGTTTGTCTTACATCGCCAAAGTTCCCAACGGCCGCTATGGATCGATTACGTATGACACAACCCACGTATCGCCACAAACGAGCGGATCGCGACCACTGGCATTGAATGTGTACAGCATTCCGTTGCAGAAGCGTGTGTACAAAGGAGATGTTGAAAATGGGACTACACTTTTAAAAAGTATAACCATTAGCGAAAATCGAATCGCTGACTCACAGAGGTCATTTGGAACCGTTGACTATACGGTCGATGGTAACTGGTTGAGGGAGAGAAATCCGGTGGATATTCTGTATGCCATACAAAGCAGAGTACCCGGTCTTAGGATTCTGACAAGGGTGAGTGATGGTGTCGTCGTTCGAATCTTACAGTTTTTAGGGCCTGGCAGCATCAGAGGCTCAGAACCATTGGTATTAATTGACGGCATAGCATTGGATGATTCCCAGCAGCCATTGGCAGATCAAATCTCTGCCTTAACGCCTGACATGGTAGAGCGGGTAGATGTAACGTTGTATGGAAACTCTGCGATTTATGGCGCCCGCGGGGCTGGGGGGGTTATCGCAATCGTTACGAGAAGACCGGGTACTAACACTACCAAACATCAGGAAGCATACGACCTTCGCAGAAAGGAACCATTAAACCTTAAAGGCTTTTCAAGAACTTCAAAATTTTCTTCAGCTGACTATTCTAATCCTGAGCAAAACAAAGACATCCCTGACGATCGGACAACCTTATATTGGAATCCATCTCTCGAAACAGATGGTAAGCAACCATTGTACATAAAGTTCTGGGCTGCAGACCTACCAACAAGGTACCGGATCGTCGTGGAAGGAATAACTGCTGATGGCAGAGCAATACGTGGAGAGAAGATTGTGGTCGTGAAGAAGTAACCGACTCGTCAGTTAATCGTCACCTCATCAATGCACAGCGTCGCCTTTGCCGTTTTGATCAAGGGATGCTTTGTTGGCAATATGCCAACGTTCTTTGCTTTAACTCTTAAGAATTTCAGTTCATGTCCAGCGAAGCTGATCATACTCAGGCCCTTTTCCGCTGATTTATTCTCAGTTTGAGCAATCGATACTTTACCAAGTTTTTCCAGTTTATTCTTTTCCATTCCACCCCATATCTCAACATACTCTGGCGCATAGACGCCCTGGTTCATATCTTGTAAAAAACTTAAAGCGACCTGGGAAACTTTGACAGAATTCTTTGTTTGAAAAATTGCATCAAAGTCCTTTGTCACGAATGCCAGATATGCCTTGTCGCCGCGATCAAGACTTCCCGATTTGCCGTCAACAAGTACACTATCCTTCTTTGCCGACAATTTGGGATCTGCATTGGTTTCTAGTTCAATGACATCAGGTGTTATTCCCACCTTCATCAATTGATAGGTCACCACTTTGCTATCGCCCCATCCTTTCATCGTAGCGACAATTTTCAAGATGACAGTTTGCTTGATCTCAAAAGGCACAGTATAATGCGCTGCGCCCGACGTTGGTTCAATTCCGTCCAATGTGTAATAGTAATTCACCTTTCCCCGTGAAGGCTTGATTTCAACCATTGCCCGACTGCGGAAAAACTGACTATCAATTTTAATGATCGGCGCTGTAAGCTTGGCGTTGTATATACTATCCGTTAGATCAAGCTGAGTGTTGAATACTTCAACCAGCGAATTTGCTTTTCGCAGGTTTTCAATGGACGCAGTTTCAACTGAGGTATTGTAGATGTACAACTTCTTTACATGGTTCCATTCCGAAATTTCATCCAGCGTCTTGCCCGTGATTTTTGTTCCAGAAAGATTTAAAAATTCGAGATATTGCAGACTCCGCAGATTCTTAACACCAACGTCGTGGATGGAAGTATTTTGAAGATGAAGTTTCTGAAGATGCGGGAATTCGCTCAACGTTTTTACGTCGGCGTCTGTAATTGCAGAATTACCAAGGTCTATAGAAACGATTTGCTGTGAAATACCATTCAGTTCCTTGAGATCATTGGCTGTGAAGTCCTTTTTGCTGCCGAGAAACACGGCGATGTAGGGCTTCACTTTAGAGATCTGAGAAACATTGCGATACGGATTGCTCAACGATTTGATCTTTGATGGATCCGCAAAAGAAATATTCAAGAGGTCCAGACCTTTCTTGGGCTGAAATTTCGAAAGCATGATTGTCTGTATACTGTCGACTTTGTTCATGTGAACATACTTTTCATGTTCGTTTGCTCCACTGTTGATCCACCATCCAATGAGTTTTATCTCTTCTCTATCCAACTGCAATTTTCCTTCCGGAGGCATATGAAGCGTGTCGGACATCGGAAGTCTTACATATTTATACACAAGACTTTTTTCCGCTGCTCCTGTCACTATAGCGCCGGAATTTTCACCGCCGTTCAAGATATCTTTGTAATCCGTAAGAATGAGATCATTTTTTGCCTTGTTGGCATTGTGACAACTCACACATTTTTCGTTCAGGATGGGTTGGATCACGTCACGAAAAACAACCGCGCTGTCAGGGTTTTCAATCTCTATTCTTTTTTGTTGTCTGCGAACAGGTTCCATAACAAATCCTTTGCCATGTGTCACTTCCGAGCCGATATGACCCGCGACTGTGAGACATACTGCGGTTATAGCCAGAAATCCATAGTAATAAGCCTTGTAGGATTTTCGCAGAATAAGAATGAAAGCGGATAAAATCGAAACTGTGGTACCCAACCATCGATGCAGATTGATGTCTTCTCCCTGATATCCACCTTCCTTATAAAGAAAAAATCCAAAGAGTGCGCCCAATACCGCACTCAACGAGAATGCGTACAACATGTAATCATTGATCTCAACAATGAGCGGGTGCTGAAATTTTTTGCTTGAAGAAAGCCACTCAATAAAGATTACAATAAAAAGAAGTGCCAGTGGAAAATGTACGATCGCCGGATGCAACCTCCCCGTTACCTGCAGAAAAACTGGAACGCGAACTTTATCCTCAAAAAAAGAAATAAAAACCAGAAGGGCGTTAAGAAAAAGCGTCAGCGATAAGGTAATCTGGCGGAGAAAAATCATTCTGGAATTAGGCTAGGTCCACTTTGTTATATTCAACGCCACGTATATACGCCAAAAAAAACAAGCTTGAGTGGTGATGAATTTATTTGTTTCAAGATCAGGCGAGGATTCCTTTTACAACATGCCCGCTTACATCGGTCAAACGGTATCGTCTTCCCTGGTGCTTGTATATAAGTTTTTCATGATCATAGCCGAACAGATTTAGTACCGTGGCCTGAAAATCATGAACATGGACAGGATCTTTCACAATATTATATCCAAGTTCATCAGTCTCTCCATACACGAGTCCCGGTTTCACACCGCCTCCCGCCATCCAGATACTAAAACATCTTGGGTGGTGATCGCGTCCATAATTATCAGACTTGAATGCGCCTTGGCAATAATTTGTTCTTCCGAATTCGCCACCCCATATAACGAGCGTTTCATCGAGCATACCACGGTTCTTCAGATCCTGCACCAACGCAGCGGAGGCCTGGTCAACATTCTTCGTAAAATTTCGCGTGCGGTCAGGCAAATCGGAGTGAGCATCCCAACCCATGTGATACAGTTGAATGAAGCGCACGCCGCGCTCCGACAGTCTTCTCGCAAGCAAACAATTGGCCGCATATGTTCCAGGTTGAAGGGAATCAGCGCCGTATAATTTGAATGAACTCTCTGGTTCATCTGAAAAATCCATCACATCCGGAACAGAGGTCTGCATCCTATAAGCCATTTCATACTGAGCAATGCGCGCAGTAATCTCCGGGTCGCCAAATTCTTCTTCCTGTATACGGTTCAGCGCTGCAACATGATCAAGCATTTTTCCGCGACTTTGTTTATCCGTTCCTGGAGGGTTCTGCAGATACAAAACCGGATTAGCGCCCGATTGAAGATGCACACCCTGATGTATTGAATCCAAAAATCCATTTCCCCAGTTACGCGATGCCAATGGCTGAATATCGCCTTTACCACGTGAAAGCAAAACACAAAATGCAGGCAGGTTCTTGTTCTCGCTGCCAAGTCCATAACTTAACCATGAACCCATCGCAGGTCTGCCCGGCTGCTGATTGCCGGTTTGAAAAAACGAAACCGCAGGATCGTGATTGATCGCTTCGGTATACATACTCCGCACGATACAGATATCATCTACGATTTTGGAAGTAAAAGGAAGCAAGTCGCCCATCCATGTTCCGTTCGAACCATGCTGTTGAAAACCCGAAAACGAGGGTATCAAAGGAAATGACTTTTGGTTAGCAGTCATCCCTGTCAGCCGTTGTCCATTGCGTACGGAAGCCGGTAAATCCTGACCTTGCATTTTCATCAGCAACGGCTTATGATCAAACAACTCCAACTGCGAGGGCGCGCCGCTTTGAAAAAGATAAATAACTCGTTTAGCCTTGGGCGCAAAATGTGTAACACCAAAAGGCAAAGCTTCTTCCTCGCCTTTGCTGCTGAACAAATCAGGCATAAGCAATGACCCCAATGCCAAACCTCCAATCCCGATACTTGCATTACCTAAAAAGGTGCGTCGGTTGATGTTGAGTGAATGCCGTAAGAATTCGTTTGCCATGATCTTTAAGATTTACTGATAGCTTCATCAAGATTATAAATGATCGTCACAACGTGCATCATTGCTGCGCATTCCAAAGGATCCAGCGTTTTGTTTTGGGGATAGTCACCCACGGTTAGAAATTTTTTCGCTGCTGCAGGCTCCGCGACATACCGGTCGTGTTCTTCCTGATAACCTTTCATTAAAATATCAATCTCACTTTGTGATGGCTGTCTGCTGATAATTTTTCGGAATGCGAGTGTTACTTTGCCTTCCAATGACAGACCTTTCAATTCAACTAATTTTGTTCCCAATATTCGTGCCGCCTCCAACATCTGCGGATCGTTCAAAAGATTAAGCGCCTGCAGCGGTGTGCTGGTGCGAACCCGCTTTACTTCACAAAATTCTTTCAAGGGCGCATCGAAGACTAACATCGAAGGTGGCGGAATGGTCTTTCGCCAATATGTATAAAGACTTCGTCTGTAAAGTTTATCGCCTTTATCGGCGATATATTCTGTTTCTCCTCTTCCCTTAATACCCACAGAAATTGCTTCCCAAAGACCGTCTGGCTGATAGGGCTTCACACTAGGTCCGCCCAACTCCTGGTGTAACAGTCCGCTCGAGAACAGAATATTATCTCTGATCATTTCAGAGCTTAACCTATAACGGGAGCTTCTCGCGAGCCAGATATTTGACGGATCTCGCTCTCTGAGTTTCTTACTTGTGGTAGACGATTGCTGGTAGGTGGATGACATCACCATTAGCTTCAACATCGATTTCATGTCCCATCCTTTTTCTCTGAACTCAACAGCCAGATAATCCAGCAACTCGGGGTGAGTAGGCAGACTTCCCTGGTTGCCAAAGTCATCGGAAGTAGCGACGATACCTCTTCCAAAAATTTCCTGCCAGAGGCGGTTGACGATCACCCTGGACGCAAGTGGATTATCAGAATGGAACAACCATTTTGCAAGACCCAGGCGATTGTTTTCAAACTCCTTGAGATAAGGCATAATCATCGGCGGAGCAGATGCATAGACCTCTACGTCTGTCGGTTCATCGTATTGACCACGATTGAGCACAAAAGTCTTTCTTGGCTGCCCGTCACTCATTATCATAACCTTCACCGTATCTTTCACGCCAATAGTCTTACCGTTGATGAAATTCAGAATGCCGTCGATGTCAGTCTGCGTGATGGCAATATTGGGCTTTGGCAATTCTCCATAGTTTATCAGACCTTTTTCGTTGGCTTGATTAAAGAATGCATAGGTGGAATAAAAATCCTTTTGTGCGACAGGATCATATTTGTGATCATGACAACGGCTGCATTCAAGACTTATCCCCAGAAAAGCTTTTCCAAATGTATTCGTGCGATCAACAACATATTCATTGCGATATTCTTCAGGAATAGCGCCACCTTCTTGTGTGATCTTATGATTGCGATTAAAACCAGTGGCGAGTATTTGTTCTCGTGTTGCGTTAGGCAAAAGATCGCCAGCCAACTGCCAGGTAACAAACTTGTCGTACGATAGATTTTGGTTAAACGCATGAATAACCCAATCACGCCACGGCCACATTACACGCGGAAGATCATCCTGATAACCATGCGTGTCGCCATAGCGGCTAACATCCAACCAGTAGTTGGCCCAACGTTCACCGTATGATGGCGATGCCAGAAGCTGATCGACAACTGTTTCATAAGCGCCGGGCAATTCATTTTTCAGATATGCATCGACTTGTTCCAGGGTAGGTGGTAAACCCGTCAGGTCAAAACTTACGCGACGGATCAGCCGCTCTTTGTCGGCAGCAGGGCTCGGGTCTAGTCCAACTTCGGTGAGCTTTGCACGGATAAAATTATCAATCTCATTCTTGCACCCTTCGCATGCTTCAGGGACCTCTGGTCTCTTTGGCGGTGTGAGCGCCCAGTGCTTCTTGTATTCAGCGCCTTGCACGATCCATTTCTTAAGAATATTCTTTTCATCTTCAGTAAGTATGAGGTGCGATTCAGGTGGAGGCATTTGAACAAGCGGATCGTCCGACATAATTCTCTTCAACAAGAGACTTTGATCAGCATTACCCTTCACAATTGCAAAATGATTGGGATCTGATTTCAATGCCTTGAGTGCACCTTCCTCATTGTCTAATCTAAAATCTGCCTGACGTTTTTTTGCATCGGGTCCATGACAAGCAAAGCATTTGTCGGAAAGGATAGGCTTGACCTGAAAGTTAAAATCGACTTTTCCTTTCTTGGATGAGATGCTTGGAGTTTCATCGCCATACTTTTTTCCGCATGACATTAAACCAATTGAAAGCAGGAAAGAAACGAAGATCGGAAGGGCGGATTTCATAGGTCAAGTAATTTAATAAAAATCCAGTTGTGTAGCGAGGACACTTTTATGAGATGGAATATAGTGATGCGGAGGTTCCTTTGGGCAGAATGAACCAACTGCCGATTATTGCGAAGCAAGTGTCCGGCACTGTCATGCGTCACCGACAAGTCAGTATTGGGAAACCTCTGTTCTCTTCAAAGTCAGGACAGCGAGACCGCAATCTCAATCCCCAGAAAAAATCAACACGTAAGGGGCGAATGTTGTGGCTTCAAGGCGTTTCAAACGCGAGCACATATTTGTTGTTAATCAAACCTCTGCCTCCATAAATGAGCATAATCTTCTACGGTCGGCGGTTAATTGATTGTTCAATATAATTTAAGAAATGTTGTCATAAACGTTTTGTAAGAAATGTATATTAATAAACATTGCTTCATTATCTGGACCTG
>JBDSKX010000035.1:0-5949 GCA_039916665.1 Chryseolinea sp. | reverse complement strand
TCATAGTTCCGGTCCTTGAAAGTTCCGAGGTATTCAAATTTGTAGTATGAAAATGCTTTTGGCGAAAGGGGTGAG
Organism: Chryseolinea sp.; assembly: GCA_039916665.1. Lineage (GTDB taxonomy): Bacteria > Bacteroidota > Bacteroidia > Cytophagales > Cyclobacteriaceae > Chryseolinea. The sequence goes on along the minus strand of JBDSKX010000035.1, from coordinate 5,874 downwards.
ATAGTTTCCGCTATTTCTGGCTCATAAAAACTTCCGAAGATATATTGATTGGGGTTGGTGTTATTGTCTTTTCCATCGCTTCGGATAGAAATCACTTTCTCTTCAAATTTCCTGGGTCGTGTGTATGTGATTTCACTGATCGACTCGGTAACAAATACTTCCCCTTTTTTAATCCCTTCTTTTTCAATTGCTTTTTTAGCAAGCCACGGATAGTCCTTGAGTTGGCCCGTACCTTTCATATAGACGCGCGCAGTATATCGATCAATCTGTTGCTGATGATATTTTGCCTTGGCAATTGCTTTACGCATGATCGTGTAAGCCGGATCTTCAGCATTGCTATTGATAATGACCGCCTCGAGCAGTTTGGGTTGTTCTTTTAAGACAATGTCAGTCTCTTTGAAAGCATCGGTGATCTCGACTTTCAAGACAGCAGTCTCGTATCCTAAAAATTGAAATGATATCTCGTAGGTTCCCGGCGCAAGGGACATCTCATAGGAGCCATCAGAATTAGCAACCGTACCGCTGCCAATTTGCTTGACAAAGATCGTGGTGTAGGGCATAGGTTCCCCCTTTTCATTCTTGACTGACCCGCGAACACCGCCAATAAATTCTGTGGCAAGAGAAGATGTTACGAAGCACGTGAGAATCGTAACACAGGAAATCAATAATACTGTAAGAAATCTCATCAAGACGCTAGAAATTTTGTCAATCCAGATAAAAACCTCTACCCCTGATCATTTCGTCCACAGCATCTGGAACAAGATAACGCACAGATTGTTTGTTTCGGATACAACTACGTATAAATGTCGCGGAGATATCTAACATGGGCGCTTCCACCGTGGTAATATGAGGATGCGCTGAGAGCTCAGAAGGTTGCGCCCCAGGCCGGGGATAAATATAGAGTCCGTAATTATCCAGGATCTGATGGGCATTTTTCCACTTTTTGAAATTCTCCAGATTGTCTGCACCCATAATAATCCTGAACTCTTTCCCAGGATGTTTCTCCGTAAGGTGTACTAACGTATGAATAGTATAGCTGGGTTTCGTTAAGTGGAACTCAACATCCGAGACTTCGAACTTATAATTGTCGTCAGTCGCTGCTTTAACCATATCGTAACGGTCGTGTTCATGCAAAAGTCCCTTGGCGGGTTTGAAAGGATTCTGAGGTGTCACCACGAACCAGACTTTCTTGATGTCAGTTGTTTCCACTATCACATTCGCAATGATGAGGTGGCCCATATGGATAGGGTTGAATGAACCAAAGAAGAGACCGATCTTTTGGGGTTCGCTCATACCTGAAATCAAAATTTAGGATTTCTTAAAGGAATCGTACAGCTGCTGCGCCTCGCGCAACGATTTGCTTAATGCTTCATTCACCAGAACAACGTCAAATTCATCCTGGAATGACGTTTCAAAGTTCGCTTTGAAGAGACGCCTTGAAAGGCTTTCTTCCGACTCTGTGCCGCGATCCTTCAATCGCTCGCTAAGCACCTCCAGAGATGGGACCTTGACAAACACTGCTAAAGCTTTGTCTCCAAAATATCTTTTGAGATTGAGTCCTCCTTTGACGTCGACATCGAATATCACATCCTTGCCTTCACTCCAGATTCTTTCGATTTCAGATTTCAGAGTACCATAGAAATTTCCTTCGTATACTTCCTCCCATTCGATGAATGCATCATCATCGATCTTTTGTTTGAATTCTATTGGCGACAGGAAATAATAATCTTTCCCATTTGATTCAGTTCTTCCTCTCCTGTCGCGCGTAGACGCAGAGATAGAAAATCCCAGATCAGAATTCTTATCGAGCAGATGTTTGACAATGGTGGTTTTACCCGATCCGGAAGGAGCTGAAAAAATAAGCGCCCTCCCAGCCATTAATGCGTCAGATTTTGAATGACTTTGGCTTTAATGCTATCGACAAGTTCTTGCGGACACTGGTCAGTACATTTGGTTTTCAGAAGCTGGCGAATAGCGACCTCAAGCTGATAATTTTGGAAGCAAGGCATACATTCTTCAAGGTGATGCTTTAAAAAATGTTCCTTTTGTTCGGAAGATGCTTCTCCGTCAACAATGAGCTGAAGCATTTGCATGCATTCGCGTTTGTTCTCGCAGTCGGACTTCATAGGGCGCTGTTCAGAATTACTCATGGCTCAAGCAGTTTTATAACCCATTTCTTTGGCGTATTCACTAAGTTTTTCTTTCAGAAGATTTCTGGCTCTGTGCAACCGGCTTCGAACTGTTCCAATGGGAATGTCAAGAATCTTTGCCATCTCATCGTACTTAAATCCTTCCAGATCGCATAGTATAATTACTGTCCTGAAATCTACGTCCAGAGCGTTTAAGGCGTTCGAAATCTCATCTCCGATCATATCCTTAAGCGCCTCCACGCGCAGATCGGGAGTTATTTGCCTGTCAACTTCCTCGGAGTTATAATAACTTTCTACCTCTTGATAATCTACCTTAGAAGGTTCCTTACTTTTCTTCCGGTAATCATTGATAAAGCTATTCTTCAAAATCCGGAACAGCCATGCCTTGGCATTAGTTCCCTGCTGAAACGAATCGATGAACCGATAAGCTTTTAGATAGGTATCCTGTACGAGATCTTTTGAATCATCCTGGTCCAGCGTTAACCTGTACCCAAAGTTGTACATCGAGTTAATGTGCGGCATAAACTCGTGATCGAAGATATTTTCCTTCTCAGCCTTAGAATAATGATGTCTGGGCGCCTCGATTGCCTCTTCTTCTGGTTCCATTGGGGCTCAAAAATAGATATTTTAACCCTGATCGGCTAATGTGTTTCATACATTTTGCGAAGCTTTTTATACTTCGCTGAGGTGTATTTAGCGTGCAATACGGCCAACTCCCATCCCAGAACACCGTCCAAAAGACCAAGTCGGAATAGATAGTTCTTTGTAAAATTGAATGCCGCTGCAAGAAATGGCTTTAAAGGACCAGCTGATTTATTTTGATTAAAGTATTTCTCGGCACTTAAACCCGCATAGCGTTCCAGCTTTAGAGCATATTCCTCTATAGAACCAGTCGTATAATGAAACAGTGATCTATTTATTATTTCTCGTTTTCTTGTATCGACAATAATGGTCTCATGAACATCATCGAGGGACCATTTCCCATTGGATTGATGGTGCAATCTGTAAACGATATCGTGCGCCCATTCACCATGTCGTATCTCCGTGCTACCCACGAAGTTTCTTCTACGGAAACCATATAAAACATCGCGATGAAATGTCATTGACATGAGCGCCTTTGCGAGTGCCGGCGTGATGATTTCGTCGGCGTCGAGGTAAAGAATAAATTCATTCGAGGCATGACTTGCGCCTTCATTCCGGGTCGCGCCGAATCCATTCCAACTTGTATCAATTACTTTGACACCAAGTTCACGGGCACATGCTTGTGTCCCGTCTGTGCTACCGCTATCCATCAGGATAATATCCGTGGTAATATTTTTCGCACTCTTCAAAGCATCAAGAACGACGGGCATTCCGTTCTTGGATATCATAACCACGGACAATGAATTCATAAATTACAGTATTCGGGAATGATACTCACTTTTCAAGGATATCAACTAGCTTTGCATTCATTGTTAGCATATAAAGGTATCCCACAATGCACCTTGTATACATTACTTACGGACCTAACGAAAAAAATCACGTTCAGGCTTACTTTTCGATTTACTCCTTTCTCGCTCGCAATGCACCCATCAAGTCGATCAATGTGATCACTGACCAGCCTCTTTTTTACAAGAATATCGAAAAGCACATCAATATTATTCCTGTTACATCACAAATTCTATCAGAGTGGCAAGGTAAATATTCATTTTCATGGCGTATTAAACTAAAGTCGATCGAGCTAATGTGTCGTAAACATCCGGGTGAAGCCGTTCTGTATCTCGATACCGATACGATCTTATATAACAACTTTTCTAGGGCTGCCGATATCATCGCCAACGGCCATGCGGGCATGCATGAAAGTGAAGGGACGCTTGCACAGGTTGGGACAAAAACAGCCGGAAGGTTCGAAGATGGAATAAAGCACATTACTTTTGATGGAATAAAACCGTTCTCCACTTATGAGATGTGGAATGCAGGCGCTGTATTGATACCCAACACCCACCAATGCGCCGATATAGAATTAATCCTCAAAATGTGTGACAAGATGTTGGAGGAAAAGGCACACACTGTATTAATCGAACAATTCAGTCTTAGCGTTGGATTAAAAAAATTCTATGGACTTGAACCATTAAGTCCTTTCATTGCACACTACTGGTCGAACAAGGATGAATGGAATGAAATGATCTTCAATTTCTTCCTTTCGAATAATCTTCAATGTCTTACCGAAAAAGAGATCATCGAAAAATTCAAGTCGATTGATTTCAGCACTATTCCGGAGAAACGAATTAAGAAGAATAGTAACAGAAGGTTAAAGAAGTTGGTTGATAAGTATTTTGTGGATAAGAAGGTGCGCTATTTGAGGACGGGGAATTAATGGAATACATTTTCACCGCAAAGATTCTATGACGCAAAGGTCACAATGTAAGATGGATTCCTTTTTTCCATTTCATTGCGACCGTTGCGTCATTGCGGTAAATTTCTTTCTACCTCCTCGCCATCGCGCCCATCGACCTCACCATATTAATAAACTCCATTCTATACCCTTCCTTATCAGCTCCCTTCGATTCTTCCGCCATTTTAATCACCTGATAGAAAGTATAGTCTTTCACAAACTCAGACTCGCGAAGCAGCATGCCGAACGAAGCAACTGAAGCAGCCCATCTGAAGTTTTCGCTGGTTTTGTTGAAGGCAATCTGGTTATCAACAAGCGGATGAACAATCAGTTTGCTCACGTCTTCATTGGGTTTCTTATACCTCAACTTCACGGTCATCAGTTCTTTTGTATTTGACACCTTTGGATCGATTTTCACAATCTGATATTTCAATGCATCAATACCTGGAGATCTAAATTCAACACCCGCTGGAACGATCTCATACAACGCAGTCACTGTATGTCCTGATCCAAGTTCACCAGCATCTTTTTTGTCATCGTTAAACTCTTCATTCTTCATCATTCTATTTTCATAGCCAACCAATCGATAAGCCTGAACCAGTGCAGGATTGAATTCTACCTGGATCTTTACGTCTTTAGCGATTGTGAAAAGTGTTCCACCAAATTCATTTACGAGTACTTTTCTTGCTTCTGAGATGTTGTCGATGTAGGCATAGTTACCATTGCCTTTGTCGGCAAGTGTTTCCATTTTGGAATCCTTGTAGTTACCCATCCCGTAGCCCAATACAGTAAGGAATATTCCGTCTTTGCGCTTTTGTTCAATGAGTCTTTCCATCGAGGCATCGCTCGATTCCCCGATGTTAAAGTCACCATCGGTAGCAAGAATAATTCTATTGTTGCCATTTGCCTTGAAGTGCTCTTTAGCAACGGCGTAAGCGAGATTTATTCCTTCACCGCCAGCGGTTGATCCACCTGCTTCAAGATGATCCAAAGCGTCAATGATAGTTTTTTTATCGGATCCTGAGGTTGGTTCGAGAACAAGTCCGGCTGCACCAGCGTATACCACAATCGCTACGTGATCCTGTTCACGTAGTTGATCCACCAGCATTTTCAGAGAGCTCTTCAACAAGGGAAGTTTATTGGGTTCACCCATTGAGCCGGATACATCAAGAAGAAATACGATGTTTGATGCTGGAAGATTTTCCATCGGGATGATCTTGCCCTGAATACCGATCTGAACCAGTTTATGTTTCTCATTCCATGGTGCGGATGATATCTCCATGTTGACCGCGAAGGGATCGTCATTATGTGGTTGCGCATAATCATAATCGAAGTAATTGATCATCTCTT
>JBDSKX010000034.1:0-20500 GCA_039916665.1 Chryseolinea sp. | reverse complement strand
TATTCATGATGGGGTATTCCTACTTTGGAAAGCTACCTTGAATTTGAAGGATATGGTCCAAACTGGTCTACGAGAAGTGACTACTGATACCGTCGCACAATGTCATCTAGTTCACCAATATCTGTACACTTTCATCAAGGATTGTATTGGTTAAGTTGACCTGAAAGGTCAAAACATGGCAGCCCCAGGTCGCCCTCGACGAAGTCGGGGCTACCTGGGGTGAGGACACACACATTTTTTGAAACCCTGAAAGGGTTGGTCTTTCGCCGCGCGCCAAATTCCAGACACATTTGATTCCACCCTCCAATTTTCCTGATCAAAATATTTCCAGTATCAGTCGATAGCAGACCATGCTATAGCGGTCGATGAGCGGTATGTTTGGGATTAAATCCATTCTCATGTGGATCAATATACTTTAATGTAATCGCCATTAAAACAGACCGTGCCATTGCGCGCGTGAAAGCGTGCTTTTCATAGTCAGGTCGTAGTCGCGCGCGTAAATTCACTGCAACTTCAACTCAGATAATGGCCGACGGATTCATTGGCCACATGATATTGGAGGCAACCCCCAAGCGGGAACAGTATTTGAAGATAATAATGCTTGTGCGTTGACTAACATGACAAAGTAGGACTACTTACTAATAACAGAAGCGGTCCAACCATCGTACTCGCCCCCATACTCCGCAGCTTTTTCGCGCAGTACTTTCGTGACTTTGGAAATCATTTCGAAATCTGCAACATCTGGCCGTGCAATTTGAAGCAAGTATGAATACTTTTTCTGCTTAGTCTCGCGTGTCATTTCCACCTTGAATTTCAATCCCGTAACATACTCGCTAAATAATGAACGACCTTCCTCGCTATCGAAGTATATCAAATGACTGATGATACGGGGTTGATCCAGTCTATCCCCCGCTCCTTTCATCTGATCCACTACCCGCGAATTTTGCATGAACGCTTTAGTCTCTTCATTGGGATACAAGAAATTCAGATACGCATCCCAATCCTCATCGCGACGGATGGTGATATGGTAGGTATATGATTGACAAGAACGTTTATAGTGTTGTACCAGCTTTTCCCTGAGTGCCAGCGTATCCTTAACAAACAGATAGTCGAGCCGTTGGCATTGATACGTAAAGGTTCCAGCAAGTTCAGCCTGGGTCGACGCAAAAATTACTTTGTTAACTCCGTTGGATATCTTATAAAGTTTATTGAATTCATCCTTCTTTGGAAACCCCTCCCCTGTGCATCCTTTGACATCGACGCCTGTTATAATCAAAAATGGCAATTCAGGTTTTGGCGCGACTTCCATCAAATCCATATTCAAAGTAACCGATCCAACGCCGTTGTCGTAACGCGCAAGGTACGTATCCCAGTAAGCCTCCTGGGCTTTAACTAACAAAACCGAGAAAACAGCAAATACCAGCGACAATTGAGCTTTCACCAGAGAACAACGCTTCGCTGTGTCAAAAAATTATGAATCGGGATTTAATTATGAATTATGGGTTGCGCGAGTGCAGTTCGTTTGTCCGCTGTTCTCCGCTATGTTAGCACTTGGTTTTGTAGAGAAATACGAGTTCTTTAGACAGACGTTCATTTGTCTTATCAAAAGATTGCTGAAATGATTTATGGAAAGCAACAAGGTGAACGACAAACTTTTTATGTTCACTTTGGCTGACGCGAAACTATACGAGGACTTGTCCGAAAAAAAAACAGTTTGTGTTGAGCAATCGACTTCCACGACATGATACTTCGATCGAATCAAATCATCGGACTGCTACCGTTATTCTTCGATAGCATTTGCCAGGGAGCAAGACTATATGACAAATCCAATCTGCCAGATACCCGAACAAGACGCAAATAACCTGCTACTGCAATTCATAGTTCTATGGAGTTAACTTAAGCGCGGCGAAAGCTTCGCAACGAGTGTTATGAATTAACTAAATGTTGTAGATTAAAAAGGCAGGTTTGAACGATTCAAACAAAATTATTACATTGAAGCTGTGGTCTATGCACGCCTGCAAATTTTATCCACAACTCATCTTCACACAATCCTTATCTGTCTCAGTTCCTAAAGTGCAAGCACTCTGCAAGCACGTGATAAGCACGTCGTAAGCACGGTCTACGACTGCGTCGTAACTGCGGGGTAGCTGTGTCATAGGGAAAGGTTCACTTCCTGACGTCCGCACACTTTAGAAGTGCCGTCGCCCTCTCAGAGTACCACGGGCAGCAGATTCCTCTCTTTCACGAATACAGTGCTGTTGTTCCATTTCACCTGGTACCACACATCGACTTTACCAACGATTTCGAGTTTGTGGCCTTCTGCAATCACAGACACAACGGATGCGCCTGCCGACGGACCATCCATGAGGTAAGTATTGGGTTCGCCTATGATCCCCGTTGCAATTTCGTCGCCCAGGTTTATGTGAACGACCATCAGCACGAGCAAAATCAATAAGAATGTTCCCATCGCGATACTTCGCTTTCCTTTGCGTTTCCAGAAAAGTATCAGGCTCATGCAGAAGATCGCAATGGCTCCAAGGGTTATCGATATCTGATCATGAAAGTCGTGGTAAAATGAAAGTACCAAATCCGCGTCTGATGTATTATAGCCGTCGAGATTAAATTTAGTGGCCAGCTCGTCCATTTTTTCGAGCACACTTTTGTCCTTTGTCGCTATGTAATAGAGGTTCAAATAATATAAAGATTGACCCGGGCGATTCTGTGCTTCTTCTATGTACGCCATTTTCAGCAACATAGCTGGCGAATACTCATTGGAGGCCAGGATCTCTTTGTAGTGTTCCAGTGACTGTGTGTATTGCTTTTTCTCGTATAGAGAGTCGGCTTTCGTCAGGCGGAAAGCGGAAACCTGGCCAAAGGCGGGTGATATCAGTATTAACCCAAGCACAATTTTAAGAATCCACCTTTGCATATTTTTCATATCCTGCTACCTTTGCGACCTCAATTACGGAAATGCCCGGAAAACGGCAAAATTGTAGTTGAAACGCGGTTTGGTACTTTCGATTGTTTCCTCGAAAAAGCTCAGATAAAGCACGCAGTGCGTAGTTTGCAGTGAGGGGCGGTGGTTGGTAAGTTGAACTACGTCAGATTCCGTAGCTCAGTTGGTAGAGCAATACACTTTTAATGTATGGGTCCTGGGTTCGAATCCCAGCGGGATCACAAGTTATCCACAACGGAAGAGAAAGCCGCTCAAATCATATGATTTTGGGCGGCTTTCGCATTATAGCCCACCAAAGAAAATCATCAAAAGTCAGGAAAAATGTGACCTCTGTGTGACCTCTGGGACTTTCCGTTCATAGAGGTCACACGGACACCAAGAATTGAGTGATCAATTCAAATAAAATGGTCCGTCTATTTTCGGTTCGACTGCTCTTTTTTTAAGGAACGAGAATCAGTTTAAACCAAAACATTGATGACTATGAAATTCCTTCAACACTTCACGGTTCACATTTTCGTGAAGAAAAACAAAGTCAATCAGGCAGGACTTGTGCCGATTTACGCGCGCCTTTTCCTTGATGGCGTTCGGACAGAATGCTACCTGAAAAAGAACATCGCCCTTGAGCATTGGGACATTGCAAAAGGCAAAGCAAAAAGAACCTTTCACGGCAGCTACGTACTCAACGAGTACATTGATATGGTAAAGGGTGAACTCAACAAGCATTTCAATATGATGCTTGCCTCGCACGAAGAGGTCACAGTCGAAATGGTAAAGACAAGCTTTCAAGGCGAAAAAGTCAGAAAGGAAAATGAGAAAAGCTTCCTTGATGTGTTTAGAATATTTCTACACATGCAGGAAGAGAAGGCAGCTGCTCAACTGAAAAAGAAAGGACGACATAAACGCTTCAAAGTTTTATATGGAAAGGTTCAGGCTTTCATCCGGCACAAGTTCGAGAAAGAAGATCTCCTGCCTTCGGAAATGAAATTGAATTTTATCGTGGCCTTTGAGCATTACCTACAAACAGTTGGGGGCATTAGTCACAACACAGCCATGAAGTGCGCTAAGGATCTCAAACAAGTAATGAATTTTGTTGCCATCGAGGTCGACTTGCACCATAATCCTTTTCAGAGTTTCAAATGCAGTTATAAAAAGGTTAAGCGGAAATATCTAACGCAAGCGGAACTGGATGCAATCGAGAATAAGGAAATATCCATTAGTCGCTTGGATGAGGTTCGTGATTGCTTTGTATTTTGCTGCTACACGGGATACTCTTACCAAGATGTCGAAGCGCTATCACCAACAGACCTTGGCATAGGGATCGACAAAAAACTATGGATACTCCGCGATCGTGGAAAAACGGGCAATGTTGAAAATGTTCCTTTGCTGTCCAAAGCTTTGGCAATTCTGAAAAAGTATAAAGACCACCCCTATTGTAAAAAATTTAATAAGCTATTACCTGTAAATAGCAACGTAAGATACAATGCATATCTGAAGGAGATAGCTGATCTCTGTGGAATAACAAAACTTTTAACAACACACGTTGCGCGGCATACCTGTGCGACAACGATTCTGCTAAGTAATGGGGTACCCATTGAAACGACAATGGAGTTTTTAGGACACAACGATATTCGCACAACGCGGATTTACGCCAAGATTGTTCAACAAAAACTCAGCGAAGACATGGAGGACCTGCAGGCAAGGCTTGACAATCGTCTCGTTAACGAGGCACCGCATTAATTCCTTTGAATCCTTGGTAGCCTCAACCATCTTATGCAAATCTTCAGCGCTGTTGAACCTGAATTCAATTAGGTTATTTGAAAGGTCCAAAGTGGTTACTGCTCCGAACCTCAATTTGTCAGGTCCAACAGGCAACTTTCATCGGCCGGGTTCAACGTGCTAGTGTTCTCGATTATGTATTTAATTTGGTTATCGGCCTTGCTAAAAGCGTTATTGCACTTGTGACAAGTTAATACTTCGGTTTCCCCACCTAAGTACTTTGGTGGGACGTGTTCTATAGTGAGATAGTTGGAACCGTCCTTTTTGTTTTCGACATGCGTTTCGTTGAAAACCGTACAGCACAAAGGACAGGTGCCAATGCCCCGCAAGACATCTGTCTTGTAATAGCGGTTGTCTGAAATTAATTCAATGTTTTTCTGATACCTCTTAAACAGGTTCCGAAATTCGATGCCTAATAAAAAGAAGAAATGCACAAGCAACCGCGCTGGATCGCAGCAAGAATATTCAAGAAATAATTGGTTAACCCATTATTATTAGACGCTGCCCAATTCAGAAATTAACAAGCCGGTATTCATAGTGGTCATAACAACGACTTAAGAGAATAACCTCACGAGAACTTGCAAGAATAACGCCGTATCATCGCAAGAAATTCACACCCGCATTGCTGAATGGTACCATTCTTGATGGGAAACCGAAAGATATTGAAAGACGGTAAGCCAGACCACCACAAGCGTCAGGAGGACTTAAATTAATCTTCGCATCCACATGCTCGAAAGCTATCGGATCTCGTGCAGTCAATTTGGGAACGATCACGAGTTTAGCACCAAACAATAGCGCACCGTAGATCTCCCAAACACTGAAATCGAAACAATGACTATGGAATAGCATCCAGACGTCACGTGGACCAAAATCAAACTGAAAAGCATCATTAAAAAACAATCTGACCACGTTTCGATGCTCAATCATAACGCCCTTCGGATTTCCCGTGGAACCCGAAGTATAAATAACATAACAAAGGTCTGATGGTTTGATGGTCACAGATGAAGGTTCCGCTTCATCATCGACATCTTCAAAACAAAGGGTCTCGCATTGGTCATTTACTGTGCTTGACTGCTGTGCAGAGCAAAGTACTATTCGGATGCCACTGTCCTGTATCGTGTAGCGGATGCGTTCAGGTGGATAATCGATATCCATCGGCAAATAAGCACATCCAGCTTTCTGTATTGCCAACATTCCAATAATTGCTTCGATGGATGGGTCCACAAACAGGCCGATCACTTCTTCATTTTTAACACCCTTTTGGATCAACAATGCCGCAACCCTGCCTGATTCAACGTCCAACTCTAAGTATGTAAGGATTTTTTCTCCAAACTTAAGTGCAACGCTGTCAGGTGTTTTATCAACCTGTTTCGCGAACAAAGAAACTATCGTCTCGTCAAGCGGGTACCGGATGTTTGTCTTGTCGAGATTATTCAATAAATGTTGTCTCTCGTCAGGAGAAAAAATGTCAAGGTCTGAGATATTCATAATCTATTAACGCAAGTATTTTTGAACCTTCGCATGAAGGTGAAGGAATTGTTTACTGATGTAATAGGCAGTTTTATATATTGGCCCGTCGGGCTTCCATCCTGCCGAGAAATGAAACACGTGTATGTTCGAATAGTCAAAGTTTTCGATGAGATTCGTATAATAATAACCTGCGAAATTATACTGGAACAATTGATTGAATGAAATATCGTTAACATGACACCAAAGTGATATTCCACTCTGATCTCCGAAGCGCATGTGCCGATTGTACCGCTTTGTAAGTTCTAATAGTCGCGTAAGTTGTTTCCCGTTCCTGTACCGTTTAGGAATCATGAACACACCGGCATTCATCATTTGGATCTTTTGATCCACATACTCTATTTTATCTTCACGAAGCATCCTCATCAACTTTGGGCTTTTTGCCATGTGCTGATTGAAAAGAAAGTCATAGCCGTTATCGACGGCGAAAAATTCATTCGTTTTAAATAATTGATCAAGCGGCTTAAGTACCATTGTGTCAGCATCGAGATGCAGAAGATTATCGTACGCACTAAAAACATCAGTCCAAAGCAAGTACTTGAAGAAGACTTTATAATTATCGGCAATCCCAAGGTTCAATCCCTTCATTTTTAAGCCGATCGACTTTTCATAATTAGGCTCATAATGCATGATCCTCAAATTATTCTTGCGTTTTAGAAAAGCTATTTTCTTCGGATCATTACCATCATAAAATACAAGTATCTCGGGATGTTTTGGATAATTGTCTTTGATGCTATTTATACAAAGGCGGGCATACTTGAAATAACCGTCATCAAACATTAATACAATTCCGTTGTTCATTTAAAGTCGTTTTACCTAATTTCGTCAGTTAGCCAGTTATTATTTCAGAGATAAAAACAGTTTTTAATCATGGATACCTTCAGTCATTTTTTCAAAATTCCCTCCAGAACGATACGACAAAATAAATTTGCTACGTTCACCAATGTTATCGGCATTGCACTGAGCTTAACTATTGTGCTCCTCATAACCCTATATATTGTTGACGAATCTACCTTCGACTCTCACCATCCCGATTCCGAGAGGGTATATCGACTCGGATTTGGATACAATCGATATGGCGATGGTGCGGAGGAGATCGAATCAAGAACCGCTGGCATGTGGTCTATTAAACTCAAAGAGACCATGCCTGAAATAGAGAGCTTCACAAGGTTCTCACGGTTTGGTTATGCAGGCATTGTACAATTGGAGGAAGAACAGAAATCATTTGTCGAACAGGAATTCTTCTGGGTGGACTCGACATTCACGGACATTTTCGCAGTACCTCTCGTAAGCGCCGGAGAAGCGAGGACTATTCTCAAAGATCCTCGATATGTGATCATCAGCGAAAAATCTGCCACCAAATACTTTGGGAATGACGATCCCCTCAACAAATCTCTTCACTACTCTCGCTTCGGAATGGACTTCCATTTTATAGTCGGCGGGGTAATGAAAAATTATCCAGCCAATTCCCATTTCCATCCCGACTTCATTGTCAATGATATCGCATTGAACCCGCTGTGGAAAAGGGACGGCAATGATCGTATGAACAGTTGGGGCGATACCTTTACTTACGCGTATGTTAAAGTTCGCGATGGCGTCGACGAGACGAAAATCGATGAAGGCCTTAAAAGAGTATTCGTCGAAAACCTCCCTCCCGAAACAGTCAAGTTGATCTGGCCGCGCACAATTAAAATGACTGACATCCATTTTGCTGCTGGATTTGTGGCCGGCATTGAACCAGCAAGCGACGGCTATTACCTTTTCATTTTTGGATCGATCGGGCTTCTCATTTTATTGATGGCCTGCATCAACTATATAAACATGGCAACGATCAAGTCGCTGAAACGAGTGAAGGAGATCGGCCTTAAAAAGACACTGGGCGCTGGGAGGAGTTCACTCGTACTGCAGTTCTTCGGAGAATCATTCATGACAACAATCATTGCACTATGTATTGCAGTCGTTCTCTTTATCTTAATTCTTCCTTTCTTTAACCAACTAGCAAACAAAGATTTTGACTTTACCGTGCTTTTCGAAATCAAATACGCAAGTCTTGTTGGCGTTATCGCTTTGTTTGTGGCCGTCGGTGCAGGTACTTATCCAAGCCTATATCTTTCTTCGTTTCGGCCGATCGAAGCCCTCAGCGGGAGACTTAAATCGAGCAAAACACAGGAAATATTCCGAAAGGTTCTGGTGGTGTTTCAGTTTAGCATCGCCATGCTACTTATCGTCGGAACGATTGTTATACAGCGGCAACTCTCATTGGTCAATACTACCAAACTAAATGAATACAAAGACCAAGTTGTTTGCGTGCGTGTATTTGGGTTGGCCGATCCAAAAAATTTCGAGACACTCCGAAATTTCATTTTGAAAGATGCGCGATTCAGCGATGTCTCTTTTGGAGCCCAACTGCCGAGACAAAAGACTTCAAACTGGATCGACACAAAGCTCACTGTTCCAACACTCGGTCAAACGACCCACATATGGCGACAATTGAACATGCGGCCTAATTTTCCAACAATGTTTAATCTCAAGATCATCTCTGGAAGGACTTTCACGGTGGGGAATCCTGGCGACACAAGCGCGATCCTTCTCAACGAAAGTGCCGTCCGAGACCTTAAGAAAACTCCAGAAGAAGCAATTGGTTTGATCGTTACCGAACAAGAGCCGGTCAGGAGCCGTGAGGTAATAGGGGTTATTCAGGACTTCCAGTATAGTTCGATGAAAGACACCATCCAACCGTTAATGATCTGCAACGACTACAAAAACGCTGAAATGATGTACGCGAGAATTGCGGGTAGCGACCTTTCAGCATCAGTGGAATCCCTACAAAAGTCCTGGAACAAAATTTATCCAGGCGCCCCATTTGAGTTTTCTTTTATGGATCAGGAATTTGGGCGATTGTACGAAATGGAAAACAGGATTGGATTGCTGTTCAAGTATTTCACTGCGCTAGCGATTGTCATAGGATGTCTTGGACTGTATGGGCTTGCATCCTTCACCGCCGAACAAAAGATAAAAGAGATCGGTGTGAGAAAAATCCTTGGGTCATCAGTTCTGCAAATCGTTTTGTTGTTAACGAATCGATTCTTGAAACTTGTGGCGTTATCATTCCTTTTTGGTATCCCCGCAGCTTACTATCTAATACTACTCTGGCTGGAAAACTTCGCTTATAAAACACGTCTAAGCGTCGATGTATTTACGATCTCAGCTGCTGTAATACTTGTAATGACATTCCTGACCGTTGGTACTAAGGCCCTCACTGCAAGCCTAGCTAACCCAATAGATTCGGTGCGCAACAATTAATCAGCGATTGCCACCGCTGGCTCTCCATGATTTAAATTCTTATCAATCTCAGTGAAGAAGTTGATCCATAGTCTCCACATTTCCCTCGCCGATGAAAGGATCTCATCAAGATCATCTTGCGAGAGTTCGACATTGAGTGCCTGATCGACCTTATTGACATGGTTGGGCTCCTGCTTGAGGTGAATGTCAACCCAAGGCAGTTCCTTGACCGTCTTGCCCGTTACCTTACCCAACGCAGTTCCAATAGACGACACCATGGCAAGATCGCATACTTCAGTGGCATAGATAAATCCTAAAGCGGAATTCCTTTTTTTGACCGACCGTTTGTATCCATCGATCAATTCTCTTGTTGCTTTGAACGGAGGACGATTAACAATCATATCGCTGGTAATACCGGCATCCGAACACGTAGCGACGTAAAGGTCTAAATGTGATTGCGAAGGATTACCGCATCCCAACTCCTCGTGCAGGATATCAGAGATAAATGTTTGAATGGGTGCGATCCGAATGTGCGCGATACTTGCCGATAGGAAAAACGGGAAGTTCTCCAGTGGGTAGTACCATTGTCCGAGAATGAGGGCAACCTGCTCTTTCGTAAACTTGCTCTCTTTAAATCTCGCAAGTGCGGGGTGTGAGATGAGATTCAACCTTTCCTTTTCCGATTTAAGGGACTGTTGGACATAACTTAAGTTCATAGCTTTTGGAGTTATTGTTGGTGTATCAAAAATGAATCAGAGCAAGAGTTATACAGCGACCTTCTCAAGACCGTTAGAAATCATATTAAGAAGACGTTGCTGGTGTTCGAGGATGAAAAAGTGATCTCCTGGGAATTCAAACACTTCCACATTGGCAGTAGTTTCCTTGCGCCAACTCTCCGCTTGTTGCATTGTTGCGTCTTCGTCCTTACCAATCGCAACCCATATGGGTATGTGGAAAGGATCGCTCTTTACATAGCAAAACGTTTCTGCCGCCTGAAAATCGGCGCGTAGGATGGGTTCGTACATGTCCATGAATTCCTCATCATCCAGTACTTCTGGTGGACTTCCACCCATCTTCTTCAATTTGGAAATGAATTGATTCTTAGGCAAATGATAAGACTTCGGCTGCGACTCTATCTCGGAAGGCCCGGCACAACCCGTGAAGAAAAGATGAATAGGATGGTCAAATCCGTCTTGAATAATTCTTTTTGTAAGAAGGTAACCAATCAGGGTTCCCATGCTGTGACCGTAAAAGGCATAGGGTCGTATAAGCTTACTCTTTACTTGGCTGTACACATCATCTGCAATAAGATGAATGTCACTCAACAACGGCTCGCCAAGGCGAGTCCCGCGTCCCGGAAGTTCAATCGGCACGAACTTGATAAAAGATGGCACGTATGGAAGCAATGCGTTGTACGAATACTTGGTCCCGCCAGCGAATGGGAAACAGAACAGGTTAATTGGTTTCATGCGAATGTCTACTATAATAGATAGTTTAAGTATGCGTAATGCTCCGATTAAATAATATTTACGTTCGGAACGGCGAATTCCGTGACAATAAATCTTCCATAGACAAAACGAGAACGTTTATATTATCCTTGAAGAATTTGTTCATGATAATAACAAATGTCTTATACCTCCGGATGTTTTAGGCACGTCTTAGGTAAAGCTGCCGCCAACTTGTCACGCTTGGTGTCACGAGCTTCGCTCACGCTATTTCAAAGATTGCCAACGAAATTTGTGAATCAAGGGTGAACTACTTTATGAAAAAGCATCTACTCGTCTCCGCAAAATGCGTTCATACCTCACAAAAAATTAAAACTCATTTTGAAAGACATTATCTTACCTAAAATCAGGTGAGGAGATGAACTTTTAATCTTAGTTTATCCCGCGGTTCTTACGTAGATGTTACGGCCAATCACCCCATACCTACAAAAACAACTGTTGTATTCAACAAAATTCTTCCCCATGGAGATCCAAACTAGATTTAATTACATAGTATCAAAATGTCTTCGAAACTAAGGATCAGCATTGATTACTTTTATTTACTTTATATCCGCGTAATAACATGAACTTTCATACCTCAATATCAGCTATCAACATTTAACCATTTTACGTATGATCAATACCAACACCTTAACTCCAATGGACCGTGCCTTCAAGCCATCTGTCACAGAGTTCCTTAACAACTATGCATTCAAATCGAGGCCCGTTATATTGGAAGGCATAACGGACGATTGGGCAGCTTCCACAAAATGGACGTGGGAGTATGTTCAAGATCAATTTGGCAGCAACATTCAGTTTGCGAAGAAGTGCCGAAACAAGGCCGAACCAGGCAAGTCGTTCACGATCACTGAATATATTGAATACATGCGTAATAATAATGACGCCGACCCCTTCTATCTTAAAAATTGCCAGTTTCACAGGAACACCGAATTGATTAATGACTACCCGTTACCAGAGTACCTTCAGAGTTGGCACGTGGCGCTACCCGAAGATAGCAGACCATTCCTTTCTTGGTTGTACCTCGCGTCGAAGGACACCTTTTCATCGATCCACCTTGATATTTTCAACACGAGCGCGTGGAACGCTGTCATCTCGGGGAAAAAATTATGGCTTTTTTATCATCCTGATGATTATGATTTTTTGTATGACGGAATCGCGAATCCATTCGAACCTGACTTGAATAAATTTCCCTACCTCTCAAAAACTAATCCTATATGGGGCATACAAAGCCCCGGTGAAGTGATCTATACCCCGAGCAACTGGTGGCATGCCGTATATAACCTTGAAGCCGGCATTTCTTTAACCGAGAACTTCGTGAATCAGTCGAATTATAATGCAGTTCTCAAAAACCTTTACGACAACGGGTTGAATGAACAAGCGATGGCGTTTGAGCTTATTATTAAAATGTCATTGGCTTAACGAACTGATGACACTTTAATCGAGCGTACCGATTCAAGCCAACTTAAAAGCCGAAGTACCGACTGTTGCATTTCGAAGTTGAGGTCGTGTATCAGCGAGGTTACTTTCACGCTTTGACCATCATTTACCTTTTTTATAATCTTCACGAAGACATCGTTGCTTGGCAGATCAATAAGATGACCATTCGCTGAAACCGCAAGTTGATCGCCTGCCAGGTTTACTGCTACTATTGGATATTTTGCGTTGCCCGATATTGTCGCATCTCGGCGCATGACCTTCATCAATTCAGGTTGAGGTGGATACATAAAGTTGTATCCAGTGACGAGTTTTATCCATTGTTTATGAAAGATAACCTCCCAGTTAAGATTCTCCATGAAAACGCTAGCGGCTTTGAAATCGGGAGGCAACTCAACAGCTGAATTGCCCAGATTATCGGGACTAAATTTTACGCAAGGGTCAAAATCAGGTGGTACGAGTCCCGATGGATCAATTTCGGCTCGCTGGGTCAAACCCTGTGCAATGCTGGGAAAACAATTCAAAGATAGACCAAGGGACACGGAGAAGTCATCTGACCGTTCGGCAATATGCCACGCAGGCGACGGCCAGTACAAAATGCCACCCGGCCCCGCCTCAACTTTAACGGAGTCCACGACAAATTCACTATAGTCATGAGCCCTGACAATTCCTGGTTTCATCGCTTCGTAACCCCCGTCCCATGTTCTCAAGGTCTTCCTGCCAACGACCGGGATGTGGAAGATGCTTTCAGGATCACGATGAACGCCGAACGGTGTCTTACTATAATTTCCAATGAATAGTCCGTAGTAGACGCCCAGTTTATTAAATCCTATCTTTTCATACAAGCCGTACAAGAACTCCCTTGACCAGTTCCAAAGTTCAAAGTCAACCGATTCAATGTTTGTTATGATTAGGCAATAATCTTGGGCGTTGAGTTGCCCTCTAAGCCTCCTGTTATACTCTTCAAAGGAGTTGTCACTTGTCTGCGGCAACATTGCATGTCCAATGTATAAGGTCTGCAACGCAGTACCCACATAGAACCTCACTCCGACATGTGCCGGAAAATCGGTTACGCAAGTGACTACTGACTTAAATAACGCCGAGGGTTGAATTGGCGGAGTTTCGAAGGCTCGCTCCATAGAAAATGCACTCTTCTCCCAATTCTGCTCAACAAATTTGTCCCAAAAGTCTGAGTCGATAAGTTTACACTCCATAGACTGGATACTTTAAATTTTTTTCACTTAGGCCTTCGCCTTATCGCGCAACAGCTCTTTTTCACCATATAGTCTTTCGCAAAGAATATCATTGCTCCGGCACCACCCGATCAGTTTCTCAGACGCGATGATTGGGTTCGATTCGTCCGTGTACTTAATGCTGCTGATAAACTTAAGCCATGGCTCCTGCCCCATCGCATAGACGTAAACTTCACTGGGATTAAAGATTTCTGTCAGCGCTTTGGCCTCTTCGAAGTTAGATCCAGCGAGCCTTCTAGTCATGTCCTTATCCCTGGGCATTTCGTAACCAAGCAATGGACCATATAGCCATGAAAGCGGCGCACCGTCGCATTCCATTCCTATAAAGATGACATCCACTTCACCGATCACAGCCTTCACATGTTCATACAACCTGGGCTCCATGACACACGAATCAGCGACGAACATCACCGAAAACTGACCGATCTTAAGGTGATAGCAACTTTTAGTGATGACATTCAGATCCGCATGCTCCCCTATGAACGGAATTCCGGTTACAGTACAATCACAAAATTGCATTGACTGCATCTCCTCAATTTCGGTAACGTTCGTAAAACCTATATTTTCGAACATGAGCTTAAGACTCGGGTCCTGTAACGCGCCGGTGCCGCTTTTAGGAACGATAAGGTTTCCTATCTTCCACCGCAGCGGCAACAATGTTTCGAATAGAATATGATCTTGGTGGTTATGGGTGATCAAAACATAATCGATCGAATTAGGCAGGTCAAGGTCTGAGAACCTCCCCACATCTGACTGGTAGCCATAATAACTGATAAGGGGATCGACCAAGATACTGATCTCTGAAGTCTCGATAAGCACGCAGGCGTGCCCGAAATATCGCATCCTGATCTTATCGCCAGTGTATGGCCGATAATGACGAGATGCATCGGTTTGAAACAGACGCATGAATAGGTCCATATCCGAAGCCGCGATATGGAGCGTTCTAGCGATTTCGTAGGGATCACCAGGTTCCTGCTTCATCCTGCCAAGCAAATCAACAACTGAATGATTGAACGGGATTTTTACGGTCAGCACATTTTCCTTTTTGATGCGGGGAGTACTTAGAACGAATGGGCGTTCGTCACCATTCGTGAGCCATAGGGCTAAAGATTGTGACGAATTGTTATAGAACTTGCTTTTGAACAGCAGGCCTTCGAAGATACGGTACGAGGGAGCGCTATTAAGATCATAGACAAGCTCAACAAAACCTTTGAGGATATCAGGCACAAGTGGGTACAAACTTTTCAACGAGTATCCTTTAGCCTGTTGCTTCAATAAATTATCGAGTTCCTTGAATGCTGCGGCAAGGGCAATCATATCCGCCCGCTTACTTATCGTTTCATCCTTGAGCGCTTCGACTTCCTCTACATACTTACCGTCAAGGTCCATGAAAGGGCCACCAAGGAGCTTGGGGTTACGCACTGCCGATGCATGAATGTGGGGGGCTTGGATGTACGAATCCATGATCTTTAGATGACGGCCCGTAATATTCATAGCGCTGGTTGCCGGGGATATGAGGTGTGACCACGCATACCAGCCGTCAACAAGCGGTTCCATGACGACGTTCGGCCTAAGATACATTGCATTCTTTTTCACGTTTATGACGTTAAGATTGGATATTAGAGGGCCAAGGTAACATCAAACTCGTCTCTTGGGATTTCTCAAGAGTATTAAGCGACATCGAACAAAGAGCAATGACCATAAGTCACATCGAAGGATTTAAGATGGTTCAAACACTTCAAAATACGCTGCTATTGATTTTGAGTGTCCGTATTCAAGGGCATTTAGCAATTCCCACGACAACCCTGAATCTGTTCGCCGACTTGCCGGGCCATTCGTTATAGATGCATCTTCATTAGCCAAGCTGCCTTGCCATACTACATTCACGTAAATTACATGCAGAGACAACGCACATCAATCTGGTTGGCGACAGATATATAAACAAAAATCCAAGGCGGGATGCAACACGCTGTTTTGAATCTCGAAAAAACGTCTACACTAAGTGTCTTTTCAGTATAGCGTAATTCATTTCAATTAATGTGCAAAACTTTCGACCTTTATACGAAATGATTATCGCGTTTGATTGGCTCGGCAAGCTATCTTCGGCTTCTAGAAACTATCACTCCACCAGACAAACTCCGGCCAAACAATACCAAGTGATCTTCATTCATAAAGACATAGAAGGGTGTAGACCCATTGTGACCATTAGCCGTTGCTTTCTTTTTCAAAAAAACAATCTTCTCCACGACGCCTAATACAATCCGAACCTTTTCATAGCAATATCCATTCACTTCAAGTTGAATCAATCCTTTTACCCATTTGACTTACGCCGTTTAGAACTTGTAATTGGGCTAGTCCCATTGAGGCTGACTTCACTATGTCGTGCGATCTTCGCCTCGTTACAGATCATCCACCCTTTGATATTTGGAGAAGTTATTTCCCGGCCGAATAGTCAATCACGTCATGCACGTTGACAAGCTCAATATAATAAGGCACAGCTGGCTTGTCGACAACGAAACACATCCGGTAGTCCTTGTCTATTATAGGCTCGTAGTAGTACCACTTCGTTTGATCCAACTCAGCGAATTCATCTCTCACTAGGACATCTTTAACAGGTGCTGAAAATCCACGGCCGTCAGCCTTTACCACCGATTCCTTCAATGTCCATAAGCTGAAGAATCGTTCAAGAGGTGAGTGCGATAAATTTATTACTTCCCTTTCACTTGCGGAAAAAACCTCTGTAAACTCATCTATTATAATGGTGTTTATTTTTTCGATGTCTATGCCAGTTCTTAACCCCCGGCCGATTGCGATGGCTACAAAAGACCCACTGTGTGAAACAGACAGGTCGATGTTCTTGGTAAGATACGGACGCCCGAAACGCGAATATCTAATGTCGTGGAGATCAAATACTGCCTCTAGGTTCAGCCGCTTTAGACCCCAAAGAATAAGAAGTTTACTAATGAGGTGTGAAGCCCTGTCTTCCCAATGTGTATATCTAGCATTCCTGCTCTGCATCTCGGCCGGTAGGCATGCAAGGCAACCCGCAAGTTGAGCCCTCTCCCATGCGTTTCGATCGAACTCAGAATATAAGACTGCCAATTCGAGTGACTCCATATATGTGATGGGAGGGTAACCGGTTCAAGAACGCCAGTGTCTCGCGATTTCGTTTTCGTGGGCGTCAAACTATTCCTGCTGATGTTTCGCTCAACGAAACCTTCCATACCGTAGAGTGGGAACACTGTTAACCGAACTTTCGTCCCAATATTCAAAACACTCAACTGGGTTCATCACAATTTCATTCTAGTTCGCACTCCAAATATTCTTATGCCGTCCTCAATGTCGCAAATCTTGGTTGCTTCATCACAAAATTATCATACAAATGAACCTGTTGAAGGCGAACCTTGGGAGATCGTCGCGATTTATCGAACTTGTAGTTCGAAAATAATGGGCATAGTCACCATTGACGAGGACGTTAGTTTGTCTATTACTTTAAAATCTTTTTGTAGAGATACCATTGCCGTCGTTCAAATAACACTTAGCGTTTACAGTTGCCTGTCTCTTTGTGGCAGCACGTGTCGTGTGGTAAAGAAAAAAACACGCATAAAAAAAGTCACGAGAAAACTGGCAGGGCTTCGCCGTGGTAAGTCCCAAGACAAAGCGATTTCCGATTGCTTTGAAAGGATTTAAAACTAAACAAATTCTAACAAAATGATCGCATTTCGAAAAAAAAATGTCAAATCAAATTTACAGATTCGTGCAGTCATTATACCAATCATTACGCTAAAGGCTCCGGGTTCGGTGGCAAGTGGTCTTAAATGAATCGACACAAACAAGAGTGTTTTCTTTGTGGACCAAATGATTTCGATACATCATTAAAACCTGGCACGTGTTAAAGATCTGATTAATAAAAAAATACAACAACTTCTTGCTCCAGATTCTTTTGCTACGCACAAAGATTGTTATGCCCTTGGCCAACGCTCGATGGAGCGAAGAAGTTTTACTTTAACGGAAAGCTTAGCTGAGGTAATGAAAAGTTTATGAATAAAAAGGAGGTCTACGCTATTATCTCTTTTTCGTCAAAGCAGAAGTACTGGCCAGAAAAAATAGTAATGGCTGTGACATCGTCGGGGCATTTTTCGTTTTGGCGGTTTGAGTCACACACCTAGTCTGAGTAATACCGGACAGAACGAAAAATGGAACGCGCAGCAGATCGCTTTGCTTCAAATTCACTCGAACTGAACAAGCGATTATTGTCAATTTAATCAGAAGGGAACTAAGGACATCAAATCAAACATTTTCGATCCTGTTTTGGCTATTCAGAAGAAGAAAGCAAACTTGAGCATCCCCTATCAGTGTGCATAACCGTCAATTAATTTCCGAATAAGTATCGAGTAAGATTTGTCGCCTTGTTCCTTTACACCTTAACACAATCATGCTATGACCAATCAACCGAAACACTTCAGTGGTTTTGGTTTCGGAACAGACCATTCTAAAATATAAAAACCGCCAGAAAAACCTTAAAGAAAAGCATTTTGGCGGTCGATTTACTAGCGGGGATAGGCTCGGATTTTTTGACCATACCTTTCAAAATTTATGGTCTTCTCGCGAAGCGCTGACCCGCGACCCAAAGCTTTAATTTCAAAAAAAAGGGGAATCATCCGAAATTCGTTGTTACCTATCACGCCCTACCAAACTCCAAAATTAAAGAACGAATGGTTGAAGAGTTTTTCAATGAGCGAAGTGCAATAGTACACGCATTGACAACGAAAAAGCACTAATTCGGAAATTAACGATGTCCCCCATGGATGATTTGTAGGTTGACCTATCATACAAATACTGCTTACAGGCGGAGGTTGATGGAGAATAATTCTATCTGCAACTTCCGATGTAGTCCGTAAAACTTGCGTCTCCAGCTATCAATCTACTTATCACACGAAAAAAGAAGAAGAAATAAAAATAACAGAGACAAACTATTTTTAGTCATTAGGGGCTTTGCGTTTCTCATATTTCCCTGAGTATTGCTGCGTTTTTCCGTTCACATTTTGATTGATTTTATAACCCCTTTTATCCTCGTCAATAGAGATGCTAAGTCCATTCTGTGAAAGAACGTAATTCAGATTATCTACATCTTGATTTAATAATTCCTTTGTATAATCTTCGGGCTTATCCTGATGGTACGCATTCTACAAATCATTTACTGCACTTGCCGTAAATCCAATCTGATCCTTTTTGTCTACATCTTCGAAAGTAGGATCAGCTAATTGGTTATTTCGTTAGATAGAAAATATATGCCAAACGAGAAAGAAAAGGAGCTCATTCGATTTATTTCTCAGGGTTTGAGCAGCAAGGAGATTGCCCATAAGGCCAATTCATCGGTCCGTAACATCAGACAAGACATAATCAATAGCACCTGCAGTGGGTAAATTAATTTGCTGTATTGAATCAGTGAGGATTACCAATGACTGGCTTGTATTCAATTCACCAACTTGCACTCCCCTGCCCTGTTGGAGATATTGCTACCCTTGACCACTTCTTTACGTTAAGGTGTGATCAGTAAAAGTAATCTCACGACCATTACTTATACCTCCTGACGCAACAAGGGTACATACGATGGCATACAGCGTAGCTTCTTTAAAGAACTGCTAACTCAATGTTGTTCGCTTCGCGCCCATTAGCTTACGCACAACGATCTCGCGGGCACGTAAGCTCGAACGCGCTGTTGCGAGATTTGCAAAATTGATCGACGCGAGCAACAACAGGAAGATCGCACCCGCCGAGAGAATGCGCACATACTGAATCCTTGGTTGATTATCATTTCATCCGCCAGCTACGAATGCGCTCAGGCAAAATCATGGGCAAGACGATCAGGATTCCAAGTAAACTGAAAAATACCCCACTAATTGTACCTACACAAATTGTATACCAAAAAACAACGTTCTTCCCACCATGTACAAAACTGAATAGCAAAGCAATGGTCACGACGAGTATAATAGGCAACCTTGAAGCAGATGACATCACGGCCTTCTGAAAGCGCAACAAAACCGATTGCGAACTATGTGTATAAATGACATCTGCACAAACAATCATTGCCAAATGAGAGGCGACACATGTTATCAAAATAAAGGTGGCAAACCCACCATCATCATAATTAACCTCGAAAAGATAAAAGGAAAGGAACACACCAATATAGGCCACTGGAATTATCACACAGACTGCCAGTGGTAGAATGAAACTTTCAAAGAAAGCGGCACAAATGAAATAGATACCGATAATCAACATAACCAATAAATAATATTGATTAAATTCATTTGAATTCGAACTTAGGTCGAATGGAGAGACAATCCTGAACCCTACCGGAACCTTTTCCCGTAGACCGGCTATAATGTTACGTTGGAATTTTTCAGACTGCGCCGCTTCACCCATAAAGTTATACGCAACAACGAGTTGATACTGTTGATTCATCTTGTAAATATCACTCACAGCCTGCGCCTTGGTGAGCGACAGAACTCCGTTCATTTTATGGCTACGATCTCCAATTGTAAAAGGCTGATTAACAATTTTCCACGTATCCAGGTTTTCCTGCGATGAAAGGAATACCTCTTGTGATCCATTGAAATGCAAATCCGAAATAACTTTGTAAGCATTTTGCTCATTCATGGCATGGAACACTTCGACTTGCGATGCTTCGATCGCGGATAGCTTGTCACGATCAATGTCAAGATGATATTCGTATGGCGACCGTACATCGAAACTGTATTCAGGTG
>JBDSKX010000033.1:0-3811 GCA_039916665.1 Chryseolinea sp. | reverse complement strand
AAAGTTTTTATCGAAGATCAGATAATTCAAATACGCCTTAGGACCCGTTCCCGTATCTCCGGATCTCACCAAGGTTGTCGGATAAGGAAAGGTTCCCGTGCCGATACTTCCGGCAGCACCACCATCGATGTATGTTCCGGCTGGAGCAGTGCCTGCAGCAATTGTAGTCATTAAATTGGTTAATGCGGCATTCCAGTTGCTGGAGTTTGTGTCGATATACTTTGCAAATACTTCCATGGTGATCACATCGCCAGGCATTACGCTAAGTGATTTTGCAAGTCCGAATTTTTCGTTTATCGTTCCATTCAAGCGCGTTGAATAACTGCTCGGTGTGTTGGTGATGTTCACCGTTGCTTGTGAACTGAAGCCATTGATGGTTGCTGTGATGGTCGCTGTTCCTGCTGACACCCCCGTTACCCAGCCATCGCCGTTCACCAATGCAACCGACGTATTGCTCGAAGTCCACAGAACATTTTTGTTGCTTGCATTGGCAGGAGAAATGGTACGCGACATCTGTGCCGATTTTCCAATAACCACATCAAGTGATGAAGGAGAAATGCTAAGGCCCGTAACCGCGACGGTGCTGGGGTTACGGCCTTGATCTCAACTCCCGATATATTGGCAAAACCACCAGAATTGGAAATATTGATCGTGCCATCGTTTATAATTTTACGATAAGGACCAAGTTTGGTCCACATACCGCCGACGCCTCTATTGTAATTGCCTACAACAATCTGACCTTCGACTGACACATTATAATTCTCTGCATTGTTATCTTCCCAGACATATACTGATATGTCGTAGATTCCATTGGGTATGGCATTGAACATCAGGTTGACATTAGGTCCGTAAATTGACTACCTGATCATCGTGGCGCGATTGGCATCCGTTGCAGGGATGAGTGTTACAGTCTACAGACCTTTTAAAAAAGAAAAGAGAAAGATTTGATGAAGAATTTCAAAGTGTTTGCAGCTTTAGGGGGTTCGGACTTATTGACTGGGAACTAATTAAATTTTTTCAAGTCATTTGATTTTTCAAATTTGAATGAGACTTCTTGAACGAAATCCGACCGAATTGTGCCATTACCTTCTCGCTTAAGCAAGTGATGACACAGTTGTCAGCCATAGTTCAGCGATATTTTGGACTATATCACCAACTAACTAAAATTACTCCTGCAAGACACGCTCAATGATGTTAGCTACAATCACCACACCCGGCATATACGGTATGCATTTCCTATTGGAAGGACATTTAATTCTGAAAATGTCCCGATCCACAACAGAATTAAACGACCCAACAATAACAATCTTGTCTCTAAAATCGTCCTTGTTGAATCGACCCTCAAAAAGTTCATTTACCTTAACGACAGAAAATGCATTTAAATCTCCGACAAAATCGATTTCAATAATATGATCTGCCTTTTGTAGAAAACTGTAAGCTTTCACACTATCAAATGCCAACGCAGCCATTACGCCAACATGATACTCTATTTTCTCCTCCACTAACTGCGAGACGCAAAATCGACTTATCGTGCCCTTTTGGTCATCCACAACGGCATTTGCAAATCCGGTTTTAGCATTCGCTATAAATTGACGATGTGAAGTCAGAAGGGTGCCACGCGTGCTAGATCCATTTTCAAACCCTTCTATCTCTGAAACCATGACTAAATTCTTGGCGTGATTCAAAGCGTTAGCCAACAAGGAATCGCCTTCGCGCTCCTTTGTTTTTAGAAACTTCACGTCGATGAGAAGTACTTTGGGCGCCAATGAATTAATTATTGCCACCTGTTGACCTATTCCCGCTCGCCCTAAGTCGCCGATATCTACAATAATGACGTTATTACTTGGATACCTCTCTTTACACGAGAAAAAGCAAACCAACAACAAGCAGAACCATCGACCTTTTCCCATTTGTTTACAAAGTCTACCTATCCACGCTAGTGACAACGTTACTATTGGTTTTCGTTTGTGGTGGCTTGCTTGTGATAAAATCCACATACTTCCGAAATACTTTCTTCTCATGGACCGCCAAATCCTGACAGGTACGTTTCATCCGGCTGTATTCATCTCTACCATGTCTTAACAGCGTCACCCGCGGCGTGCGCGTGATTCAATAATCATTACGTCCGTCCTGCCCGGAACGTCCTCGTAGGGTACCAGCGCCCTTGCTTGTAATACATTTTGCCAAATGCGAGGAAACCTGTTATGGCGAAATTCAAGCGTACTTCAGCGGTATCACCCTGAATGATTAGTTTTGAAAATACAAAACACGGCTCTTTTCGGGTAGAGATGGAATCCATAGAACGCAATAAAATTACATTTTCTCCATGCTGATTGATTTTGATAGAATCTTTTTTCAGTTGAAGGCCATACACACGTCCATAAACACTTTCGTGGTCCCTTCTTACAGATTCGATTCGAGAAAATTTAATTACTGAAGGCAGGTTAAGTATATTCTCAATTAACAAAATGGTTCTTTCGTTAATTTTGATGGCAGTATCGGGACGATGCCTCATGGCACAAGGTATTGCGCATTCCGTATCTGCCCTTTTGTCTCCTTTTGAAGAAAGGAACATAATTATGACCGTCAGAAAAAGGATAACGCTCAAACAAATTTTTTTCATTTTTTTCTTTTTAATATTTCAGAAATATCAATGTGCGCCGCCTGACCTCCGAGCTGCTGCTCTATCCGCATTAGGTTCACTCGACTTAATCCTCCTCATTGTGGAGCTCGAATTTGTACCGCCGCCGTTGCTACCGCCAACTCCACCAGAGAAAAAATTATCAAAAGAATTTGAAGATGATGACCCGGTTGTTTTTTGTCTTTGTTGATTTTGGTCAAAAACCTGTCTGAAATTATCAGTAGTCACCGTTTTCCCGTAGGCTTTTCTTTCAAATAGTATCCCCTCCTCGGCAGCGCTTTTTTCCAGTTCATTTAAATCAAATCCCCAGTGAGTAGTTTCATGAAGAATAGTGACGGCAATCAGAAAGAGAAATTGGTCACGCTCCTTGCCCTCAGCAGTCTCAAGTTTTTTTACCCAGTCAATATCTATCCCAACTCCTAATTCCCAGTTTGAAGTAAAGCCCAAAGCCTCAATCTCCTTGCCATCGTCAAATTTGGTCGTACCTAAATCAAACACATGAATTTCAGGTCCCTTCTGCCAGCTGAATACCGTTTGCAATTGCTGATCACTAAAGCCACCATACTTCTTCATGGCATTGATGATTCGTCCATTCTTCAAAATATCCTGAATTCCATTCTGCAGATACTGAGCAAGCCTAGGAAATTTAGTGATGGCATCATCCGGAAGTATATAGTCTCCGTTTACGTCTACATAATTTATGGGATTGTTCGCAACATACGCATATTGACTTTGTCGTTCATATATCGGGGAAAAGGCATCCTGTTTTATAAAGCGTCCAATCTGCGCATCATACATCCTAGCTCCATAATCGAGCCATTCAAGGCCTAGTTCTTTCTGTTTTTCTTTATTGTTGTATTGGTACTTGTTGTAAAGAGAATTTTCTCTTTAATATTCATTAAACGTCAACCCAAACGGATAATAATCCTGCGAACTCACTATCGGTCCCTTCGTCTGTATCACCTTAAAGTCATCGAAGTAAACTTCTACTGCCGTTGGATTCTCATTGCTCAGATAAATATACACATAACCTGCTTCCGCGATCGTGATCTGGTCCACCCCGTCAAACGCCAATCGCTCGTGAGCAACGTTGGTCCCCGTTTCCTTTGGTGTCGCTGATAAACGCTTGTAGCCACCGTTCTTGTACACAAAGTTTTTATCGAAGATCAG
>JBDSKX010000032.1:0-42710 GCA_039916665.1 Chryseolinea sp. | reverse complement strand
CCTTCATTTTGAACTGACCATTTTCAATTTTACCGAGTAACGTTCATTTGGCCCCCTTGATAGCCACCGAGGTATTCCCATTCAATTACTAGGTGTCTTTCTAAGTATAAATACGGTGTGGGTATCCGCAGTTTCAATGGCATTGTCTGGATAAGCATAAACTTCGTTAACACCATTCAGCGTATGAATTCAATTTAATTCCGCCTGACTTCATTTTTAGAAAAAAAATCGTTACTTTTAAATAGCCCCTCTAAATTGAGTAGATCTAACTACTGGTTCTTTTTATGATTCGGACTAACAGCGGCGCGCCGAGGTAGCTGTCACTTGGATCGAGTTTTTACTAAATGCGGACTCCAGAGAGTTCATTGCGAATGTTGCGCTTTAGGTTGAAAATTTTAATTGGCTTTTTACTTACATCTCATTGTTCCGTCCTGAGCGTTAATACTTGTTACAACAAAGGGAATCTGCAAAAAAACATCGGCGCGGGTTACCCACAATGTTGAAGTGCTTTATCCGTCGCAATATTCGTGATTTGCACGCACCGCTGAGACCAATCACCGGATTCGCGCAAATGTTGAAGTAAGATTGTCTTGATCATCGTTAATAAGGAAAAGAATGAGACCCGCTGAAGTAATCATTAAAAGCTTGTGGAATGGGGCAGTTGATAGAGGATCTTTTTGACTTCTCGAGAACTAGATGCAAAGAGTTATCGTTCTTTTAGCGGAACATGAGCCAAGGAATGGGCGATATCGCATTGGCACGATAGGGTTGTGAAAATAGAAGGTCAGTTAAGACGGGGATTCACCCTGTTGAGTCGTAATAGCGGATGTTAATACGCTTCGGGAAGTATGGAATAACCTAATATCCAATGCTTTTAAATGTCTGGAGAAAAGTACACGACATCGATAGAGATCGGCTTGTATGAAATATGGGATACAGTTCACTATAATATTTCTGAAGAAGGTCCTGGTTTTAATATGAGATATATCGAAAAGCTGTTTAGAGTCTTTTTTTCAGAGAATGTACAAGGAAAAACGAATTCGAAGGGACAGGCATAGGGCTAGCGTTAGTGATGCGGATTGTCGATCGCTACGGTGGTCAGATAGGAGTCGAAAGCAAATTGAGTGAGGGATTTAAATTTTATTTCTATTTCTCGAGAATGTAGAATGTTGGCTTAATTAAAAAGGGAAAGTTATGCACAAGGAAATAAAGATTTTGATGCTGGAGGATCAGGAAGAGGATGCCTGGCTGATTGCGCGTGAGTTGAAAAAGGAAAAACTAGTATTCACTAGTATGCGCGTCGATACCCGAACCGAGTTTTCGCTTGCGCTGGATAATTTTTTGCCGGATGTAATCCTTTCAGATCACTCATTGCCCCAATTTAATTCTATTGAAGCTCTTGACATTTGTCATCAAAAAAAAATTAACATTCCATTTCTTCTTGTGACAGGAGCAGTATCCGAGGAGTTTGCCGTCTCATGTTTGAAGAAAGGCGCGGACGATTACGTTTTGAAATCAAATTTGTCACGCTTAGCACTGGCGATAAGGCACGCCATAAGGCAGCGAAAATATGAGCACTTGAGGTGCGAGCAGGAGGTTACACTCAAGAATCAGAACGAGGAATTGAAAAAGCTGAATCGCGAACTTGATCTTTTTGTGTACAGCACATCGCACAATCTTCGCGCTCCCTTGCGGTCTGTGCTTGGTCTCATCAATTTATCAAAGCATGAATTGGCCAATAACCAGCCCGAGGCACTCCATGAATATTTTGCCATGATGGAGAATAGTATCGCTCAATTGGACAACACGCTTAAGCTAATTCTGGACTACTCGAAAAGCGCCAGACTCGAAGATGAGGTTGAAGAAATAGATTTTGACAAAGTGTTCCAGGAAACATTTGCCGCACTAAAGTATATCAATGGACGTGATGGTATTCTCAAAGTGATCAACGTTCATAAGGGACCGCCATTTTTCTGTAACAATATGCGTCTGAATCTTATTTTACTTAATCTGATATCTAATGCCATAAAGTATTACGACCCTGCCAAGGAGCAATCCTTTATAAAACTGGAAGTCATGCCGAGGCAGCAGATGGTCAACATTGTGATCGAAGATAATGGGATTGGGATCCCGGAAGAACTTCAGCATAGCGTATTCGATATGTTCTTCCGTGCTACTGAGAAGGCCGATGGTTCTGGTCTTGGCCTTTATATTGTTAAGGAAACAATTCAAAGATTGGGAGGTTCAGTAAGCTTACTATCTACACAAGGTGCTGGTACAAAATTTTCAGTGACGATCCCTAATGACTGCAGGCCTTCACAAAACAGCATGCTGGCCAATGAAATCAAATCAAAATGACCTGTGGCTATCTCCGTTGAAATATTGCAAGTAAAGGATACTGAACAGGTCGTGGATTTTGTTGTACGTGTTTTAAAAGAAACAGTCTCGCGAATGATCTTCTTTCAGCGGGATGATCGACAGGAAGTGCTGGTCGTTGTTTTTAATGAAGCAACGTAATGCCACGCCTTGTTCTTCTCGATTTAAGAATGCCAAAAGCGGTTCGGTGTCAATGATTAGATTATAAAACCAGTGACTTCGATCAGTTTGTAAAAGCACTAACGCGGGTTAGAATTACATAACCAATCAGGGACTATCACTAAGACAGAACAATGTACATTATCAGGGACAGCCCATTGCGGATTTTAATACTGGAGGACGTTGAGGAAGATGCGGGCTTAATAGATCGCATCCTTAAGCGTGATAAAATTGAGTTCACACGGGTCAGGGTGGACACCAGACAAGGTTTTATAGAGGCTGTTGATGAATTCAAACCGGAGATTATATTATCCGATCATTCGCTTCCGCAGTTTAATTCTATTGAAGCACTCGCGATATGCAAGCAACGGAGAAAGAGTATCCCTTTTATTCTTGTAACAGGTGCTGTGTCAGAAGAATTTGCCGTAAACTGTTTGAAGCAGGGAGCTGACGATTATATCTTAAAATCTAATTTGTCGCGTCTACCTACTGCAATTGCCTATGCCTTGCGTCATCATCAATATGAAAATACACGTGCGAGACAGGAAGAACAATTGGTCAATCAAAACAAAGAACTTGTGAAGATTAACAAGGAGCTTGATTCATTCGTCTACAGCATCTCACATAACCTGCGGTCGCCCTTGAGCTCGGTACTTGGCATCGTCAATATAGCCAAGCTTGACCCCGGAAAGAGTCCGGAAGTCGTTGATCAGTACTTTGAGATGATAGAGGGGAGTGTCAAAAAGTTGGATAAAACTTTACAGGAAATATTAGACTACTCGTTAAATATCAGAACTGACCTCGAGGTACAGGAGATTGATCTTAATAAGATCGTGCATGCCTCTCTTAGTAAGTTGAGTTATATAAAAGGCTCGACTGAAATCAGGAAGTATGTGAATATCCATCAGGCCGTCCCTTTTCATTCTGACATGCATCGCATTGCGATTATTTTTGATAACCTGATTTCAAATTCGCTTCGATATTCTGATAATTCTAAAGAGCAGCAAGTGCTGAACATATCGGCGGATATCAATCCCGCTTATGCGACCGTTACGGTCCGTGATAATGGGATTGGAATTCCAGAACAACATCTGTCAAATGTCTTCAATATGTTTTTTAAAGCGACTGATAGGAGTGAAGGTGCCGGACTCGGATTGTATAT
The DNA here is from genome assembly GCA_039916665.1 of Chryseolinea sp. Taxonomy (GTDB): domain Bacteria; phylum Bacteroidota; class Bacteroidia; order Cytophagales; family Cyclobacteriaceae; genus Chryseolinea. The sequence continues at coordinate 39,013 of JBDSKX010000032.1, read as the reverse complement.
CGCGCGGGAAATGGTTGAGAAGCTGAAAGGTACAATTTCCATACAATCCGTGAAGTACGAAGAAACCGTTGTCTCATTTACAGTGCCGAACAAGTTACTGATTGCCTGAAATGTTATGGACTTTCTTGACGCTCTATTAAACAATATCGACGAGGCGATCATCATCACAGATCCATCGGGAAGGATTTTGTTCTTTAACGAACCAGCACAAAATCAGTTTTTCCCACTACAGCGACTGAGACCATTGCGGGTGGGCGAATTTCTTCCCAACGTCGGGTCAGCGAGGCAGAGAAAAGCGCTGCACCGGATTATTAAAGACATTAATCTCAAGAAACAGATCGAGAAGTCTTTTGCTGAATACAGCAATCACCAAGGGGCAACGGTATATCTGGATTTGAACTACATTCCTATCTTGAACGACGAGAATGAACTCACGCACATCTATATTTTTTCGCGTGACATTACGCCCCAAAAAGTATACGAAAGGAAGTTAACGACGCAAACTGTTAACATGAGCAATCTGATTGAACAAGCGAGCGCTGTTATCATTGGTGTCGACATGCTTGGCTATATCACTGATTGGAATGAGCACTGTGCAGCGATGACAGGCTTTACAAAGATCGAGGCATATGCGAGCAAACTATCGGACCTGGTTGAAGCAGACGACCACGTATTGCGCGGAGACAAGATGATGACGCACGAAATTGCTTTTCGAACAAAATCCGGCCAAATACTAACGCTCTTACTCAGTAGCACACCTAGAACTACCGCTAAGGGTGAAGTCATTGGATACACTTTGGTCGGACAGGACATTACCGAGCTCATCGGCTACAGAAAATCACTGGAACTAAAAGTGGATGAGCGCACGAGGCAGGTTCAGGACGCTTTGAAAAAAGAAAAGGATGCAGTCGACTTAAAAAGCAGATTTGTGTCCACTACTTCTCATGAGTTAAGATCACCACTTTCCACGATTCAATATGCCGCTGATTTCATCCGCATACACGGCTCAAAGATTAATCCAGTTGAACTTACTAAAAAAGCAGAGGCGATTGATCGTCAGGTTATGCATATGACTCATCTTCTCGATGATCTATTATTATTTAGCAAAGCTGATTCCGGAAATTTTCGCGTTGTGTTGGAAGACATACCACTTCGGCAATTTCTTGACGAAGTTGTGGAGGAAGTAAAACTGAACACAAGACAAACGCATTCCATCGTTTCGGATTTTTATAAAATTCCGACTACTCTAGTTTCGGACGAAAAACTATTGCGTAACATTACCATCAACCTGCTTACGAACGCGATCAAATATTCTCCAGGGCAAGATTACGTTGAGTTTGCTGTCCGCCAATATGATGACGATATAATTTTAATTGTCAGAGATTATGGTTTGGGGATTTCGGATCAGGATGCAGAAACATTGTTCGAGCCATTCCTTCGCGGGGCATCGGTATCAAACATTCCCGGTACTGGTCTTGGACTTTCGATTGTTAAAAAGGCAGTTGAATTATTAAAGGGTAAGATAACATTTGCGACAAAGGTGGACGAAGGAAGCACGTTTACAGTTACCCTTCCAGCCAACGTTGCGATATCCTAGTATTGCCGAAAGCGTCTGATTGTTGATCCAAAATTTAATGTTTCTGCTTTTAGCACCGTTTACGCAAAGTGCTGACATGATTCAGTATTACCCTGATACCTTCACTCATTAATGCGGCAATGCGGCACCCTCATAGGCAATGAGTTGTGTGAACTCTGATTGGATTCTAAATTACTGCGTAATACCTGATTTTTAGCAAGTCAGGTTTTGACTGATTTATACGACGTGTAGTTTAGGCATCTTTGTCCATCACTAACGTTAGGAGCACAAACTAACCCACTATTTATGTATGCTGCCTTCGCATTATATTCAGTTTTACTTGCTGGACTGTTTGTCAGTATCCGCATTTTTTCAGCAGATGAATTGATACCCGTAAAAGTTCATGTTATGCATCGATCATAGATTACTTATTCAAAAATTCATGACATCAAAGGAAATGACGGATTTAATGGAGTCGTCTTCTGAGGAGATTCTCAATATATTAACTTCCATGAAGGGATTGCTGCTTTTATCAGAACATTACGCCAATCCCCCGGAGACCGATGATTATTTGGGCATGCTTTCGAAGTGCATTTCAAAGCTTGAGACAACAATCCACGAGAATCGTAAGAAGATATATTAAGATTTTTAACCAAATCGGTCAATTCATAATTCATAATTCTCCTTGCCTTGTGTGCCTTCTGGTCTGTGGCACTTAGGTCAACGTCATTGATGCGGTATTAATAGTGGTCCTAGTTCGCCAGCTTCGCTGGACTGATCAAATGCAATACATTGGAGAGTCTGATGTATTGAAGCATGGCCATTCTGTTTATACGTCCAACCTTCATGAATCCATAAAAATTGGTAGATTTGATGTGCTGATTTATCAGTTTCAGGTACCGGTGCCGTGTTGTATAATAACTAATGGATGGACCAATGAGTAATAAAGTTAGAGTAGCTGTGGTTGATGATCATGGACTCATGCGTCACGGCCTTGTAAGCTTGCTGCAGAATGAAGATTCAATAGAGATAGTCGGCAACGTCGAAAGCGGCGAAGCTGCTGTCAACATGGCTAACCAGATTACCCCCGACTTGTTTTTAATGGACATTGTCATGAAGGGCATGACTGGCATTGAGGCTACACGTTGGATAAAAGAGAGCAATCCCAGGATTAAGATTATTCTTATATCGAGTGAAGTCAACAAAGAATATATTACTGCCGGAATCAAATCCGGTATTGATGGGTATCTGCCAAAAGATACGAACAAGGAAACGTTGATCGCAGCGATTCATACCGCAATGCGCGGTGAGAAATACTTCAGCCCGGAAATTACTTCACTGGTTTTTTATGACTTTTACTTGAAAGAGAAAGATGGTAAGGGCCTTCCTAGCAAAAAGACACAAGAGCTTACACGACGAGAGGAGGAGGTTTTGGTACTCATCGCTAATGGCAAAAGTCTTCGGGAAATAGCCGAAGAGTTGTTTATATCTGTCAAGACCGTTGAGAGCCATAAGATGCATATCCAGGATAAACTTGGATTGACCAATGCTGCTCAATTGGTGAAATATGCCATTGAACACGACCTTATTGAATTGAAGAAGAAAAAACTGTAAAGAGGTGTTTGCAAATCGCTTAAAAATCAGAGCGAGATTCAAAAAAACCATCGCTTTCAAAAGGAAACCGACCTTATATATGAGCTGGATAAAAATAGCAAATTTACATGTGTGTGAGATCACTCGTTAATTGTGACTAACGGAGGGACTTCTACGGTAGAATTGCGCTCGCGGCTTCTGCCACGCTAGTATGCGGGATGAGATGATGGCAGTTGGGGGCATGAGCGATTTTGTGACAAGCCCATTTGGTCCGGCAGCATTACAAGAAACGATTCGCCGATTTGTATTTTATCAACACGATGTGAAGGAAGTGTTAAATTCTGTTGCCGATATTCAGCTCGATTTGATCGAGTAATTTATCTATCGATGTGGGTTTGGATAGAAACGCAGCCGCACCCAGAGCTTTGCTTCTCTTTTCGTGATCGGCCGTCGCATTGGCCGAGAACACAATCACAGGAATTGATTTTAAGGACTCGTTTGATTTTATCTTTTGCAATAATTCAAAGCCGTCCATTTTTGGCATTCGAAGATCAGTGATCACGAGATCCGGTGTATATAAATAGAATTTCGTCAGTGCTTCCTCGCCATTGGTAGCAGTAATTACTTCGTATCCTTCAATTTGGAGGAAGTCCTTCAAAGTTTGCAATGCCTCGAGGGTATCTTCAACCAGTAGAATTTTTTTCATTGGGTATTGTTACGCTGAAAGTGGTTCCTTTTCCAAGACGACTGGTGACGCTAATTTCTCCCTTTAATAATTCAACTGCCTTCTTTACAATGGACAGGCCTAGCCCGGTGCCCTGAATCGCACCAACGTTGCCACCACGTTGGAATGCATTGTAGATATTCTTTAAGTCTTCTTCAGAAATTCCGATCCCCTTGTCTTCTACCTCGATTCTGATCTGATCATGATTTGTTGACACAGTGAGGTAGATGTCTTTGATGTAATTCGAAAACTTGATCGCGTTTGTCAGCAGATTTATCAAAATGTTTCTAAGAAGTTTCTCATCGCTGTAGAATTCTTTGATCGTCGCGGATATTCTGATCTTGATCTTATGAGTTCTATGGCTTTGTTCAACTTCTCGCGCGGTCTGCGTGAAGAATTCTTCGATTTGAACTGGCGCATAGTTGGTTCCGATTTTTCCCGCTTCTCCTTTGCCAATCACAAGGATATCGTTGAGAAGATATGTCATGTGATTCACCTGCTTCTCAATCATGTCGAGCTTGGCTTCATATTCGGAGGTTGACATCTTATCTTTGTGTTTCTTCAATACACCCGACGCGAGCGATATGATTGACAACGGTGTTCTAAATTCATGCGATGCGATTGATATGAATTTACTTTTCAGATCGACGAGTTCTTTCTCCTTGAGCAAAGCTTCATTCAGATCCTGGGTTCTTTCTTTAACCATTTTTTCAAGACCCTGGCGATAGTGAAATAATTCGGTAATATCCTGTCCCACGCAGATGGCACCGTAAATATTTTGATTTACATCCATGCGTGGAGATATACTGATAAGCAGGATAACAAGTGTTCCTCCTTTACTGATAAATGGCAATTCGAAATTCGTGACGGATTGCCCCGAAAGGGCTTTCTCGATTACCAAGTTGACCTCTTTACTGATATTGGGACCCATAAACTGGGTGATGCTCTTATCCAGTACATCTTCTTTCAGATATCCCGACACCTCACAAGTAGCGGTGTTCCATTCATTGATATTGCCATCAAGATCGACACCAAAGATCGGTACATTGGCATTTTCGATCAGACTACTGAGCTCTCTGGCAGTGTTTTTAATTTGATTCTCATACTTTTTTTGCGCGCTGATATCATTTTGAATGGAGATGTAGTTGATTAGATTGTTATGTGAATCAAACACCGGACTAACATCAATCCGGGACCAGTATTTGCGACCTGTTTTTGTGTAGTTAATGATATCTTCGACGCACCATTCCCTGTTCTTTAATTTTGTTGTGATTCTTTTTGATGTTTCAGGATCGGTATCATCACCCTGTAGCAAAGTGATGGGATTTTTCCCATTTACCTCATTTTGCGTGTAGCCTGTCAGATGCACGAAGCTGTCATTTACCCATTCAACCTGATTATTCGGATTGGTAATTACGACTGCGTTATTTGTCTTGCTTGCGACAAGTGAGAGTTTTTCAATTTCCCTGATGTTATTTGTTTGATCTGTTATGTCCTGTATCGCGCCAATCATTCTGACTGGTCTTGCTTCATGGTAAATGACGTAGCCCCGATCCAGCACATGTTTGTAATTTCCATCCGCGCACAAATACTGATACTGTGACGTCCAGTTGGTGGCGCGTGATGTGAAGGTGTCCTTGATTTCGTTCGTAACACGATCATAGTCGTCGGGATGGATTTTGGCTTTCCGCCATTTTTTCGTGGAACGGATTTCACGTTCGCTATAGCCGAAAATGGTTTGAATACCATGGTTCCATAATTCAAAATCTTTGTCGATCGACCAATCCCAGATCGCATCGTTGGTGGCACGTGAAAGGATTTTGTATCGGTCATTGTATTCCTCGAGTATGCCCTCTACGGTCTTCTGAGCGGTAATATCCTGAACCATCGACATGATCATCACGACGTCTCCAGCGTCATTCTTCATAACCGAATTAAACCAATCGCACCAGATTACGCGCCCGTCCTTCGCGTAATTTCTGTTCTGTGATTTGTTTTTGTCGACTGTCCCCGATAAAAGCTGCTCCAGAATTCTGCTGGTGGAAGCAAAATCACCTTCGTAAATAAGGGAGGTCGCATTCTTTTGACTCTGTAAAAGTTCCTTCTCATTCCATCCAAAGATATCTTCGGCACACTTCGACCAACTTTTCACGTACAGTTTACTGTCCCATTCGATGTAGCCAAGTGGCGTGTTCTCGATGTGAAAAAACAGGCGTTTATGAGCATCGATCAACTCAATTTCTGCTGCGCGATTTTGTGCTTCTGATCGCTGAAGTGATTCTTGTGTCTGCCGTTTCTCCATAGCCTGCGTTACGGCAGTCGGCAATCTTTTGATGTTGCTTTTTAATAGATAATCGTCGGCACCGGCGCGGATGATTGCCGCTGCAAATTCCTCCGACACGGCACCTGTAACAAGTATAAAGGGTATTAGCGGAAATTTTTTCCTGCTGATTTTTAACGCCTCTTGCGATGAGAATTGCGGGAGTTGGTGGTCGCTTATAATAAGATGTGGATGAAACATTTCAAGCTCCTGAACAAAACTTGTTTTGTCAGATGCTACTTTCACTTCAAGATTAAATTTTGCCTTTCGCAGATTTCTCTCAATCAGATATGCATCCTCCGAATTATCCTCCAACATCAATAATCTTATCTTTCCTTCATCCATCGAAAGCGTTGTTCGTTCTCAAAATCTCAACCTTAAAAGTCAAGTTGTGCACCGAGCAAACGGCGGTTATTGTGACCAGGGCTGGCTAAGGGAAAAATAATCCCTAATTACACGCTACTTTATTTCGCAGGACTGTTAGGGTTCACGTTGAGAACCATCCAGTACAACCCCAGTTCAACGACTGCCTTTGCAAATGAGTCGAAACTCACAGGCTTGACTATGTAACTGTTTACGCCAAGTGCATAACTTTTCAGCACATCCTGTTCTTCCCTGGACGACGTAAGCACAATCACCGGTATAGTGCGCGTGCTTTCATTCTCCTTGATTTGTTTGAGGATTTCCAATCCATCCACCTTGGGCAACTTCAAATCAAGCAATATCAGTCTTGGCTGATTGTCGGCTCCCCGATCGACATATTTCCCCCGGACGAACAGAAAGTCAAGTGCCTCGGCACCGTCATCGATGTGCATCAGTCTGTTTGCCAGGTTGCTTTTCTTAAGGCTTCTGATCACCAGCTGTGCCTCGTCCAGATTGTCTTCGATCAATAAAATCTCTACGATTGGATCCATAAGTCCTTGTAATGGTAGTAATATTTTGTTTCAAACTGTTGTACAACTTTCAATCCAGTAAGAGGAAATCTACCCGCGCTCCTGGCCTAACACGATCGGGCTTTGTGTTGAAGGTATTAGAATTTTGAGATTTATTCAAGGGAAAAGAAGAAGGTGGAGCCAACGGCTACTTTTGAGTCGGCCCAGATTCTGCCGCCATGTCTGATGATGATCCGCTGCACAATTGCCAATCCTACACCAGTGCCCGAGAACTCATTGTGACTGTGCAACCGTTGAAATACTCCAAATAATTTGTGATAATATTTCATATCGAACCCAGCACCATTGTCTTTCACATAATAAATGTTGTGCCCATCGCTGTGAGTGTAGCCGATTTCAATTACAGGTTTATATACGGCTTTAGAATACTTAATAGCATTGGAGATTAGATTTATCCATACTTGTTTCAGCAATGAAGGGTCACAGAACGCGGAGGCGAGAGGCGCAACCGTCAGTCCTTCTGGAATCCACACTCCTGCAAGTTGTAAGTCCGAAAGAACATCGGTCACGACATCGTCCATATTTATTCTGACACATTTCAGATCAGTGCGTCCTACTCTTGAGAAGTCGAGCAGGTCGTCGATAAGCTTTCCCATTTTTCGGGCATTGCTCATAATGGTGTTCAGATTTTTGATACCGTCATCATCGAGTCGACCGACGTAATCTTCAAGTAATATCTGGGCGTAGCCATCAATAATTCTCAAGGGGGATCTTAGATCGTGTGAAACAGAATAAGTGAAAGCCTCCATTTCCTTGTTAGCTTGTTGTAACTGTTCTGTTCGAATTTTAACGCGTTCCTCCAATTCCGCATTTAGGGTGAGAATTTCTTCCTCTGCTTTTTTCCGTTCCGTAATATCCAGGACGATTCCGAGAAGCTGGATGGCAACACCTTTTTCGTTAAGGGTCACTTCTCCCTGCTGATGAACCCACTTTACCGAACCGTCCCTCAGCACAATCCGATGGTCGGTTGAATAGGGCATGTGGTGTTCGATTGAAAAGGATGCAGCATCTTTTACTTTTTCGCGATCTTCGAAGTGGACCAATTCGTAAAACGTGTTGACATCGCCATCGAAGTCCTCAGGATCAATTTCGAAAATGTGATAAGTTTCAGTCGACCAGGTAAGTTTTCGGCTGTCAGTCAGATCAGAAATCCAGTAACCAATCTTGCCTGCCCGTTGTGCTGATTCGAGGAAGTAGTTGCTATTTCGTAATTCAAGTTCTGTTTGTTTCTGTTTTGTAATATCGTGGGTAATTCCGACAAGGCCGATAATGGCATTGTTTTCATCGCGTATAGGAACTTTAGTCGAAAGCAGAAATTTTGTGGCTCCGGTTTTATCAATAAAAATTTCTTCTTTTTCGTTTATAGTTTCGCCGGTTCTAACAAGATTTTCATCGTCATTTTTCAATCTTCTGGCTTGTTCGGCACCCAAAATATCGACTGATGTTTTTCCTTCAGCATCCATCTGGCTCTTCACGCCCATAAGATTAAGATGGGCTTTGTTATTAATCAGGTATTTGAGGTCGTTGTCCTTGGCGTAAATGTAATAGGGCAGATTGTCGATCAATGTTCTTAATAGAGTTTTTTCGCGAATAAGTTCTTCCTCCGCCATCTTGCGATCTGTGATATCGCGATAGTTAGCGACGTAAGCCTTTACACTTGGATCGGTCAATAAATTCGTGACCACACCCTCAAGCCAGATATAGTGTCCTTTCTTGTGCAAGAATCTGTATTGAAACGGATACGACTTACCTGGATTTTCCTTTAGCACGCTATACAGGGATTCGAATGATTCTTGATTGTCAGGGTGAACATAATTTCGGACCGCTTTTTCTTTTCGTTCTTCATAGGTATATCCAAGGATCCGTTCAACGGAACTACTTTGAAATATCAGATTTGAATATTCGTCATTAAGCACTATCCCATCCGTTATATTCTCAATCAATGCTCTGAAGCGCATTTCGCTGGCAGCAAGTTTTTCCTGCGCGTCCATACGCGTCGTAACATCCCGAAGGTTCACCACCATCGCTTCAACATTCGGATCATTGAACATATTGGTGATTGAGCCTTCCAGCCAGATATAATGTCCTGTTTTATGTTTTGCTCTGAATAAAACTGTTAGGGGTTTCCCTGGGCTGCTAAACGACGCCGACGTAACTGACTGAACAATTAGTTTATCATCGGGGTGTACATCATTAATGCCTTTGCCCTCCATGCTGTCTTCAAAGGAATAACCTGTAATGCGTTCGGCAGACGGGCTTCTGTAAAGCGGCCGAAATTCCCGGTCGCCCAGGAAAATCATGTCTTCGCTATTTTCGACCTTTGCTTTGAAGCGGTGTTCACGTTTTTCAAGCGCAGATTGGGCTTTCTTTCTGTCCGTTATGTCGCGCACGATACCGACAAAGCGACCATCGGTTAGCATTTTGGTATTGATCTCGACGTCAACCGCAGTTCCATCTTTACGCTTAAGCTTGTTCTCCGTCATGTCTGGATGGCCCGACCGGAGTTTTTCAAAACGCCCAGGAAGATTGTTGATCGTTTCGTCAGAGAATAGAATGTCTTTTGCGCCAAGGGTAAGGAGTTCTTCGCGCGTGTATCCCAGAAGTCGACACGCACTGTCATTAACTTCCAGATAAGTGCCCTTATCATCGGACACAAACACCGAGTCTGATAATTGATTGATCAGAAATTGATAACGGGCTTCGCTTTCATGAAAGTCTTTCTCCGCCTTCCTTCGATCGGTAATATCTTTTACAAAAACAGAAACACCATTTACGGATTGCTTATCATCGAGTATGGGATTGAAAAATAGCTCCTGGATAAATAACCGTTCCTGATACGCCTTTGATTGCTCTATTGAAAAACTTTCTCCTGCAAGACAACGTTGGCAGAAATCGATCCATTCACTGTAATCATCAGGTATAAAGTCTCTGATATCGTCACCCAGTTGAATTTCTTTTTGCGTAAGTCTTGTAATAAAATTTCTGAACTGCGAATTACAAAACAGCAACGTGAATTTGTGATCAATTGACCAGATTGAATCGGATGTGTTCTCCAATATCTTTTTTGAATGGAGTATCTCTTCTTCGGCGCGTTTCCTCAACGTGATATCCATGTAAAGGATGGTAAGTCCCTTAGAAGAAGGATAGACTTTGACGAAGAACCACGTGTTCATCGGGGCGTAGTGGCTCTCAATCTCCACGATCTTACCGGTGTTCATCGCTTCGTGATACTTGTCCCAGAAGATGGTGCCTTTCATGTCGGGGTGCACGGCCCACATACTTTTCCCGAGCGTCGCCTTTCTACCCAGAGGATGAGTTTGTAGTGCAGCGTCGTTGAGGTAGGTGTATCGCCATTGTTTATCGACACACACTATGCCATCCGTTAACGGGTTGACAACTTCTTTGATCGGAAGGTTCTTGAACCCGGCAGGCACCTTTAGCGAACTTTTCATTCCCTTTCGTGCGGAAGAAGCTTTCATGGTCTGGTTCTTTAAGCTTTTGCTAACTCTGGTTCTCTTACCCAACGCCGTTATACTAAATTACTCAGATTTTTGTGAAAATTGGTAGGGGAACAGACCCTATAGGGGATTCCCTGATAGCGCAGACATTGTACGTTGCTTATTGAGCTCCTTAGCCTATTCGAATGCCACTCAGTTGCTTGAAACGCCGATGATTGTGCACGTGTACCTGATTTTATAAAAATCAAATTTTTACTGATGTACGATAGCCACCTAGTTGGGATATTTAGTATTAATACACGGCTAGTTTTCCCGCCTCTCAGGCGTACACTAGCGTATCAGTTGACTTTAAATAATGAAGTATCCAGACCAGTCGTTGCATTCGGTGGTGAAGGCCAGAATTGAACAGTCGCTGAAGCAGTTCCTTCCGGCTGCTGGAACATTCATAGCCATCTTTCTGCTATTCCGCGTCTACGAATTCATTCTATTAAGAGGGATATTGAACGCACAGGTAGATCTCGCAATTCTTGAGTTTGGGTCAATTGGCTACGACATAATATTTAGTTCAGCGTTGGTGGCAATCATAGTAATTCTTCACATTGCTATTTCAGCATTTTATCCACGGGTGGCTTACCTGCTTAGTACGATCATATTCACACTAATCCTCATGTTGAATTTTTTCGCTCTTCAATATTTCGTTCATACGCTCCAGCTGCTAAGTGCTGATGACATCGCAAGGCAGTTATCGCGAATGATCAGCACTATGCCGACTGAACTGAATTGGATGACGATCACGCCGCTGTTGGTATTGCTTCCGCTCGCCATTGCCGGTTTTTCAGAGTTGAAGGATTATTTTGTAATGCATAAGCTTTCCTTTGCGCATATCCTGGCCGTAGTGCTTGTGTTTAATTTGTCGTGGTTCTTTCCCATGAGTCCGCCACAAGGAATATTTCATGACGATATGGACTATCACCTCGCAACCAATAAAACTTACTTTCTACTCTCGGATGCCTTAAAAAGGCTGAGGCAGAATGGTGAACCAGAAGAAAAACGAATTGTGTCGAAGTAGGGTTAGAGGGTTAATGAAGGTAGGGATGATTGATATTTTTGAGTGGTAGAACCTACGCCGGGCGTCGTGAGCGCCCCACAGCATCACACCGAACAGAATCCGGTTGCCTACTTAAACGGCGATCTCATGTAGATCTCCAGGGAAAACACCATCCCTGACGTACGCAACTGATTCACGTCTACAGGAAGGTGCGTGCTGATATTCCTACGATATCCTCCAAAGAACTCGGCACCAAGTAGCTTGGTGAACTGCTTGTTGTAGGCAAGTCCGAGATCCACTTCGGTCCTTCTGAATGCATAGGCGTCAGAGCCATCGTTAATCCAATAGCTGCGCGTTACGCCTTCAGCTTTTACATAAAGAATGTCTGTGGCCGATAAGTTATTTCTCCACGCAATTTTATAAGGAAGGTTGATTTCAAATCCACCGCGTGTAGAGTAATTGTAGTGAAACATGAAGACGGGTAACACTGTGAAACGGTTGAAGCTCTTGTTTAACATCAATCCAAATCCTATCTCTTTGTTTGCCGACCTTCGCTTCATAAACGCAGAAGTGAAAGTGTAACTCAACGGAACGTTTGAATGAGACTCATCTCTAAGATTTCCACTTTGATTGATGTTGGCGCCAAACACAAGCCAACGCGTACTATCAAGAGTAAGCGCAGACTTTATATCCAACCCAACCGATCTCAGATTCCAATGCGACAATTTACTGAGTGGGTTTTCACCGGTCCCCTTAAACTCAAGTTGCTCAGTGCGATATTGAGGTCCGAGGACAAGCGCAAACCTGTTAAAATTTGCGATCGGTATCCATACCTTAAAGAAGAGGTCTTCCTGCGTGTAAGTTTGCCCTCCTAAGCCTTTGTAACCATAAACACGGCCAGGAGCCTGCGTATTCTTAATGGTGATCCACTTCGATGGCGACATACCGGAAAGACCGGGTCTGTATTTTTGTGCTGAGCAGGTTTTTGACTGACAAATGAGTACACCGAACATCAGTGCTGTGCAGGCCAGGAGTTTGCTCACTTGTCTTTTCATTGTAATTTCTCTAAGCAAGTAAGCAAGATAAGTCTGTCGGAATTCTGGAGAAGCGTGAAAAAATGCACTTTATTGAGGGTGTAAGATTTCGGCATACTAAGGCAAGATACGTTAAGGCTGGCACGATTGCATTTCGAACGTGCATTTAAATTATCATCACTTAATAATCAAATATTGACCTGCATTTTTTGTCAACCAACATAGAACTTCGGGCTCAACCTCGAGCCAAAAGTTCTGTTCGGTCAACGATTTCTTCACAATGACCTGCTCAACCTTTAAATCAATCTTTTTAAGCCTTGGAAGCCGCAAATCCAGTATTTTTGCACAAGAAGAATGAGAACACTATCCCCAATTGCCGTCATTGTCTTGCTGTTCCTTTCGGCTTGCGCGTCGTACAAAACACAATACTCTAAGACAGTTCGCCAATGGCAAAACGATTTGCCATCTCCCAATCTTGAACTGAAGCATGTGATGTATTTCGTGGGGGATGCAGGAAATGCATCGAAAAGTTACGCTCCGCCTGTACTTACTTATATCAAGCCAAAACTTGAGCACGCAGGTAAGAACAGCTCCATCGTTTTCCTGGGCGACAACATTTATGAGTATGGAATGCCTCCCGCTGAAGAATCGGCAAAACGCGAGGCTGCCGAATACAGAATTACTGCCCAACTGCAAATACTCGATGAATTTAAAGGGCGACCTGTTTTTGTACCCGGTAATCACGACTGGCGCGGATGGGGCCAGAAAGGACTGAAGGAGCAGGAGAAGTTTATTGAGAACTACCTCAACAAAAAACGAGGCGTAGAAGACAAGGATGATTGGGAGAATTACTTCCTCCCTGACAACGGTTGTTCTGGTCCGGAAGTAGTTGAGCTTAATGACAACGTCGTCATCATCGCAGTTGATTCGCAGTGGTGGCTCGAGGATTCAGATGAAGAACCGAAGATCAATGAAGGATGTGATGTGCGGAATAAAGCAAGTTTCAGATTTATTTTCGAGAACGTAGTCCGCAAGTATAAGAATCAGAATGTTGTGATCGTGATGCATCATCCGCCCTATACTTATGGGCCGCACGGTGGATCATTCACATTCAAGCAACACTTGTTTCCGCTCACTGAAATCAATCCGAACTTATGGTTGCCTCTTCCGGGACTTGGAAGTATTGCTGCCTTCTTCCGTGGAGCCATTGGTTCGAAGCAGGATGTCGCGCATCAGGACTACAAGGAACTCAGAACAGCGTTGTTGGCCGGCGCGAAGAAAAACGGACAGTTCATATTTGCAAGCGGCCATGAACATGCGTTGGAGTATATCGAGAATGGCGGTCAGAAATTTATTGTTAGTGGAAGTGGGTCGAAGAATAGCCCAGTCACATTGGGCAAAGGTTCAGAGTTTGCCTCACCAGCTACAGGGTTCAGCACACTCAGTTTTTATGAAGGCGGCGAGACCTGGGTTCAATTCTACGAAGTGAATCTCACGGGAACAGATGCAAAACTTCTCTATCAGAAAAAAGTCAAGGACAAACTTCCGCTTGAGAAGGAAACGATTCAAACTTCTTTTCGGGAATATGATGAACACCAGGATTCTACACTCAGGGCAGTTTCCAATAGCGACATCAAACGAATTGGCAAGGGCCAACGCTTTTTTCTAGGCTCACACAATCGTGCACTCTATCTCGAAAAGTATGAGTTCCCTATTCTTGACCTGACAACTTTTGAAGGTGGTGTTACGCCCGTTAAACAAGGCGGAGGAAATCAAACGAATTCGCTGCGCGTGCGTAATTCCAAAGGAAGAGACTACGCCTTCCGAGGAATGACCAAAGATGCGTCACGTTTTTTGCCTTATCCATTTAATAAAATGGTGGCTGCGAAATTTCTGGTAGAGGATAATTTCCTGGCGACGCTTCCCTTCGCGCCGTTAGCAGTGCCTTATCTGGCCGATGCAATTGACGTTTATCACACCAATCCTAAATTATACTACATACCATCTCAGCCTGCGCTTGGCGCTTACAATGGAATCTTCGGAGGAGGGTTGCACTTGGTTGAAGAAAGGCCATCAGGTAAACACTGGAAGGATGCGCCATTCTTTGGATCTCCGGATAAAATCATCAGCACGCCAGAGCTCACGGAAAATCTCTTGAAGAACAATAATTACAAAGTCGATGAATCATGGGCACTTCGCACGAGGCTTCTTGACTTTTTGATTGGCGATTGGGATCGCCACGACGACCAATGGACATGGGCAGCTTTTGATGAGGGTAAGGATAAAAAACTCTATCGACCTATACCCCGCGATCGCGATCAGGCATTTTCACGATATGATGGACTGGTCCCGGGCATTGCACAGCAAACCCTGCCCTTTCTCAGGCAACTCCAGGTATATGGGCCGGAGATCAGAAGTATGAAATGGACGACGTGGAGCGCGAGGTTATTCGACAGGACTTTCCTCAATGAATTGAATTGGGAACAGTGGCAGACACAGGTGAAATTCGTCCAGGAGCATCTTACAGATTCGGTCATCGGAAATGCTTTCCGAGACTGGCCGCAAAAGGCAAGAGAAATCTCGGCTGACTATCTTATCAAGAGTCTGAAGGCACGAAGGAATGATCTGATGAAGGTCGCAAGAATACACTATGAATTTCTAAGTAAGTCTGTCGACGTTATTGGCACGGAAGAACGAGAGCGATTTGAGATCGAGCGACTCGATGATTATCATACAAAAGTCACTGCCTATGAGATCAACAAGAAAGATGACATCAAACATCAGACTTTCGAGCGGACATTCGATAGTCGGGATACCAAGGTGATCAATGTTTATGGTAATGGTGATGCTGATGATTTTGTGGTTACGGGCAATGTTAAGAGAGGAATCAAACTCAGGTTGATTGGTGGCTTGGGTAATGATGAATTCATTGATCAATCGTCCGTGTATCGCGGACCAAAGAAGACGATCATCTACGATGACCTCAGAAAAAATTCCGTCACTGCGGATCATGAAACGCGCGATATGCGCACCAATATTTCCCGATACAACATCTATGATCGCAGGGGATATGACAGCGAGTATGATATCACGTTACCTCTACCTGTTCTTGGTTTCAATCCGGATGACAAGTTCCTGATGGGTGCTAATTTTAACGTCGTTCGTCACAAGTTTAAGAAGGTACCGTATTCATCGAATCAGAAATTCGGTGCTACGTTTGCATTTGGAACATTAGCTTGTAAAGCAAACTACGAGGCCGACTTTCTGGATGTATTTCGCAATACGGATGTTTATATTGACGCTCGCTATCACGGGCCAACGTTTGCGTTCAATTTTGCCGGTATTGGTAATGATACGCGACGCGTGGTGAAGAACGCAAACTTTTATCGAGTAAGACAAGATTTGATCTATGTTTATCCTGCGCTAAAGAAACGATTCGCAGGTTTGAGTGGATACTTTACGCTTGGACCAACTTTTAGTGCGACGCACGTTCAGAATACGAATGGAAGATTTATTCAGTCTTATGGTGAGGATAGCAGGCAATACATCTTCGAACAGAAATACTTCGGAGGTGCGCGGCTCGGATTTCATTACAATAACGTAGATAATTTGTTTTCACCTCACTCAGGAGTCAAATTCAACACGACTTTGGATTGGACAGACAACTTCAATGAAGACAAGCAATTCACCTCGTTGCGTTCACAACTGATCATTTATAAAGCACTCGACGCACGAGAAAATTTTATTTTAAGTACGCAGTTTGGATACGGGCAGAACTTTGGTGAAGGCTACGAATTCTTTCAGATGCCTTCTATCGGTGGGTCACTGGGCCTGCGCGGATATCGCAATGACCGGTTCTATGGCGACATTATGTATTGGCAAAGCACAGATCTTAGGGTGAGGCTTGCCGCCAGCCGCAATAAGATACTCCCGTTCACGCTGGGAGCCTTTGGTGGTTTTGACTACGGGCGTGTTTGGTTAAAAGGAGAAGAGTCTTCTTCATGGCATACCAGTTATGGTGGAGGCCTATGGGTATCACCGTTGGATGCTTTCGTATTTTCACTGGGTCTTTATCAACCCAAAGAGTCCTTCGAAGAATCACCACGCTTCATATTCAAAGCAGGCTTTGGCTTCTGATATTTTTGATCACTTTACTTCTTCGACCGAGGATCCTTTTGCTTTTCTATATGAAATGACAACCGGAATTGCAGTCACGATGATCAGGCCGACGATGATAAACTCCACGTTGTCCACCAACGACGGGAATATGCTTCCCAACCAATATCCCGATAAGACAAGGGTGGAGATCCACAGCGCGGCTCCCAATAGGTTGTAGAACAAAAACTTCTTAAATTCTATTTTGACCATGCCGGCCAGGATCGGAACAAAAGTTCTGACTATAGGTAGGAAGCGCCCGACGATAAAAGCCATCATGCCATACTTCGTATAAAACGCCTGTGCTATGTCGAGATACTTTTGCTTGAAAAATAGATTTGAATCCTTTGGTTTCAAATACTTTGTTGCCCAAACGCCGAAGAAATAGCCAACGCATGTACCCGCAAACGCGCAGATTATCAGTAGTAGCAACAGTACCCCTATGGGCTGATCAATGTATTTGGATGTAGTTAATAACCCAGCGACGAATAACAACGAGTCACCTGGAAGGAAAAAGCCGAAGAATAATCCTGTCTCTGCAAAGATAATAAACAACAATAGCGCGAGTCCGCCATATTGAATTATGTTCTGGGGATTAAAGAATTCGATAATAAGAATGGTGTGCATTGTTTCAAATGAGAACAGACCTACAAATTAAACCAGCGGTAACGGCTTTAATATGGTCGGGCCTCAGGGTGCATTTATTGTAAGGAGCGAAAGAAAGATGCCTCGGACGGAGCGAAATTTTGGAACTGTGGCTGGCCGTATTTTAACCAATCGAATCAATTCATGTGATGACCAAAGTATCGCGAACGAAAGTCTGAAAGTTGCCTGATGA
This sequence comes from Chryseolinea sp., assembly GCA_039916665.1. GTDB lineage: Bacteria > Bacteroidota > Bacteroidia > Cytophagales > Cyclobacteriaceae > Chryseolinea. The sequence goes on along the minus strand of JBDSKX010000032.1, from coordinate 21,314 downwards.
TACGCATGCACATTTATATTGCCAATGGCGGTCGTTGCGACCTGGCCATCACAATCATCCGTACAAGCCACATCAGCTACAGCACTCTGTTCAGGATCCATTATGAAGCAGTAAAAGAATATCGCGACGACTACAAATCCCACCGTTAGGAAAAATAAAGCCAAACGTCCATACTCGAGATACTTCATAGGTTTGTAAATCTAGCAAAAAACATCATAAAACGATCGTAAGTTGCTGATCGGCATTATGGTGCACCTTGCGGCAAGTTGCCCAAAAGACTAACTTCGCCCCTCAATCGAAAATGACAAACTGATGACAAGGTTCATACGCTTTCTTTTATTGTTGCTGATCACCGCCCAGACGCTTAGCGCTCAGACATCAAATCCGATTTCCGGTACTGTAAATGACCCGGGTAAACAAGGACTGCCTAGGGTATCGCTCAGACTGCTGAACACAAATTACGGCACAATAACAGACAGCAAGGGAAATTTTTCGTTGCCTGGTGTACCAAAGGGAAAATATCTGATTCAGGTTTCGGCCATTGGCTATGCGACTCAAAATGTGGTTTTAGCGGTCGGAGACCAAAGTGACAATTCTATAAATGTGACTTTACATGAATCTTCCACACAATTGGATGATGTCGTAGTTACAGCACAGAAATCTGAGGAGGATGTTCAAAAAATTCCGGTGTCGGTTCGGACCATCTCCGCCAAACAGGTAGAGCAATATCGTCTCTGGAACAGCCGCGACCTCACCGCCATAGTGCCTAACCTTTACTCGACAAACTCCGGTGACAACCGAAACGTGACGTCTATACGCGGAATCACCACCACTTCGTATGACCCAGCCGTGGCAACCTATATCGATGGCGTGAACCAGTTTGGACTCGATACGTATATTGCTCAGCTTTTCGACGTCGAACGAATTGAAGTATTGAGCGGACCGCAGGGAACACTCTATGGTCGTAATGCAATGGGCGGTGTGATAAACATCATCACCAAAAAACCCACGAATGCAACGACAGGTTTTGCGGAGTTAAATGTTGGTAATTATGGTCAACAACGTTACGCAGTAGGGTTCCGTACACCTCTGATCCCAAACAAGCTCTTTCTGGGAATGACGGGCGTGTACGACCGCACCAATGGTTTTTACGACAACCAATACAACAACACTGATTTTGATAAGAAGCACAGTTTCACTGGCAACTATTATCTCCGTTACAACGCAACATCCCGCTTGTCATTTACGCTGAACCTGAAACACAATCAAAATAGAAACTTCGGTGCTTTCCCGTTGGCAGGAACACTTACTGACGCTTTGAATAATCCATTTAAAGTAAATCAGAATGCAACCACAAAACTCGTTGATAACATCTTGAATACATCACTCGTGGCCAGCTATAGCGGCGACAAGTTGAATTTCACATCACAGTCATCTTATCAATCGAACTACCGATATTACAATACCCCGATCGATGGCGATTTTTCCCCTGCGGATATCGTCACTATCATCAATAATTATGGTAAGAATTGGAATCATGTAAAGGCCTATACGCAGGAGTTTAAGTTTTCTTCCCCCGCTTCAATGACATCTCCTTTCAAATGGACTGCGGGAACCTACATGTTCTATCAGGACAACCCTGTAAAGCAAACTACCCGATTTGGTGAAGATGCAGGTTTGTATGGCATCGATGACAAAAACTTCTCGACCATAAACACCACGGTCGGGAAGAGTATGGGTATAGCATTTTTCGGACAGGCAACATACACCATCGCGGAACGTCTTGATCTGACGGCAGGCGTGCGTTATGATTACGAGCACAAAAAGCAAAGTGTGAAGGGAGAATATCAACACGATCCCGATCCTAAACCTATATTTGAAACAAGGCCGGATACAACCGCCACCGCCACCTTCAAAGCTTTTTCTCCGAAATTTACGGCAGCCTACAGATTCGACAATGTGACTTTATATGCATCGTACAGCCGGGGATATCGTGCTGGTGGAATGACCCAGCTATCATCCGATCCGTCGCAACCACCACTTTACCCTTACAAACCTGAGTACAGTAACAATTTTGAAATTGGAGGCAAGAGAGCGGCCTTTGACAATAAAGTTCACGTAAGCGCGTCATTGTTCTATATCAAGGTTACGGATGCACAGGTGCCGACGCTTGTTCTGCCGGATGCATTCACGATTACCAGAAATGCCGGTAAATTGTCAAGCAAGGGAATTGATATCCAGATGGCTGCCACGCCGTTCAAAGGCTTCGAAGTGGATTACAACTTCGGCGTTAATGATGCACACTACAGTACACTCAAATTATCTCAAAACGGTGAAGAGATAGACCTTAAAGGTAAACATCAGATTTTCACACCGTCTATGACCTCTTTTATAGCGCTGCAGTACAGCCGTACATTTGGGATTGTAAGGGCGACCATTCGCGGTGAATGGATGCAACTTGGAAAGCAATACTTTGATTTGGGCAATACCATTGAACAGTCTTCATACAGCCTTTTCAATACCAGATTTGGAGTTTCGATTCGCAAATTCGAACTTATGTTCTGGGGTAGAAACCTGAGCGATAAAAAATACATCGCTTATGCATATGACTTCGGAGCAACCCACCTCGGAAGTCCACGGAATTATGGTGTAACGTTAAGAGCCAACTTTTAACATTTCATCAAAAATACCTCACCAGTCCGGATGAAAGCGATATTTTCATACATGTCAATTCATTGTTAGATAAGTCACTACATCATCAATTTGAGGCATTAAGATACGATTGATGAAATAAAATCGTAAATTGATAACCGGAATATTCCAATGAAAATACCGAACCTCTGGATTATCGATGACGACCCCATGTCATCCTTCTATATCAAAAGATTAGCTGAATTGGGGGAACTCGCGAACATCATTACCATTTATAATACTGCTCAGGGTGCGATAGACTATCTGCTTCATCACAAGAAGACAGCAGAACATCTGCCCGATATTATCCTGCTCGACATTTACATGCCTGAAGTTGATGGTTGGGAGTTCCTGAATCAATTAAAAAATATAGAACATCAACTCATAAAGAGAGCCGCGATTTACATCATCAGTTCATCAAGTCATCCTCGTGACCTTAGCAGGGCAGGGGCCTTTCCTGAAGTAAGAGCGTATTTTCAGAAGCCTGTAACTTTGGAGGTGCTCAAAGATATGGTGGCTACTTTCATGCAGAAGGGGTGAAATAGCTTCAGACGGAACGTTCTGAGTGCCTCCCGAATGCGCCGGAAGCCTGATCGTATGAACTCCAGGGAGTAGTTTTGTGCCGTGCCGCGGCCTTGGGTGAAATGTTCTTACAAGCAAGGGCCCGATCAAGTTCCAACGCAGCTTGCAGCTCAAAGATCCTTCGAAAGACTATCAGCACAAGTGCCGCTTGCAGCTTTTTTTCAGCTACTTGATAATTTCAATTTCCGTTCTACGGTTTATTTCCCGTCCGCTTTGCTCGTCATCATTGGACACGATCGGTCTTTCAGATCCAAAACCTTTAGCACTTACACGAGTAGCTTCGATTCCTTTTGAAGTCAGATAATTTACAACAGAAGTAGCGCGTTTTAGCGACAATGCTTTGTTCGTTGCTGGAGTTCCGGCATTGTCGGTGTGTCCGTTGATCTGCACGCGGAGATTCGCATTGGCCACAAGCAATTCAAGGATATTATCAACTTCTGCGAGTGACTGAGATCTTAAATCAGCTTTTCCGACATCAAAGAAAATATTCTTCAATACTACTTTTGAACCAATTTCTGCTTTTACCATGATGATGTGAGTGTCGATCTCCTGGTATTCCGCGAATTGTGGTACGTTGAAGTTGATCGAGTTAAACAGATATCCTTCCTTTTCGGTAGCGACCCCGTAGTTACCTCCGTGCGGAATAGAGAGTTCAAACTCACCGGTCTTGGGATTGGCGTTGATCTTTGCCAATACTTTTCGGGTTTCGTTATCAACCAATGAAATCACGGCGGCTAGTGGCGCTGCTGTATTTTCGTCGATTACCTTACCCTTCAACACGGTCACTACACGCTTCGCTTTTTGAGCATGGATCAATGGATCAATAAATTCTTCAGACTTCGGAATCTCTGTTTTCAACTCAAGGTTTGGAACGGCAGGTTTTGCGGGCGCAGTTCTCGCAGGTTCAGATTTCGGCTTAATCTCTGCGGGCTTGGCTGTCGCTGCTGTGACTGGGTTCACAGGCGCAGTATTGTTTGTTGGAGTGACTACGGCTACAACGACTGGGGCAGGCGGCAATGGCTTAGGCTTGTATTTTGGATCAAGAAATTTTATCGAGTAGATATCAGCATCTCCTAAACCACCTTCCTTGACGGTAGAGAAATATCCCATTTTCTTATCGGGAGAAAGCGTAAAGAACCCATCGTATTCCCAGGAGTTTAAAGGCCATCCCATATTCTCAGGAGGAGACCACATGTTGTTCGAGAACCTGCTGTAAAATATATCACTGTTACCGAGACGCGGATGTCCATCAGAAGAGAAATATAAAGTGACACCATCGTGGTGTATGAAAGGTGAATCTTCGTTCTCTGGAGTATTTACTGCTGGACCGAGGTTTACCGCCTTTCCCCAATCACCTTTGGCATCAAGTTCACTCACATAAAGATCCAGCTCGCCAACGCCACCCGGTCTGCTACTCGCGAAATATAATTTCTTGCCGTCGGCAGAAACACTGGCGCATGTTTCCCAGAACATTGCCGTGTTGATGTTTTTGTTGAGAGCTTTTGGTTTCGACCATTCACCGCCTTCAAGTTTACTTGTGTAGATGTCACCTTCACCTTCTTCGTAATAAAGAAATAACGTCTTGCCATCGGGCGACAAGGATGCAGCCGCATCGTTGTATTTAATGTTTACGTTTTCACCGATAAGTTTGGGTGAAGACCAGGTATTACCTTGCCGAGTAGTTACATAGATGTCTTCAAAATTTGCTCCGGCTTTTGCTTTTGATGGATCGTCAGTTCGGTTTGACGTAAATATCAATGTATTACCATCCGCTGAGATGATAGGAGAGTAGTCGTTGTAAGGCGTGTTGACAACTGGTCCGAGGTTTTCAATGATAACGTTGAGTTCCATCTGCGACAACTCATAGGCCATGCGGCATTCAGCGATCTTCTGGTCGGCAATTGCACCCAACTGCTTTTTCTTTTTCTTGAAGCGTTCGAATTGTTCGATCGCTTTTTCAAATTCATTGGTGTTTTGAAAAGCAATACCGAGGTGATAATCGATATCGGGATTGACAGCGGGATTTAAGCGATAGGCTTTATCAAGATACTTTGCCGCCTTTGATTTAGTTTCCGAGTAAAGATATGTTTGTCCGACTTTAAAGTTTACCAATGCATCATCGGGGTTCAACTCCAGTGCGGAGAGAAATGATCCAAGCGCATTCTTGTAGTCTTTCTTGCTATAGTATTTTTCACCAGCAGCAACAAGAGCCTTCTGATCCTGCGCAATCGCGAAAGTGCAGGTAAGTGTGAAAAGCAAAGCAGGTAGAATTTTATCCATTCAAATGGATATGTTTTGTATTACGCCTAAAAAATCGATAGCAAATATCGATAAAGTTGCAGCCCTACCCCGCTTAAAAACCGGCGTTAAGAACGAATTTAGTACATCGGTATTTTATTACTTGGAACTCGACTGCCAGCCCGGTCCTCTCACCACTCTCCCAGGCGTTGCACCAGTATGTTCACCGTTGGCAAGTACAAGCGTTCCATTCACCAACACATACGTCATTCCTTCGGCATATTGTTGTGGTTTCTCAAAAGTTGCTTTGTCGGCAATTTTAGCGGGATCAAAAACAACAACGTCAGCGTAATTGCCTGGTTCAAGTATACCGCGCTTCTTTATTTTCATGTTTGACGCAGGCAATGATGTTAACCTTCTGATGGCTTCCTGGAGGGTAATGACATGTTCATCTCTAACATATTTACCCAAAAGCCGGGCAACATTACCGTATGCTCTCGGATGGGTGCTTGACTTAAGGAAAACACCTTCAGGTGCTGCTGACTCAGCATCCGATCCAAGACTTACGTAGGGAAGTTGTAATTGTCTTTTGATATTATCTTCCGACATCATGAAGTAAACGGTGCCAATGCGTGTGCTGTCAGCTATAACCAGGTCCATAGCAGTTTCTTCCGGTGACTTGCCGTAAGTCTTTGCGACCTCAGCCAATGTTTTTCCTGTGTAGCGTTTGAGGGAGTCATTCGCAAATCCGACAAGCAAAACTTTATCAGGACTGCCTGTCATTAGAAGTAAATTTTCCCAAGCCCTCGTTGGTGTTTTCATTTCTTTTACAACCCGCTTCCGGATTGCAGGATCTTTCATGCGTCGGATCCATTCATTGATGCCGCCTTCCTGAACCCATGGAGGCATCGCTGCGTCGAGTCCAGTTGCGCCTGCAGGGTATGTATACATATCTGCCGTGATCTTGATGCCTGATTTGTTTGCCTTGTCGATCATCGCGATGACGGAGTCTAGTTTGCCCCAGTTATCTTTCCCCGCTAATTTTAAGTGATAAATTTCGGCGGGAACTTTTGCTTCTCTGGCAATCCGGATCGTCTCATCAACAGCTTCGAATATCGTATTGCCTTCGCTTCTCATATGTGTGATGTACATGCCGCCGTATTCACTGGCAACTTTGCATAACTCAATAAGTTCGTCGGTTTTGGAATAACTCGCGGGAGCATAAATCAATGATGACCCCACGCCCATCGCGCCTTCTTCCATGCCGACTTTTACCAATTCCTTCATTCGTGTTAGTTCTTCGGGATTGGGTGCACGATCAGCCATACCCAATTCGTGTATACGAACCGTTGTAGCGCCTATGAATGATGCAACATTGCAGGCAACACCTTTTTTCTCGAGCCACTCGAGATATTGTCCTAATGTTGTCCAGGGAATATCAAACTTATAATCGCGCATTTGTGAAATGAACCCTTTGCGGATGTCGTCATTGATTGGCCCCATAGACATTCCTTCACCAAATACTTCGAGTGTTACACCCTGCCTTATATCGCCTTGAGATTTCCCATCGATCAAAAGACTTTCTGTTGCCCAGCTGAGCATATTGATAAAGCCCGGAGCAATAGCCATTCCATCAGCGTCGATTTCTTTAGGGGCGATTGCTTTTGAAAGATCTCCGATCCTTGCGATCGTATCGGCGCGAATACCGACATCAGCTTTTACGGGATCTTTGCCTGAACCGTCGTATACAGTGCCGTTTCTGATGATGATGTCGAACGATTCTTTAGGGCCACAAGAACAAAGAAACAACAAGAGAAGGAGGGGTAGGAGCAGGCGCATAGTACTGTTTAGGTTTACTGAAAAATAAACCGTTCAACAGACAATCAAAAGCGAACTTGCTTTTTTACTTCGATTTATAACCCGCGCCGCGAATAATCCTTCCCGGTTTGGCGCCCGTGTGCTCACCATTTTCCAGAACCTGGGTCCCGTTCACGAACACGTGAACCATTCCAACAGCATATTGCTTCGGTAATTCAAACGTTGCCAGATCGTTGATCTTAGTAGCATCGAATATGGCAACATCGCCGTAATATCCTTTCTTGAGAAGTCCCCGTCCTTTGAGTTTCAGATTTGTTGCCGGCAGATTAGACAGGCGTCGGATAGCTTCTTCCATTGTTATCAGCTTCTCGTCGCGAACATATTTGCCGAGTATCCGCGCGAAGGTGCCGTACGCTCTCGGATGAGTGCCCCAGTCTGCAAATATCTTATCATCCGACAGCGAGGCACCATCCGAACCAAAACTCACGTATGGCTGCTGAACAATCTTTCTGATGTTGTCTTCAGATTGTTGATAGTAGACTGCGGGTACGGTTGATTTATCTCTCATGATCAGATCAATCGCCGTTTCATCAGCATCTTTTCCATGCAACTTCGCGACTTCATCAAGTCGTTTGCCCACATATAATTTTGATAATGAGTCGAGTCTGAAACCGAGCAACATCACGTCATGTGCATCAGAGTTCTTATATGGTATGCCTACGCGCATTTCATGAAGTACTTTTTTTCTGACCGCAGGATTGCGCATTCGCTTTCTCATCGCTGCTGCTCCTCCGTCCTGAACCCAGTTTGGAAGTCGCGCCGTAAGTCCTGTAGCGCTTGCGACGTAAGGATAATTATTTGCAGTGATTGGAAGTCCCGCTTTTCGCGCGCTATCAATCTTTTGAAGTACGGTATCAATCTTATTCCAGTTTCTGGCGATGTTTATCTTTAATTGATAAATCTCAGTAGTGATCTTCGCTTCTTTCGAGATCCTGAAAGTTTCATTCAATGCTTTGAGTATAAAATCTCCTTCACTTCTCATGTGCGTAGTATACATGCCACCATATTTGGCCGCTACTTTCGCAAGTTCGATGAGCTCTTCGGTAGACGCATAATCAGCAGGCGCGTAAATCAAGGATGAACCGAGCCCTAGTGCGCCATCTAGCATAGCATCATTAACGAGCTTCTTCATTCGGGTAAGCTCTTCCGGCGTCGGCGCGCGTTTGTCGTATCCGACTTCATGAATGCGTACCGAAGTGGCGCCTACAAAAGATCCGGCATTCGGACTTATTCCCTTCTTTTGAAGATAGTTGAAATAGCCACCTAAAGTAGTCCACAGGCTATCCACCTGGCGTGTCGAAGGCTTGCGTTTCACGGGGCCGGGACTCCAGCCTTCGCCGAAAATTTCAAGTGTTACACCTTGTTTGATATCGCTGACAGAACGGCCATCAAGCAGGAGGCTTCTATCAGCCCAGCTCAGCATATTGATAAATCCTGGTGCAATTGAAAGCCCAGTGGCATCAATCTCTTTTTTGCCACTAGCATTGTCGAGATTTCCAATAAAAGCAATAGTATCACCGTTGATTGCGATATCACCACCAAAAGCTGGTACACCACTACCGTCATAGATAGTGCCATGCCTTAGAATGACATCGTATTCTGTTTTTGGTTTTTCAGTACAGGCAAGGATGATGCAGAGGCCCGCACCCAAAACAATCAGATACCTCATGTTAAAAAATAAGGCCGATGTTAATGAATAAAGCTTCAAGCTGCAAACGTCAGGCGACACTTGCCTGAGCGCTTCGCTCGGGAAGCACGTGTCTGCGAACTTCGTAAAGCAGTGCCTTGAAGCCTTGGCATTAAGTAGCCGTAGGCCACGAACAACCCGGCCTGCAAAAAGGAAAACTTTGGTGTTAAGACGCTCAGCTTGCAGCTTTTCAAGCTACTCTGCCCAACTTCAAAAACACTGGAAATTGCACCATCTTAATTTCACCGTCGCGCCAGAGGCCTGACAATGCCTTGATGACATCCGGGACCGGACTCCGTTGATGTTGTTTGATGTATTTTTGTGTTGCCGACCAGCTCTCCAGATAACCAGCTAAGTGATCCGGCGTCCATTCTGCAGAGATGTAAAACTTGGGTGAGGCGATTTCCATAAAAGGAAATGAAATCTGCTTGTATTCCTGCTCAACCAATCTTCTCGCGGTATCCCAATAAGGTCCGACGGTATTTGAATAGAAATTATCAACGACCGCATCAATATCTGGCTCAATGTAAAGACGGCCGTAACCCCAGGCCGCCACTAGCGCACCGGATTTTGCCACGCGATTCACCTCTTCATAGAATTGAACCCGTTCAAACCAGTGTAAGGCCTGACCAACCGTTACGAGATCGAACTGATCGTTTTTGAAGTTGGTCTTTTCAGCCGATGCCAGTGAATAAATGATATTTTCTTTCTTTACGGCAGCGTCCAGTTGTTGCTGACTGATGTCAGTGGCATAAACATGCTCAAAATGATTGGCCAGGGCACGAGCGACCTGTCCGTTGCCGGTCGCGCAATCCCACGCGAGGTTGTGATTTTCAAGATGCCTGAATATGAAGTCGTACAATTCAGGCGGATATGTAGGCCTGAATGCCGCGTATAAGGATGCCTGGCCTGAGAAATAATCTTTTACTTTAATGGGAGTCATGATAATAAGATCCTCTACCATGCTAACGTAAAATCTTCTTTCAGGGTGTCGTTAAATATTTTAAATAATTACGGTACTAATTGAACTCTGAGTAATAAAGTCACCACGCATTTTTACGCGATGCATCTGCCACGGGAAGCGCCTGGTGATTTTTTAGAATGGGAATCATCGACTGCGTTGTGTCGTCGGGGCAAAGCCTAGGATATTTGTACTTAAGTTGGGGTCGGGGCTAACCAAGCCTCACGAAATTGCGATCAGAACCGAGATCATGTTCCCTGATCAAACCAAATCTTCCGACACGTCGGAATTTGCCGTTTTATCAAGTCACCTCTGAGTCAAAAAATTCCTGAGTTCATCCATTGTAACCATTGCGGCAACTCGATGAACAGGAAAGGACGACGCGCGTACCCTGCTTGATGGAGCGTGTGTGTAGCGGTAGAGTCTACCGTCCCGCGGACCCTGCATTTACATCACCATCGGACTCGATCATCTTATCCAGGATCTCCTTATAAAACTTCGCCGCCACCATCGCAGTCATGTTCTGTATATCCCTTGTCGGATTTAGCTCCACGATATCGGCCCCAACGAAATCTGCATCAATATTCTGGATAATGCTCAACACTTGTCGCGTTGAAAATCCTCCTGGCTCATGATGTGAAACGCCAGGGACAAAAGCAGGATCTAGGGCATCGAGATCGAGCGAGATATAAACCGGGCCATCAAATTTAAAACGCAACTTATCATTCCAGTCTTTCATCTCGACAGACTCGACGTTAAACTTTGTTAACTGCTCGCGCTGATGTGCGTTATAGGTCCGGACACCGACCTGGACTAAACGTGTCGCGAGTTTTTCCTCCATGATTCTCGCAAAAGGACAAGCGTGAGAAACCTTGCTTCCTTCAAATTCATCGTACAAATCTCCATGGGCGTCAATGTGAAGGATTGTAAGTCCCGAATACTTTTTCCCAAAAGCTTTAATGATCGGATATGTTATGGAATGATCACCGCCGAGCGTCAGGATGCGATGACCCTTTTGTAAATGACCCAGAATGTTTTCTTCTATTTTTTCAAAGGCCTCCGGCATCGCCGGCAACGTCATATCTCCCAAATCTTTCCAGCCTGGATGTTGATTCAAGTCCAAACCTGATTCGGTCCAGTAATTGGCGGAGTCTGAATGATAGGCCTTTCTGATATTTTCGGGTGCAAGCGCAGCGCCTCTGAGAAAAGAAGCGTTCTCATCCAACGGTATGCCTACACTTACAACCATGATTTAGAATTATTTAAGATTGACCATCATCCATTTCGTCATCCTTTCCCACATATCAGGCGTATAGACATGCCCCGTGTGTTCATAGATAATGCTCTGAAATGATGATTCCGTACCGTTCAATTTGTAAATGGATTTCACAGGTGCTTCAAGAGATTTTATTCCCGATACAGGAGAGCCAATGTCTTCATCGCCGGTCATGAAAAGGATTGGTCGCGGTGCGATCATACTAATGATGGCTTCAGTGTCGAAATGTTTCAAAATGCCTGGGACGAAATAATAAATACCGTGCGCCTTGAGTTTGTGTTCATCGATGAGATTCTGGTAACGCGTCATACACCCGACAGCAACACCTGCTTTTATTCGTTCATCGAGCGCCATGAGCCACCACGTTCGCGTTGCCCCCATGCTGATGCCTGTCGCTGCTACGCGCGTGACATCAACGTCCGGCCTGGTGAATAAATAATTCAATGCCATCCGGTCGTCGCGCACCATCATGCTCCAGAGTGATCGACCCAGCCACAACTGATACTTCGATTCAGATAATTCTTCAGAACCACCAATCTCCTCAGGGCCACCCGGACCTTTGCCGCTTCGTTCGCCGAAACCGTACGCATCGATCGCAATGACTATGTACCCCAGTTGTGTTAATACGTCAGCGGGAACCTGCGGAGTATGATGCGTCGAGAACAATTCTCTCTTTCCCAGATCATAGTTGCCACCGTGCCAATGCGAATAATAGATCGCTGGATATTTTTTTAAACCAGTCTTGGGCTTTAACAATACGCCAGGAACAATTGCACCCGCGCCGTTTTCAAATTCAAATTTCTCAATTGTGTAACTGCCTTTGTCTTCGGTGCCCAGTATTTTCACAGGCGTTTTAGTCGGAATAGGAGGTAGGTCGCCCATCAATTTGACAAGCGTATCGCGGATGCCTGTTCGCATCTTTTGCCAATCGGCAAGTGACTTGGGTACAACAAACGGTGGTGTCATTTCCTTTGTAGTTTGAGCCAGGCTAGAATCTGTAACAGACAATAGCCCGAAGATTAAAAATGAAATGGTGACCCACCAACGCAGAGACCAGTTCGTGATACCCATATGTTTGAGCGTTTAATTTCGTCTAATAACGGTAAGGCTACACTTTTCCTGCCAGTCCAAGTTCTTTCAACTGTTCAGGTGAAATGGTGGAAGGTGTATCGATCATCACATCCCTGCCGGAATTGTTTTTCGGAAACGCAATAAAATCACGAATAGAATCAGCGCCGCCGAAGATTGAGCAGAGTCGGTCGAATCCAAAGGCGATACCACCGTGTGGGGGCGCGCCATACTCAAACGCTTCCAACAGAAATCCAAACTGCTTCTTCGCTTCTTCTTCTGAAAATCCGAGATGGTTGAACATCAAACTCTGTGTTGCTCTGTCGTGTATACGAATGGATCCTCCACCCACTTCAGTGCCATTGATTACCATGTCATAGGCATTCGCGCGTACTTTGCCGGGATCGGTGTCCAGCAATGCAATGTCTTCTGGCTTTGGCGATGTAAACGGATGGTGCATGGCGTGATAGCGTTTAGTCTCTTCACTCCACTCAAGCAACGGAAAGTCCACCACCCACAGTGCCGAAAACTTTTGCTTATCTCTAAGGCCGAGCTTTTCTCCCATCAGAAGTCTGAGTTCATTCAAGTGTTTGCGTGTCGTATAACTTTCTCCAGACATGATGAGAAGGAGATCGCCAGGCTTCCAGCTGAATTTATCTCCCCATGATTTTAAATCGTCAGCACTATAAAATTTATCAACCGATGATTTGATCGTGCCATCAGTACGATATTGAACGTACACGAGCCCTTTTGCACCAACCTGCGGACGCTTTACAAACTCTGTAAGTTCATCAAGTTGTTTTCGCGTGTATTCGGAACATTCTGAAGCATTGATACCAACGACCAGTTCGGCACTTTCGAATACCGGAAAGCCTTTTCCCTTTGTCAAATCAGTGATCTCGATAAACTTCATATCAAAACGAGTATCTGGTTTATCAGAGCCGTACATTTTCATGGCATCATCATAAAACATGCGGGGTACAGACGGCATGTCGATCCCCTTCACATTTTTGAACAAATGCCTGATGAGTCCCTCGAACACATTCAGAATATCTTCCTGTGTAATGAAAGCCATCTCACAGTCGATCTGTGTGAACTCAGGCTGACGATCTGCGCGCAGGTCCTCATCTCTGAAACACTTTACGATCTGATAGTAACGATCGAATCCTGAAACCATCAAAAGTTGTTTAAAAGTTTGAGGCGATTGAGGCAAGGCGTAGAACTCTCCGTGGTGAACCCGCGAAGGAACGACGAAGTCGCGTGCACCTTCCGGTGTTGACTTGATCAATACGGGTGTTTCTACTTCAATGAATTGCTGGCCATCGAGATAACTTCGAGTCTGTTGCGCCATTTTATGTCTAAGCTGAAGGCTTTCGCGAACAGGATTACGACGAAGATCGAGATAGCGGTATTTCATCCTAAGTTCGTCGCCACCATCAGTTTCGTCTTCAATACTGAAGGGTGGTAATTTTGCCGCATTGAGCACCGTTAACTTGATAACCTGGAGTTCGATCTCGCCAGTTGCGATCTTTTCGTTTTTAGCACGGCGCTCTATCACAGTTCCATCGACCTGAATTACAAATTCGCGGCCCACTGTTTTGGCAAGGCTCAGTAGTGCGGCATCTGTCGTTCCCTCTTCAAACACAAGCTGCGTCAATCCATACCGGTCGCGCATATCAATCCAGATAATGCTTCCTTTGTTTCTAACGCGCTGTACCCAACCTGCCAGCGTGACCTGCTTATTTACATCCGATAACTTCAATTCTCCGCAAGTATGAGTCCTTAACATCTTAGTTTTAATTAATTTTGTGCCTTCAATTCCCGGATTTGCCTGTTATCAGGGTCGTGAATCGGCCTTTTTGCTGGCGCGAATTTAAGAATACTTTGCCTTTGAGCCTTATATGCAAAAAATTAAAAGTGTTGCCCCTTTAAGCCTGATTTTGGTGGCGTTGCTGTGTACTTCAGCGGATACACCCAAGCTCATAAAAGTTAAAGTGAATGACGAAGTAACGGTGCTCGTCCCGAAGGAATGGATGGTGATGAATGATCAGGATATTGTACAACGGTATCCCTCGGTTAGGGCGCCTTTGCTCGCTTATACAAATCTGGAACGCGAGGCCGACTTCAGTGTCAATATTTCAGCCACCCAATGGCCAGACGACAACGCCGAAATCGCTCAGAAGTTCTTTAAAGCAGGACTCATGAATATATTCGACAGAGTAGAGATCATTGATGAGGGGATATCGCAGATCTCAGGAAAGAAGTTCATCTTTTTCGAATTTGAATCTAGAATGAACGGCAGCCGCAAGCAAGAGGAGTTCAAAGAATCAATCGTCAGATACACCTACATTCAATATTACATCCAGCCAGGGCGGGCACTGGTGTTTTCGTTTTCTTGCCCGAAGCGACTACGTGAGCATTTGCAGGAAACTGCGCGGCAGATGATGAAGGGTGTCAAAGTAAAATAGATCCACGCGGATCGGAGATTGCCTATGTGCGATCTCGTTCTACCTTTATGGTCCGATGGATATTTTTACAGAAGAATATTTTATGCGCGAGGCGCTCAAGGAAGCAAAAAAAGCGCTTGACGCCGGCGAAATACCTGTTGGGGCTGTAGTGGTTTGTAAGAATCGGGTGATTGCAAGGGGACACAATCAAACCGAAAAGCTGACTGACGCAACCGCACATGCTGAAATGTTGTCCATTACGGCGGCGGCAAATTATCTGGGGTCAAAGTACCTGAATGAATGCACCTTATATGTTACTTTGGAACCTTGCGTCATGTGTGCCGGTGCACTTCACTGGGCGCAACTTGCTAAACTGGTTTTCGGGGCGTCGGACTTGCAAAGGGGTTACAGGCTAGTGGGAAGTCCGGTGCTGCATCCAAAAACAAATGTTGTCAACGGTGTATTTGACGAAGAATGCAAATCGTTGTTGGACGGTTTTTTTAAGAGCATTAGAAATAAATGAAACTATATTTTACTTTAACACAATAATGGAAGCTAATAATAAGGGGATGGAAGTCAAGGGAAAAGTTATTCAACTGCTCGCACTACAAACAGGCATGGGTAAGAAAGGCCCCTGGAAAAAGCAAGAGTTCATACTTGAAACACAAAGTCAGTATCCGAAAAAGATATGCCTCTCAGTATGGGGTGACAAAGTAGACCAATACAATCTCAGCGCGGGGGATATGGTGACCGTTTCGGTTGACCTTGAGAGTCGCGAATATAATGGCAGATGGTATACAGAGGCGCGTGCCTGGAAGGTTGATAAGGCTTCTGCTGGTGCCGGCACACCACCTCCGCCTGACCAGGAACCTTTTTATTCAGAGAATTCTTCCTCCGAAGATCTTCCATTTTAGAAGATTCGGCAATAACTGTGGTACATTGTGCCCAACCATCTGCTTCACAAATCCATAACGGATGAAATTTTATGAGCCCGGTTGTGGTTGTATATTTATGTCCACTAAATTATGTTCAACCTTATAAATTTTAATTAATATGGCATTCACACTTCCCGCGCTGCCCTACGCATTTAATGCGTTAGAGCCACACATCGATGCGCGTACCATGGAGATCCACCATGGCAAACACCATAATGCTTATGTAACAAATCTTAATGCTGCTGTTGCAGGCAAGCCTGAAGAGAATATGAGCATTGAAGAAATATGTAAGAACATCTCCAAGTATCCTGCTCCCGTTCGTAACAACGGAGGAGGCCACTTCAATCATAGTTTGTTCTGGACAATTATGGGCCCTGCTGCCGGCGGCGCACCTACAGGTGCCGTGGCGGAAGCAATCAATGGCGCTTTTGGAACCTTTGATGAATTCAAAACCAAATTCGCAGCTGCTGGCGTTGGTCGATTCGGTTCCGGATGGGCCTGGATGATCGCTGATGGATCCGGTAAACTCCAGATCACTTCAACGCCAAACCAGGACAATCCTTTGATGGATGTTGCTGAAGTAAAAGGGACACCATTGCTTGGTCTTGATGTTTGGGAGCATGCTTATTATCTGAACTATCAGAACCGCAGACCTGATTATATCACCGCCTTCTGGAATGTGATTAATTGGAGTGAAGTAGCAAAACGCTTGTCTGCTGCCAAGAAATAAATAAACAATAATCACCATGAACCGATCATTGCCGTAATGGCATTGATCGGTTTTTTTTATTGTTAATATTACCGCACAAGCCTGCAGCCGTAACTGGTGCGAGTCCCAGCAAGACAAAAAATCAAAGTTCATACACTCTCCGCGCGAGCCTTGTGCAACTTCTACTTGTTGAACAACTTTGCCAGCGTTTCCGATTCAAGTACCACCCGAATTGGCAAACCTTCCTTGCGCGTCCACTTGATCAACCGAATCTCTCCGCCAGACAATTCGATCCCTGTGATGTCGCCGTCATCAAAGCAACAACAGCCGCTGTTGAAATACATCGGCTTTACGGATTCAAATTGTTTCGACTTTGAGTCATCGCTTCTTTGGATTCGTTCATAATGCGTGAGGGATTCAAACACGGGTTGATGTGTATGACCGGTTATCAACAATATATCATTCTGTTGTGATGACCATTCGTACATCATTTGATTGTGAACGGTTTTTAAAGTCGCGTTATAGGCAGGCGTATTCGGATTAATCCGAAGGTAGGCCTGCAGTGGCGCCCAGATTACTGATACAAACCATTTGCTGAAGTAATTGCCATCGCTTCGTGCATCACCCTGATGTCCATGGGTACAGAATATTCTGATCTTTTTGTTTCCAATTTTTCCCTGAAGAACAATTCCTTCAAGCGCAATGATTGTTGATCCGTAAATGTTTTTGAGTTCTTGTTCGGCTAACGGATTTATGTCCCAGTCGAGGTCGTGATTTCCAAACACTTTTGTGAAAGCGTGTCGTCTTAGGAATTTGCTCTCTGCATCGAATGATGGTAAGTTGTTTTTCTTTACCTGATTGAGTGTGTTCTCCCATAACTCTTCACCATCTCCGAGTGAGACGAAGTGATATTTTTCTGTCTCGTAAAATTCCAGTGCTGCAAGATAGTTTGACTCTGCCCGCATGAAATCATCTGCGCCGTTTTTAGCGCCTTTGTGTTGGTCTGAAAAAACAATAATTTTGGATTCAAGATGATCAAACGGAATAATGAAGCCTTTTTTTCCTGGCTTATTGATGATCGTGTCTTTCAATTTTGTCAATGCCTCAAACACGCGTTGACGGTCAGGCGCCGAATCAAACCTCGCTACAAGCCACAGTATTGGTTTTAAGAGAAGATATCGAATGATGGAGCGCATGTCTATCGAATATGTCAATTAAAAGTTGACGTGCTAGTCAGGGAGTATTTAACCGCGGAGGCGCAAAGACGCAAGCCTAAGACAAAATCAAATACACATTCTCCTCGACCCTGCGCCTCCTTGGTGAAAAGAACTACTTCACGATCTCCCAAAATTATTCTGAACCTCATTAAACCTTGATTTTAACCATCGATAAAATATCCTCCAATTAAACAATAAAATCCGGCGAAGCACAAAATCACCATAGGCTAATTGTATAACTTCAATGCTTAGTAAACAAACCGAATCATAAAATCAAATGAAGTTTTTTATTTTATCAATGGCCGTCCTCGCAGTCACGGTGGGATTGGCCCAGGAAAATCCTGTAGGAATATTTCAGGATCACATTGACGTTGGAAACCCGAAGCTCGCAGGAGATGCTTCATTCGATCAGACAGTGCAATCTTACAATCTCAAAGGCGCAGGATATAATATATGGTTCGCGCGAGACGAATTTCAATTTGCCTATAAGAAACTCAAAGGTGATTTTATTCTTACCGGTGACTTTGAATTTTCGGGGGACGGCACAAACGGCCACCGCAAGATTGGATGGATGGTTCGTGAATCCAAAGACGACAACGCTGCGCATGTTAGCGCTGTGCTTCACGGCGATGGATTAACGCTTCTTCAATGGCGTCGCCTAAAAGGCGCTTTGATGCGTGATCCACAGGACGAAATATTTACGCCGAAGAAAGCCTACCGAACGATTCAGTTGGAGCGCGTGGGCAAACAGATAATCATGCGGCTGGCGCATCCAGGTGAGCCGTTGCAGGAGGTTGGCTCGGTAACGCTGGAAGATATGCCTGATGAAGTGTTGGCTGGTCTGTTCATTGGTTCTCATGATCCCGAAGTATCGGAGCAGGCCAAAGTCTGGAATGTTCGAATCGATCAACCTTTGCCTGACAACTACAATGCTTATCGTCAGGGATTTGTTCTTGGCAGCAGACTTGAAATCATGAACGTCTTCGAAGGAAAGAGAAAAATAGTCTATGAAGAGAAGGGTCGTTTCGAGGCGCCCAACTGGACGCCTGATGGTAAATCATTTATCATTAATAAAGAGGGTTCATTGTGGAAACTGCCTATCACTGGCGGCGCATTGGAAAAGATCAACACGGGTGATCTTGCCAGGAACAATAATGATCATGGTATATCTCCTGATGGTAAGTGGATTGCATTGAGCAATCATCGGGATGGACTTGCTGGCGGAGGTTCTACAGTTTACATCGTGCCGTTCGGTGGGGGCACGCCAAGAATGCTGACTGAGAAAACACCTTCATACTGGCATGGTTGGTCACCGAATGGCAAAGACATTGCTTACACAGCGCAGCGCGATGGAAAGAATTATGATATTTACAAAATGCCAGTAGCTGGTGGCACAGAAGTTAAATTGACCAATAGCAAAGGCACGCTCGCAGATGGCCCTGAATATTCTCCAGATGGAAAATATATTTATTTCAACTCAAATCAATCGGGCACGATGCAAATCTGGCGAATGAAACCAGACGGCAGTGGTCAGGAGCAATTGACGTATGATGAAAATAACAATTGGTTCCCACACATTTCACCCGATGGAAAGTGGATGGTTTATATTTCATTCCCGTCAACAATTCCTGTAGATGATCACCCGGCTTACAAACGTGTGACACTGAATTTGATGCCGGTTAGTGGAGGTGCGTCCCGCGTGATTGCATATCTCTATGGAGGGCAGGGCACGATCAACGTTCCTTCGTGGTCACCCGATAGCAAATCAATTGCATTTGTCAGTAATTCTACGAAGTCCAATTAGATTTGTGGTGGCAAACACCAAAGTGAAATGCCAATAGATAAATGATTGAGTTGAAGCATATCCATGCTGCCAGGAGCGGGGTTAAGTTATTTACCGATTTCAGCTGGAAAATAGACGATGGAGAAAACTGGTTGATCACAGGTCCCAATGGTAGCGGCAAAACAGTTTTGCTTGAATTGCTTGCGGGTCATTTACACGTGACGCAGGGATCCATTGATATTGATTTTATTCATGGCGTGGATTGGGATGAGAGATATCTGGAAAAAAAAAGAAAGATACACCTCATTCCGGCTCACGCCGTTCAATCCCTTATGCGTCAACATCAGGATCAATATTATCAACAAAGGTATTTCGGCATCGGAGATGAACGTACGCCCCTTGTTCGTGATATTCTTGGTGGAGGATACCTTCGATTGGAGTCCCTTGAACTTCCTGAAAGTTTTTCCATTCAAGCTTTATTGGATCTTGAACTCACAAGACTCTCAAATGGCCAGTTAAAAAAAGTTTTACTGATCAGAGTTTTGCTGGCCGGGATACCTCGTGTCTTGTTGTTTGATTTTCCATTCGAAGGGCTGGATGTAACGAGTCGTGCTGAACTTTCTCTTTTCATTGATTTCATTGCCGACAAGTATGGAACGCAGATCATCCTTGTGGACCATCATCATCAGTTACCAACTTGTCTGAATCACAAACTTTTACTTGAGAAGGGACGAGTAGCATCACAATCAAAATTGAAAGTGTTCGCGGAGAATAGGCGTGCGATAGTAAGGAAAGATTCTGTTGCGACAAACGGCGACCCTGTTGTAGAGATCAATAATCTGAAGATCCAATATAGTGAATCCGTAATTCTGGATAACTTTAATTGGACTGTCAGAAAGGGTGAACGTTGGGCATTGACTGGCAGGAATGGTGCAGGGAAAACTACTTTGTTCAGCATGATTTTCGCCGACCACCCAATGGCTTATAGTCAGGACATATCTCTTTTTGGTAGAAGGCGAGGAACGGGTGAGTCCATCTGGGATATCAAGAAGCGTATTGGCTATCTCGGACCCGAATTGATGAGTTATTTATCACCCGGGCAAACCGTGTTAAAGGCAGGTGATTATCTGCGAGCAGTAGTCCGTCCGTGGAACGATACGAAGTTTGACAAGCTTGTAGAATCACTGGAGGTATCAGCATTTATTGATAGGCCTATACGGATGCTTTCGTCTGGTGAGCAGCAAATAATTTTAATTATTTCATGCCTGATGAAAGAAGCTGAAATGTTACTCCTTGACGAACCCTTTCAATTTCTCGATGATCATCAAAAGAAGAACTTCAGAAATTATTTATCGTTATATCTAAGTCCGGATCAAACATTAATCCTGATTACGCATTATGAAGAAGACCTGCGTGAATGGACGGATTATACGAAGCGGCTTTAATTTATAGATGGGTTTCAACTTTAAACTGCTGGCCTGACTGACTGGATAAAAATCCAAAAATGTGGAGAAGCGATTAGCTAAAGAAGTCGCACAGCGTTACTTCGCAGGAGTCCATCCACTACTCCTATGTCGATGCGTTGATGCATTTCAAACAGAAGTTCAGATTCTGCTGAAGGGGAATGGACCCATTGTGGGAGAGGCTGAATAAATGTGCAAGGAGTGCGGTGAAATTAATCCTCAAGCTTCGCTGCCTTAGCCGCTCCTTTGTTCTGCTTGATTCTATAACTGAATGTGAGGTTGATCTGACGTCTTCGAAACTGGTAATTTCCTGCTGTATAGAAATCTTCACCTTGTGTAATTGTGCGCATTTTTCTGGAATTGAACACATCGAGAATGT
>JBDSKX010000031.1:0-26014 GCA_039916665.1 Chryseolinea sp. | reverse complement strand
CCTACGTCGCTTATCACCGTTGTACCCAACGGTGCCACTACTGGCAAGATCACGGTGACTGTGAATGGAAAAACAGGTATCAGTATCCTTGACTTTACGGTGACTTCCGGCACGTCGGGCCTCGCGACAACGGGAGGTCTGGGTTGGGCTCGTTCCGGACACACGGCTACTTTACTGCCGAATGGAAAGGTATTGATCGCCGGTGGGAGTGGACCAAATGCAACCTTTATACCGTGCGAAATTTACGACCCGGCAACGGGAGCTTTCACCGTCACCGGTACACTGAATACGACCCGGGCGGAACACAATGCATTTTTATTAGCCAATGGAAAAGTCCTCGTGATCGGTGGGCATCAGGGTACCACAACGGCGAACATTTGCGAGTTGTACGATCCCGCGACAGGGGTGTGGACCAACGGTGGGTCTATGGCTAATCTTGGACTTGACGCACCTGCAGCGCCCACTTACCGATTTGGTACAGGACGCGCAGTCTTGTTGCCGAATGGCCGTGTATTGGCTACTGGAGGAGGCAATGCTTTTGGAGCGGATGGAATGAGGGCAGAAGTGTATAATCCTGCTACTGGTCTTTCATTGCCGACGGGCAACATGCCGGACGGAGACAGGGTCTTTCATACCAATACTTTGTTGAACAATGGCAAAGTGCTGGTAGCAGGCGAAGATCATGGTACCGATGCTGACAACACAGTTCTCTACGACCCAGCAGTTAATGAATTTTCAACCACCGGCAAGTTGGCCGTTAACAGGACTTATGCCACGGCAGTTTTGTTGTCCGATGGAAAAGTTTTGTTGTCCGGCGGCTTTGAGTACGTCAATAGCGCGGCGACTGCCATTTGCACATTGTATGATCCGACGAGCGGCACCTGGTCAAATACCGGTACAATGGCCAGGGCGAGATTAAATTTTGCCTCCGTGCGATTACCCGACGGGAAAGTGCTGGTTGTAGGGGGTTCCAAATCAGATATTGACTATGAAGTATATGATCCCGCGCTGGGCACATGGCCCATTTCCGGAGCTTCTACCAATATTCCGAACGGCCGCGCTAATCCCACGCTCACGTTGCTACCGAATGGGCAGGTTCTGATCGTCGGCGGAACAAACTATAACAACGGTAGCGCTATCCCTTTGTGCGAATTGTACACCCCTTGATTCCTATAAGTATGAAAAATCTTTATTCGAATCTATGCTGCCTGTTTGGGATCGTTATGCTCATGTTATTAACAGGAAGCGTGCAGTCACAGGACCTGGCCACTATAGGTAAAGAGAAACCTTTAACCTTGAACGGTGGTCTGAGTGTCCGAACAATTTTTTACTCGGCCCATGGCATCGAAGCCCGACGCAAGCCTTTTTCTTATGTGATCGCCGGCGCGCCGGTGCTGAGTGTCTATGGTTGGAGTGTGCCGATGTCATTTGTATTCAGTGAACAAGAGCGCAGTTTTCGCCAGCCGTTCAATCAATTCGGAATGAGTCCTACTTATAAGTGGGTTACCGTGCACGCAGGGTATCGAAACATTACTTATTCGCCTTACACATTAGCCGGTCATACGATCCTCGGCGGCGGGGTGGAATTGACGCCAGGCATCTTTCGTTTTGGATTTATGTACGGTCGACTTAATCGCGCGACCGCCGTGGATTCTACGTCTGGTTCTCTCGAACCATTTTCTTATACCCGAAGAGGTTACGCGCTGAAGTTGGGCGTGGGTAAAGGACGCACCTTTTTAGACGTGAGTCTGCTGAAAGCGAAAGACGATAGTACGAGCGCCCACACGGATGCCATCACCCGACGAAAAGTCATGCCCGCCGAAAACGCCGTGATCGGTATCACCGCGCGAGTCACTTTTCTTAAGAAATTTTACTGGGAAGGAGATGGTGGCCTGAGCCTTTATACCCGAAATATTGGTACCAGTCTCGGACTTGAAAATGCAAACCTGTTACCCAGCATCCTCAACAATACCTTAGGAAGTTTACTAACCATCAATGGCTCGACGGAGTTTTACAGCGCATACCAAACATCATTAGGTTATCGGGGAAAGATCCTTTCACTCCGCTTGCAATACCGTCGTGTGGATCCCGGATATCAATCCATGGGCGCGTACTTCTTCAACAACGATGTGCAGAACATCACCCTCGCGCCGTCTGTTGTTTTATTCAAACAAAGAGTCCGTTTCAGCGGCAGTCTTGGTTTACAGCGCGATAATCTACAGAATCAAAAGCAAGCGACTAGCCGTCGCGTTATCGGTTCTGCAAATCTATCCGCAGAAATCACGGAGCAGCTAGGCGTCGACCTCAACTTCAGCAACTTCTCTACCAATCAGCGAGCGCGCACCATTCTCATCGCAGACAGCTTCCTGATTGCCCAAACCACCAGAAATTTATCCATCACGCCGCGCTATATGATTGTGAGTACGACGATGAGTCATTCGTTTTTATTCTCGTACAGCCGGATGACATTGACGGACCAGAACTCACACACATCAGAAGACAATGATATTCAGTCCAACAATATCTTCTTTAATTATCAGGTCACTTTCATCGAGCGAGGCTTGGCGTTTTCTCTAAACCTCAATTCAGCTCAGGTACAACTTGCCACGGGCAAGAATGGCAACGAGGGGGTGACGTTGGGGCTAACGAAAAGATTGCTTGATAATAAGCTTTCACTGGGTGTGAACAGTTCATGGCTGCGGGGCACGCGTGGCAACGGTCATAGCACGATTCACAACAACGGTGTTCGGGCGGATTTACAAGCCAGCAAAAAGCATCGCTTCAATGCTTTACTCAATATGATCAACAACAATCCCACAGGCGGTTCCGCGACCGACGGCAAGAACACGAAGTACTCAGAATTCAGAGGAGAATTGGGATACAACTTTATTTTTTAGAAGCATATGAGAACCGGTTACAGTATGAGGATTGAGACCCTGGTGGCAAGAAAAAAAGCATCCGGCAAGTACGCTCTATGGGCAGGGATATTTTTGCTGCTGATGATGGCGTGTGTCTATTCATCCTTCGCGCAAAACGACGTGACTGCTACCATCCGGATATTGCCACCTTATTCCACTCACCTTTCGGACTACGCCGATCAACCTGAAAAGACATTGATCATGTTGCGCAACAACACGCAGCGAACTTTACAGATCCAGTTGTTGGGAAGTATTACGGGTGAAAACGGCCTCGAACTGCGTACCGCACCACAGTTTAAATCGCCTCAGCCCATTGAATTAGGTCCACTGGCGGTTGTCAATCTTAACGCAGACGCTATACGCAATCTTTTCGATGTGAATAAGCTCGCGCTATCGGGCGTGTCACGGGAAACATTGGTGCGCGGCAACGGTCTGCCCGAGGGAATTTACACAGTTTGTATTCGCGCACTGGATTACCAGACCAACGAGCTATTGTCACTCGAGGAGCCATTGGGTTGTAGCAACCCAATGAACATCACGAACCTCGAGCCGCCATATTTGATCAAGCCTATTTGTGGGGAGGATACGGTCCGTAATCTTGGGCCACAAAATCTACTCTATACATGGTCTCTACCGGCGGGCGCACCGCCCTCAACAGAATACATACTCAAGGTTGTGGAGATGATTGATCCACGGAAGAATCCTAATGACGCTTTTCTTTCGTCTACGACACCAGCTTTTTTTGAAGAATCAGTGATGGGTAACGCGTACTTATTCGGACCTGCCCAGCCTACTATGATTCCGGGGCGACGCTATGCATACGCGATTACTGCGCGAGATCCATTTAACAAAGTTGTTTTCCGAAACGAAGGACGCAGCGAGGTCTGTGCATTTGTATATCAGGCACCCACACCCATTATGGCTATTTCGGGCACGCTTCCTTTCCCGCCGGGTTTTACGCCTTCGGGTGAACTGGATTGTTCTTGCAAGGCAAGTACACCAACGGGCGGCGTGAACAATGAGAAGGCAGTCGTCGGCGCGAAGGTAAAAGTGGGCCAGTTTCTAATGACAATCTTGAGTGTGACCGCGACGGGCAATAAGCTGAACGGCGAAGGGAAAATTCCATTGCCGCTAGTCAATTCGAACGCCATTCCGGTATTAGTGCAGTTTACCGATATGCAGGTGAACTCCAACAATGAGATGCGCGCCGGCACCGTGAAAGGAAAGTTGAAGAGCGACGTCGACTTCCTGCCATCAGTGCCAGGGCCCAACCTCAATACTATACCCCTCAACTCCAATGACACCGATAAACTTGACAACTACTTCGAGCGCAATGTCGACCAGTTAGTTTCCAATTTCAAAAGCGCAGCGGAGAATGCCGGATTCGAACTACCGTTGGGCATTGATAAATCTGTCGGAGGTATAGGAACTGTCATTGCCATTACCGGGATGACTTTTACACCAACCCAAGCAGGCTTTGACGCGGCCACTGTTGTAGACTTACCAGACGCGGGAATGAAAGTGGCTTTCGCGGCACGTAACATCTGCATGGATGCGGCAAGTATTTGCGGACAGGGCACTTTATATCTGGCGAACGATCTCAATCTCGGTTCTACTGGACTTCGACTCAAAGCAGCAGCTGCAAGTTTTAGCAGTCCTACCGATTCAGGTTCGTATGTTGTATTCGATAAAGTTGGTTTTAAACGTATGCGCATACGCGCGGACTATGATCTACCGACAGGATTATTCAGTAAGAAAATAGATCCAGGTCCACCTGTCGTTGCATCTCTTGTAGCCGATGCTATTTCCTGGAGCGATTGGATGGCAGGCGTTACCATCGAACCTTTTACCATCGCCGGTAATACCGACTTCAGTTTTTCTCTCGCGCCTGGGAAGCTCGCGATGTATGATCACTCCTCAACGCGAAATCCTCCAGGAATGCCAAGCATTCCTGGAAAAACGAACAGTTCAACGATGGACTGGAATGGTTTCTTCATGCCTGAAATGTTGGTGGATCTTCCAAGCATTATACGCTCCATTAGCAACGCACCGATTACTGCCTCAGCAACAAACTTTATCATCGACCGCATGGGCATCTCCGGTACATTGAACGCTAACCATCTCCTTGAGATTGGCAATGGAAGTCTGGACGGTTGGTATTACTCATTAGATAACATCAACGTCAAATTTGTCAATAATTCATTTGTCTCCGGCGGCCTGCAGGGACGTGTCCTGCTTCCAGTGTCAACGAACGAGTCTGGTGAAGAGAAATCACAACTGGACTATACGTGTACACTCAGCAAACCTAGTGGCTCACTCAAGTTTGAGTTCGTGATGAAACCGAAAAATGATATTTCCGCGCCATTGTGGATCGCCCGCTTAAACATACTCGCTACTTCCAATATCCATGTAACGGAAGGCGACGGCAAAGATTTCGAAGCTGTCGCGACATTAAACGGTAGCCTCGACATCGGTACCACTATCAAATCCCTGGGCGTTATCAACATAAAAGCAATGGAATTTGAGGAATTGGTGGTGCAAACCAGAGAACCGTATATCACAGTCAAGACATTCCGCGCAGGGTTAGCAAGTCCACAGAAAGAAGTAGCTGGATTTCCAGCGTCACTGAAAGATCCTGAATTGATCATTAAGGGTAACCAGGCTGGACTTCGCATTGATCTTGACCTTGAGCTGGCCGACGTTCTGGATCTACCTGCTATCCCAACAGCCAACTTAACTATTGACATTGTAGGGGATATCGCATTCGATGGACGTCGACCGATATGGGGAGGGAACACCGCTGCAAGCTACAGCAGAGTCAGGGTCAAAGGAGCAGCTGGTCCGATATCATTGGATGGCTATCTGCAATTTTTTGATGGTGATGAAGTGTATGGCAATGGCATACGGGGCGGCATCAAGGGAGAAGTGATAGGTGCAGGGCTGGATTTCGATGCCATGTTTGCTCGAAAGAGTTTTGCCTATTGGTTTGTGGATGCTCGTCAGAAAATGCCACCTCCGGGTATTCCTATTGCTCCACCCCTACCGTTGAGTTTATTTGGTTGGGGGGGTGGTGTCTTCTATAACATGAAGCAAAAACCGCTGCCCACGGCTCAGGAATTATTCGATGACAAATTTACAACGTCAGACCTATACGAGCCGTCGGCAGGTAATGTCGGTTTTAAAGCGACCATCATTTTGGGTATGAGCGATGGCAAATTGTTTCAGGCGAACGGAACATTGACCACCATCATCGATGTACACAATATGGCCGTTCGCTCTATTCAAATTGATGCTAACATGGCCCAGTTGGCGGACCTGATGCATACCAAGGATGCAGCGATCAAGGGCATCGGAATTATCCGGTATGATTTTGCTGAAGAAGTTTTTGAAGCGCTTGTCGGAATGGAGGTTGACGTAAAAGATGGCTCGACCGGACTCAGCGTTATGAAAGGCAGCAGCGCGCTTGGTCTTCATGTGGGCAAGCGCAGTAAACAATGGTATCTTAAGATCGGTGAGCCGGATCATCCCAACAGTTTCCCGATGTATGGTTTTGCATCCTTCGACTCATACTTCATGGCAGGCACGGCCGACCTATTACCTGAGATGCCATCTCCCCCGCAGGAAGTAGTGAAACAAACAGGGTATATGCCCTCCCGACCTTATTATTCCGATGGCCAGATGCGCGGGCTGAAAGTAGCTTTCGGTGCAAGCATGCAATTCACTGACAAGGGACCCGCGAACTTTACGTTCCTGATATTCTATGCAAGCATCGGGGCAGGTATAGGCTTTGACCTAACCTTGCAACAATTTGAGACGGGGTGCGACGGTACTGCCGGCAATGTTCCAGGGATAAATGGCTGGTACGCCAACGGACAATTATGGGCCTGGCTGCACGGAGCCGCAGGCGTGGATGTTGATGTAGACTTCCTGCCGAGAGCTAAAGTCGAGGCGTTTAAAGTACAGGCCGCGGCACTGCTTCGTGCAGGTTTACCAAATCCGCTTTGGTTCGAAGGATGGTTTGGTGGTGGCTATAGTGTCCTTGGCGGATTGGTTAAAGGACAAATGAACTTTAAGGTGGCCTTTAATGAAGAGAAGAAATGTTATCCGCAGTCTAATCCTTTCTCTGGCGATCCTCTGATCAGTCAGATCAATCCTAATGGTGCTGATGTATCCGTCATGGCGAACCCGCAGGTGGCTTTCAACTATCCCGTTGAAAAGGACCTAGATTTTGAATTGGTGGAGCCCGACGGCAATGTGAAGACGCATCGTTTTAAGTTGTCGATCCAACAACTGGATCTTGTCAATGTAAAGACTGGTAAAACTGATTTTACAAATGGAAAAGATGGTCGGATCGTTATCTCAGAAGACAACTACAAAGCAACACTCTTCACAACGCAGGCGCTAGAGGCACAAACTGATTATCGCGTAGTGGTCAACATAAGGGTTACGGAATGGTCGGAAGCAGGTAGTTATTACGCTGATTACATTTTCCCAAAAGGAAGTGGCAAACGGGTGGAACAAATCGATGCGAACACAACTTTCAAAACCGGCGATTGCGTCAAGAACCTGAAAGAACCACACGTATTGTTGGCCTCGTATCCATTCGACAAACAACGGTACCTCTTGCAGGAGGAGGAACGAAATGGTAAGATCATTCTTGAGAAAGGCATACCCTGTTTGTTTGGCGACAATGTATACGAAGTGAAGGCGAGGTTCACCTCATACGGCGCTACGCAAACTACACAGGATGTAGCGGTGACCATGTCGGCGGGTGGTTCACAATTAAACTTTCATCTACCTGTGCTTCCAAAGGATGCCATTACTCAGATACAGATCATTCAGTTCCGTAAGCCGGCGCCGGCAAATTCAGGCGCCACGCCATCAATGACCAGCAGTTTGAATACGCGTAATCTTTACGCCTCAAGTGCCTATAGCGGGATGTCCGAATACCAGGGTAAAGTCAACACCGCCACGACAGTCAGAACTTCGTTGGTTGGATTGTCACTGACGCAAAAACCCACGCTTGAGGAGTTTGAAATCTATCATTACTTCTTCAAGACCAGCAAGTTTAATTCACTTGCAGATAAACTGGCTGCTTCTAACGACGAAGTAACTGCGACGCGAACCAGCAAGATTGGAAATCTTGAAGGGTTCAATGCAGAGTATGCCGCCGCGGAAGGCTTCGATGTATTTGACGTACACGGCGGGACTTACCGGAATGGCGCGGGAAATAGCTACGCCATCCGCCCACTTATTTTCCTGCGCGAGGATGACCGCTGGTTGCAACGCTACGCGAATGATCAATTGTACCACGCTTATTTTATGGCCCTTTTTGGTGGTTATCCATCCATCACCCTGGGTAACGTCCGCGATCAACTTGGCAACTACGGAGGTTTTCCACCTATGGGCCCCGTTGAATTAGCCCCCTGGTCCGGCGAGCCGGCACTTTCACAACTCGAGATCAATGGCGTCTCCAAAACGAGTCAGCTGGCTACGCCTGCTGCACATGTTTTTTCAAATCCTTAATTCAACAACAATGAAAATAAATTTCAAAAAACAACGATTGGTCTACCCGCTGCTTGCGTTACTGGTGATTACGTTGGATACTTCCGCACAAGTGAAAAGTGTTTACTCAATGAACGCCGCCTATAGCGCACTCAATTCGAGTAGCAGTGGTGGGCCTAGTTATGTAGGCAACTCCAGTACGGGAATCAAGGCCGTCGTCACGGCTACCTCCATAGGTTATGTCGGCCCTCTCAATAAGAAGTGGGACATCAGCTTTGGGATCCCGACACAAGTGGTCCTCGACTATGCATACCTTCGTGGGGCGATGATAAACGCCTACGAGGATAATCCGGACTTGTACAATAGCGGAACACCGGAATTCAAACAGGCCGTGGATTTCCTGGGCTGGACCGATTTCTCACCAATTTCTGCCTGGGCCCCCGTAAAGTGTACGGTCAAGTTCCGATTTATTCCGCCGGTGCTGGGAGATAATTACGATCTGAAATACGATTTCAGGAACAATCCTTCTGCCGCGCCGGAGAGGGGTACAGCCACCTTTTGGATCCGGTAATTGCTTAATCATGACCTTAAATTCTAAATACTAATCTTGATCATTTCTAAAATGAAAAAGTTATTGTTCTTGATTATCCTCATCTCAGGCGCAAGCCCATCGACGTTTGGACAAAAGAAGAAAATTCCCGCCAGTCAGATTCCTGCAACACAGGCGCCGACTCGCCAATCGACATCAGGCGCGGTTAAGAACGATACGTTGAAGAAATTTCAGCCCCGGTCGTTATACCTGATTGCCCGAAACTATGGCGACTCAGTTGTTTTGCGTTGGACACCCCGTGAACCGATCTACTGGCGGGCAGCAAACCGGTCAGGCTATATCATCCGTCGATATGTTGTCGAGGGAAACAAACCATCCGGGAAAAAGACCGGAACGGTTCTGACACCTCAGCCGATCAAACCATGGACTCCTGAAATTTGGAAGGCACGTATCAAACCAGCTGATACTTTATCCCTGGTAGCAGCACAGATTCTTTATGGTAAAACGGTATCAACAGCAGATCCTAAAAAAGGGGTGTCGATGCAAGAAGCGATGAATGCTACAAATGACCTACAAAATCGTCACGCATATGCAATACTGCTTGCCGACCAATCAGGTTTCGTCGCCAACGGATTGGGTATGCGCTTTGTAGATCGCACGGTTGAGAAGGGAAAGACTTACGCTTACGCGATCTATGCATTAGTCGATGCCAGGCAAGTCCGCTCTGACACGGCAGCGACTGTGATCAATACAACGGTTATCCTACCTGCCCCGGAAATGCCAGAAGTGATGGTTGAGCAACTCGACCACGCCGTCAAGTTTTCCTGGGACCGTAAACGCGCTGATATGTTCTTTTCGACTTACTTCCTCGAACGCTCGACTGACCAGGGCAAGACTTTCAAGCGGGTAAACCATCAGGCTTTTGTACAGCCTCTTCGAGACGATCAAAATGAATTGATCCCTCCCCCCATTACATATGTGGATTCTTTGCCTTCTAACTATCGTCCTTATATCTACAGGATCTATGGTATCACACCTTTTGGGGAAGCCGGTAAGCCCACAAAAAATTTACCGGTTATGGGCCGCGACAAAATATCGCCGAGTGCACCAGTACAAGTGACTGCAGAACATATCAAGGGAAGCCATGTACGTCTGCGTTGGCAGAAGAAATCCAATGAGCCCGATTTTGCTGGATTCATGGTAGGTAAAAGTCCAAATGTAAACGGACCATTCGTACCACTCAATCTGAAGCTCTTGCCAAAAACCGCGACAGAATTTCTGGATACGGAAGCCTTGGTCTCTGGCACCAATTATTACGTGATCGCTGCACTCGATACAGCAAACAACGCGGGACTTTCCTTGCCAGCTTACGTGATCATGAAAGATTCGCTGCCGCCAGGTAAGCCAACAGGACTGACAGGCAAAATTGATACAACGGGAATTGTAAAACTGCATTGGAAGTTGGGCAAAGAACTCGACTTGTATGGCTATCTCGTGTATTACGCTAACGCCAAAGACCATGCGTTTACGCCTATCTCGACAGACTTTGTTGCCGATAGCACTTTTACCGACAGCGTCTCCCTCCGCACACTCACAGAGAAGATCTACTATCGCATCGTCGCCTTCGACAAGAACAGAAACCCAAGTAAAAGCTCAGACATACTTGAGTTGAAGAAACCCGACAAAAATCCCCCTGTGGCTGCCGTATTTACCGGCTTTCAGGTAACAGATACAACAGTGGTAATGAATTGGGCTCCGAGTAGTAGCGCCGACCTGACTTCACAACTTCTCTACAGACGCGTCATCAACGGTACGGATAGTGCATGGATCGAATACGCCAGGCTGGATAAAGGTGTAAAGGATTTTACCGATCGACATGTTAAGAAGTTAACACGCTACGAATACAGCATCGTCGCCATTGACGACGCAGGTCTGCGTTCCAAAAAATCATTTCCGCTCAGTGTGCGCGTGTACGACTCGGGAATACGCAAAAAGATAGAAGGTTTCTCTGCCAATAAATCGGCTGATGGAAAAGCGATTGTGCTATCGTGGAATTATAAGGTGAAGGACGAATTTCGTTTTGTAGTATATCGTTCATTTAATAAAGGGGATCTGCTTACTTACAAGTCCGTGGCAGCGAGTGACGCATCTTTCAGTGATAAGAATGTTCAGACAGGTGAATACGAGTATGCAATCAAAGCTGTGTATCAAGATGGTGGTGAATCTCCGTTAAGTAAGCCGGTTAAAATTGAATACAGAGCAAAATGATCTGGGTAATCTTTTATGCATAGAGCAATTACCTTTGTATTCAACATACTTATACCACTTCATAGATTATTCAAGAATTTCGTCAGAGTCTCAGGACCAATTTCAGCATGATGGTTTTCTTTAAAAGAATATTCAAATCTATAAACTAGTTTTATTGATAAGATTATCGTAGTCTCAGGATGCTGGCTTTTTGAATCTCTAGCCTTCGGAAATTTCTCCTGTCTGCACGCCCGTTGCACACCTGCTCCATTTCTGCTATTCTCTTTGATCTTCCTCCAGCACCGTAACAAAATATTTATTAAATTCCAGCATGACATTTTAGCGTCGCAAGGATAATAAGCAATACGCTTTGTGAAGTCTACTCTCACTGATAGCCGACAAGCCTTGTAAAAAAAAATACGATTACAGATTTCAATTAACCTTATGAAGAAACCGTTACCAGAAAATTTTATTCGCTTGGTGATTTTGGGCACATTCCTGCTCATGCCACGCCTTTCGGTGTCGCAAGTTGCTCAGTTGCCTCTTGTGAGATTGACACACGAAGAGAAAACTCAGCCCGACAATGCGGGATCGTTGTCTATTGTATTTACGAAGTCAGCTGTTACTCCAGCTGCCACAGGGAATGTAGCTCCAACCTATGGTGGGTTGGGCCAAAATGCCTATGACTTCGGATCAACCCCTGGAAACTATTACGTAGAAAGTAGCACTGTGCTTGATGGCCTGAAAAATCTTTCTGGGTTTACTCTTGCAGGTTGGCTTAATACGGCTTCATTGACCACCGGCAGTGGGGGCAACAGAATTATCTCATGGATAAATAATGGAGGCGACGGCGTTGACCTCGTTCTTCAAAACAATGGCAGTCTACGCCTCGGCGTTGATGGCTGGCCAGATGCTTCCCCAGCATTTAGTTCGGCAAATAAGGTCACAGCAAGTGCCGTGGGAGCAAGTGATAATTGGATCTTCTTTGCCGTCACCTATCAGTCAAACGGCCAGGTAAGGTTTTATTTTGGCAACGGCACAGACAATGCAACCCTCGATGTCAGCAGGACCTATAGAGGAGCAGGGGTAACTGGAAGTGCGATTGGCAAACTCGCATTCGGCGCTTTTAACGACGCTACCAGAAACTCCGGAACGTGGAACAGAATGTTTCGTGGTGTGCTGGACGACTTGAGAATATATGGATCTGCATTAAGCACAACAGACATTGTTGCCGTACAACGTAATACGTTAGGCGATGCTATTGCTCCAACAGTGCCAACCAATGTGAGGAGTAGCTTTGTAGGGCCAACCCGAGTTGGACTCGCATGGGATGCAGGAAGTGATAATGTGGGAGTTGTTGGTTACGATATCTACGACCACGGATACTTTCTGGCTTCAGTTGGGCCGGTCACAACGTACACGCTAACAGGACTAACATCAAACAGAACGTATAATATCGCGATGAGAAGCAAAGATGCGGCTGGCAACTTTTCCGCGTATTCACCCAACCTTGTGATTACAACGCCGGTGATAACGCCGAATGAGCCTTTGCTTTATATGCCTTTGAACGATGTCGGCGGAGGCGCACCTGTCAACGTAGGCATCGTGCAAGGTCCTATTTTCACGACCGGCACAGGCCCATCTAATACTTTTCTACCGGGCAGCAGCTTGCAGACACCACCTTATGTTGGCGGCACAGCGTCAGCAGACTTCGGTGTAACACCTGGAAATGCTTTTATTGAAAGTCAGGCGCCCATTGATCAACTTAAAAGTCTGAATGCATTCACAATAACGGGCTGGCTCAATTGTAAATCCAATGTAGTCGGTAGTGGTGGAAACAGGGTTGTATCATGGATAAATAGTGGCGGCGATGGCGTTGACCTCGTGTACCAATCCAATGGAAGTCTTCGACTTGGTGTTGATGGCTGGCCGGATAATTCACCTGCTTTCAGCAATCCGAATAAAGTAACTTCAAATAGCAGCGCACCCAGATCCAATTGGGTGTTTTTTGCCGTGACCTATCAATCCAATGGTCAGGTTCAGTTTTATTTTGGAACCAACTTGGCCAAAGCAACGCTTGACGCAACAAAAACCTATGCAGGTCCCGGCGTGACAGGAAGTAATATTGGAAAGTTTGCAATCGGTGCGTTCAACAGCGCGACAAGAAATGCAAGCACTTATGATAGGATGTTCCGCGGACTGATCGATGATATTCGTGTGTTTGGGGGTGTACTATCTCTTGCTGACGTCATTGGAGTTCAGGGCAAAAACTCAACAGACGTTACTTCGCCAACGCCTCCAACCAACCTTATGGCTACCAGCAAATCGGTCTCGACTATAGCTTTGTCATGGACCCTACCTACTGATAATGTCGCTATTGATGGGTATGAGTTGTACAATGGCGAAAACATTGTTGCGCGCATTGCTTCGACAGGCACTCAGGTCAGCACCTACACGCTAACAAACCTGACCGCGGCGACAAATTATAACCTGACACTTAAAGCCTATGACACTCCGGGCAACCTGTCCCCGGCAAGTAACCTGATATCAGTGACTACTGACGCTACTGGCGTTCCATTACCTATAATTGATGCAAAATTTGAAGAGAGCACCGGAAATATGCCCAACGAAGGAACCGCTGATGTTGTCTTCGTAAGGTCTCCGTTCTCGTCAACGCCAATAGTAAGTACAAATGTCCCAACTGTCCCAAATGATCTGAGGTCTGCTGATTTCGGAACCATTTCTGGTGACAATTTCATCTCTTCTTACCTTCCGGTAACCGAATTAACAAACATGAGTTCGTTTACACTCACCGGTTGGATAAACACACGATCAAACACAGCGGGAGCAGGAGGTAATAGAATTATATCCTGGACTAACAACGGTGGCGATGGCGTTGATCTAGTTTACCAGTCAGACGGAAGTTTACGACTTGGCGTCGATGAATTTGCGGGAAGTTCACCTGCAGTCAGCTCGGCAAGTAAGGTTACAACGGACCCTAACGCTGGCGCAGCTAATTGGGTATTCTTCGCGGTAACTTATCAATCAAATGGTCAGGTGAAGTTCTATTTTGGAAATAATACAACGGATGCAACGCTTGATATTACCAAAAGCTATCCTGGGCGGGGCACAGTTGGAAACAATATCGGGAAACTGGCATTTGGAGCTTTCAATGACGCTACAAGATCCGCGGCAAACTATGAAAACATGTTCCGCGGAATCATTGATAATTTCAAAGTTTATGGATCCGGCTTGAGCTTAACAAACATACGTGCCGTGCAGCGCGGCGTGTCATCGGATACAACTCCACCATCTGCTCCCACAAATCTTACGGCATCTGATAATCAGGGAACATCAATGATGATGTCATGGGCAGCGTCTACCGACAACGTTGCGGTAGTTGATTATAACATTTATAATGGAACCTCGCTTTTAGAGACCTCTCGAGGTCCTTACAATTCTATATATGTTGGGGGCTTGACATCGGGAGCAAATTATTCGTTCAGCGTTAAGGCAAGAGATGCCGCTGGTAATTTATCGGCATCCAGCAACGTACTGAATATACAGTCCACTTTACTTCCACTGATATATGTGCCGTTTCAAGTATACACCAATGCTTCGAGTCACGACAATTTTGGTACTCTTGGAGGTGACTTCTATGGTACGGCTGTAAGTACAAACACGCCCAATGGCGGCGCACCCTTTTCATATACGACGAAGATTGGCGGAGATGTCTATGATGGGCTGAAGAACCTCAGCGCCTTTACAATTACGGGCTGGATTAATAAAACATCGAATGCCAGTCCTCAGCGGATCTTTGGATGGATGCCAGACGGTGGTGGAGATGGTGTCGAGCTTCTCCTGCAGACTGATGGCAGACTCAGATTGGGAGTTGATGGCCTTGCAGAAAGTTCTCCCGCCTTTAGCAATGCAAATAAAGTCACGACAAATTCATCCGCGCCACAGAGCAATTGGGTATTCTTTGCTGTAACCTATCAGTCGAACGGGCAGACACAATTCTATTTCGGCAACGACGCCGTGGATGCAACTCTTGATGCTACAGTTAACTATCCGAATGCTGGTAATACAGGGAGCAACATATCCAATTTATATATTGGATCACCAAGTGGTAGCTTAATCGATGAGCTGAGGGTTTTCGGCTCGGCGATTTCTCTCCAGCAAATCGTTGCTCTTCAGCACGGCCCCGAAGACAACATCGCGCCAACTTCGCCTGGTACACTGTCTATCACAAACTTTTTAGGAACTTTTGTGGCGCTCAGCTGGACCAATGTATCCACTGATAACGTTGGGGTGACCAGTTATGATGTTTTTAATGGCAGCACATTGCTCAAACGCCATGTTCCATTCCCAAAATTAAATGACTATACGTTTACGTATGTCGACAATCTGACACCCGGTGCCACTTACAACCTTAGCGTAAAGGCGCGGGATTCCAGAGGAAATTATTCTCCGCCAACAAACGTCGTACAGTTAACTGCGCAGCAGCAGCCCTTAGTGTGGCTCAAACTTGATGAACTGACGGGTGTGGCGCCTTCGAATTCGGGATCGGCCGGAAGTTCATACAACAGATCATTCGGGTCGTCGTTTCCGTGGCCAATCGGTAGCGATAATGTGCCAACTGGAATAGCCAGCTTAAAGTCAGCCGACTATGGATCAGTAAGTGCAAATGCATTTATTGAAAGTGTGGCACCAATCAATGAACTAAAAAGTCTAAGTGCGTTTACGATCACAGGCTGGGTCAATAACAAGTCCAACGTAACGGGTAGTGGAGGAAACCGGATCGTATCGTGGATTAACAATGGGGGAGACGGAGTTGATCTCGTTTATCAGAGCAATGGAAGTCTGCGACTTGGAGTTGATGCCTGGCCGGATGTATCGCCAGCCGTCAGTTCTACAAACAAAGTAACTACCAACGCCAGCGCTACTGCTGCTAACTGGATATTTTTCACAGTGACCTACACTGAATCGGGAACTGTTCAGTTTTATTTTGGAGATAATACCCTGAATGCGACACTTGACGTCACCAAGAGTTATCCAGGACGAGGCGCAACGGGAAGCAACATAGGAAAGTTGGCCATCGGTAATTTCAATGATGCTTCGCGTAGCAGCATGACGATTGACCGTGTCTTTCGCGGGCTGATTGACGACATTCGGATATATGGCACTGTTCTTAACAGCACACAAATCCAGCAAATCCAACGTTCAGCGGCAGTTATATCAAGCACTGCCCGCAGCATAGCGGCAACGCCAGAGCCAATAATTAAAGATGAGATCCTGGATGAAACCTTGTTGTCTCAGAATTATCCCAATCCATTCGACACCGAAACGAACATTGAGGTAAACATTCCGCATAGCGTCAGCGTTGCACGATTGATGGTCAGCGACCTGATGGGTAGATCACTTCAGAACATTGACATCGATGGTCGAGGTCCTACAAGCGTCTCGGTATCAAGTCGCGGAATGAGTAGTGGTGTTTACATCTACACTTTGATGACAGATGGAAAGATCGTCGGATACAAACGCATGATGGTTAAATAGTAGGCTTTGTTTAACCGCTAAGGCCACCATTCTCCAAGGACTGGTGGGTTTTTTTGTTTTGCATAGCAATCTTAGTCAGATGCAGTAACCAACATTATTGTTCGACGGCCTTCTTGATTAATCCACCTTCCCTGCGAAGTTACCCCCCACCAGGAAGGTCCAAATCGGTAGTGTTAATATGCCAATTAAGGTTCCGATGTCGAGCAATAGATGCAAGTCAGTCGTGGCAATACTATCGGATGGAACTTTAGCGGCTTCTTCATCAGGTGCAGCGGGTATTCTTAAAATAATCGGATCAACGAAAATTGCATATCCCACCGGTAATACACCAGCAAGTACCAATCCGAAACCTGTACTAATTCCAAACCATCGAAGCCATGGCGAAAGAATACTCTTCATGCGCCAACACATCATCATTAGCCATACCCCAAATATTCCCTGGGGAAACATGTTTAAAACGATGGCCAGGATATCTGGAAATTGTAATATTATGAAGATGACCGTCACACAAAGTGAGGTGATTCCGACAGTAAGTGTTGCGTAGGACATCCCTCCATCCTGACGTTGTGAAAGATTGTAGAATGCTATTGCGACTGGAATTTGAGCAAAGAGGTGATCTCAATTCCCGTGTCACAGAATCTTGGATGATAAACACCGATGCTCTTCCTTTACATACGTAATTCCTTTTCTATCGAGCGTTAGATGACCCGCATTCAAGGATCACAAGCAATAGTCTGATCGCATACCAAATGGTTTACTATCCAAAAGATAAGTTGTGTTTGGGTTAAATTGAACTTGTTGTAGTCAACAGTTAAACTCTTCTTAGTGGCGACCTTTGCAGCGGAATAAGTGGTGATTGATATGCCGGAATGTAAGTGGGCATCAATTATAAACCGAATATCACCTCTGTTGTTTTTTTTAATATTCGTCTTGAGCGGCCTTCATTATAATTTCACGATGACGGTTCACGAGTCTTTCGTACAATCCATTCTCCAAAGTATATCCCGGAACTTTGACCATCGCCTTGGTTCCATTTTTATGCGTGACGGGCGGAGTAATACAGCTAACATTCATCCCTGATCGTTGCATGGCAACCGTTCGATTAGTAAATGCGTTGTCGTTTGCTTCCTGAGCATAGACTTCGAATGTTCTCGTGGCGTCATCCTTTATAATCATCCAGAATCTTGTGATCATGTTAAAGCTGCCCGCTTGAATTGCTCGGGAAGCTTGCAAAGATACGAAAGGATGGGTTAGGATTGAGGAGCCATCTGTTTCGGTGATAGGGAGAAATTTGACTTTGGCTTGATTCATTTATTCGTGGTAGAATATTTAACCTCTTCATTCGTCATCAAAAAGTTACTGATCTCATTAAAAATTTGTGGAGGACTTGGGGTTGATTCTTGTCAAATACCAGAATATTGACGAATCTCTTGAGTGCGTCGTTCTCCTCGCTACCACCGTTGGCCAATGCAAGTTAGTGCGTCGAACGCGGTCGCCAGTTTCAAATTCCTAACAACTGGAACTCAGGACGCTTGGCGTATTCATCAAGCAATAGATTTGGCGAAACATTGGCAAACTGCTTGAAATCTTTTGCCATGTGGTTGTAGTCTGTAAATCCGAAATTGATCGCTATCGTAAGCCAATCTACATTTGGATTTTTCTCTTTGTACTCGAAAGCACGAAAAAACCGGCCAATCCTACTGTACAACTTTGGAGTGATTCCTATCCGTTCAACAAATCTCCGCTCATATTGCCGCGGACTCAAACTGGCTTGTCGTGCCAGCCAGTTGAGTGAGAATGGAGACGTATTATTTAGCAGATAATACCCCGTTCGATCAATTGGGCTGAGTTCGTTACACCGCTTGTTTATTTTAGCACAGAGAAATCTATTGACATGCAATATCATCTCATTGTATGAAGATGAATTGGCGATTGCGTCATTGACCGAACTCAATCCATTTCTCAGAATATCTTCTGCATTCGAGAATTGACATGACAATTCAAATGAGGGAATATTTAGAAGTCGATGCATGGCGCCTGGCTGAAAAATAACCATCAACATCAAAAAATCACCTTCAGCAACAGGCGTAAAATTGAGCCTATACAATTGCTGACCAAATAATGCATTTTTAGGTATTCGCATGCTGCTTTTTACGACCGGATCATGACACTCAATGAATCCTCTTGAGAAAAATACAAGTGCTTGTTCAATTCGAGTCGGGTATGGTTTAATTCCAAGCGCACCCCCCTCATTGTATAAGTTGACCAACAGATAGTTTTTAACAATATTCTTCAGACGAGGATCCGGCTGTATCTCCTGATAGATCATATTTCGATTAATATATTGGCTAACTGTTCCGGCATCGAAAAGAATGGCGAGTGGCTACTTTCCAATTTAAAAACTTTCTCACACTTCACTCTGCCTGTCAATGAACTTTTATTGAGATCATGTGCGTCGGTGCATAGAATATAATACTTGCGAATACTTCCATAATTTGTCTGGGTAAGTCGAGCCGGCGTTGCGAGGCAAATCATCGGCTGCGGACTTACATGCTCGGTGGCGTAGGAAACATCTTCATCACTGCAATCATGATAGAACAGTTGCCTGATACTCTCCGGTTTGATGGTACTCGTTTTGTGATCAGC
This sequence comes from Chryseolinea sp., assembly GCA_039916665.1. GTDB lineage: Bacteria > Bacteroidota > Bacteroidia > Cytophagales > Cyclobacteriaceae > Chryseolinea. The sequence continues at coordinate 6,589 of JBDSKX010000031.1, read as the reverse complement.
GCTCATCACGATACTTTCCATTACCGAAGGCCCGATAGCCATTGAGTTATTCGCAGCGCTTGTTTTACCGGCTATTTCTGCGAGACTCATTACCGAATCTCCATCGCGCGGCATGAATGCGTCGAGGAAAACGAGCGCTGACACTTTTTCTTTTCCAAGTGACTCGGCTGCCTGCGCAATGATGATCCCCGACATTGAGTGTCCTACGAGGATTACTTTTCCCACTTGGGTTTTAGAAACAGCAACTACTTTGTCGACATAGTCCGAAAAGGTCACATCAGCAGCAAGCATTGATTTATCGTTTCCATGACCAGGGAGATCCAGTGCCACCACACGGTGCCCCTGCTTTTCCAGAAGGGGAGTAAGTTTCGACCAGCACCAGGCACCGTGCCAGCCACCATGAACAAGGATGTACGTTTTCTTTTCTCCGTTTGAAAAAGAGAAAAAAAGGAGAATGATAAGGAAGCTGAGACTGATATGCATAGCGATTTTTTCAGGAAATCTACGAAGTAGGTATGAGCGATGACTAGTACGAAAACGACATGGTAGATGGAGCTCGGGATTTGCCAAGCCATATCGTTGACGGTGTCAGATTCCAAAGTTCAATCGCCCGCGTGTAATTATGAAGGTCCGTTGATTCTAGGTACCTACAAATAGGTCCATTGTATTGTTGTTGTGCAGAGGAGGAAGGAATTGAACCCAATTACCTTCGCTTTTTTTAAAAGGATTCTCGTCCGAATAACCCCGCGCATTTGGGAATACCATAGCTGGGTAAACCCACCGCGACACCACCTATGACAAGAGCCAAATCCCCAACGAACCAGCATTAGATGCGCCGAAACCCAATCCAATAAAGACCAGTAAATTATCTAAATTTGATTCGAGGCCATACGTTTCATAGCTGAAAGTTGGTGGCGAGTGTAACAGCTACCGTAACGACAAAATAAACAATGAAAAATTTACTATTTGACTTCATATCAAAATACATTTCTCTGACAGAAGATGAGAAGAACGAAATACTTTCGTTAGATGTATTCCGCTCTGTTAAGAAGGGGACTATTTTACTCAAACAAGGGCAGGAATCGAAGGATGAATATTTTGTTCTAAAAGGTTGCATACGGAAATATTACATCATAAATGGTGAAGAAAAAACTACCGCCTTTTTTACAGAAATGGAACCTTTAACACCCCATTGTGCAATCAATAATGCGCCGTCTGAATATTTCATAAGTTGTGTTGAGGACACCATACTTACGGTTGCAAACATAGAATTGGGAGTTGAATTATTCAATCAGTTTCCCAAATTTCAAATAATGTGTAGAGTATTGTCTGAAGAACTTTTAGCCAAGCAGCAGATCAATTTTGACGAGTTTAAGACTTCTTCCCCTGAACAACGATACTTGAATTTATTACAAAAAAGACCAGATCTTATTCAACGTGTTCCGCAACATCAATTAGCAAGTTATTTAGGCATAAAACCAGAATCATTAAGCAGGTTAAGAGCAAGAATTTTAGAGAAAAATAAAGGGTAAGTTCATTTCTTAACTTTAGTCAACAAATTTAAGGAACACGCCAATCTACTTTTGCAGCAATCGTCTAACATTAAAACAAAAATGCAAAAGAAAATTTTATGGATTGGACTTGCCTTCGCGTTGGCAAGCAGTTTACAAGCGAATTCACAAAATGCAAAAAAAGACAGTACATACAGAAGGTGGTTTGTTGGGAGCACGCTGTTTCTATTGGGTAATTTTGATAAAACAAATAACCCGGAGTATATACAATTAAATGTCGGATACAGGATAACACCGAAAGATGTTGTTTCATTTAGATTCAAAAGATCCATTTACTCCTGGCCATTAGGTATCTCTTTTGGATCATCATCATTTGATGCGCCTGGAGAGAACTATCCCGGACATGCACGCATACTTGCATCTACATTAGGATACCAGCGGTTTTGGTGGAAAGGAGCTTATTCATCCGTTCAAGCATTGAATGCGTTTGAAAAATATCTGGATGAGGATAATAAAAAGATTGGCAATGGATACACTTTATATCTGGACTTCTATTTGGGTTACCAATTTAAGTTCTTCAAAAACCGTTTCTTTTTTGAACCAGCTATTGGATGTAGTTATTGGCCTGTAAGAACTAATGTTCCGGAATCTTTTAAAGCAGTAGAACAAAAATGGTCTAACTATTTTATTCAACCTGGGTTTGATTTTGGGTATAATTTTAATTTTAAGAAGAAGAAATGACACACCGCTAAATAATAAATGGCCTGACTACATTGGCTGGGGAGCCGGGCCTTCATTTTAACTTTTTGCATCCTACTGGGGAAATTAGTCAGGCTGTGTTCGGATTTAAGTTTTAATACATGTTTAACAATAAATAAATAATTACTACAATGAAAAAAATCAGCATTTATTCCATGTTGTTATTGCTCGCGGCAGTTTTTAGTTCATGTGGCTTCGGCCATGCCCTTGTTACCAACCACAATCAAAACGCTACTGAGGTACACCTAAGTAGCAACAATTTCAAAGTAATTGATCAGGTAAGCGGAAGTTCGGAGACGTCTTATATATTCGCCATTGGAGGGATGAACAAACGGCAGTTGTACGAAAATGCGTATTCAACGATGATGAAGAAAGCCAACTTGCTGAATGGCTCCAAAGCCATAATCAATGTGATGACAGAACAACACTATTATGGTTTCGCCCCTTTCTTTGTTAGAAGAACTATAACTGTGAGTGCCCAAGTAGTTGAATTTACGAGGTAACGTCACGAAATGGGTTGTATATTATTTTAGTGACAGTTGGGGCTCACTAGGTACCATCTGATTCTCATCACTCACTTCGTATAGTCCTACACCTGATCCGTGGATGTGTGCTACGTACCCGACCACCCACAGTTTATCGGCCCAGCTTATCATAGCACCAATACCCGCTTCCGACATGGTATTCATATCGCTGATAACCGTCATCTTTGGGAAGACTCCATTAATTTGTAAAGGCACTTCTTGTGCTGCTGTGTTCAATGAAGAAACAACGTGCAGTGAAATGACGTAAAAGAATATTTTTGTTTTATTCATATTTGAAGCTGTGTAGCGAATCCAAATGCTTCTTTTTATAAATTCTCCGTCGGTGAGGTAGGCCGTTAATTTATATGTTGCGTTTTCAGGGTCTCGCGCGTGCTTTACTATTAGACAAGTATGAAAAATCTCCAGGGAGGTTATATCGATCAGTTTGGCCTTCCTCCTGCAATCTAACTTTCATCAAATTCATGATGTTTGAAGGTCTAGGAATTAAGATACTTGATAGGATTAAGTCTTGATGCCCTAATAATTTGAAAACATATAACACAAAATGCAATACAAAACTCTATACTGAATCCGAGAAAAAATATCTCTGGTCTAATTGGTGTTTGATATGCGAAGTCTTCTAGCCAGTTCGTTATAAGAAAATACGAAAGGGGCATTGCAATTAAATTCGCCGCCAATAGAAGCAAAGCGAAATCCTTTGAGATAAGAAAGAATATATCTGTTGATTCTGAGCCAAAAACTTTTCGTATGCTTATTTCCTTAGCACGTTGTTCAACGATAAATGTAATTAATCCAAAAAGACCAAGACAACAGATACATATTGCTAAAATACTAAATAGCGTAGCCACTTTTCCTAGACGCTGATCAGATTTAAAAAGTGTATCAAATTTTTGATCTAAAAAAAAGTATTCAAAGGGACTTTCCTTTGAAAATATTTTCCATCGGTTTTTTATATCTTCTACTGTACTCGCCAAATTTTCCGGACGTACGCGAATAGAAATAAAGTTACCCCCTTCATCCAGGGTTATACCGAGTGGCCTGACTTTGGCGTGCAATGATTCAAAATTGAAATCTTTCATTACTCCCAGAACTTCAAATTTGTCTTTCATACCTGGAAATACTAAAGTTTTGCCCACTGGATCCTTCAAACCCAGTTGGGCGACAGCGGCCTCATTCAATAAAATTCCCTCCGTGTCAGATTCTATGTCCCCGGAGAAATCTCGGCCTGCGATGATATCAATCTTGAAAGTCTCTACAAAATCGTAGTCTGCATAAAGCCAAAACAGTACGGCATCTTCTTCAGAATTTTTTTCCCGCATAGCACGGTTGTTGGCGGCCGAACCTGTACCTGGAATAGACAAGGAATTACATACTTTAATAACCTCCGGAAGTAGTAAAAGCTCTCGTTTAAAAGCCTGAGTTCGATCACTGAATTTATCTACGTTATTTGAAATAACAAGAACATTCTCTTTGTCAAATCCTAAGTTCTTATCTCTCAAAAATTCCAATTGCTGATAAACTAATAAAGTAGAAATGATCAAACACATTGCGATAATCAGTTGAAAGATCACAAGCGAATTCCTTAAACTGTTCTCTTTTCTCCCATGCCTTGCCTGGCCCTTTAATACGTGAACAGTCTTTAGGGACGAAAAATAAAAAGCCGGGTAACTGCCTGAGATAACTCCCACCACGAAGGGTAAAATTAATATACCAACAATAAGCCAAGTGTCTTGTAGAACATTAAAAGCCAACTGTTTCTCGATAATATTATTGAAAATTGGAAGAAATAGCTTCACCAGGACAAGAGCCAAAAGAGTTGCAAAAAAACTCAGAACTACGGATTCAATTAAAAACCGATTGACCAATAATCTTTTCGCGGAGCCCAAAACTTTACGAACACCGATTTCCTTTGCCCTTTTTGCTGAATAGGCCGTCGAAAAGATCATGTAATTTACACATGCAATTAGAATAATAACGAGAGCGACAACCGACAATATATAAACATATAAACCATTCCCGTTGGGCTCTAACTCCTGAGACAGATTGGATTTTAAATGTATATCTGTTAATGGTTGTGTGAAGAAATCCCACGCTCTTTGGCTTCTGATCTTTTCCTCTGTATAACCAAGATATTGTTTAAGAACAGGGGAAACATATTTGCCGACAAAGTTACGGAGCTTACCATCCACCGCAGCAACCGTATTATTCTCTTTTAATAGAAAGTATGTATAAAAGTCATTGATGCCCCACGTGTTGCTATTTGAGCGTGAAGGATCAGTAGAAAGAGATATTAGCAGATCGAAATGAAAATGTGAACTGGATGGAATATTTTTGATTACGCCTGTAACCTTAGCAGATTCGTTATTTATTAACATCAATTTACCCAATGCTTTTTCGCTACCGAAATACTTTTGGGCGGCTTCCTCCGTGAGTACTATAGAAGAAGGTTCTACCAAGGCTTTACCAATATTTCCTTCCACAAATTCAAAGGTAAATATTCTAAAAAAGCTAGAATCAGCTAGAAGAATAGTTTCATTGAAGACTTTATCATCATACCTAACAACTAGATCTTCGTTAATAGGAGAAAGTTTTGTGCTTGCTTCTATTTCCGGAATATCATTAGTGAGGGCCGCAGCTAAAGGACCTGGTGACGTGGCGTCGATGATTTCTCTACCAGACAACCTGGTAATAGTGCCTACTCGAAAAATCCTATCTCGATTTTTATGAAATCGATCATAGTCAAGTTCGTGATTAATATATATAGCTATTATTACAAACCCTGCAATTCCGATGGCTAGCCCCAATAAATTTATGAAACTGTAGAATTTATACTTAATAATATTTCTAATGGTAATCTTTATGAGGTGCTTTATCATTTTAATGGCGGGTTATTTAACGTATGATGATAGATGCCAAGAACCTGCAATGCAGCGTATGTTTATAGCTTATGTTTTGTGTTGGCTGCTCTTCCGCTAAACTAATTTCTCACTTCTTGTCCAAGTGCTTCATTGTCCAAAGTGTCAAAACTACGTCACTAACTTCCATATTGTCACAAGAGTCAAAACTACAATGATTAACCATCCGATTTTTTTACTCTTGTCCTTGTCCTTTAATTTTTTAATGTGTTCGGGTCCCTTGCCCTGTGTTAAGAAGAAACCTCTCCACGCGTCTTGAGCAATTGAAAGAATTAAAATCTCTGCGCAAGAATTACATTTATAAAATTCATAAGGGGCAAATGGCGCAAGACCGCCCGTCTGTTCTCTTTTTATTATTTCTAATTTCTTGGTTATGCATTTATTAGTAATAATAGTCTGGAAGTCGTCAAACTTATTCTGAAAGTCAAACTTATAAATCAAGTTTTTAAAACAGGCGTCACACATCAATTATAGTTGTCAAATTTGTCCGAAGCAGCTTGCACACAACAACAATATACGCAACACAGTCGTTATTACACGAGTAGTCCAGTGTAAACCCGTTTGTCCCGGATAGTCCTGAATTATTTTGACAGCGCAGAAGTGGACTTAATTGCCTCCAATAGATCGTAGTAAGTCTGATTTTGTAAAAAATCAAAAATGCAAGGTTTATGGCTACTTTGAGCTATTACAGGAATGAACCTTTTATTTAGACTTTGATTTTGATAAAAATCATTAAGAATCAGCGTCGATTCAAATTTGGCACCTAGTCCTTTACGCTCTTGGTCAGGATTTTTTTCGAATCGCGCATGATATGTTGGACAACAAACGACTATTACAAAATCTGACTCGTTGACCTTCT
>JBDSKX010000030.1:0-3408 GCA_039916665.1 Chryseolinea sp. | reverse complement strand
GCCAGGAGTAAAATCCGACTTTTCATAAATTTTAGGTAGGTATTTCCGAATGTAAGGGCAGAATTAATGAGAAGCAACAGTGCGGCATCATGAATTCATAAGATGATAGCGTCTGTGATTGAAATTTTGACAGGCTTGCCTGGAGACCTTGGTCAGGAGATGCCAGATCGTGTGATTGTAATTGTTCTCTATACTCAAGGTTCGTAATTCGTGCGGAGTTCCTGCGGATGTTTCTTTCTATTGCTTTGGATTACATGTTATGACATAGTTATCCCCAAAATCGGAATTCCGTGCTAATATTTATTGCCGTCCTGATCAGGAATTTGATTTTATTCACATCATGAAGAGAGCACGTCCAATAATCCTGCTGATTCCATTCCTGTTTCTTTTTCTAAAATGTTCGCCTCAGAAAAAAGACGCGCTATTGAAAGCAGGAGAATTCAAGAAGGGGAAAAGACTTGCTGAGCTCAAGGAGAAAAAACTCGTGGAGGTATCGGGCCTTGCGTCTAGTGTGAATAATCCCGGGATGATGTGGACAGTCAATGATAGTGGAAATGATCCTGAAGTGTTTCTAATAGATCTTGAGACAAACATAAAACAGAAGTACACATTGGAAGGCATTGAAAACCGCGATTGGGAAGACGTTGCAGTGGGACCGGGACCTGATCCGACAAAGAGTTATGTATATGTCGCAGAGATAGGCGACAACATGGCGATCCATGGATATAAGCACATCTATAGATTCGAGGAACCTGTCGTCGGTGCGGCCAAGGAGAAAGACATTGCTATCACCAAGTTCGAGACCATAACATTTTCACTGGCGGATTCAAAACGGGATACAGAGGCCCTGCTGATCGATCGTAAAACAAAAGATCTTTATATTATTTCTAAATGGAGTGATCCTGTCTACATCTATCGGATACCCTATCCGTATTCTACAAGCGACACAACGGTTGCAGCGCAGATCGGTTCGCTTGCGTATAGCAAAATTGTCGCGGGTGATATATCAAAGGACGGCAGGGATATTCTCCTGAAGAATTACAGTCATATTTACTTATGGCATCGTGACGGGACAAAGTCAATTGTCGAAACATTACAATCGAAGCCTCAGGAGATACCCTATGAAACAGAGCCTCAGGGAGAATCCATAACCTGGGCTCAGGACAATTCCGGATTTTATACACTAAGTGAAATAAAAAAGGGCCAAAAGACCTATTTGTATTTCTACGAACGAAAGGAGGAGTAATGATCATCAGATCACTTTGTTTCTCCACTTGCCCGACTTCATATAGAAGTAAGACATCGAAAACATACAAATCCAATATACCCATTCGGATCCCCATCCCCATGTGATCGGAAGGTCCCATACCTCGAGCACGACGTAAACGTAGATACTGTAAACGATGATGGTGATAAATTCTATCGCGAGATTAACTACAGTATTTCCGGATCCTGTTACAGCATTCAGCCATACAGCCGAGAACGACATCATCAGCAAAGCAACGGAGACGATGTGAACTACAGGTATCGCATCAGCGATGAAGTCAGCTCCCTGACCATAGAACGAGATGAACCACTCTGGCCAGATCGTCAACGGAATAAAGATCAACAGCGAAATGGAGAAGCTGACTTTAATAATCTTAGACAACAATGGAAGCACTTCATCATGGCGTCCCTGTCCGATGATGTTACTCACCATGCTATTTGTTGTTGACGCAAACGCCCACGAGAATACACCGAATAACCCGAACAGGTTTCTCATCGTGTTTGAAATCGCAAGGGCTCTTGCGCCATGATGTTCAATCAGAATATAAAAGTATTCCCAGCTCATTATGCTGATAGCGTATTGCAGAATTAAGGGTGACGACTGAACAAAAATCAGTTTTACAATGGAAGGCTCAAAAGTACGCTGTCCAAATATCCCAAATGATTTATTGATACCGCGAAAATGGATCACGAGGTAGATCACAAGCAGTCCGGCACCTTCAGCAATGATAGACGCATAGGCAGCGCCATTGAATCCCATTTTTGGTAAACCGAAGTGTCCGTAGATAAGACTATAGTCTAGGAATATATTTGTCAGTGCTTCTGCAAGCGTACCCCACACCAACAATTTTGTCTGATTGGTGCCAACCAATAGAGCGTTGCGCATTACATACAAGTACAGGAGTGGCAATCCCCAGATTCGTATCAGCAGAAAGTTAATGCATTGGTTAGCTATTGAATCATCGTGAATTGCAAAATGCAGCACGGTTGGAGCAAACAAATATGTAAGCGCAATTCCTATTGTTGCAATGATTAACGCTAACCAGACGCCATGATAGAATAAGCGACCGATTTCTTTTGGCAGATTTTGCCCCGCCCTTCTCGCGATAAGAGATTGAACACCGTTATTTAATCCGTTGCCGATGACAGCGAATATCAAATAGTACACGCCTGTGAGCCCAGCGCTCGCCAGCTCTTTTTCACCCAGTCCGCCGAGGAAGATGTTGTTCGTAATGAAATTAATCTGAGGTACAAGAATAGCCAGGGAAATGGGTAAAGCCATTCCCAGGATTTGCCTGTATCCGGTTTGAAGTTTTAATTCCATTTACGATGAGATGAGTCTAGCTCCTTACGGGAAACTCAGACTAAGGTTTGATTATGAGAATAATTGGTGGGTTAATTAATGTGATTACGGGTTGGTATGGTGTGGATTATGTGTCGACGATGCTAGTCGGGTAATTTCGGCTGAAGCAATCCGTAGACCCAGGTTCCTAATAATGCCGACGCAAACGTAACAATAGTAACCGAATAACCGGCGCCCATGAGTGCATACAACGGTCCAGGGCATGCGCCGGTAAGTGCCCAGCCAAATCCAAATATTAACCCACCGATGATCAATCCATGATGATATGGTTTTTGAGGTACGGTGATGATTTCACCTTCGAAAGATTTCAACGAAAGTCTTTTTATGATCAATAGACTTAGTACGCCAATGGGAACGGCAGTCATAAAGATGCCATACATGTGGAAGCCTTGGAAATGAAACATCTCCTGCATTCTGTACCATGAGACAGCTTCGCCTTTGGTAAGGGCCAAACCGAATGCTACTCCAACGATGAGGTAGAGGATATTTTTCATAGTGACAACAAATAGGGAAGGATAAATTGTGAAACAAGGATTCCGCCTGTGAAGAATGATGCTGTTGCAACCAATGACGTCCATTGCAGAGATGATAACCCCATGATACCATGTCCCGAGGTGCATCCTCGAGCGTATCGCGTTCCGAAGCCAACCATGAATCCGCCGAGAATGATGATGATAAATCCTTTCAAAGTTGAGAGTAATTCGTTGAGTTTTTTGGCGCAGGGACTGCCGCACTTACCTTGCCGGATCGCGCCACCATCGCCAATATGGCGCCGGAAT
>JBDSKX010000029.1:0-10610 GCA_039916665.1 Chryseolinea sp. | reverse complement strand
TTTATCTGTATAGGACAACTACGATTGCTCAGGGTCTGGCCTCTGACAATCGTTTTGCCCAGCCGGTCAATGTGTATAACAACATTCACAACGGGTTTGGTATTTTCGCGGGGGCAGCTTCATCGGTTTACGAAGACACGAAGCCAACGCCTTACATCACATCAGTTTCTCCTGATCATGGAAAGACTGGAGACGTAATCTTAATTTCCGGAGGCAATTTCATTTATGGAGAACAGAGCGGTGTCAGCGTTCTCTTTCATTCGGACAGCGATCCTTACGGTATTTACTCGCCACGCCTCAGACCGACGGCTGACGCCATTGAAGCAGTTGTTCCAGAAGGCGTTAGTACCGGTAAGATTCGTGTAGATGTTATTGGCGGGATAGTATTTAGCCCTGATGAATTCTTTATTGACGAATGATTGGTATTGCCTAATCTCTTAAAGTGTCCTAAATCTTTTGACCATCGATATTCCGCAAGGTCTTTTCGTGCAGAATATATGCTGTTCTTGAGTATCTTTTTGACGGGCATAGTTACGAATATGAAATTCACTACCGTTGCGCGGCACATAGGTCGCTTTCGATCAGCTTGAATGTCCTTTTTGGTATACCTTTTTTTATTGATCTCCTTAGCTAGTCATGTTTCCCAAACAAACATAGTTCGCGACCCGGCCCAACGCTTTGGATCCAGCTGGAAATCTTATAGTGTTTGTAAACGGATTTGTATTCGAACAAGGTTATGGTTTAGATCAAATCGACAGGTCTTGAAAGTATTAAGATCTTTAGCCATAGACAGGGTGGCGCATTCGTGGCCTGTATGGCTAGTATAATAGCAAAGTATAATAAAAACATATTAGTCGACTGTCTGTTGTATACTATACGCTGCATGGAGAAAGATCAATGGGCCACCACTCACCAAACTCACAAACTGATATGCGGGCTACCCCCAAATTTCGAATACTCCATTTTCTAATATTTTCTCTATGGAAACAGACCGCCTTTGACTTATTTTAGTCGGACAAGAAGGATAATTTATCTAAAACTGCAATTGCTCGGTCTTCGTAAAGTACTGCAGCAAAACGGGATGATTAGACCATCAACAAATCTATCGCTTTTAACACTCTTTGAATTAGTATTATGGATGTGCCCGGTAATAAATTTCATCAGAGTCCCCTCGCGAGAACACTTGCAACAAGTAAAAAGAATAAACCTGTTATGGATTGTGATGATTGCTGGGAGCTTGTTTGTAATATTTAGTTGAAAACAAGGTAACATACTTATATATTCAAATTTATGAGACGAGCCTCAGTGATCTCAAAAAGACCTTGCGTCCATCCATGATGAAGCTGAATAACTTTACCTAAAGGATCACCGCGACCAAAATACTTCTTAGCGATGGATTCTGTCAGGATCGCAGCGTTTGCGTTACGCAGGGCCGTTACCGGATTGCCGTTAAGAATTTTAAAAGAAAAAATTTTCAAGAAAGCACTGTCTACATAAAGCATCTTCTTTTCACGATACTTCACCTCTTCTCCATGTTCCGTGAGACTTACTAGACTTCCATCGTTATGAGCGCGAGCAAAAGCCCTTATCTCTGGAAAACTGGCTGCCAGCATAGGACCGAGGTCATAACCATTGTATTCCTCCTTAAGGCCATCCGTATAGAAGGAGCTTACTACTCGATAAATGCTTTCACTATGTGCATGAAATTTATCATAGCTCGATTCGAAGATGATATACTTGCCGATCAGCAGACAGACCGCAACTCCGGTTGAAAGTCCCAAAATATTGATTGCGGTGAAAAGTTTTCTCTTTACTAGATTTCTCAGCGCGAGTTTCACGTACTTGAAGATCATAGGTAGAGGGAGATGGTTAAGTCTGGCGTTGAATTAATTTGTTGGATCACTGAACATAGCTGCGATCACGCATTCACGTTAATCTACACAAACAAATGAGGAGATAGAAGTGTCGACCGGAGGAATCAAGACTTTGTATCAGCCCTTGCTAAGCAACATGCCACTTCAGACTTTTTTGCAATCTTCAACTTATTGGGTTTATGAATGCAACTCAATTCAGAGAAGCTCCGCGTATATATCGCACTGCATGCACCGCTAGCACTAACGGAATCTAAAAGGAATACTATAATTGATAATAGTGTGCATGGAAGCGGTGTGCGTTCGCTAGCCTGAATTGCCCCACTCACTCGAATTATTTCTGTTATACTCATTTTCATAAAAGGCACTTACAATTTTTCTGTTACCGCCCTTTGCGGTTTGTTCACATGTGTTCTGCGCTGGGTCACTTACACAACCAATGATCGACGCCAACTTCGATGTTCACTCAGATCGTAATGACTTAATGGGATTGCCCAGACCTGTTTTGATAGTTTGTATACTTATGGTAGTAATTGAAATGGTCATAAGAACAAGTAGCGGTATAAAAAAGATTGTCCAGCCGATATTGATTCGAAACGCGAAATTTGCAAGCCATCGGTCTGCGAGGAAATAGACTGCAGGCAATACGATGACGTTTGATATAATAATTAGTCTGACAAAATCCTTGGAAAAGAGCCTTATAATACTCGACATCGTTGCACCAAGGATCATTCTCAATGCCAGCTCTTTTGTCCGTTGAGACACAATAAAGATTGTGAGACCATACAGTCCGAGCGCGGCGATGATAAGAGCCAGGCAGGTAAATAAACCAAGGATGTTCCCGAATTGTTGATCGGCTACATATTGTCGATTGAAATAATCGTTTAGGAAAAAATAGTCGAAGGGGTTACCAGGGAATATCACCTCGTATTTTTGACGAATTGATGAAATCGTTTCCTGCAGATTATTCATTTCCAGATTGACCGTAAAATATGCTGGAAAACCTGCAGGGAAGAAAATCATCTGTTCGTAGTCTGCCTTTAACGACATTTGACTAAAATTCTCAACAACGCCGACGATTTCTCCGATCCAGTCATCGGCGCCTAGCCCGAAGTAAACACGTTGACTTATTGCCTCTTCAGGATTCTTATAACCTAAAGCCTCAATGATTTTTCGATTAAGCAATATAGGATTTGCGTTTGTCGTTGGGGAAATTAGCCGTTCCTTTTCAGAGAAATTTCTGCCTGCGAGTATTGTCATTCCGAACGTCGGGATAAAATCCTTGTCCACAAAATACATGTATACCGTTTTATTTGCTTCAGTACCTTGGCTGTACTTTCTTATAGAATTTCGGTTGGCAACCAGCGCCCCGGGAATCTCACTGGTTGATGTTATGTTACGCACGTGAGGATCTTCTTTGATCTCCTGCTTGAAAGTTCTCTGGCGCGTCCAAAATGTGCTATCGATTACACGCGGCGGCTTGATGACCATCAACTGGTCCTTTGCAAATCCTAACTCATGCGACCGCATGAATTCAACTTGCCTGAAGCTCAGGATTGTCGCGGCAATTAATGCCACTGAAATGACAAACTGAAAAGTCACAAGTACTTTTCTCAATGGAACGCCGGATTGTGATCCAAACAAACTCCCTTTCAAAGCGTTCACGATTCTGAAGGATGACAACACAAACGCCGGATAAGAACCTGCAATAAATGAACCTACAAAAAATACTGCCGCAACACTCCACCAAAATGCTGATTCGTTTATCAGTCCCGCTTCAAAAAAACTGGTCCCCATGTCTTTACCCGTCATCTGGCTGAAGTAAGGGTAAGAAACGGCGGTCAACAGGAATGAAAATATCAGTGCGAGGAGATTTACAGTTGCTGATTCGAAGAGAAACTGTGTAATCAATTGACGTTTAACGGCACCAACTACCTTCCGCAGGCCGATTTCCTTGGCACGTTTGAGTGACTGTGAAGTGGATAGATTGATATAGTTGCTCCAGGCAATGACTATGATAAGCACCGCGATAATCATCAAGAAGTATACCGTTCGCTCACTACCATGTACTTCTCTTTCGTTGCTCATCCCGGGCGATCTCAAATGAATATCAGTTAAAGGCTGAAGCACTACCCACTCCCGATTGTTCATTTTTTTGAGCAATTCGCCATTATGCCGTTCGTAAAACCCACTAAGCTTCGCCTCGAAGTTTTTCACATTGACATTCTTTGAAAGACGCACATACGTATAAAATTCGGCCCACTTCCAATGACCTTCCTCATTGAATGTCCCCGGGAGGTTTTCGATCATCCAAAAGGAAACCAGGATGTCGAATTTGACGTGCGAATTTGCTGGAATGTCTTTTAAGACAGCAGTAACCGTAAACTGCCTGTCGCCGTCGACTGTTAAAATCTTTCCCACAGGATTTTCGGTCCCAAAATACTTTTCAGCGGTTGACTCAGTCATAACAATTGAACTGGGGTCCGATAATGCGTTAGAAGGATTCCCAAACTTGACTGGGAACGACAATACATTGAGGAAAGAGGGATCGACAACATAAATATGTTCTTCGTAAAAGATCTTCTCCTGGTCTTTATCATTCACATACGACAACGCCACGATATTTCCCATGCGAAAGGATTGTGGTAACATTCTCGCATAGTCTTCTACTTCGGGGTATTCAGCTTTGAGCGCAGGACCAGTACCTGGATGATTAGCTGCATTCAGATCATTACCAGTTGGATTTTGTGATTTCAGGCAGACCCTATAGATGCGATCGTGGTTGTCGAAGTAACGATCATAACTCCATTCAAAACGCACATACTCCATGATCAGAAAGAAGGAGGCCATGCCGATAGAGAGACCAAGGATGTTAATCAGGGAAAACACCTTTTGTCGGAATAGATTTCGGAACGTTAGTATCGCATAGTTCTTTAACATGGAGTTTGAATTTCGTGGAAGCTGAAAAGAAGAACCAAATTTTCTGAATGACATTGATCGCAATACATCTGCTACGAATAACCATCTGGCCCAGTGACGGCTCATTTCTCTACACCTTCGATGAAAAGCCTCGTGCAAGTCGCCCTGAGTCTCCTCAATGAGTTCGCTTGCACAAATCCAAGTCAATAATTCATCAGCCCATTTTGGCGGTTTGAGTTGCTTATTATTTGTCATTACATACCAACGTTCATTACAGACCCCTAATGCTTGCTATACTTTAGTGCGGGAATTTTTGACCACAATCGAAGGCGCTCTTTCTTAATCTCGACGATCATGTTCAAGCCATACGCTGTAGGTTCATATAGTTTTTTCCGTCTACCTCCGCGTTCCGGGATCGACTCGCCCACCCATGATTTCAACAACCCTTTGTCTTCAAGCCTGCGAAGGACTGTGTGGATAGCGGGAATCGAGATCCTCCTGCCTGTTTGTTTTTTATATTCGTCAGCAACAGAAACTCCATATACTTCAACTACATACAATGCAATTAGGAGAACGGTTTCTTCAAGATTTCCCATTTGATAGCTCATACTTCTGCGACTGTTAGTTCAATCTACGCAATATCATTAACATTTGTAAATGAAATATTGGAATTTTTTTGACGAGAACAGACTGGAGGCAAATAAACTCCGTGAAATACCCCTTGAACATAAGGTGTTGAGCACCTATGGAATACGCAATTGATGATTAGCGATTTCGAGTGAATCCGTAAAGGCCAACGATATGGTGCGAGCGGCGGACCTCACCGGTGAAAAACTTGGTGAGACTGTTTCTTGATACGCGCTCGCCTTTCATTTCCCAATGCTCTGATCCTTTTATAATCCTGTCTCCATAGTTGTCAGCACAAACAGATCAGACACCCAGGCAAAAGCGTGAAATTATCCCAAACGCTTTAACAACTTAATTTTTAATAGCCATGTGTCCGCAGGGAATTAATACAGTAGCAAGCTGTGGAGATATGCCACTAATTCTATAAAAAAGGTCTTGTTCTTTTAAGATAAATCCTGCTCGAACAGTACCCTGTGCTTGATAAAGGAGAGCTCCGGTATAAAAAAGAACCTCCTCATTAGGATTAATAGTTCTCTCAAGCATCGTCGTTATATTAAACCCAGAATCGAGAAAAGATTTTAAACCTGTCACACCATAGTTATACAGTGTTTCTTTGTCAAGTGTCATTGTATCTGGTGGCAGAAACAAATGTATGTAGGACGAAGGGAGAATTGGGGATGCAGAAGAACCAATAGTCGGAAACTCATTCTTGAGTTCTAACGGTATATCTGGAAAGTGAATTGTTAATTCTAACGGAGTAGCAGTTTCATTGATTACGCGAGTCCAGAATATTACAGACCGGAATTTGTTTCCGCTCGGATCACTGTATCCATCACCTTTTGGAAGGCTGTTTTGTATTATTACTACTATTCCGGCAGAATCAGTGTACCTGGATTCAGTGTCAATATACGTGTCAGGATAAAAGGTAAGTGGTTTTTGTAGTTTGTGACTTTTTGCCTGAGACGGTAATAAGCTCCGTGATAAAAAATGTGGGCTTGACTGGCCTATTGCAGTGAAGCAAATCGACAATAGTGTGAAAGTAGTCACTAGGCTCATAAGTCTGTTGCTAATTTGTCCTGAAGGTTTGTGCACAACGTTTGTGTTTATGATGGGTTGGGTTTTGGAAGCGGTTCACTGTCCCGCGTTCTGAACGAAAATAGGAAAACAAAAATTCAAACCAACACATGACGCAGGCTGGCATAAACGCCGTGTGTGCGCTCCGCATCAAAATATTTAAAGGGCGCAAGTCTCTTTACAAATGGATCTTATGCAAGTCACCCTGTATTCTGTCGCAATCATCCCCGTCATTGCAACTGCTGGCGGCTGATCTTTGTGTAACAAAAAAAGCAATCAAACTTTAAAGAAACTATTATGCGAAAATTGAAACTGCAGATACAAATGACTCTGGATGGTTTTGCGCCGGATCTGAGGGTCAGTTGGACTGGATGTGGATCGGTGAAAAAGATGAATCCAGCTTTCAGCACGTCGTCGAGCTGGCCGATAGCGTTATACCATTTTGCTAAGGTGTAAGATGACGAGAGGATTCGTTGATCACCGAGAGAATGTAGCCGACAACCAACGTGATAGTCCGGAGCATTTGTTCGCGCATCGGATGGTGAATACGCGCAAGATTGTATTCAGCCGCACGCAAACGTCCGTCAAGGGCAGGAATATTGAAATGGAAAACGGCGTGTTAGCAGCGGCAATACAAACACTGAAACTACAACCCGGGAAGATATCTTCTTTTATGGCGGCGGTGACTTTGTAAGTTCTCTGATCAATGAGAACCTGATCGACGAGTACTATATTTTCTGTCACTCCGTAGCCCTGGGCAACGGTCTTTCAATTTTTAAGGAGAAGAAAGTTCTGAAGCTGTTAAGCACTACTTCTTATACAAATGGAAAAGCACTTAATAAATATGTGCCGGCGTAGGGGAGGGGATCTTCTTCCCCTATTTAGCTAAGTTGTATTAAATAAGCTTAGGGTCTGTGCCGCACGTTCCAAAAATATTTTCAAGGACGGCGGATTGCATTCAACATGTATTTTTATAAAATCAGTGTTCAAGCTATTTCGAGCCGATACCCTTTGCCATGAACATTCGTGATTCTCAGCTCAGGATCACTACTTAATTTCTTTCGAAGCTTCGAGACAAACACGTCCAGACTGCGACCAGTGATAACGCCATCGTTGATCCATACTTCCTGCATCAACGTTTCGCGCGGAATCAGTTCACCGAAGTTTTTGTTGAACAATTCGAGGATCTTGCATTCTTTGTCCGTGAGATTAATCACTTCACTTTCCAATATCAAACGCTGACCCTTGCTATCAAATAGAAATTTTCCCAGAGCATTTAACTCCTGAACTGGCTCTTTTATGATGGCGTGATTTTGATTCTGCACGGGCGGTGGAATTGGAGTTTTCCTAAAACGAACAATCAATGTAACACACAACGCGGCCACGCCGCAATAAATCAGATTGATGAATGGATGGTCGACAGTTGGGGTTTTGAGTTCTTCAAGTTTCGGCGTCGCCTTCTGAGGATCAACGATAACTGGTTTTGGTTCTTCCGTCAGCTTATCAATGTGATGATCAGAGGTTGTCGTTTTGAGTTCTTCAAGTTTCGGTTTGGCTTCATGATGAACTTTAACTGATTTAGATTCTTTAGTCTGCTGGTCAAGGTCAGCTTTGTTCGGTTCTATTTTGTTGGGTTCTGCGTCTGCATAAAAATCAGGAAAGGCAAATTCGATTGTGTAACAACCTGAGGGCTCCCTTCTGCCCCTGCAAGCCAGGATGTCTGGTGAGGTATTATTGAACTGGAAACCATAAACGATGTTGTCTGTGAAACAATTATGTACTGCAACGGTGTAACCGGAAGCGAACTGTGTTTTGGGAAGCAAGTCCTGTGACAGCGCCATGAGCGAATCGTGGTTAAAAACGAATTCATTTTCAAACTGAAGAATAAACGTACCTTCTTTAGTCTCGGTAACCGGCAATACTCGTGAGGTTGAGTCACCTGTCTGCAGCAGCAACCGATGACCAATCTCACGGATAACGAGGTTGATATGCTTCGCCCGTGAGTCGCGGTCAGGAGGAATTGTGAAAGCCAAGGCGATAAAAAAAATGGCGAGCATCACGATGGCGATGCCGGTCTTCGCCACCAAGCGGCTAGCGAAAATGCCAATGAAAGCAGAATTTACACGCATTTACATTTCTTTTTACAATCCATTTGCAATGAGAGATAACGCGGTTCCGTACGTTTGGATGTGAATTTAAACAAATTGCGCATGAAACTTTTCAAGAGATCGTTTGCCAACAAGATAGTACTCCCATGTTTAATTTTAATGACTGTTCCTTTGTTCTCGGCTTACAGGCAGTCGAGAATAAAGGAAAATGAAAGTGTATTGCCAAGCCTGGTATTATTAAGACCAGTCTCGGGCGATAAATATGTTGTGGATAAGATCGAAAGTCTTGTGAAGTGGAAAGGTACAATGCAAATTGGTTCTATGGGGTAGCATGAAGGGTACATTTCTATATTGAATGGTGAACTGATGATCGATAAACGGCAACTTGTAAGTGGCAGAATTGAACTCGACATGAGTACAATCTCAGATGAATTTCACCTGAGCGACAATAACCTGATCACACACTTGAAATCCGCGGATTTTTTTGATGTCGAAAAATTCCCCATCTCCACATTCGAGATTACTAAAGTTACATCAGGGGATGACGAAAATGTAAAAGTTACCGGGGACTTGACCATCAAAGGCATAACACATGGTGTGACTTTCCGAGCCAAAATGGAAGTTAAGCACGGAATTGCTAATGCGACTGGCGAATTGATCGTTGATCGGGCACAGTGGGATGTCAGGTATGGTTCGGGAAAGTTCTATGATAACTTAGCTGACGACGCTATCGCGGATTCCATTGCATTCAAGATGAAAATCGCAGCAAAAAAATAGCATCGGTATGTCACAGCATTAATCAGTTCGCTAAAAAGGCAATTACAGTAGAATTTACACGGATTTACATTCTTTTTACAATTCATTTACAATGAAAGACAGCGGCTTGCATATATTTAGTTATGTGACGTTAAACCATTTTTGCGCATGATACACTTCAAAAAATTGCTTGCCATTCTCCTTTTGTTCTCTTCATGTTCTGCATCGCTTACCTGGGCGCAATCTTCTGGTGGCTTCGGAAGATTTAAAAAATCCGAATCACTGACGTGGGCGCAATCCCTTAGAATCTCCAGTTCTTTTCAAACACCCGACCCGCTGAATTTATCGTGCCCTGGCACAAAGCAAAAGAATCAGGACAATGAATACACACACAGCGGACAGCCGAACGGGAATTTTTACTGCAACCCCTTGATGCTGGAAGGCGTAGCTTTTAACTACAGCGCATTTACATTGGAATCCAAAGGCGAGTTGGCGGTTATTAAAGGGGATCCGCAAAACGGTAAGGTGGTTGAGATTCCATTTTATCTGCGCCTGCGAAGAAATGGACAGTTTGTAAATCTCGCATGGGGCGAGGGAGCGATCTTTACAAAAGCTGATATTTCTATACTTTTGAAAGTTGCGCAGATTGGTGATGAGTTGATCATCGAACCTGTAAACAAAGAAGACTGGCCAGCGAAGCGGATTGTGAAGATCGGTGATCTGTGCTAAGTTGTGGAGACTCCGATTTAAGCAGTAGGAAATCGTCCTGCCTGGCCACTGTGCAAATCAGTCTTCAGCGTCAGTCAGAAACTACGGGATTATCTCCACGTGTTTAGTCAATGGGTGCGCCAGCTTTAAAATTATAAGTCCGTTACGTTATCAAGTGGAAAATCAAAATTGTAATGAGTCAAACTAAAAGAACAATTGCAAGGACTGTTCTCCTTGGAGTCTTTATCGTAACAGCCATCTGCAATGTCTCTTTTGGACAAGACAAAGTTGAGAAACTTGATAGGCTGATACGTGCTTATGCTGACTATGGAAAATTTAATGGAACTGTACTCGTCGCGGAAAAAGGTATAGTCATTTACCAGAAGGGATTTGGATTGGCTGATATGGAATGGAATATTCCGAATCAGCCTGACACTAAACATAGGTTAGGGTCTATCACAAAACAATTTACTTCCATGTTGATCATGCAATTGGTCGAACAAGGTAAACTGAGATTAGATGTACCCATTTCCACCTACGTTCCTGA
>JBDSKX010000028.1:0-30947 GCA_039916665.1 Chryseolinea sp. | reverse complement strand
TACACAATGCCATCCATCCAACTGCACCTGCAATATCTTCTGAACCGCGAATTAAACTTCCATTGGCAACGATACCCGCTCCAATTCCGGTGCCAACGGCCATAA
The DNA here is from genome assembly GCA_039916665.1 of Chryseolinea sp. Lineage (GTDB taxonomy): Bacteria > Bacteroidota > Bacteroidia > Cytophagales > Cyclobacteriaceae > Chryseolinea. Next base: position 30,842 of record JBDSKX010000028.1, on the reverse strand, counting down.
AGATGACATCGTTGCAATCTTTGGCATTGCCCTGCCATTGCTCACCAAAAATACTACATGCCCGATCACTGTCGATACTGACAGGCATGTCGCCAGCAACCTCCTTGACTTCGTTTAATAGTGGATAGTCTTCCCAGCCCGGAATGTTTGGCGCCCATATCGTGCCTGCTTTTTTTCGGCTAATTCCCGGGACGGAAACGCCTATTGAATCAATCGCGTGATCTTGAATTTGCTTTGTAACCTGCGTTGTTATAAGATTTCCTACTGTCTGCCCGATTTCATTGTTTAGAAGAACGGTATCATGAAAGAGGATTTCTCCGGAGGTAGAAAAAACTGCAACTGCTATTTTTGTACCCCCTAAATCCATTGCTAGTATTGCCATTACGAATTATTTTTCTGTGTTCAGGATAGATACTTTGCATTGAAGAGGATATTCCAAATCCCTGGCCCATTTTGCTATCATAGTTGTAGAGCGTAGTGGTCCATCCATTGTCGGTTCATTAGATAGTATGCTCCAGTACCATCGTGTTATACTACATATTTGCTCTGAAGACGTTGAACAAAATTTATCCGGATCATACAATGATTCCATGAATGTGCTGCAAATATCAGCGCATATTGAGCCTCAAAGAATCCTCCATGGAGAACTTTTTTTAGTAAAAATCCGGGTGCTGAAGCGAATTGATTTTAAAGCGACCACTCCTTTGCCATCTATTTTTAGAATGTTAATCAATGCCGTTCTATGCTGTATTCAATTTAAACCATGCACGTTGATGCACAAATATGCAAATTTATCGCTCATATCTTTAAATTTGCGAGGTAATGTTCTCAATCGAGCATGAAACAGCAAATGGTCATTGAAATCGCCCTGACTTAAAGAAATGGCTGAGTATCCTGCAATAGCGGCAGAAATTATAGGATATAAAACAGAAATGGCTCACAATATTCACGCCGTATAGGTAGTAAATTAACAAAGGGATCAACAGATGCCAGACAATATGATTTTAGAAGAGCGTCATAACTTTATCCTTGAACAAATCAACATCAACAACAAAGTTATGGCTAGTGATTTAAGCCAGCGATTGGATGTTTCGATTGATACCATTCGAAGAGACCTTAAGTATTTAGAAAAAACCGGGAAATTGTTGAAAGTCCATGGAGGCGCAGTCTCGCCTGATTTTCATTTTCCATATCAACAGCAAGAAGTGTATGCAAAGATTGAGAAACGTCAAATTGCAAAAAAAACGTTGCGTTTAATAAACGACGGGATGACGATACTCTTAGGTGGCGGGACGGTCATGTTAGAGCTAGCACGGATTATCCCTGAAAATCTGAAAGGTGTTATCTTCACGGTGAGCCCATTAGTAGCATTAGAGATTGCGCAACGATCAAGGGTTAATGTGATTTTACTATCCGGAAGGCTGGAACGAGATTGTTACATCTGCACCGGCTCGGCTGTTATTTCACAACTTTCAGAAATAAGGGCCGATCTGTGTTTGCTAGGAACCAATGGACTGTCGATCAAAGGAGGCTTAACCGAAGGTGATTGGGAGGTTGCTCAAATTAAAAAAGCAATGCTTAAATCTTCTGAAAAAGCTGCAGTTCTTTGTATTTCTGAAAAGCTTGGCTCGATACAAAAAATGAAAATTTGCACATTGGGACACCTTAATTACCTAATTACCGAAAGTGATCCCAAAGAATTGGGTATGTATTCAAAGATGATTAAGTCAATATTTTAATAAAAATAGTCTGAAGCGTAACTAAGCTAATCTATTTTTCAAAACTTTCTTTTGCTTTCAATGACCATTCGGATTTTACTTTTTCGAAATCTTTCAGAAACTTTTGATTTTGGAATAGCATGTTTACAAACTGCCGGGCAAATATTCTGGAAGCCTCCGAGTCACTTGGGAAATGAACACCAATTATTTCGCGCGAGTGAGCCATATCATAAGCATCTTTGATGAAGATGTCAGTGAATTCTGGCGCAAGTTCCTGGTAGATGTATGCGTTGATATACGAGTTGGCTGCGTGGCCACTTGGATAAGCTGCCCAGTCTGTGTCTTGCAAATTGTTTAATGCTGGATCGATTACATAAGGCCTTATTCTGGAATACTTAAATTTAAACGACCAAATGTAAAAGCTTGCATCACGCCAGACGCTCGCCATAAAATCAGCTGTTAACGGAAGTGTTCCAGGATTGAACCAGGATCCGATGGAACGCCCTATTTGAAAGAGGTTTCTTCTGTAGTGGATATATGTTGAATCTGTTGGTTTTACACGCAGATTATAATAGACATCTGCCATGTAAATGCTGGCTCGCACATCCTCCGGTGTTCTGTATTTCTGAAGTGCCAATAGATAATCTATTTCTGCTCGGGTTTGATGTGAGCTGTTTGCAGGTGCATCAGGAAGTCTGAAATCATCAATTGTTATATTTTCAAGATAGGTGGGTTTGAGGCCTAGTCTCCTTTCTACGGTCTCTTTATCGGTAAGGAATTTTTTCTTATCAAGTTCTTCATTCGATGATTTTGGTTTTGAGCTAAAGGAAGCAAGATGTTTGTAGTGTCCGCGGGCGGGTGTTAGTTCTTGCTGGTGAGTATTCGTATTTCTCTTCTGACCATGAACATGATAAATTATCGCGAAAATGAAAAGGAGTAGTGAACTAGTTTTTTTCATGCTTTTATTTTTTACTTCATATAGACGCGCATGGTCCTGAAAAGACGCATGAGACATTTTGCGTCTTTTGTTTATGCATTCCGTCATTGATAATGAGTAGTTTGAAATCCACTACTTATTTAAATTATTGTAAAACCAAACAATTTAAAACTATGGAAAATCAAGTTGAAGCAGGTAGCTGTTGCGAGGGCGAATGCTGCGGTGGTATCACCATTGGGTGCTGCTAAACCTTAAACCAAAGTGGGGCTCATGCTCCACTTTGTTCGTCAGTTATATTCTTTCTGATGTGTTTGGTCGCAATTGCATGGCGTACGGTTTTCGCAAACTATTGCGTTTCCATAGGCGTCCATCTTAATCTGGTATTGTTCCTCCATTTTTTCTTTTAACATCCGCCGCGCCCGCTGTACTCTTGACTTTGCACCTGAATAGGAAATTTTAAGTTTATCGGCCAAGTCGGTCTGTGATAAATTGTTTAATTCAGTTAGCTCTATAGCTTCTCTATACTTGTCAGGAAGGGTCAAAAGCATTTTACGCAGACACGATGACACGCAATCATTGAGGCTGGAAGTATCACTTTCCCAATCGAGATCATTAGCATTGATCAATTTGGACTGATTTCTGAAATGATCAGTGATCGTGTTTCGTGTAATCTGATAAATCCAGCTTTCGATTTTTTCTGTGTCTTTTAACTGGCCAAGTCGTGTGTGTATTTTAAGCAAGACATCCTGTACAATGTCTTCGGTTAACTCCCTGTCTTTTACCCTTCGATAGACAAAGTTTTTTAATTCCTGTTGAGTTTTGATCCATGTGCTACTTGCCAGTGTTTTCATCGGATTTTTCTTTTACGGGTTGATATAGTACTATTCGCTCCACCGTACATTTTGTCGTCTCCCTACGCCAATGAGTATGATGCATTTACTATGCTTTTGGCGAATACAATGTGTTCTTAAACCAAAACGCAAGGTTCACTAGCAAAATTAAAGCGGGGACTTCAATGAGTGGACCGATCACACCGGCAAATGCCTGCCCTGAGTTAATGCCAAATACACCGATAGCAACAGCGATGGCCAATTCAAAGTTATTACCGGTTGCCGTGAAAGACACAGAGGCGTTCTCTTCGTAATTCGCTCCTGATTTTTTGGATAAAACAAAACTGAGAACGAAAATAATGATGAAATAAATTACAAGCGGAATAGCAATGCGGATGACATCGAACGGAATTTCGAGAATCATTCTGCCCTTAAAACTGAACATAGTAACAATAGTGAAAAGCAAAGCGATCAATGTAAGTGGACTAATTTTCGGGACTACATGGTGAATATAATATGCTTCACCTTTTGCCTTCTTGAAAAAGTAGCGCGTTAGGAACCCTGCAAGGAACGGAACGCCGAGATATAGAAATACACTTTTCGCCACATCGCTCATGTTTACATCAACCACTGAACCTCTTATGCCGAAATAGGGAGGTAAGACGGTAATGAACAGCCAGGCAAATACACTGTAGAACAGTACCTGAAAGATGCTATTGAGTGCAACCAATCCGGCAGCGTATTCCTTATCACCTTTTGCCAGATCTTTCCATACTAAAACCATCGCGATACAGCGTGCAATTCCGATTAGTATCAGACCAACCATATATTCTGGCTTATCACGAAGAAAAATGATAGCAAGAAAAAACATCAGTACTGGCCCAATGATCCAATTTAGAAGTAATGAAAGGCTAATGAGTTTTACATTCCTGAATACTTTCCCCAGATGTTCATAGCGCACCTTGGCTAGTGGTGGGAACATCATGATAATAAGGCCAGCAGCAATCAAAAGGTTGGTGGTTCCTAACTGAAAAGGTTTCATGAGTTCTTCCACCGGGAAAAAATTGCCAATAACAACACCTACAAGCATCGCGAGGAAGATCCATAATGTTAGATAGCGGTCTAAAAAACCTAGTTGTTTTTGATTGCTCATAATGTCGGTAATACGTTAAACTTTTACTTGAGAAAATGCATAGAAAATCTCTCTACCAATTTGATGCACGCGTTCAGCGTACTCGGCTGCCTCTTGTGGTGTTCCATCAAATTCTTTGGGATCATCATACGTAAGTGCAATTCGGCTGGAGGCGCCTAAAACCAGCGGGCAATTTTCGTCAGCATGAGAGCAAGTCATAATAGCTGCGAAATCTTTAGTGTGGTTGAAAGGATCATCATACTTTTTTGAAAAGGCAATAACAGGAGGGGTATCATCAGAATAATGTACATCGTAAACCGGGTTACTGCCTTCTTTTATTTTGTTGATGCAAAAGCCTACATCTTGCATTGCTTTTACCGCTCTCGGATTAAATGCCGTTGCTTCAGTTCCCCCAGACAAACTTTCTACATTATAGATGCGATAGTAGTGTGCGGCTGCTTGTGCCCAGAGTTGAGACAGGTGGCTTCTTCTTGAATTGTGTGTGCAGATAAAGTTTAAGTAGATCTTTTGATGTGCAGCTATTTTGGCTTGAACAAATTGTGTTAATTCCTTGAGCGTTTCTTTTCGCCCCGCCGGAATCTGACTGAATTCTCTTGTGAGTTGTTCTACGGTTTCGCTTAACCTGGAGCGTAAGGCCGTGTTTATACTTGAAGACATCATTTATAATTGATTTAAGTATCGTAATATTGCGATTGGTAAGTCCAAAAAAATAGTCAGCAACAATTTTGCGCTCTGTAGCTTTCAAAAAGATTTCCGATCACCTTCCTGGCTTTATGCCATGCTTTCTCATCAATACAATAACACACGCTTGGGCCATCAATGTCACCCTTAATCAACCCCGCTTTTTTTAGTTCATTCAAGTGTTGCGAAACGGTAGATTGCGAAAGTGGTAGTTCCTCAACAATATCTCCGCAGATACAGGACTTCTTCTCAATAAGAAATTGAAGAATGGCAATACGGGCAGGATGGCCTAATGCTTTGGCTACAAGAGCAAGGTCATTTTGTGATTTGGTAAATTCTTCTGTTTTGGTTAATCCCATTTTTGAATAATCGTAAAATTACGATAAAGACTTTGGATTTCTAACATAGTTCAGTGCTTTTTTTGATGGAGGTAAAGGAAAGCGCGTTGACAGGTATATGCCAAGGTGATGCACAATAATGTGACGTTAAAGATGCTCGCTCAAGGATTAAAAGTGGTGAATTGAAAGAAGGATGAAGTCTGGCGCGTTTTCAAAAATATCTTCAATATTAACATGAAGTCACTTAACGTGATTCCTGTGGGTTGTAAATTATACTCAATCAGGACTAGAGGATAATAAGAAAACCCATGAAAGAGCACTTTTAGTTGCTATCCGGATATGTTGACACCATTTGGTTTCTTAGTTAGTATGCGAGGAATGGGTCTGAAAATTCCTGGAGACATTAAAGTTGTCTATTTTTCAAACTCGAAGACTGCCGCACGCTTAAACCCTTCACTAACTACGATCACTCAAGTAACCTTTGGTGCATTTGTCGGTTCTGCAACGCTATCGAAAGAGACCAGCGGAATTTCATTTAATTCCACTAGGTGAGTTGTGCTGGCGCTTTGTTCAGATAATGACGTTAGTATTCCATCTACTCTTCCATTTTGTAAAAAGCCTGATCATTGCAATCTCTTTCTGCACGTCCTCATGTCAGATAGATTAGTACGTGGTATCCTTTTGCCTGCGCGAATTTACGAAAACGATGTAGTAGGTAAATAGAGATCATATCTTCAACATCATAATTGGAAGTTTTAGGTTTACGCCATCAACAGGAATATACAATAAACAAGTTGGTAGTCAGATTGATGATCTTTCGAATTGATTTGGTAGCTTCCCTAACATCGCAACATAACCGTAAATGACTTCAATGAAAAATAGACAGACGCTGACCTTGATTAGTGAATTATTCGAGGCCGTTGAAACACTATTGCCCAAATACATGGAGGACACTGTTGACAGAAATGTTTCAAACGGTAATGTAGCGGTCTGTATCATCGATGATCTGGGACAGGTACACGGGAAAATGTTTGGAAGCAATAATGCGCGACTACGACAATCCTTTAAAGTAGCTTGGACAAAAGCCAGTCAGGTTTGGCTCACCGGAATAAAAACCGGAGAGTATGAAAGAATGGTTTTCAACAACGAGGTAGAGGAAAATGCAAATGGCATTGAAAACCCTGATTTAATTGGATGGGTTGGTGGACAGCCGTTAATACTGAAAAATGGAACGAAACTTTCCGTTGGCTTTAGTGGCTTCAGAGGAACCACCGATATTGAAATCATGGTGAAGGCGCTGGCTTTAACCGAACAAGGATAGGATTATTTTGTCATCAATAGATAGATTGAGCAGATTATGCAATACAATCCAAGTGACCAGCGGTATGAAAATGGAGTATCGAAGGTGCGAAAATAGCGGATTGATGTTTCCGGCTATTTCTCCTGGGCCGTGGCACAACTTCGGGCACACAGATGTGTTATAGAAATGCTAGAGATATTTTAAGGTTAGCCTTCGATCAAGGAATCACACGTTTTGATCTGGCAAATAATTATGGACCGCCTGCAGGTTCGGCAGAGGAAAAATTCGGTAAGATATTTAATGATGATTTTAAACCTTATCGCGATGAATTGATTATTTCGTCTAAGGCAGGATGGGTATGTGGCCAGATAAAAAAGGTAGGTTCTCAGAATCATTTTATTTCGGCTGCTTAAAACAAAATCATCAGAGGGGTACACAGAGAATTTGGTAGTTTGAATTTGAACAACTTACAGACAATATTATTACATTAAAACCAGCGGATAAATAGTTTCTCTATTTGGAAAGTATTAGCACTAATGCGTAGGGTCTAGTATACTTCAATACTGGCTTTTCCAGAAAGCGAATAGCTCTGTAATCGGGATTTGATCATGTATCTCAGAATTGCCTCATCTTGTAAATTGGCTAGACTTATGACCTCAGTCCTGCCTATTATCGTTGTTGAGAAATCCCTTAGAGAAGTGCATTGCACCGCGTTGCAAACTAGTTCGCTGAAATCGAGAAGACATTGTCCTTTGGCTAGGTTAACAATTAGATTGTGGCAGAAGCCGTGAAATCGTAACGTACCATTTCCTCCGACATTGAAGGTCACCGTCTTTCTAGAATATATCATTCCTGAAAGTTCAAAATTACCCTGAGCAGTGAATTCCACGTGATCTTGGTTTCCAATAACCAAAGAGGCTAATTTGTAATCTCCGTCATATTGAATTTTTCTAGTCCCATTTCGTTTCGGTTTCGTATTGATTAACTTACCTTTCATAAAGAAATTAGTGTGTATTCCTTGTTTTAATTACCCTTTCTGTATGCTTCCAAATCCCTTTGGATCCTCTAATATGTCAGGTCCGTACGTATGTTTTCGACATCAGCTAATACCTGAATCATTTAAAATGGCCCGGATCATTGGCTGTTAAATTCAACGTGTCATTTTTGATGTCCCAACCTAGCCACCCATAAGTGCCACACTCCAGGCTTTTAACAAACATGCGCGGGATCATATCCTTTGTAATCATTTTGAAAAGCGTATTTTTGGAAAGAATTGGCACAATTTTATGTGCACATAAATATATGTATTTTGTATACAAAATGTACAAATGAAGAAAGAATCAATGGCCTTAAAGGCCTTTAGCGAGCTTCGAAAAAAAATACTTAGCCTCGAAATTACACCGGACACCAGGTTGAAGGAAAACTTCTGGGCGACAAGGCTTGGAGTGAGCCGCGTTGCCATCAGGGAATCTCTTACACGTTTGCTCGGAGAGGGATTAGTTATGCTGGGAGACAAAGGCGGGTATTATGTGACTTCCTTTTCGATGCAGGATATTCAGGAAATACGGGAATTGCGGGAAATCCTGGAGCTTGGTGCCCTTAAACTTGCGCTTCCAAGGCTTTCGAAAGAGCACATTCTACGCCTCGAAAAAATATGCAACGACTTTACATCAATGGCTCGGGAGGGGTATGTTTCTGGGGCTTGGGAAGCTGATCTGAAGTTTCATGAAACATTGCTTGAGTTTTCAGGAAATAGGAAATTGCTGCAAACTTATCTTAACAGCCACATCCCGCTATTTCATCAGGAGTTGATAAAATCAAAAAGCAATGAAAATGAATTTGATCTAACAGATAATGAACACAGACTGATCGTAAAGGCGCTGAAAGACAAGAATCTTACCTTGGCACAAAAGCATATGAAAGTTCATTTTGCGCGTGGTGCAAAACTGGTCAATATTGAATGAGTACCAAGCGCTTTCATAGTCTGTTGAATATCTTTTCTGCTGACTTCCATGCTAGTGTTTCCAGAGATAGAAAGCGATTAAGATCTTCCTACTATCGGTTCAATGAAGGGTAAATCTTCTTGTGATTTTGGTTTTAGGAAATCAAAATCACATCCTTCATCGGCTTGTAATATTTCCCGTCTAAATAGTTCAGGATATCCTCTTCGATGGGAATTTTCTGGTGCTTTCCATGTCGCAAATCTTTTTGCAATTTGAATATCATCAATGTGAACATTAATTGTTCTTTTGGGTGTATTGAGAGTAATAAGATCACCATCTTGAATAACTGCCAGTAATCCGCCAATTGAGGCCTCTGGCACAATATGTAATACAACTGTCCCAAAACTGGTTCCGCTCATGCGAGCATCGCTGATCCTAACCATATCTTTAATGCCTTTAATTCTTAACTTTTTTGGAATTGGAATCATTCCCCACTCGGGCATACCGGCAGCCTTCGGGCCAGCATTTCGAAGTACAAGAATAGTTGACTCATCAACGGGGAGATTGTCATCGTCAATGCGCATCAGCATATCTTCATAGTTATCAAATACAACCGCCTTACCCGTATGGTTAAGTAAGTGCTTTGATGCTGCTGCAATTTTTATTACCGCCCCACCAGGAGCAAGGTTTCCTGATAGTATCGCAAGCGTAGGTGCAGCCGTTACCGGATTTTCAATTGATTTAATAACCGTACTGTCTTTAATTTCAATTTCGCTCAAGAGCGCTCTCCATGTACTACCAGTATAATTCATGCTCTCCAGCTCAATCAAATTACCAAGTTGTTTCATAACGGCTGGTATACCGCCTGCGTCGTTAAATTCATCCATTAACTTCACACCGGTAGGTTGAGTATTGGTAATGCAGGGAACCAGATTGCCTGCCTCGTTAAAAACATCAGGATAGATCGGTATATTTAGGCGACCTGCGATTGCGGTAAGGTGAATTACCGCATTTGTAGATCCACCGATAGCCATACAGACACGTATTGCATTTTGAAAAGCATGTGACGTTAAAATGTCAGATGGTATCATGTTTTCCAACACCATTTCTACTATTCGCTTTCCCGCCTGTCTTGACATGTCGTAGCGTTGTTCACTTTCAACAGGCAACGAACTTATCCCCAATGGCATAAGACCCAAAACCTCTATGAGTCCATTCATGGTAGATGCTGTTCCCATGGTATTACACGCACCAAATCCACAACTTAAGCTTTTGCCCACGTCCTTCCATTCATCTTCTGAAATGGCGCCTATTCGCAGTTCATCCCAGTACTTCCACAAATCAGTTCCGCTACCCAATCGCTGTCCTTTAAAGACTCCAACCTTTTTCGGCCCGCCATTGAGTTGTATGGTAGGAAGGTTAGCACTCACCGCACCCATTAAAAGTCCAGGTACAGTTTTATCACAATTACCAAGTAGCACGACGCCATCAATTGGATTTGAACGAAGTGTTTCTTCAACATCAATAGAAAGTAAATTTCGATACAGACCTGCAGTAGGTTTCATCAGTTCTTCACCTAAACTAATGACGGGAAACTCTAATGGAATTCCACCCGCTTCCCAAATTCCTTTCTTCACTTCTTCCGCTATCGTGCGAAGGCTCATATTACAATTATTGAGTTCGCTCCAGGTGTTTGCTATACCAATTATGGGCTGCCCTGTATAGTTATCCATATTGATTCCTGCAGAAGATAATGCACCCTGATGCAATATTCCAGTTTCATTCTTGCCCCAAAACCAGCGATGACTACGAAGTTTTCTCGTTGTGTAGTTCATTATTTTATTCGACAATAATGACCCTGTTTCCAGCCTCTCTTTTTATTGTCAAAATTCCACCATCATCAAGAGGTTTCCATGTAAATCCTTCGTTTAGCGCGGTGTTCATTTCTTGCAATGACCTCTCATTGAGTATAACTGATTTTGGCTTATGAACCATACGGATCGTTTCTATCCCTCGACTATCAAATGTGCTGTAATAAACCCGTATAGAAGAAATGTCTACGTTACGCACAACCGGAACCAGAAATTTATTGATCAACCCGGCATAACATGCTTGTTGAACAATAGAGGTAGACGAAAGAATATGGTCTTGATTTGACGGTGCCAGATTCGGCTCGGCTGCCATCGCGCGGAGATAATGCCTTACGTAATCGCCATAACCATCAGTCAACCAGTTTTCATCTCTGGGGTAACGGTTTTTTCCATCTTTATCAACCATGTATGTGGCCCAATTCAGTTGACGGATGGCATGTTCCTTTTTTGAAAGATCACCCGAAAGGGAAGCAAATAATAATTCGTCTGCTGCCTGCCGCGAAGTGTGGCTGTTGCCAGGAGTTGTGTATGCCGTTTGTTCATTCACCACTGTGATATTATATTTTTTCCATTCTGTATTGCCCAACGTTTCGTATACCCAATCGATAATTTTTTGCACGTCAGATTTCCAGTCCGGAAAGTATTCCCTGTGGGTCATGATGAATCTTGACCAAGTCATCGCGTTTATTTGAGTATCACTCCATCCCGGTACGTCTTCAAAGAATGGCCCCCACTTATTGGTCTTCATTGGGTACTGAACCATCCATGCTAATGTTGTGTCGAACGATTTTTGATAAGCTACGGTGCTTCCTTCTTTTAGCAAGATCAGTTCTATCCACAGTTGCATTGCACCAGACCAATTAGTTGTGTAACTGCTTAAACCAGCATCGGTTTTATTTCCTGAATTATTTTTGAGTTTTCCAATTTCACCGTTGATCGCATTTACTTTAAAAGGCAAAGGAGAGTTGTTTTCGTCGCCCGTCTGCACATGGCTCGCGAGTGTATTCGCAATTTGGATGGCAGCTTCTAAATATCTTTTTTCTGTGGCATGTGGATACCGCTCGTTGCTCATCATTTTATAAAGGTGAAGTAATTCAATTCCAAACGAACCGGCTTTATCTGGTTGTGTGTAGTCCTTTCCAATCACCATGTCGCCATCGTATTGACCTGAATAGATTAACGTATTATAAGGAAAGGGAATGTAAGGCCATTTTGCAGTTGAAGATGAAAGTCCATGCGACAGGTAATAATCAGCCATGAATTTCATATTTTCTTTTACCCGCTCATTACCGGTGTAAGCATATAGTAATTGCCAGGACGATAATGCCATTTGAAGTTGATCGCCACCCAATCCACGGGCATCATTAAAATCAGATCGCCATACCTGATGGTTCATATAATATGGAATCCCATTCATGTCATTCCGAATGGAGTCCCAAAAGTTCCAAATAAGATTGACGATATGATCGTACGATTTTCCTGTGTCATCATCATACCACGGAAGTATGTTACCTGATTTATCGGTTCGAATGGTATGATAGATTAGAAGTTCTTGCGCATGAAGTGACCAAGAAATAGTACACAGCACAGCAGCAATAAATAGTTTATGGATCATTTTTTTGTTAATGATTAAAGCGGGTCGCCTCCTGCCTGAAGCGTAACAATTGTTTTGGCGGGCAAGATGAAAGAAGAGGTTGTACCTGAATTTATATTGTCGATGAACACACAATTCTCAGTGCTTGCGTTTGTTCGATACATAGCGAAAGATGCTGGTAAATCAACTCCCGAGAGGGATATTAATTTATCCTTTATTCCACTATTTATCATAACAATGGTGTGCGTTCCATTTTCAGAGTGTTGAAACGCAGTAACAAAAACATCTGCATCATCGGAAATACTTTTTACGCGAACTGCACCCGGACGTATGTATCGGTAGAAATGCTTTGAAGTAAAATATTTTTTGCCAGCGTTGAGACCCCGCATCAATGCAAATTCATCGATTTCGTCTCTTGAACCTTCACCGCCGCTGCCTTGCCACCATACCCATGCACTCATATTTCCATAATACAAACCGGCATGAATATCCTGTGCTAGATTGATTGCACCAGGTTTTCCACCGCTGCTTTCCCAAGTATCATTATAACCAGATGTTTCTGTCATCCAGGTGGGTTTGTTCATCGGTTTTGAAAATTGTTCTAGGTGATTTGTCCAACGTTTTACGAGACCTGATCCGCTGGATGGAGCAACACCATCGGTATAACCATGGACAGCAAGTATGTCAATGTTTGCTGTTGCAGTTGGGTTCGCCTTAATATTGGAATGATAAAAATATGGCCAGTTTTCATCAGCGCCCTCCAGGTCAAGCATATTTTCAGCGCCAAAAAGTTTTATAGCAGGGTAGGTAGTTTTTATTTTTGGGACAACATTATTTAACAAATCATTATACCAGGAAAACGTATAGGTGCATGAGTTGTACGGCTCTACGAACATTAATTCGTTTTGCAAACTCAGTGCGTACAAATCTACGCCTGCGTCATCGTATAATTGAATCCCCGCCTTTAGCCAATCTGCATATTCAGTGTATTTATTGGGGTTTAGAGTTCCACCATTTTTTGTGGAAACGGTTCCTGCATTCCGTGTAGCATTTACATCTCCCGGCCAGGTGAAGTTTGATTGCCATTTAAGATCGGACGGGGGGCTCCAAACTGTAAAGATGAATTTGAGGTCAACATTGTATTTGTCTGCTTTTGCTTTTAATCCTTCAACAACAGGTTTTTGTGTTGTCCATTCGGTCTGTCTATTGTCCGGTGTTGAAGGTGGAAAATATTCATTTCGCCAGATTGTTATGCCCAAATCGCCTATCATTTTCTCACCCCATGCATCGTTCCACAAAGAACCTCCGCTCCACCAAACATCATAAGCTCCAAAAAAACCAAACCCATCGACGGTTTGATATGACGTACTCTTATCAATGGAAATGTTAACAGGAGAACCAAGATCAATAGCGCGATAGGTGGCGTTAACTTCAATATTGTTTGCTGGCATCGTTATTTTTCCAGCCGGATTTGTTACTGAATCCAATTGACTAATATCGCCAGTCCATGCTTCAAATTCTTTTCCTGTTGGAGGCGTGTTTGCCGTAATTTTAACCAACATGCTACTTGCATATTGTCCGCTACCCGTGCCATCATTTACAACAAGTGTAAATTTGGTAGTTTCACCTTCATCACCTCCGCATCCTATTGCGATAAGGAATAGAGAAGAGAAGGCACTCAGTTTAAAAATGGACTTGAGATCTCTTTTCATCACACCGAATTTTGGCGTACTCAAATTAAAGGATAAAACATTTCAGTTTAATCCTGTGCAGTCCTGCCTGAAAATGAATTTTGAAGGCGCAAATAATCTTCATTACTTTCCATAACGGCTCCAGCAGTAAAGCACAGGACGGAGATGACTTTGTAAATTTTGATCTTTAAGAAGGATTGATGAGGTTATCAACTGCAAGCATGCTGAAAATCAAACTAGTTCTAAGGAGTGCAGATTTCTTCAAAATGATTTTGATGGTTGCTTTTTCAATTTTGGATTTTATTTTTATCAGCAGCTGTAATAGCAGTGATATAGCAAATTCAAAGCCCTTGTCAAATCTCACTTCGAAACCTACAAAGCTTGTATTATGGAATGGTGAGTCTAACTCTCCTGGGGTTGGATGGGTATCACCTGAAGGAGACAGTATGTCTATCGCGCAACAGGATACGATTTTTCGTTCATCAAAAAACTCAGTTGCCATACATATGGCGCGTCATCATGTGTTTCTGGAAGCAGGATGGCAATGGTCTGCCTGGACAGCCACAGTTGAAACAAATATTAAATCATATATCAAGATTAACTTATCTGTGAAAGTGGATGGCCCTATTCGCCCTGACGATATGATGTTATCGCTGGCTTCCCCAGGCGACCACCACACAACACAACGTGTTAGTCTTAAACTCTATGACCCTGCTTTGATGGACGGAAATTGGCATGACTTAAGTATTCCATTAGCAGATTTGTTTACCTCAGATATGAAATTCGATCCGGCTCATGCTATTCAGATTATTTTTGCAACCTGGAATGAAAGTGGAGATTTTCTCCTTTATCTAGACGACCTTTCCGTAGAGTAAGGTTAGCTTTGAACTTGGCCGAAATTCATCGCGATGAACCTTTCATCTTTGTTCAAAAAAAAATTGTTTGATCTGATGCTTGAAGGATAGTTAAAAAGAATTATGATCGTTGGCCATATTAATGCCCACATGGACTGTTACCATACACTCGATGAGGCTCAGGCACTTGCTAAGCGATTGGCAAAAGACAATAAGAATTTAAATTGGGCTACCCGTGGGTTATTGAATAATTCGACTTTTTTTACCTGTCTCTATTTTCGCTGGGAAATGTAAATTGATACAACCGAATCGTTGCTATTTCAAAATTACCGCTCCGTTTTCATAATCCAAGAGTGTTGTAGAGTTTGCTGGTAAATCAATTGATATTGACTTTCCATTAGCCAGTTTGATTTTTCTCGCACCGCCATTTTTGGTATGTACCGTCAATATTCCGTTTCCACTATAGAAAATATCTCCACTATTGTTATAGATATTTGCGCCGGCATCTGTAAATATTCTTCTCCACAATACCGGGTTATCGGGAGGTAATGCAATAAACCATGAGGTGCTTTCTTTTAATTTCTTTTTGGCCATGCCAATGTTTGATGTTCCCGTTACCACGCCCCAGGATTCAGCATCAGTATCTTGAACAATAAACAGGGGAGCGATGTGCGCGTTCCAAACGGAAAAGGTATAGTCTTTTACAATGGAGGAATCGAGCGTAATCGAAACCGGACTTGAGGGTTCCGTTTTTTGAAGTTGTATCCCAATCGTTTCGCTCATGTTAAGCGTGCTCAATTTTTTACCATCATTATATCCGGGGGCATAAAGCCAGATTAAATGCCGATTGTTTTTTGCCACTTTCTCCTGAATGATTTTCTTTTGATCGGCGCGGATCAGAAAGCTATTGACAAATACAATTGCCTTATACGGAGTGAGGTCTATTTTATCGAGATCGGCCAAATGAATAACATCATGCACCACACCACTTTTAAAAATACCTACTGTTGGCCAGTTGTTTCCCCAATGCGTAATGCCCGTACTTTTTTTATCGCTGCCCATTTGATAAAGGGATTCGGTATCATGAACCAATAATACATCAGCACCGGTTCGATAGGATTGTCGGAGTTGAGCATCCCCTATTTGTTTTAACTGCCGGATTGTTTCGCGGACTGTGGGTTCATCCCACCAGCCAAGCGATCCATGGTCGTTCAGCCGTGGCCCACCGTTAAAACCTGATGGACCGAAATCATAAAACCATAATCCGTGCCCTTTCGAAAACGGAAACATGACATTTCTTTTTACTTGAGCTACGCTTTTGATTACACTCTCTGCATAGTTTTTATCTTTTAAAGGAAGTAATGGAGTTTGCTGATCCATTTCATCAAGCCATAATTTTCCGTGAAGAGAAATTGAATTGATCAGACTTCGGGACCGATAGGGTTCACCCATTTCAACTGCATTTGGGTAATATGTGCCGGGTCCGCTCAGGTAGTCAATGTAAGGTGAACTAAGAACGCGCTGCAATTGTAAATGACCACCTGCAGCATCGCGCCCGAACAAGGAATAGAAGTAGCCATAAAATGCTCCGGTTATGATAGGCCGAGGCCAATGCTTTTTTATTACTTTACAAAAAAGTAAAATATCATCGGCCACTACCTGATGTTGTGCTTCGTAATAGTCAATAACATTTCGTTCCAATTCAGGATTGCGAAATATTCCTGCCTTGGTTTCGATTCTTTCTGTTAAGGTTGGAAGTGTGGCGGTTGCAAGTGTTGTCGTTTTACTATTCCAAGCCTTTTGAAGTGCCTTATCTGTTTTGTATTTCTCTTTTAGCCACGTTGAAAAATAGTTTTTCATGGGCTTGCTCATGTCGGGTTCGTTTTCGAGAAACCCCCAATAATGCCATTCGCCATACACACCACTAGCTACCTGAATACCAACCAATGAGTTTGCTTCAGGTATATCTTTTAGTTTTAATAGAAATTCTTTCAGTTTTTCTGAAGCTTCTGTTTTCCATTTTTCTGAAGCAAGACTGAACCGTGCGGGGGTTTCCTCATCGTCTTCAATGATGCGTTGTAGTCCCCAGCTAATGTCAGGTTTCGGTTCGTGATCAGCATACACTGTGTTTTCTTCCTGGAATTTTTTCTGCCACCACTTGGGCGGATTTACATGAAGCCGAATAAAGATGGCGGCATCCGGACAAATATCAAGCACACCTTTTAATTGTCGTTGGGCAGTATCCAACACAAGAGTACCGTCTTCCTTCCAAAGATGATCGAAAGCAAGATCAATCTGGATTAGTCTGATGCCGAGATTGCAAAATGATTTCATATTGTAACGTGGCACTTCTTCCCATGCCCATCGGCCACCGGGTACGTCAGTAAGTGCGTAAATCATGGGGCACTCAGGCTGGTTATTGACAAAGATTGTTGGTCGATTATTAAATGATTCAACACGACCCGATAGCGGTATTTGAGCGAAACAACCTAAATGGTAAAAAAAAATACTAACAAACAGTATTGAAAAAATGCGCATGAGTTTTTAGCTAAAAATGAAATGTATTTCTTGGGAAATATTGATCGAATTATCTGTATTTCATCGTGATTTGTTTTGCGCTAGTACCACTCAGTACAAAATCAACATACGTGGATTGCTCAACGGTTGAAGTCGATGAGATTATCTCCTGTCCATCTACCAGAACCGATTTCACTTTTTTGTTTTCCGGAAGCAGCAAATGGCAATTTATTTTTTCTCCACTTCCCGTGACAGTGATTTCAATTTGGTTTTGATCTGTTTGATTGATGTAGGCGTAAGCCACATATCCTTTAGAAGCCGCAAACCGAATGGCGACATTGACCGTGTCGGTGTTTGTTTCATTCCATCGTGGTGAAAGGGTAGGTTCATGGAATGCTTGTGTGTGCGGAGAATTTTTTACACCCGCCAAACCTTCTACCATGGCTGCCATAGCCGTAGCGGCTGCCCAATTATCCGGGCCCCCGTATGATACAGGATCGATGGGGACATAATGCGGTTGATCAGACAAAGTAATGCTGAACACCGTATAGATTGTTTCATCTTCAGCGGAATGAAGAATAATTTTCGAAATCATTTTTTCGGGATGTGGATTTTCAATGGCGCACCAACTGATGCCAATACCTTTGCTTACTTCGTTAGATCCGTACCAGGCAATACCTGAATAGTCAGTCTTCAATTGAGAGAACCACCAATAGGTTAACTGCTTGCCCATTAGTATGTAGTTAGTACTTTTTGATCCATCACCATACACAAATGAGACTGCGCCTGATACATTTTCTGAACTTGGTTTGCTTGATGTATGTAGAAAATATACGCAAGCTGTTTTTTCGTTCACTGGAATTTCTACATTGTTTTGATACCCTTTTCGTTTCGATACTGCCACCACAGCGTTTCGATTATTTTTCCCGGGATCGATAACATCGAATGGAATGCTGGCAAAGATTTGGTTGCCCACGGGCAACTTGCGAAAATCATCTCCGGCACGACTGGAATTCATCCACGGCATGGCCTTTTTTCCACCTTTATCCCACGTATCCATGTTTGCGAAGGGTTTGATGTTAAGGGTTTTGTAATTTGGCGTTGCATGGGTTGGAGGTATTGAACCAGTATACGAAAAATATATTTTGTTATTGTGTTTTTTGCCCAGCTCAAACAGGCGTTCAAGTATATCGGCTCCATACTTTTCATATCCATTTTCAAATGCTCCGCGTGCCAACTCACCTGCAACGTGGCCACCTACACCACCGTTCATGTATTGCCACTTATCTCCATGCCCTCCAAAACCGCGCTCGAATGGAGGATAGATAGCATACCATTCTCCTGGTGATCCAACCGGTAGATTATTTTTCAAATTGATATATGATTCAATGATGGCCTTGCTTTTCTCATGATCCAGCCCGCGATTGAGTGTATAGGCGTTTGATTGTGCCAATTGGGACTTTTCATCGACGCCTAAATTTCGTTTTACGTTAGAATCTTCATCAATAAAATGGGTGTAGAATTTTCCATTCCACGACAGCGCATTTAATCGTTTATCTATTTCAAGCGCGCGTTGTAAATATTTGGTTGATTCTGTTTTCATTCCAGCGTAGTCATACATTTCTGCGAGTTCATGGCATGCCATCACGTATCCTGTATTGTCTCCAAAGAAAACCCCGAACTTAGATTTAACGGGATCAATGATCATCGTGTTGGTCAATCCAATATTAGGTGTGTATTCATCGTCCACTTGAAAATCCCAGGAGTCGATGGTGTACACTCGCTTTAACAACTGGAAACGTTCGCTCCATCTGGCGGGATCATTCTGGGCGTAATCCAATGCGCGTGCCGCTGATGATAAAATTGTTTTCATCCATGCATCATCGCCAGAGGCTTGCCAAACCTGATAAATCGTTTTCACATAAATGTATTCGGGATGATTCTCCGTAGGTTGTCGCACAAAATATTTATTGCCGATTTTTCGGGTGTATCCCATCACGGAATCACGGGTTTTGAAATAATCCATGTTGCTCATGTGTTCCACAAAACTCCAGATCATACCATCCTCGCGTTGCGCTCCATGCATCAAGTCAACAAATTCATTTCCAAAACCGTAAAAATATTTCAACCCTTTCATGGTGTGACAATGATCCAATCCCCAAGGAACAAAATATCGATATTTTGTTCCGTTCCATTTCACGCTTCCGGTGTCGGTTCGCATACTTTTGTAAAAGACATCAAACATTTCCGTGTAGCGACCGCCATCGTTAATGTTAGTTATAGCATCCACATCAAATTGAATTTCATGCGTTTTGTTCCCTTTCTTATCGACAACCTGAAGCGTGTGCTTACCCAGTGTTCCGCTCACTATGAAATTCAATATGGGTTGAACCCTTGTGTTTACGTAGATACGACCCTTTCCATCGGCAACAGTAAGGTTTTTTCCATTTGCATTCAGCACTGAAAGCTTATCGAGTGGTTTTGCTTTTATTATGGATTGACCGCTTACTCCGTCGCCCTTTACCAAACAAAACTGAGGAGTCTGAGAGAAAACAAGGTTGCCATGCAGTGTGATGAGAAAGAATAGACGTAGGAAGAATGGAAACGGAACTGATTTCATAATGTTGCTGGATACCCATTACGATTTATAGAATTGTTGAAAGAATACCGTCCTGCGGTGTCGTGATTTTCGGGAAAATAGAAATTGGTCTCTACGTGAGTTTTATGTATCAGTATTATGCAGTTTGTCGCTAAGGATATTCGTGATCTTCCATCCTTTTTTCCATCGTGCCTGACAAAATTACCCTTTGTCCTGATCTTATTTTAAGTGAAAGCAGATACACTATGGCGCGCGCCCAATTTACCAACGGATTCTGTAGTCGTCCTGATGATACCCCTTCGTCATGTGATGGGTTTTATAAATTAAGTGATTTCTGTTCATCTATTTTTACCTTTCGATATTCCAGAATAGTAATGGATAGCGTACTCATTAAGACCAGTAGTCCACCCACAATGGAAAGAAGGTTAAGTTTTTCATGAAGCCAGATGGCCGCAATGGGAAGTCCGAAAAACGTAATGAGAAAGTTGGAGAATGCAACTTGGATGGCGTCTAAAGTCTTTAATGCTTTAAAGAATAGAAGCATCGACAAGAAATTATGGAAGAGGGTGAGTAAAACAATTCCTGTCCACGTTCTGGTGGTGAAAGAAGATATGGTGCGGAACACGTCACCTTCGTGCTGCCATACAAAGGGGGCCAGTAGAACAATCATGAAAATGTATGTATAGAAAAGCATTTCCATTTCAGTATAGTGCTCGGCGATCTTTTTACAATATGTGTTATAGAAGCCGCTTCCAAAAACACCCAAGAAGATTAGAAGATTGCCTATCAAATAGGTAAGTGTAAAATCACTATTGAATATGTCTTTTAGCGAACATAGAATAACGCCGGCTATCGCGAAAAAAAAACAGAACCAC
The DNA here is from genome assembly GCA_039916665.1 of Chryseolinea sp. GTDB lineage: Bacteria > Bacteroidota > Bacteroidia > Cytophagales > Cyclobacteriaceae > Chryseolinea. The sequence continues at coordinate 9,941 of JBDSKX010000028.1, read as the reverse complement.
CTTATGCGTGTCATTTTGGCTTTTAATATAATAAATGCAAGTAAGGCAGAAATTATGGGTAGACTTAGACTGATGATAGCTGCATTGCTGGCGGTGGATCGTTGCGTGCCAAAGGTGGTAAGTACTTGTGCTGGAAATTGGCCTACAATGGCGAGCATAGCGAATACCTTCAGATCTGTCAGCTTTCTATTTTGATTGGCTTTTACATCTTTGTATACAAATGGTAAGAGAAATAAAGTGGCCATCAGCATCGGTAGGAATACGGTACTGAATGGACCTACTTGGTCTTGCACCAATTTGATGCATGTAAACTGTAACGCCCACATTAAATTACATAGCAGTAGTAGACTCCAGGCCATTGTAGGTTTGCTCATAAGCGGTTTATTTCACTTTTTTAAACCCATAATTTTATGAAACAAGATCATTTCTTCAGGGCCGATTTTTCCAATACTAACCTTTTACCCGTTGGCGAATTCGGATTTGCCTCTCCAACAAAATCATCAATTATAAGATTTTGAACTTCAAGGCATTCAATACCATGAGAAAAAAAAGCAGGAAGTCCATCGCCCCATTTCAAATTAAAGTTCCGAATTGAAAGACTATTAACATACTGAGCATAAATTCCAGGAATGTCGTGTTCAAAAATTTGTTTTTCGTAAGTGGCCGTGGGACGCAATTCGAAGTTGCCTCCTTTCGTCATGGTCTCACGTCCTTTTACGATGTCTAGTTTAAGATTGTTGAACTGAATATTCTCCATGTTACTTTCTTTGTCGCCATAGATTAAAATACCGTGCCCTGCTGTTGCCGAAATATTATTAAATTGAATATTCTTTATCTTCCCCGGGCGCTTGCCTGCAAACCTGGATGTAGAAGACAGATGAATGGGCTCACCGTTGCCCCACCAAATTCCATTATGCAATCGCGTTTCCATGATAATGTCTGTAAAGATTAACTCCTCAATATCCGACGCATCATGCGCAAAGATGCCTATTCCTCGGTTTGATTCCGTTATAATAATGTTAGAGAAAACACACTTACGGATGGGGTGCTGGCCATAGCCAATGCGAATGGCAGATGAACGCGAACGCAGCCGGCAATTTGTTACCTGAATATTTTCAGAATAAATACTTTTATTTCCATGCGTATATTTGTCTTGTTCCTTCGAATCAAAATCGGGAGTATTTTCTATTTTGGCAAAACCGGTGATGATAATGGCGTCATCTCCGGCTATAATATCACAATTTGAAATTTTGATGTTTCTTGAAACAGTGATATGAATTCCGTCATTATTAGGTATCATTATATTATTCGATAGAGAAATCCCGTCCACCACTACATCCTCACAATAGCCAAAGCGAATTGCCCATATTGGAGTATCCTTAATAGTGACGTCCTTAATCATGACCCGATTGCAATGGAAGAAGACAATTGTCATTCCAGGTCGTGGTTTGCGCTTTATAGGGCCGTCTGTGAAAAATGTTCCTTTCGGTAAATAATTTTCCTTTTGCCGCGTGTAATTTAGATCATAAGGCTTGGAAGTATTCTGCGAAAGGCCATCCTGATGATTTTGGGATGGGTCGTAAAACGTTGATCCCATTCCGTTAATGATTCCTCTACCCGTTATGCTTATGTTGGAAGCATCTTGACAAAAAAACATTCCATACCGTTCAGTCCCGATTTTAAAATCCTCCAGATTTTCACTTGACCTCAGCTCTGCACCTTGCTCCAAGTAAAGGTCAATATTGCTCTTTAAAATAATCGCACCAATAACAAATACTCCGGTAGGAACCACCACCTTACCTCCACCGTCACTATGGCAAGCATCAATTGCTTTTTGTACCGCTAAAGTAGATAGCTGATTTCGTGCCGCACCATAATCCAAAATATTAAAATCCTTTGCTTCAACCAACTGTGTTGAAATAGATAGCATTGCAATTAAAACGAGGGATTGTTTCATATCAATGAGAATTGGTTTTTTGGACGTTGTTTTTGTGACATTGTGAGGCGTTGGGCTAACCGTTCCAAGTCCGGCCCACACACCAACGCCATTCGGGGCTTTCCACTTCTATCCCGTATTGATTTCCATCATTTTGTAAATCTGAGTGTCGATAATTCATTGCATAAAAGAACAAACTGTATATTTTTTGATTCCAGTCACAAACCTCCTTCGCGAAAGCATACCTACTTTGTCCTTTCAAAATAGATCATGCTTAACGTATTTAACTGACGTTACGCAACACACAGGATTGTGGCTCACGGAAGGAACGGTACTCACGGAAAAGCATTTTAGTTTTTACCGTGGCTTCCGATTAATCCGAAAGAAATTTATCAGCCGCGTAAGTTCAGTTACTTAATTGTTAACCGCTCGGTGTTCTGCTGCCGTATTTTAGCGGTTTCCAGATCTGTGATCTTCCTGCCCATATAGGTTAAGTTTTCAATGTTGATATCGGACACATTTTTTTCGGCATCATAACCATGAAAGATTGAGAAAGGCATTAGTCCACCCACCACCTGAATATCTTTAAATACAACACCACTTATCGTTCCACGAAATGGGCGATGTTCTGCTTCTGTTCCCTCTGGTATTTTCTGCACACCATCCCACGCACCATGTAAATAATATTTTTTAGTGAACTTCGGATCACGGTTTCCATCCGGCCCCCATTGTGAAAAGAAAATGGCAACATCAAAAAGTTTTTGACGCGCGTCTTCCACGCGAATATTTTCAAAGACAACACCATGAACGTGTGCCTGGCCAGCATTGTGAATGCTCATCGCCGCGCCATCTTCGACGTGTATAATGTCGATGTTTTCAAAACGAATGTTCTTGACTTCGTTAGAATATAATTCAAAGCCTACCTCAATAGCATTGCCCCAAATAGAATTCCAGAACGTACAATTTTTTACCAGTATATTATCGGTTGGGTCATCGGCTGAATATTTCCCTCCTGATTTAATGGCGATACAATCATCTTTGGTATGAGCGAATACACCATCGATCACTACATTGGTGCAACGCAAAATATCCATGCCGTCATCGCCACCACTTTCACTTACGATGTTGACGTTGGTAATGGATATTTTGTTACTATGAAACATGGCTATCTGCCATGTGGTGCCATTGTGAAGGGTGATATCACTTACGGAAATATTGTCGCAATCACTGAAGTGAAGGAAGCGGTTATTACTCTCTGTCATGTCGCGGGTAAAAGTTCCGTCTAAAATGCCGCGACCGCGCACGGAAATGTTTTTTTTGCCTTTCGTGAAGATATATCCTTGCACCACAGATCCACCTTCAATGTAGACGGTTTGATTGTCTTGCAGCTCTAACTTCACATGTTTATAGAGTTTGCCTGATTCAAACCAAATTACATTCTTATCATTCTTCAAAGGTTTATTTGTTTCGGGTGTGCTGGAAAAAAGAAATAGCGGTTGTTTGCGTATTCTTCCGTTCAATTCCAAGCTAACATTTTGCGGTGAATCCAGGGTAATGAAAAAGGCGTTATCGCTGGTGTAGGTTGGCTTAATGCCCGAGTGCAACGGACGAACATCTACCCAGCGCACATCATACATGGTGGTGACTTCAACTTTTACAGAACCTGTAAAATCAAAAATAGCATACGATGCAATGGGTGTATCATACACCGGGACGTCGACTCCATTTACTTTAACGCGATAGTATTTTTCAGAGGCAAATCCTTCGGGTGCCTTCCAGGTGATTACCTGCGCACTCAGGGTAGTGCTGATGATAACAAAGACAAGCGTTATATTTTTCATTTTGTGAGCAGATGTTAAAGGGTGTGTAGATGAGGAAGGTGAAAGATCACGATTCAATTCTTATAAAGTTTAATGGGATATTTGTACTACATTCTTAAATCTCCGACCAGGCACGATCTCCTTTTGTGTAGGCAATACAACCTTCATATTTTCCTGGCACAGGCATATATCGCAAGGCCTTAGTTGATCCCGTCTCAGATGTAAAATATCCCCACAAAGTCAATTGCTTAATCATGGAGAAAAAGTGGGTTGGTTCTTCTTTCTTTTTATTCTTGTTATAATCTTTTGCTTCACCGTCTAATTGAACAAGCAGTTCGTGCTTTTCCGATCCTGATAATTCAGTGAACGTTTTATCAAACTTTTGTTTTGAAACGTTTTGAAGCAAATCAATTCCATCCATAAAAAGTTTCTGTTCGCTCGGTTCGTAGCAATCAGTTACTATGATTTTCATAAAGTCACCGATGCCTGCTGCTTTTGCTCCCGGCGATGATGCCGTTGTAGGCAAAATGCCTTCACCAACTTCATCCATTAGAAAGACTACATCATTTGAAAATCCAATAGATGAGCCTTCCTCAGTTGAACGCCTCGCGCATCCACTTAAAAATACTTCTGCTCCGATAACTGTTCCGCCGACTAGTAAGCCTACCCTGGCGATTGCATCACGTCTGTTCATGTGTTCGTTAGTAGATGTTTGTTATTCATTACAGTAAAAAGCACTTTTCAAATCTGAATTGTCTTCAAGATTTTCTCCTCCGGATAGGCACTTAGTGTGAGGACGGTCCGACTCTCAAAGATTCATTTTCTTCAATTCTTCAATGGCATGATTGGCGGCCCGCGCAGTAAATGCCATGTAAGTAAGCGAAGGGTTCTGACATGCAGACGATGTCATAAACGCGCCATCGGTAACGAATACGTTCGGTGCGTCCCACACTTGATTCCATTTGTTTAACACGGAAGTTTTAGGATCGTGCCCCATACGAGCTGTGCCCATCTCGTGTATGCCTTGTCCTGGTGTTCCTCCACCGTCACTTCCGCCTACATCTTTAACACCTGCCGCTTCCAGCATTTCGAGTGCATCAGCCAGCATGTCTTTGCGCATCTTCATTTCATTTTCCTTCAACTCACAATCAAATGACAAGACGTTCAATCCCCATTTATCTTTTTTGGTCTTATCCAATGTTACCTTATTGTCATGCGATGGCAACATCTCACCAAAGGCACCCATGCCAAATGTCCAACGCCCAGGTTCGGAAAGTGCATCTTTAAATTCTGCACCAATATTATATTCAGCTATGTTACGACTCCACCCTTCACGGCTTGCTGCCCCCTGATAACCAAAGCCACGCAAATAATCACGCTTGTCGCCAAATAGATTTCGAAACCGTGGTATGTAAAATCCGTTAGGCCGCCTGCCATAATAATATTTATCTTCATACCCTTCAACCCAGCCGCCAACACCAATACCTAAATGATGATCCATCACATTATGACCCAACTCTCCACTGCTGCTGCCCAATCCATCAGGCCAAACGTCTGTTGCTGAATTCATCAATATCCAGGCACTGTTGAGCGTAGAAGCATTCAGGAAAATAATTTTTGCTTTATAGGCATAAGTTTGATTGGTTTCGGCATCCAGTACTTCTACACCTGTAGCTCTTTTCTTGTCTTTATCATACAACACCTTTGTTACGATACTCCACGGACGAAGCGTGAGGTTGCCTGTCTTCTGCGCTGCCGGTAAGGTAGATGACTGTGTGCTGAAGTATCCACCAAACGGACAACCCAATCCGCACTTGTCGCGATACTGACATTGTGTGCGTCCTTCCAACGGCGCGGTAACGTGCGCAGCTCTTCCAATGATCATGTGGCGCGAGCCTTTATAATGATCTTTGATTCGTGCCGCAAGATCTTTCTCCACACAAGTCATATCCATAGCGGGAAGAAACTGACCATCTGGAAGCTGAGGAAGTCCATCACGATTACCACTAATACCTGCAAAGCGTTCTACGTGATCATACCACGGAGCAATATCTTTATATCGAACGGGCCAATCTACTGCAACACCTTCTTTCGCATTCGCTTCGAAATCAATTTCGCTTAACCGGTAACTTTGTTTCCCCCATAGTAGTGATCTGCCACCAACCTGATAACCTCTGTACCAATCGAAGGGTTTTACTTCTGTGTACGGACATTCACTGTCCTTTACCCACCACTCATTATTCTTTTCACTTACGGATCTTTTATATTCCGACTTCATGTCAATCGGTGCCTTGCCACGATGTTCAAATTCCCAGGGGGCTTTGTTAGCATTTACGTAGTCTTTAATGTGCTCTACGTTTTTTCCGCGTTCCAACATGATGGTTTTTAGTCCCCTTTCGCAAAGTTCTTTTGCAGCCCAGCCTCCGCTAATGCCGGAGCCCACTACAATTGCATCGAAAATATTTTCTACCATTTTTCTCGTTGTTATTTATGCTTGATCTCCTTGTAGGATATTAATTGAATGCCTCTTTTCTTAATGACCTCTTTTACTTTGGCATTCGTCCAGACATCGGTCACACCTTGACGATCAAGGGCTACTTTATCATAACCTGTGTGGTGAATGGCGCGAAGTTCCGGTGTATCCAATCCTGGGTGATCGACAAAGAGATAGGTCTGGCCGGGTTTCAAATTTTCTAACATGGCGATAAAGCTTTTGACTTTGTCTTCGGTGGTAGTAGATGATCCGCCATAGCCAATATCGCTCACGCCAAGTTCAGCCGGATCAATATTAATACCATATTCTGTTGCTAATTTTTTCGCCAAAGCCTTTACTTCAGGCGACATGTCATAGCAACCCATGTGAGCCGAAATGTGGCTGATGCGAGGGATTTTTTTTATGGCCAATTCTATTTGCGCACGGAGTTCCTTTTCTACTTGTTCAAAGTTCCATTTCCTTTCCAGCAATGCCTGCCCCGGATAGTTTTTGTTTGGCCATATAAAAGGAAGTAAATAGCCACTTTCATCAGTTAAACTCGGACAGTCTGATACGGGTCTGTATTTTATGTTGTCCCACTCGCTGGTAAGGGCAATGTGAATACCTACATCAACCGTTGGATTTTCATTTAATAGCTTTACAGCTTCCGGAAACCAGGGTGATGGAACGATTACTTCAATAGAACTCTCAATACCTTCCTTATAGCATTTGATGATAGCTTCGTTGCCCGAATGAGAGAAGCCCATGTCATCACCTCGAACAATAAGACGAATTTTAGAATTCACTTGCGAGCAGCACACAGATGAATATGTCAGTAGGATGAATATAAGAGAAAGATTTCTTTTCATAGATATTTTGGATTTAACCTACCAGAATCCGTACCGTCGGAAATTATTTATTAATCGCTATTTCATTTCCACTATTATACTTCATTACTAACACGCCTCCTTTTGACAACGGCTTCCATTGATATTTACTTACTTTAACCGAACCTACCATTACTGACTTTGGCTTCGCTGTCATGCGGATAGTAAGCTCGCCTTCACTGTCGAACGTCGTTGCAGTAAGTCCGGTTGAGTTGTATTTAACTTTCTGTATAGCAGATGTAGACCGAAGAATGTGATCTTCGGTAGCGGGAGCCCATTCCGGAACTGCAGCCATCCCGTCCATAAAATGTCTGATGTAATCTCCATAGCCATCGCTGAACCAACTGCTTGGCCACGTCGGGCCAACGCGCACCACACCATTTTGATCGGTGCAGTAAGTTGCGTTGTTAAAATACCGATAGGCTTTTTCTTTGTAGCGAACATCCCCCGTTTTTTCAAACCACATGGCACAAATAGAAGCAAACCTTGCCGTATGACTACCCATAGGAACATAACACCACGTTTGCTCTTTAATGGCATCCATATTTTCTGTTCCAAAGACAGATTCAACCCAACTCAGAAGTGCAGGGACATTGATGTCAATATCAGCATCAAGTTGGGGATGGTTAAGAAGGTAACGAGCTGTTTCCATTGGCGATACCTGATTTCGATTCGAACGGTCGGGATCATTCGGAATGTCTTCGAAATACGCGTTCCATATATACGTTTTCATTGGGCCGTTCTTCGCATATAACCAGTTCCAGGAAATACCGCGTGCCTTTTTCCAGGCTGTAAGCTGAGCGTCAGTTGCCTTGATGCGCGATCCAATACGTGCAAGTTCATCAAACAATCGAATGGGTTCAATAACGTTCGAACAGTATTCATCAACGACTAAACCTGTGCGTGCATTAACCCGAAAAGGCCAAGGGGATTTTTTTGTATCAACTTCAGAAAAATATTCTTGATCACCTCCAATGTTTCTAACATTTTTTGCCAGGGCGTCGGCACAGTTGACGGCAGCCTTTAGATAGTTAACATCATTTGTCACTTCAAAAAACATGAGATAAGCATATCCGAGCTCACCAATTTTATCCGGTTCTACGCCATGAAGTCCGTCTCCACGCATACCTTCTTTCTCCCACTTGGTTGCTCCGAAGTATTCTTTTTCAAATGGATTGCTGCTAGCATATGGTACGTTGGCATATTCAAAATCCGCCGGTGTAGTTCCATGCTCCAATTGATAATCAAGCATACCTTTTCCAATATCTATATATGACTCATCACCAGCGAAAACTCTGTATCCCATCACAAGACTTTGAACCATACCGGCATTAGACATCGCGGGATTGTGCATCCAGCCCTCACCGGTTTTGCCAGCCGAAAAGTTCTCCTGTGAGGAAAGATGTGGCCCGGAAAAGCAACACGTAACGAGATACATTGGCAAACCTGTCTTTGATTCAATAGGAGTTCCTGATTTTATAAACTCACTCGCCAGCTTGCTCACGTGTTCATAGGCAGCGCCTGGCACTTCCGGTTTATACCATGGTAAAATTTTGCCCTCTTTATCCAAAACAATTTTGTGGCTGCCGAGTGAGTCTAATGATGTTCGATTTATTGTTTGAGCTTGACAGACGGTAGTCGTTAACAAGAGTATAAGAATTGATTGTTTCATATATGAGCCTATTGGCAATTATTATTTAACATTGTCATTTTGCAAAGTTGTATTCACGTTCAGATCGGCATGTATTCCATTCGAGAGTTTGACGGCTGATAAATATTTTTTAGTAGAGGCAACGCCAAATTCAATAATACTATAGACTTTTATAGTCTTCGTACATGATGTTGCGCAAAATATGAACGCTATCAATACCTTTAGATGGAACCCCTTTTTTATAAATAGAAGCAGCGAATACATCGTATAATTTTTCTGGTTTGTCGAAATGGGTGAAAACAAATATATAAGTATATTGTAAACAAAATCGTCCTGCTATGACCGGCTTGGGAAAGCGTTTTTCAAATAAACACGTATTAATCACAGGTGCTGCCCGAGGGCTTGGTTTTGAAATTGCCCGTCATTTTGCTTTGGAGGGGGCATTGTTGACCCTGTTCGATATTCATGAGGAAAATCTTAATAATGCCAAGGAAGCATTAGAAAAAATAGCTTCAGTGCGGGTAGTTAAGGTCGACATCGGTAATAAAAGTCAAGTTGTTGAAGCAGTGGAGGCTACGGATAATTTTAAGCCTGTTGATGTACTGATTAATAATGCTGGCATAGCCTTGGAGACGCCTTTTTTGAAAATAGGAGAGGCTGAATGGCGCGCTATACTTGACATTAACCTGACGGGCATGTTCTTTGTTTCGCAATCAGTTTGTGAAAGAATGGTGGCCCGGAAACGTGGTGTCGTAGTAAACATGGGAAGCAAGAATGGTGTCGATGGCGAATTTGGATATGCACACTATAATGCTTCAAAGGGAGGCGTTTTGATGCTAACAAAAACAATGGCTCTGGAACTTGCGCATCATGGTATTCGGGTCAATGCAGTTTGTCCGGGCTATATCCAAACGCCCATGTCAAAGGAAATTGACTCGCCGGAATTTGTTCAGGAATTTGTTGATCGCTACATACCCCTTAACCGTACAGGCGAGGTAGATGATATAGCGCCGGCCTTTTTATTTTTAGCGAGTGATGAGAGCAGTTTTATGACCGGGCAGACGATTATTATTGATGGAGGACAGCTCGCTGGTCAAAAGCCAGGCAATGGAGTAAAGTTGAGAAGTTAATGGTTAATCCCATTTCCACGGCGGTACGGGCTCCTCTTTTAAAG